>CAVSCA010000011.1:0-34041 GCA_963726325.1 uncultured Actinomycetes bacterium | reverse complement strand
CGGACGCACGCGACGGGCTTATGGCGCTGTCGCTGGAGGCGGGGCCCGTACGCGATTTCGCAGCCGAGATGTTCGGCCTGCTGGCCCCTTCTGAGATCGCCGGCTCAGTGCTGGGCGGGATCTTCGGCAAGAACATGCTCTCGCTTTCGCATGCTCTGACCCGGCTGCCGCTCGAGCGCGTCACCGCCGAGGTGCGCGCCGAGGTCCAGGCGATGCTGCCCAACGCCGGCCGAACCTCGGACGAAGCCTCGTTCCTCGGCCACATGCTCGACGTTCGTGACTCGGCGCTGCCCGAGCCGGCGCTGGTGGACCTCGACCGCTCGTACCGCGCCGTCGCCGACGTTGCGACGTTGCCCGAGGAGACCGTCGAGAAGGCACGCACCGCGGTCATCGGCTCGCAGAAGGCCATCTCCGCGATCGGCGTACGCACCATGATCTCGCTGCTCGACCAGCAGGAGGACTTCGAGCTGTTCTGCCGCACCATCGAGAGCCTGGCGGCCATGGTGCCCGGCCTGATCGCCCAAGGCGACCTGGAGCTCGCGGCCCGCATCCTGGCCGAGCTGTCCGAGCGCGAGCACGCGCAGTCGAGCCCGTGGCCCGAGCTCACCGGCCGCATCTCGCAGGTGCGCGCGAAGGCCGTGGGTCCCGCAACGATGGCGGCACTCGTCGCCGCGGTCGCGAACGACCCGTCGCTGGCCGATGCGGCGCGCGCGTTCATGCGCAACGCCGGCCCAGCCGGGCCTCGCTTGCTCGTCTCGCAGTCGCTGGCGCTGAAGTCCGACGGCCTGCGCGTCGCCGAGCAGCTCGTCGGTCGGCAGACGATCGACGTGCTCAACGACATCGCCCCCAACGCCGAGTGGCACGAGCTCGCGCCGCTCGCGGCTCGGCTGCTCTCCGAGAGCGACGCGCGCTCGGTGGCCACCGTCGATGCGATGATGGCGCGCACCGACCCGCAGTCTCGCCGAGAAGTCGTGATGGGCGCATCGAGCAACGGCGGCCCGCGTGCCATGCAGCTGTGCGCCCGCGCGCTCGCCGATCCCTCGGCGGAGGTCGCGATCGCGGCCACCCGGACGCTCGCTCGCTCGGGCACGACCGAGGCGGCCGCGGCGATCTCGGAGCGTCTCGGAGAACTCGACCTCGATACGGCGGACTACGCTGTCGCTCGTGAGATGATTGTCGCGCTCACGCATCTGCCCGGCCCCGAGGCGGACATGGCACTTGCCAGGATCGCCGGTCGGCGCGCGCTGATAAAGCGCGGGCACTTCGGTGAGGTACAGGAGCTGGTGGCCAAGACCCAGAAGCTTCGAGCAGGGACGGCCCGTACAGCATGAGCAGCGCAGAGGCGATCGTCAGCACTGTGATCAGCGCCCGGCGCGCGGTTCAGCTGTACCCTCCCACCCACCCGGAGTACGGCGCAGCGCTCGACGCGCTGGTCGACGCGATAGCGCAGGCCACAGCGTTGGGCCCGCTCGCTCTCAACTGCTACGAGGGGCGTCTCTACTCGAACAGCACCGCCGTACCCGCGGATGCTCGCAACGCCGAGACACTCGCCGAAGCGTTCGAGGCACGGAACATCGAGTCGCTCACCTTCCACCCCGGAGCCACGATGCAGGACGCTCTGGGTCTGGTGGAGGTGCTCTCGCTGCGCCCCACGCCCAGCCTCGACGTCGAGGAGGAGCTGGGGGCGCGCGGCGTCACGGCGATCAACGTGGCGTTGCTCTCGAAAGACGACGAGGAGAGCGCCGAGAAGGACCGCCAGCGCCAGGCCGACCGCATGATGTACCAGCGGGCGCTCGCGGCGCTTCGGCGCGTGCAGCAGCGTCTCGCTGCCGGCGGCGGCGACATCGGTGAGACCGGCGCGCTGGTCGGCTCGGTCATGCAGCGGCTTCTCAACGACCCGCCGGCCGTACTGGGGCTCGCGACGATCAGCGGCTCGGGCGAGCGCGACCTCTTCCACTCGCTCAACGTCATGATCTACGCGCTCGCTTTGGGACAGCGCCTCGGCCTGCCCGAAGAGGGCCTGCAGTCACTGGGTATGTCGGCGCTTCTGCACGACGTGGGCAAGTCCGCGTTCGACCGCGGCGACATGATGCAGGCCGAGCCGATGCGGCAGATGCACCCGCGCGTCGGAGCGGAGATCTTGCAGCGCGTCGCGCTCGAGGATCCGGCGCCCATGCTCGTCGCATACGAGCACCACATGCACGCGGACGGCTCAGGCTGGCCGGAGCGTACGGACGGCTACCACCCGCATCCGTACAGCCGCATGGTCGCGATCGCCGACCGCTACGAGAACCTCACGAGCCCCGTCCTCGACGGCGAGTTCAAGCCCCTGACGCCGGACAAAGCGGTGGTGCAGGTCCTTCGGGAGGGCGGCACGTTGCTCGATCCGTTCTTCGTGCGCCTCTTCGCTTCAGCGCTCGGCGTCTTCCCGGTTGGATGTCTGGTGCGCCTGTCGGATCACTCCGTCGGCGTCGTCTGCCGCCCGGGCGAAGACCCCCTCGCTCCTGTGGTGCGGCTGGCCTACGACGAATGCGGAGCCGAGCTCCACTCGCCCGACGAGGTCGACTTGGCGGCAAGCGACATTCGCATAGTCGAAGTCATCCACCCGCAGTCACTGCAGGTGGACGTCGCCGAGAAGCTCTAGGGTCCGGTCGAGGAGCTAGGCCTTCATCTCGCAGATCTTCTGCATCCGCGCAGCAAGGAAGTACAGAAGCGCGGCGATGAGCATCGGCAGGATGAAGAAGAAGAAGACGGTCGCCCACACGCCGGTCTCCCACCCGCCGATGATGCCGTAGACCACGAGGCCTACCGCTCCGACCACCAGGACCAGAGCGGTCAGGTTCTCGTAGAACAGCCCGATGATGAAGATCACCGCGATGATTGCGGCGTAGATCAGGGCGCCGCCGAGCGCGACGGTCAGCGGAGCGCCCTGGTACGCCCAGGCGGCACCCCACGACATGAACACCCAGAACAGCCCGCCGATGAGCACGAACGAGCGTGCCAGAATCCGCTGGGCGTTCATCGTCTCGGTGTTGCACGTCTTGGCCAGCAACTCCATCGCTTGCTCCCTCCGTCAGCAATCCGGTCAAAGGCCGGACTCCCCCGTACTGTTTGTATCCACTCTACCCGAGACCGCCACGCGTGGGGGCGCCAAACCACTCGATCCTTCGCTGCCCTGTCTCAACCCCCAGCTCGTCGAGCACCGACTGCATGGCCTCGACCATCGGCGGCGGCCCGGACACGAACACCGGCCGCCCATCGCAGATGTCGCCGTGGCGATCCACGAGCGCGGCGGTGACGAAGCCCCGCTCGCCGTGCCAGTCGGCGTCCGGATGCTCGAGGACGGTCACCACGCGAACCCCTGTCGAGGACATCGCGAGCAGTTCCTCGAGGTACGGGATGCAGGTGGCGTCTCGGCTGCCGTACACCACGAGCGCGTCATCGAAGCTGCGCCCGCTGCCGCGCGGCATCGCGCAGGATGCTCCTCGCCGGCGTGATCCCCACGCCACCCACCAGAAACGCCACCCGGCGTGCGTCGGGGGCCAGGGAGAGCCTTCCGCCCGGACCTGCGATCTCGACCTCGTCGCCTGCGCACGAGCCGCTCCAGGCGGGCCTTGAACGCCGAGCCTGAGATGCGCGTCGCGATCTCGAGCCAGCCGTCCGACGGCGCCGCAGCGTTGGTGAACGTCTTCGTCTCCGCGCCCTCGGCGGTATCCAGAGTGAGCCGGAACCACTGACCGGCCTTGGACGCGTACTCCTCCGGGCGCGCGAGACGCATCAGCACGACATCGGCGCCGCAGCGCTCGATGCTCTCGACCCGTGTTGTGAACCCGCCCGCCAATGTCACGCTCCTCGAACCGTCGTTCGTCGGGAACATACCCCTTACGGCACCCGTGCCGCCGAGACGCGCCCGCGCCCCGAGAAACGAGTACTGCATGGGCATCACGCGATTGTACGTCGATGGCTGCTCTGGCGATCGCGACGCTGGCCCTGACCGGCTGCGGGCTTCTCGCCGGCCCTCCCACCGACGCCAAGACCGACCAGCCGATCGACCTGAAGAGCGCCGAGATCAACGAGTACCAGGGCAAGCGCCTCGACTCGGTGGCCGACTTTCGCGAGAACTCGATCAAGGGACCGCAAGACGTCGACCTCGACGGCTACACCCTCAAGGTCACCGGTGAGGTCGACACGCCTCTCACGCTCACCTACGACGAGGTCATCGACCGCCAGTCGTACAAGAAGGTCGTGACGCTCAACTGCGTCGAGGGCTGGAGCGTCGACATCCTGTGGGAGGGCGTGCGCCTCGCCGACCTGCTCGAGCAGGCGGGCTACGACCCAGACGCGAAGACCGTGATCTTCCGATGCTACGACGGCTACTCGACCTCGCTGCCACTCGAGAAGGTCGTCGGCCAGAACCTGCTCTTCGCCTACAAGATGAACGGCATCGATCTGCCCAAGGAGCGCGGGCTTCCCGTTCCAAGTGGTCGCCGAGGACCAGTGGGGCTACAAGTGGGCGAAGTGGGTCACCGAGATCGAGGTCAGCAACGACACGGACTTCAAGGGCTACTGGGAGAGCCGTGGCTACGAGAACGACGCGACGCTGCCCGGAGCGAAGGACAAGCCTGCCGATGAGTCCGGCTCGACCTCGTCTACCCCTTGATGATGACGTAGATCAGGACGGCCAAGAAGTGACACACGCTGCCCGCGAGCACGAACACGTGCCACACGGCGTGCATGTACTTGACCTTCTTCATGACGTAGAAGACCGTCCCCACCGTGTAGGCGAGACCGCCGGCGACGAGTAGCCAGATGCCCGCAGGGTCCAGCTTGGCTGTGAGCGGCCCGATCGACCACACGACCATCCAGCCCATGCCCAGGTAGACCGCCGCCGACAGCCAGCGGGGCCGATAGGGCCAGAAGGCCTCGGCTGCTATTCCCGCGACTGCGAGTCCCCAGATCACGCCGAACATCAGCCAGCCGACCGACACGCCGTCTGCCAGCCACGGAATCGGCACCTCGCGCAGCGTGACGAGGCAGAACGGCGTGTAGGTGCCTGCGATGAGCAGGTAGATCCCGCAGTGGTCGAAGATCTTGAACAGGTGCTTGACCCTGGGCTGGGGGAAGCTGTGGTACAGCGTCGACGCCGTGTACTCGAGCACCAGGGCGATGCCGTACACGATCGCCGAAGCGAGCTTGTAGGGATCGCGCTGAGAGTGCCGCGAAGGCGACGAGGATCACCAGCGCGGCCACCGACAGGCCGATGCCCAGGCCGTGGATGACGCTGTTCGCGATCTCCTCGCCGAGGCTGTACGCCCGCACCTTGTCGGTGTTCGAGCTCTGCGGGCGGCTTCGCGGCCACCTCGGTCATTGGTCGAGCTCCACCTGGGGTGCCGGCTCCGTTCGCATCCTCGTCCTCAGGTGGCTCGGCGGACAGTCCTCGTCCGGGGCAGCCTCCGCGCGGCTGCGCCTCGGTGGGCTGCGTGTCCTGCATCGTCCGGTCCGTCACACAGCATGCGTCCGTTGAGGAAGAAGCACTCGGCGGCGGGGTCGTTCACGAGCACGACCAAGTCGTGCTGAGTGATTCCGGGCTCGATGCCGAGCCGGCTCGCGATGGCTCGGAAGAGCGCCTCTTTGAGCTCCTTGCCGCGCGGCAGCATCGTGATCTCGATGATCGTGAGCCGGTCGGACCGGGCCTCACTCGCGTCGATGTCTTCTCGGGCAGTCTCGACCACCCGCTGCATGACTCGTTCGCCGGGCACACCCAGCTCGCTCACGATCGCGTCTCGCACGCCGTGAAGGATCTGTCGCTTGTACTCGGTGGTCTTGCCGGACTGGATGTCGATCCGAACGATGGGCATACGAAAGGCTCCTGATTCGGGAACGCTCCTACTATACCCGCAGGTCGGCTTGGCATAAGGAGCGCCGTGGAAACGGTCCGGATACGAGTGGTGGTCCAAGGCCGCGTTCAGGGCGTGTGGTTTCGCGAGAGCACTCGACGGATGGCCGAGCAGCTTGGAGTCGCGGGCTGGGTGCGCAACCTGCCCATCCGGCGATGTCGAGGCGGTCTTCGAGGGCTCGTCCGAGACGGTGGCGAGCGCGGTCGCGTGGTGCCGCAGCGGGCCCGAACGCGCGGTCGTGACCTCGCTGCAAGCGGTCGACGAGGAGCCCGAGGGGCTTGGCGGCTTCTCGATCAGGTAGTGGCGCGGGCGCGCCGCACGGTCCCTACAGCGCCAGGCGGAGATACGTCATGCGCACGCTGCCGTCCACGTAGCTCATGTCGAGGAACGGTTCTGTCTCCGAGAACCCCAGCCGCTCGTACATCGCGGCAGCGACCGGCATCGTGTCGGGCAGGGTCGTCACGAGCGCCTCGGCGTATCCCAGCTCCCGGGCGGTCTCGATCGCGGTGCGGATGAGCGTTCCGCCCAACCCCGTGCCGCGCGCCTGAGCCCGCACGTAGAGCCGCTTGATCTCGCACGCCGAGCCGTGGTGCGGCCTCACGCCGATGCACCCGACCGGCGCGCCTCCGTCGGCGAGCCGCGCCAGGTACAGCGCGCCTGATGGCGCCGCGTAGGGTCCGGGAAGGTTCGCGATCTCCTCGGCAAGGCGCACCGAGCAGACCACCTCGCCGAGCCACTCGTGATACTCGCGGAAGAGCTCCCGCACCAGCTCGAGGCTCTCGGCATCGTGGTCGGCCACCCGCTCGATCACCGGCTCAGCCATGCGCGCCCTCCTCGGCGAGCTCGATCGCTTCATCGGTCACCTTGACCTGCCCGAGCGTGTTCACCACCACGACACCGGCGATCGCCGTGATGCCGCCGACGATCACTGCGACACTCGGCACTTCGCCCAGCCAGAACCACGCGATGATCGCTGCGTTGGCCGGCTGCAGGTAGAGGAACGCCGAGACGCGGCTCGCCGACATCTTGGAGAGCCCGTACCCCCACAGCACGTAGGCGATGGCGCCCGGGAAGATGCCCAGGTAGACGCCTGAGACCGTCGCCGAGACAGGCGCGGTCTGCATCTGTGCGAGAAGCGACGGGCGCGAAGACGAGCATCGGGATCGTGCCCGCCCAGATGGCGTACGAGGTGAACTCGGTGGCCGAGTACTTCGCCAGGCCCGGCTTGCTCACCAGGAAGTACAGCGAGGTCGACACCGTCGCCGTCAGGATGAACAGCGCGCCCAGGTCGAGCGTCAGGCCCCCCTCGCTCGTGCCGAGCGCCACGACCGCCGCGCCCGCGAACGAGATGGCGATGCCTACCCAGCCCCACGGCCGCAGACGCTCGCCCAAGAAGACGGCGGACAGCAGCGCGGTGATGATCGGCGAAAGCGAGATGAGCAGCGCCGCTGCGCCGGACTCGACGGTGCGCTCGCCGATGTTGAGGCAGATGTGGTAGATCGTGATGCCCAGCAACCCGGCAAGCACGATGCGCGGCAGATCCTCCTTGCGCGGCACGCGGACCTTGGCGAACACGGCGTAGACGGCCAGCACGAGCGACGCGGTGCCGAAGCGCAGCAGCGCGAGCGTGGCGGGACCGTAGCCGTCGGGACCCGGGGCGCCGCCCGCCGGGGCGAGTGCGGCGCGGATGCCGGGAAACGCCGACGCCCACAGCAGCAGGGCGATGCCGATGGCGAGCCAGGTGGAGGGCGCTACCTTCTCGGAAGTCATGCGCCTGATGGTAGTCGATGAGAGCGGCCCTCGGTATCCGAAGTCCGATGAGTGCCTACTCGAGCTTGAGCCGCGGTATCCCGATCGCCAGCGTAAGGCCCGCGATCCCGAGCAGCACGGCGCTCGGCAGCAGCGCGGCCTGCAGGCCAAGGCCGCGCGCGACCACGTCCTTGAGGCCGATCATCGCCCATCCCGTTGGGGTGAGTCGCGCCAGCTGCTGCATGAACGGACTCGCGATCTCGATCGGCCAGTAGCAGCCGCCGAGCATCGCCAGCGCGGTCGAGACGATCGGGCGTGAGCGCGGACATCTGGCTGCGCGTCCGAACCAGGGCCGAGATCATGATGCCGAGCCCTGTCGACGCGAGCACGAGCGAGAACAGCAGCAAGGCGACCGGGAGCGGGTCGGTCCCCCACGGCACGCCGAAGACAAGCGCGCCGAAGCCCACCAGCAACGCCGCTTCGAAGCTCGCGACCAAGGCGACGCCGAGTGACTTGCCCAGCAGGATCTGGCTGCGCCGCAGCGGCGCCGCGAGCAGACGCCGCAGCGTCCCGATCTCTCGCTCCTCGAGGATGCCGCCGGCGCTTCCGAGCGCGACCATCGTCACGAAGAAGACGGTGAATCCCAGCGAGTACTGGGTGTTGGCCGGCGCCTCGAGCTCGTTCGCGCGCGCCGCGCTCGCCAACACCACGCGCGACTCGACGCCCACCGGCGGGTCGGGGCTCCACAGCCCGTCCGCGTAGACGAAGATGCTGCTCGAACTCCTCGCTCCCCCGCAGAGGCGCCAGCGGCGACCCGGGCGGCCTCCGCGTCGGCCGCGACCCGGGTGGCCGCACCCTCGACCACCTGCACGACGGTCTGCCCCGACGCCGAGGAGGGGTCGCGGATCACGTAGACCCGCGCCGTCTCGTCGTCCTCGATACGCTTCGCCGAAGCCCTGCGGGATCACGACGGCCACCGGCGCCTGCCCGTCGGCCACCAGCTTGCGCGCCGAGGCCTCGCTCACGCGCAGCGCGTCGGACGAGTCGGGCTCGTCGATGGCAGCGAAGATCCGCGCCGAGTACACCGTGCGGTCCAGATCGGCGACGGGCACGCCGAGTGCACGGCCGCCGCCGCCGGAGCCGAAGGCCGCTCCGAACACCCACGTGAGCATCAGCGGAAGGACGATGACGCCGAACAGCTCGGTGCGGTCGCGGAAGATCTGCGTCAGGTTCAGGCCGGCCATGGCGAGCACGCGTCTCATCGCGAGCCCTCCATGCGCCACACGCCCACCATGAACAGCACCGCCGACATGGCACACAGCGCGGCGACCGGTCCGATGACGTCGAGCAGCCCCGCGTTGCGGGTCTGGATCGCCGTCCACGCCTCCATCGTCCAGCCGATCACCGAGAAGTAGCGGACCGGCTGCACCCACTCGGGCAGCACCGCGATCGCGAAGAAGGCCCCGCCGATCAGGGCCTGGATCTGGATGACGAACGGGCCGATGCCGCCCGCGGCACGCTCGGAGCGGGCGAACGACGCGATGAGCGTCGCCAGGCCGGTCACCGCGAGCATCTCGGCTGCCGCGACGACGAACGTGGCGAGCACGTTTCCGCCCCACTCCACGCCGAACACGAATCGCGTGAACAGGTACAGCACGAGGAACTGCGCCATGCCCAAGGCGAACACCGACAGCATCTTGCCGCCCACGATCGCCCACCTCGGCGAGGGGGTCGTCAGCATGCGGTTCATCGTCTGCTCGCGGTTCTCCTTGATCGTGGAGAACGCGCCGAACATCGCGCCGAACATCAGGAACATCGAGACCATCGACAGCCCGTAGTAGTCGATGGCGGTGACATGCACGACACCGGTCGCCGCGTCGTCGACCACGTCCACGTTGCCCAGCGCGTCCTCGGCGGTCACCGCCTCGATCGCTTGGGCCACGAGCGCGCCGCCCCCGGTCGCCATCGCAGCGGGGTTGCCGCGCTGCACCGTCTCCATCACGGTCTGCACGCTCACGGAGGCCGCCGAGAAGCGCGCGGCGAACGACGTGACGACCGTCTCCCAGATCGACGGCGGCCATCTCGCTGGCGGGGTCTTTCAGGACCACCAGATTCACCGCTCGGCCGCTCGAGACGTCCGAGTCGAAGCCCGCCGGAACGACGAGCGCGGCCGAGATGCGCCCGGCCCGCAGCTCCGCTCGGGCGATCCGCTCGCTCGGCAGGCGCTGGATGACGAACATGTCGGCCAGGCGCTCGGAGTCGAGCAGGGCGTCGACGAGCTCGTCCGAGGGGGGCTTGGCCGAGCCGACCGCCGTGGCCGAGCCACGGGACAGATCCACCACCGCCACGTCGATGGAGCCGCCGCCATCGGCCACTCCGCCCAACGCCGAGCCGAGGATGAAGATGAGCACGAGCGGCATGCCGAGCAAGATGCCGAGCGCGGCGGGATCCCTCGTCCACACCAGCACGTCCTTGAGCGCGATGTACCAGGAACGCAGCATCAGTCGCGCAGCCCTCTGCCTGTGAGGTGCAGAAACACGCTCTCGAGGTTCGGCTCGACGACCTCGACGGCCCGCACGTGCGCGCCCGCGCGAGTGACCGCCTCGACCACGCCGCCCAGCACCGCCGCGGCGTCGTGCGCCAGCACCTCCAGCGACGGGCCGCTGACTTCGGCCTGCGTCACCCCGTCGAGCGCGCGGACTCCCTCGAGCGCGGCGAGCACCTCTGCGGGTGTCTGCGACCGGTTCGAGCGGCTCCGTACCGTCCGCTGCGCTCTCGTCGGCCTCCGCTGCGGCGACGGCTTCGGCGTCATCGCCCACGCGGATCCTGATGCGGTCCTCGTCGCCCACGAGCGCACGCAGCTCATCGAGCGTGCCGAGCGCGATGCAGCGGCCGTGGTCGACGATCGCGATGCGGTCGCACAGCGCCTCGACCTCTTCCATGTAGTGGCTCGTGTAGACGACCGTCATGCCCTCGCGGTTGAGGTCGCGCACCGTGTCGAGGATGTGGTTGCGGCTCTGCGGGTCGATGCCCACTGTTGGCTCGTCCATCAGCAGGACCGTGGGCCGATGCAGGATGCCTGCGGCGATGTTGATGCGCCGCTTCATGCCTCCCGAGAAGGTCTCGACGCGCACCTTCGCCTTGTCCTCGAGGCCGGCCATCGAAAGCCCGTAGGCGACCGCCTCGTCGAGCGCCTTGCCGGACAGCCCGTACATGCGGCCCCAGAACCTGAGGTTCTCGGCGGCGGTGAGCGTGGGGTAGAGCGCGATCTCCTGCGGGACGATCCCCAGCGCTCGGCGTACTCCGATCGAGCCTCCGATCACCGAGTGCCCCGCCACGCGGATGTCGCCCTCGTCGGGAGCGAGAAGGCACGAGATCATCGATATCGTGGTGGTCTTGCCCGCGCCGTTGGGTCCGAGCAGCCCGAAGATCTCGCCCTCGGCGATATCGAGACTCACGCCATCGACCGCGGTCACGTCCCCGAACCGCTTGGTGACGCCCGACACCTCTACGATGGCCGCCATCACCTTCGCCTTGCGACCTTCTCGATCGAGTCCAGCACCGCCGAAGAGCGCGTCGCGGCACGCCGGGATCCGCTCTTGCGCCTCGCCGAGCATCGCCTCGGGCGACGCAACGTAGCGCCCTCCCACGAGCGAGCTCCTCCCCGCACTCTTCCACGAGCTTCGCGAGCGCCTGTGGGGTCCACTCGAGATGGCACTGCAGCCCGACGAGGCGGCCACCGGCGAGCGAGAAGGCCTGGTTGGGCGTCGCCTTGCTGCTCAGCATCGGCCGGGCGTCCGAGGGAAGGTCGAACGTGTCGCCATGCCAGTGCCCCACGACCAGCCCGTCCGGGAACGCCGAGAAGATCGGGTCGGTCCGGGCCTCCGGCGTCGCAGTCGACCGGGAACCAGCCCGCCTCGAGCTTCTTGTTGCGGCAGACTCGGCCGCCCGCGACCTCGGCGAGTATCTGCGCCCCCAGGCACACGCCGAGGATGGCGACCCCCTGCGAGACCGCACGGTTCAGGTAGCGCTTCTCGGCGGCAAGCCACGGGCTGGCCACGTGATCGTCGGCGGCCATCGGCCCGCCCATCACCACGACGAGCTCCACCTCGTCGAAGCGCGGGTACTCCTCGGTGAGCGCGAACGACTCCGTGAGCTCGTGCTTGCGCGCGACGGCCCACTCGGCGATCAGCTCCGGTCCCTCGAACGGCACGTGCCGGATGACGTGGATTCGCATGCTCTCCCTCGATGCCGCTGGTGTCCTACCCACATCGTACCCGCACGGGGACGGGAGACCCCGGGCCCAGGTAGCGCAAGGCTCCGGCGGGGTACTAGCATGGTGCGACACCGAAACGACCGCGTGTGGAGGCGGCTCATGCACGTTGTGATCGGCGGCTTCGGCCGCGTGGGCAAGGGCACTCGCCCACATGCTGGAGAACGAAGGCCACACCGTCTCGGTGATCGACCACAGCCGGGCTGTGTTCGCCGAGGGCGGAACCGACCTCAAGGGGCTCAAGCTCACCGGGGAGGTCTTCGACCGAGACACGCTCGTCAAGGCGGGAATCGAGCGCGCCGACGCCTTCGCAGCGGTCACCAGCGGCGACAACAGCAACATCGTGAGCGCGAGGATCGCCCGCGAGCGCTTCGAGGTGCCCACCGTGGTCGCGCGCATATTCGACCCTCGGCGCGCGGCGATCTACGCGCGACTCGGCATCCCGACCATCACCAGCGTCCAGTGGGCGAGCTCGCAGCTGTTCGCGATGATCCTCGAGCCGGCGCTGCGCATGGACGCGGTCTACGGGGGCGGCGAAGCGCTCACGCTGCAAGTCGAGGTGCCCACGCTGCTCACCGGCCGACGCGTCGTCGACATCGAGCTTCCCGGGCAGGATCGTCGTCACCGCGCTCGTTCGCGACGGCGTCGCCTCGCTGCCGCAAGGCCGATTCGAGCTGGCGAAGGGCGACCGGCTCTTCCTGACCGTGACTCGTGACGCACTGGACGAGCTCAAGCAGCTCTTCGAGTTGGAGTAGGAGCGACGATGCGGATCGTGATCGTAGGCGGAGGCAAGACCGGCAAGTTCCTGGCCGGCAAGCTGGTCCGCTCGCACCAGGTGTCGATGATCGAGTCCCGCGCCGAACGGGTCGCCGAGGTTCGGCAGATGCTGCCCAACGTCGACGTGTTCGAGGGCGACGCGTGCGAGCCGGAGGTCCTCGAGCGTGCCGGCGTGCCCGGCGCCGACCTGGTGGTGACCGTCACCGGTGACGACGAGGACAACCTGGTCGTCGCGATGCTTTCGAAGCACTACGACGTCAAGACGGTCTACGCGCGAATCAACCACCCGGACAACGAGTGGCTCTTCGACAAGGAGTGGGGCGTGGACGTGGCGGTGTCCGCCTCATCGGTCATCTACGGCCTGATCGAGAAGGACCTCGGCTTCGGCGACCTGATCACCCTCTTGCGCCTGCAGGCCGACAACCTCTCGATCGAGGAGATCACCCTGCCGGCAGGCTCGGCAGCCGAGACCAAGACGCTTTCCGAGATCTCGCTACCCGCAAACGCTCAGGTGATGGCGATCATCGCAGCCGACGGGACCGTGCAGCTCGCGCGCGGCGACAGTCGCTTGTTCGCCGGCGACCAGATCCTGCTGCTCTCGGACGGCGCGCGGGACGACGACATCCACGCCGCGTTCGGAGTGCCCGCGCGCCACGACGCGTGACGGCTTCGCGCCCGGTAGTCCGGCGGCGGCTACTTGGCGCTGCGCCCGTCGCGTTTCAGCGGCACCGGCTTGGGCAGCAGCTTGCGTCCTTCGACCCGGTAGGGCACGTCGGTGAGGATGACGCCCGGCTCGCCGAACAACTGCACCTTGAGCCAGAACGACGTCTGGTCGTGCAGCACCTGGTCCGCGGGGTTCTCGGCGGCGTACTCGGGCATGATGACCGTGATCACGTGGTCCTCGGTGGGCCGCGGTATCGAGCGCACGTAGTCGAGGATCACCGGGATGATCTCGCGGTAGGGCGATTCGATCACCCGCAACCGGATGCCGAGCCCCGCCTCGTCCCACTTGGCGCGCACCTTGGCCGGGTCCCCCGATATGTCGACGGTGACCGCCTCGACCACGTCGGCCTTGAGGCTCTTCGCGTACCGGAGCGCGCCGACCAGCCGCCGGTCGATGTCCTTGACCAGCACGATCACGTGGTTGTGCATGCGGTTGTACGCCTGCCAGTTGAGGTCGGTGAGCTCGTCGGGCTCGAGCTTGAGGCGCGAACGCGCGCGATCGTACTGGTGCCGCACCCACAGGAAGTAGTAGACGATCACCGGGATGAGCACGAGCACGATCCACGCCCCGTCGGCGAACTTCGCCGTGGCGATGACGATCCCCACGAGCGCCGTGGTCGCCGCGCCGAAGGCGTTGATCGCCAGGCCCAGCTGCCAATGCGGCTCCCTCTCGCGCAGATGGTGCAGGATCATGCCCGTCTGCGACAGCGTGAACGACGTGAAGACGCCGATGGCGTAGAGCGGGATCAGCCGCGTCGTGACGCCGCCGAAGATGACGAGCAGCACGATCGCCGCCAGCGTGAGCAGCACGATGCCGTTGCTGAACACGAGCCGATAGCCGCGGTCCTTGAGCTGGTGCGGCAGGAAGTCGTCGTCGGCCACGAACGATGCGAGCCGCGGGAAGTCGGCGTAGGCGGTGTTGGCGGCGAGCACGAGAATCACGGCGACACTGGCCGAGATCACGTAGTAGAACCACCCGGTCCCGAACATCGTGCGCGTTATCTGGCTGATCACGGTCTCGGACTCGCTGGGCTGCACTCCCGGAGAGCACGGCGATGAGCGACAGTCCGAGGAACAGGAAGAGCAGGATGCCCGCCATCCACAGGAGCGTCTTGGCGGCGTTCTTGGCCTCGGGCTGCTTGAACGCCTGGACGCCGTTGGCGATCGCCTCGACGCCGGTCATCGCCGTGCATCCCGAGGCGAACGCCTTGAGCAGCAGGAAGAGCGTGAACGCCTGCACCGCCTGAACCGGCTCGGCGGGCGGCGGGACGGTGAAGGGCTGGCCGCTGATGAAGCGCCACAGGCCCGCAACGACCGTGAAGCCGATGAGTCCCACGAACGCGAAGGTGGGTCCGGCGAACAGCGCTCCGGACTCCTTGACGCCGCGCAGGTTGGCCACGGCGAGCAACAGGACGAAGAAGACCGCCATCGGCACGCGATAGGGCGCGGTGGCGGGCAGCGCGGACGTGATAGCGGCCACCGAGGCCGAGATCGAGACCGCCACGGTGAGGATGTAGTCGACGAGCAGCGAGGCGCCCGCGACCAGGCCGGGTATCGTGCCGAGGTTCTCCTTGGCGACGATGTACGCGCCGCCGCCGCCGGGATACTCCTTGATGGTCTGCCGGTACGACAGCACCACGACGACGAGCAGCACGCCGATCGCCCCCGCGATCGGCAGCGTGAGCTGCAGGTACGCGGTGCCGGCAAGCGCGAGAACGAGCAGGATCTCCTGCGTGGCGTACGCGACCGAGGACAGCGCGTCGCTCGAGAACACCGCGAGCGCGACCGGATTGCTCAAGCGCTGGTGCGCGGCCTCTCGGTTGTGAAGAGGATTGCCGAGAAGCAGGCGCTTCATGCTGCTTGCCATGGGACTCCGACCGGCCGAGGCGCCCGTTGAGCGCCGCTTCTTTCGTGTGCCGAAGCGTACCGCCTCGGCGGCGCGAGACGCCAGTCGCGCTAGCCGTAGCCCGCGCGCGGGACGCCGCGACGCAACCCTGCCGAGAACGCGCGGAGCCCGCACAAGGCGGGCCCCGAGAGGTATCTGGTGGAGACGAAGGGGCTCGAACCCTCGACCCCCGGCTTGCAAAGCCGGTGCTCTCCCAACTGAGCTACGTCCCCGAAAAGCGTGCGCCAGTATAGCACCGCGAGGCGCGCCTCGGAAGACCCCTGCGGCCGAAACCGAGACTTCACCCACATTTGTCCGCACGGAAACCCCCACGAAACACGGCACCCGTAGGGTATGCCCACGACCTGCGAGAAGCGGGTCGTCCCGGGGAGAAGCGCATCCCCGGTCAGCCGTTCAATGACGCACGGCGCCCTTTCCTGGCAAGCGGCTCGGCAGCAACGCCGAGCCACGTCAACGAAGGAGGTGGAGGTCGTGCGTGATTTCATGCACCGGGTCTTTGATTTCGACGTAGTCGCAGGACAAGGACCCAAGATCCTTCGCCGCGCCGCAGTACGCACAACTCTGTTCGTACTGGTCGCAGTGTTCGCACTCGCTCTGATCGCCCACGCGGATCCGGTGGGAAGCAACTACGGCGGCATCAACGCCGTCACAGCTGCAACCGCCGGCGCTCCGACGCTCGCTGAGGTTGCCGCCGACGCGGGTACCACCAAGACCGCGCTGAACTTCTTCTTCCTCATCATGGGCGTGGGCCTGATCTTCTTCATGCAGGCAGGCTTCATGCTCGTCGAGACCGGCTTCTGCCGGTCCAAGCACGCAGCGCACGTCGCGATGACCAACTTCGTCATCTTCGCGGTGGGCGCGCTTGCGTACTGGGCGGTGGGCTTCGGCCTGCAGTTCGGCTCGCTGGGCGCGTTCTACTGGGCGCCCGGCGCCGAGGGGCTGCTCACGGGTGAGGCCGTCAAGATCGGCGCGAACGCCTTCGCCGGCACCAAGGGCTTCTTGCTCGGCTCTCTGGGTGACGGCACCTACGATCCCGGCGTGATGGCCTTCTTCCTGTTCCAGCTCGTGTTCATGGACACCGCCGCCACCATCGTCACAGGCGGCATGGCGGAGCGCTGGAAGTTCTCGGCGTTCATCCCCTTCGGCGTCTTCATGGCCATAGTCGTCTACCCGCTCTACGGCATGTGGATCTGGGGCGGCGGCTGGCTCGCCACCCTGGGCGCGAACTACGGCATCGGCAACGGCGCGGTCGACTTCGCCGGATCGTCGGTCGTGCACGCGGTAGGTGGTTTCGCGGCGCTCGCGGGAGCCATGGTGCTCGGACCGCGCATCGGCAAGTTCAAGAAGGACGGCACGCCGGTCGCCATCCCGGGCCACAACCTCCCGATGGCCATTCTCGGCACGATCATCCTGATCTTCGGCTGGTTCGGCTTCAACGGCATGTCGCACTCTGGCCGCGACCGACCTGCGCTTCACCGTCATCATCGCCAACACGATGCTCGCGGGCGCAGCCGGCTGTCTTGCCGCGATGTTCTTCGTGTGGAAGCTGTGGGGCAAGCCAGACCCGTCGATGGCGGTCAACGGCATGCTCGCCGGCCTGGTGGCCATCACCGCCCCGTGCGCGTTCGTCACTCCCTGGGCCTCGGTGATCATCGGCACGCTGGCCGGCTTCCTCGTGGTCGGCTCGGTCATCTTCGTCGAGCGCGTGCTCAAGGTCGACGACCCGGTCGGCGCGGTCTCGGTGCACGGCGTGAACGGCGCGTGGGGCATGATCGCGCTCGGCCTGTTCGCCGACGGCAGCTACGGCGCTGGCTGGAACGGTGTCGACAGCGCCGTCACCGGCCTGTTCTACGGCAGCACGGGCCAGCTGTTGGCCCAGGGTATCGCCGTGGTCGTCGTGTTCGTGTGGTCGTTCGGAATGCACTACGCGTTCTTCAAGGTCCAGGACGCCATCCAGGGCATCCGCTCCTCCGAGGCCGACGAGCTCGTGGGACTCGATCCTTCCGAGATGGGCGTGCTCGCCTACCCGGACATGGTCGGCTCGGGCCCCATGGGCGAGGGCGGACTTGGATCCACCTCGACCGGCGCCTCCCATCCGCACCCGACTCCTGTAGGGAGTGAGGCATAGATGAAGCGCATCGAATCGTTCATCCGCCCCGAGCGCCTCGAGGCGGTCAAGGAAGCCCTGGTGGCGCTGGGCCACAACGGACTGACGGTGATGGAGGTCAAGGGCCACGGCATCCAGAAGGGCATCACGCAGCAGTGGCGCGGCGAGGAGTACGTCATCGACCTGCTGCCCAAGGTCTCGGTCATCGCCGTGGTCCACGACCACGAAGTGCAGGACTGCGTGGACGCGATCGTGGCGGCGGCGCAGAACCGACCGGATCGGCGACGGAAAGATCTTCGTGTCGCCGATCGAATCGGCTATTCGAATCCGGACGGGAGAAACCGGGCCGGAGGCTCTGTAGAAGCCCGGGTGTTCGGCGTGAGCCGACCGGATGAGATGTGAGAGCGACGCCCCCGACTCATCGTCGCACTCAAACAGGGAAGGCGGGCCTTCAGGCTCGCCTTCCTCGTATCCGGAGCGGCCTCGCTGACGCATTGCCCCGGTCTATCCTTCACGTACCCGGGATGGCCTTCGCTGCGCCCGACACGCCCCTCCAAAGGGCTATCCTGGGGGACTCTTGGCCTCGGTGTGTCGGTCAAAGCCGCATCCCCGCACTTCTTCGGGCTTATGCCCGGTCCCTGGTGACATCGGAACCTGCCGTGTCTTCCTCCCGCCTGCGGCGGGTAGCGTCACGAACCGACGAAAGAGTCATCAACCATACGTACCGAATGCGTCACTCAGAGATCTTATCTGCCATCCCGGTTGGGTATTCAGTTGTCGCACCCCTGGTCGCAAGGACCCCCTTCTCACATTGGCTCCTCGGCAGCCTCGCTGCTCGTAAGTTGTATGCCCGTCGGCACACCTCCCCGTCGCCGGAAAACGACGAGCGGCCCCCAATGGGAGCCGCTCGGTTCACGCATTCCGACGAACGCGCATGCGTCACACGTGTGAGTCCGCTACTGGAGCGCCTCGATCGCCTGGGTCAGCTGGTCCGTGGTCTGGCCTCCGACGACTTGCTTGGAGATCACGCCGTCACCGTTGACGAACAGGAACGTGGGCACGTACTGCACGCCGAGCTGATTCGCCAGCTCCACGCCCGCCTGGTCCGTCTCCACGTTCAGGCGGCGGAACTCGACCTTGTCGGCGTACTTCTTCTCGAGCCCTTCGACCAAGGGCTTCATCTGCTGGCACGTGGGTCAACTATCGGTGTAGAACTCCACGAACACCGGCTTGCCCGAGGTCTGGATCTTCGTGTCGGAGGTCTGGCCGCCCGTCTCGAGCTTCCCCGGCCACGACTGGATGCCGGCGCTCAGGTGCGCGATGTTCTTGAAGCCGAGCGCCTTCATGGTCTCGACCGCGGTCGCCGAGCGCTGGCCCGTCGCGCAGTACACGACGTAGGTGGCGTTCTTGTCCCAGCTCTGAGCCGCGGCCTGAAGCTGATCGACCGGGGTGTTGACCGCGCCCGGTATGTGCCCCATCTGGTACTCGCCCGCCGTGCGCACGTCGACGACCTGCGCGCCCTTGTCGATAGCCGCTTGGGCGCCAGCGGCGTCCACGTTCTGGATCCCGCCGCCTCCGCTGGGCCTGAGCAGCAAGAACGCCGCTCCCACGACTACGATGGCGACGATCACCCATATGACGGTCTTGGACTTCATCCGCGCTCCTCCGTGACCCGAGGGCAGGCGCCCCGGCCTATTGGTCAAGTATACCCTATGGGGTATATCTCGGCAATCCGTTCCCCGAGCACCCTCGCGCAGGGGGATAATCACTCTCGATATCCAATGCGCAAAGCAACACACCTACCAAGACGAGCGGTCCCGGCGACAGAAGCGATGCCCGAGGGGGTGGCGTGGCCCAGATGACATCACCTGCCGATGCGGGCCCGCCTCCGCGATCGCCTCCGACGCTCCGCTTCGCGCCGAGCTGCTCTCGACCGAGCGCCTTGCCGATGAGGCGCGAGCGATCGCTGCTCGGCAGCGTTGGACGACGGCCGAGCCGCCGCGCACCACCCCGCTGATCGCGCTCACCGAACGCGCCGCCGAATCGCTCGCCGCGGACAACCGCGAGCTCGCGAGCTCCGCGGTGGCGGGCTTCGCCGCTTCGCCGGCGGGCGAGTGGCTCCTCGACAACTACTACCTGATCGAGGAGCAGGTGCTGCTCGTGCGCCAGGACCTGCCGCCGCGCTACGGCATCGAGCTACCGCGGCTCCAGTCCGGTGAGTACGCCGGATTCCCTCGCATCTACGAGGCGCTGCTGACGCTGATCGCCCACACGGACTCACGGCTCGACGAGTCGCAGCTCGTGCACTTCATCGACGGCTACCAGAGCGTGGATGCGCTCACGATCGGTGAAGCGTGGGCGGTGCCCATCATGCTGCGCATCGCCCTGGTGGAGAACCTGCGAAGGCTGTCGACCTCGGTCACCGCCACGCAGCGTGCCGAGCGCGAGGCCGACGCGTGGACCGAGCGGCTCATCCTCGTCGCGCAGGACGAACCCGACAGCCTCCCCGATCTGGTCGCCGAACTCGACAGCGCTTCTCACGCGGCGAGCAACGCGTTCTATCTGCGTCTCGCGCAGCGTCTCGTGGCGATCGAGAGCGGCGCCGAGGTCATCAACTCGTGGCTGGAGCGCCGGCTCTCGAGCGCAGGTGTCGAGCTGCACCAGGCGCAGGTCGAGCTTCAGCAGAAGCGGGCGTCCAACCAGGTCTCCATCTCCAACTCGATCACGAGCATTCGCTTCCTCGATGCCTTCGAGTGGCGCGAGTTCTTCGAGCACGTCTCGCTCGTCGAACACGAGCTGCAGCGCGATCCGTCGCAGACGTACCCGGCGATGGACTTCCTGAGCCGCGACCGCTACCGCCACGCGCTCGAGCAGATGGCCCGGCGTTGCGAGAGCTCCGAGCTCGAGCTGGCCGAGAAGGTCGTCTCCCTCGCGGCCGACGCCCTCGCCGCAGACCCCACGGACGAGATTCGCGGCCACGTGGGATGGTGGCTCATCGGCAAGGGCCGGTACGAGTTCGAGCGGCTCGTGGGATACCCGCCAACCGGCCGCGAGCGCGTGTACCGCGGGCCGCTTCGCAGTGGGGGGCTCTACTACTGGGGGATGCACCTGTTGCTCTCGGCGCTGCTGCTCGCCGGTATCGCCTGGTACGCGCTCGCTCACGGCGCTTCCGCGCCCGGCGTGCTCGTGCTCGTCGTGTTGGGGCTCATCCCGCTCTCCGAGGTCTCCCTTGCCGTGGTCAACCGGCTGAGTGCGGTGGCGTATCCGCCCAAGACGCTGCTCAAGCTCGACTTCCGCCAACCCGTGGCCGACGCGCACCGGACCTTCGTGGTGGTGCCTGCGCTGCTCTCTTCTGTGAAGTCGACCCGCCACGTCATCGAGAACCTCGAGATCGCCTATCTCGCGAACCGGGATGCGAACGTCGCCTTCGGGCTTCTCGGCGATCTGAAGGGTGCCGATACGGAGCGGCTCGATGGCGACGGCGAGATCATCGAAGCCGCAGTCCGTGGCGTCTCCGAGCTCAACGAGCGCTACGAGGCCGAGCACGGCGTACGCCCGTTCCACCTTCTCGTGCGTGACCGGCGCTACAACGAGTCGGTCAAGACGTGGATGGGCTGGGAGCGCAAGAGGGGCGCCCTGGTGGAGCTCACGCGCGAGATGCGCGGCGAGACCGAGACGTCGTTTGCCACCAAGCTCGGCGACGTCGACTTCCGCCACTCGGCGACGTTCGTCATCACGCTCGACGCCGACACGATTCTGCCCCGCGACGGCGCTCGCAAGCTGATCTCCACGATCGCGCACCCGCTCAACCGCGCGCGCTTCACGGCCGGCGAGCCGCGCGTGCGCTCGGGCTACGGGCTCGTGCAGCCGCGGGTGGGCATGTCGCTCGAGGGCGCGCGCCGCAGCCGTTTCGCCGGCATGTACTCGGGGATCACCGGCATCGACCCCTACGCGGGCGCGGTGTCCGACACATACCAAGACGTCTTCGGCGAGGGCTCGTTCACCGGCAAGGGGATCTTCGAGGTCGACCTGTTCCGAGCACTGCTCGACGACCGCTTCCCGGACAACACCCTTCTCAGCCACGATCTGATCGAGGGCGCGTTCCTGCGCGTCGCGCTCGCGAGCGACGTCGAGGTCCTCGACGACTACCCGGCGAACTACCTGGCCGCCGCCTCGCGGATGCACCGGTGGATCCGGGGCGACTGGCAGATCATGCCGTACCTGGGGCCGACGATCGTGCGCCAGGACGGCTCTGCCGAGCGAAACCCGCTCAACGCCGTCAGCCGGTGGAAGATCTTCGACAACCTGCGGCGGGCCCTGGTTCCGCCGGCGACACTGCTGTTGTTCACCGTGGGCTGGATGCTTCTGCCGCAGGCCTCGTACAGCTGGCCGCTCGTCCTGCTGCTCGTGGTGCTCTTCCCCGCCTACTTCTCTCTGGCCGACTCGATGATCTTCCGCCCGCGCGCCGTGAGCTTCGGTTCGTACGCGCCGGACGTGCTGCGTGACTTCTACGGCGACACCGAGCGCGGCCTGCTGTCGCTTTCGGTGCTGCCGTACCACGCGTGGATGAACACCGACGCCTCCTCTCGCGCCGTGTGGCGCCGTTTCGTCTCGCACAAGCATCTGCTCGAGTGGGAGACCGCGGCCGATGCCGAGAAGCGCGCCGGATCGACCCCGCGAGCCTTCTGGCGCGTGATGGGCGTGCCCGCGCTCGCGTCGGTGCTGCTCATCGGAGTCGCGTCGCTCGGCGAACCCGAGCGCTGGCTCGTCGGACTGCCGCTTGCCGCGCTGTGGCTTGCCGGTCCGATGTGGGCGTGGCGCCTGTCGCTGCCCACTCCCAAGCGAGAGCCTGCCGAGCTGTCCGGCGCCGACCGGACCGCTCTGCGCCGAGTCGCCCGCAAGACGTGGCGGTTCTTCGACACCTTCGTGGTCGCAGAGGGCCACCACTTGGCGCCCGACAACTTCCAGGAGGACCCCGGCGCGGTGGTCGCGTGGCGCACCTCCCCCACCAACATGGGGCTGCAGCTGCTCTCGGCGCTGGGTGCGCTCGACTTGGGCTACATCACCCTCGCGGGCCTCGTGGAGCGCGTCTCGGCCACCCTGAACGCGATGGCCGGTCTCGAGCGCTATCGTGGCCACTTCTACAACTGGTACGACACGCGGACTCTGGAGCCGCTCCGGCCGACCTACGTGTCCACCGTCGACTCGGGCAACCTCGCCGGGCACCTGCTCGTGCTGCGCGTGGGACTGCTCGAGGCCAGTGAGGCGCCGCTGCTCGGCCCGCAACTGCTCGATGGCGCGCGCGATGCGGTCCGTCTGGCTCTCGAGGACCTCGTCGCCGATCAGTCGTCGCTCGGGCCGTCCGAGGCCTTGCGCCACGCGCGCGAGGCGCTCGACGCACTCGAGCGCGGACTGTCGCTCGCCGAAGCCCCCTGCGAGCTGGGCGAGTGGGCAGCCGTCATCGACCGGCTGCAGCGGCTCGCCGGCGAGGCCACGGAGGCCATCGCCGCGCTCGGCGAGCCCGAGCCCGACGGTGAGGCCGTGCTGCCGCTTCGCGACGGCCGGCTCGGAGCCGCGCGTGCCCGCCTCCGCGCTCGAGCGGCTGCGCGCTTCGGTGGCCGATGTCTCAGGCTCCGTGCGCTCGGCCGCCGAGATGCTGCGAAGCCTCGCGCCATGGGCCGAGCTGGTCGCCCAGGCGCCCGCTCCCGTGCGCTCCATCCCCGAGCTCCAGCCGCTCCTCGCGTTCGTGCCCAGCCTCGTGGGTCTTGCCGAGGGGCTCACCGAGGCGCTTCGCGCCCTCGACGCGCTCTCCAGCTCGCGCAACGCGGGCGTCTCGATGTGGGCGTCCGCCGTGGCGGCGGGGATTCGCGAAGCGCGCCCGCGAGCGGTGGAGATGCTCGCCCGGCTGCGCCTGAACGCCGACATCTCGCGCGAGATCTGGGAGCACACCGACTTCGCGATGCTCTACGACCCGCATCGCCAGCTCTTCTCGATCGGGTTCAACCTGTCCGAGGGCACGCTCGACCGCTCGTTCTACGACCTGATCGCGAGCGAGTGTCGTCTGGCGAGCTTCCTTGCCGTGGCCAAGGGCGACGTGCCCCAGGAGCACTGGTTCAGGCTGGGCCGCTCGTTGACCAAGACCGCCGACGGTCGGGCGCTCGTGTCGTGGAGCGCTTCGATGTTCGAGTACCTCATGCCGCTGCTGGTGATGCGGGGCTGGCCCGGTACGCTGCTCGACGAGACGTACGAGACGGTCGTACGCCGCCAGATCTCCTACGGTCGCGAACGCGGAATCCCGTGGGGCGTCTCGGAGAGCGCGTTCAACGCCAAAGACGCGGACCTGACCTACCAGTACCAGGCGTTCGGCGTGCCGGGGCTCGGTTTGAAGCGCGGCCTGTCGAACGATGTCGTGGTCGCCCCGTACGCCTCCGTGCTCGCGCTCCCGATCGACCCGCAGGCGGTGGGAGCCAACCTTGCCGCGTTCACCGCCGAGGGCGGCGAGGGGCGGTTCGGCTACTACGAGGCGCTCGACTACACGCCCGGCCGAGCACCCGCCGGCAAGACGCGCGCCGTGGTGAAGGCGTACTTCGCGCACCATCAGGGCATGAGCTTCGTCGCGCTCGCCAACGCGCTGGACGGCCACCGCATGCAGGCGCGCTTCCACGCCGACCCGATGGTCGCCTCGGCCGAGCTGCTGCTCCAGGAACGGGTGCCGCGAGCCGTCCAACTCGTCTCGCCGCACGTCGACGAGGTCCAGGAGGTGCGCTCGGCACGCGAGCTCCCGCCGCCGGTGACGCGCTCCTATCCCTTGGCGGACACGCCCGTTCCGGCAACGCACTTCCTGTCCAACGGCCGCTACTCGGTCATGGTCACGAACGGTGGCGGTGGCTACTCGCGATGCGAGGGCCTCTCGGTCACGCGCTACCGCGAGGACGTCACGCGCGACGTGTGGGGCACCTTCTTCTACGTGCGCGACGTCGACACGGGCGAGATCTTCTCGGCGCCTCACAACCCCTGCCCCAAACGGCCCGATACCTTCCGCGCGACGTTCGCGCCGGACAAGGCCGAGTACCACCGGACCGACGGCGAGCTGCAGACCTACGTGGAGGTCGCCGTCTCGCCCGAAGACGACGTCGAGATCCGCCGCCTCATCCTCACCAACCAAGGGCACGAGACCCGCCACCTCGAGATCACCTCCTACTTCGAGATCGCCTTCACCTCGCAAGGCGCCGACCAGGCACACAAGTCCTTCTCCAACCTGTTCGTCGAGACCGAGGTCCTCCCGGACACCAACGCCCTGCTGTTCACACGAAGGCCGAGAAGCTCCACCGAGCAGCGCGTGTGGGGGCTGCACCTCGTGGCGTGCGACCAGGTGCCGTGCGGCTGGTCGTACGAGACCGACCGCGCCGCGTTCCTCGGCAGGCTCCGCGGCGCCGACCGCCCTGTCGCCGTCGAGCGCGGCGGCGAGCTCACCGGCACCGTGGGGGCGGTGCTCGACCCGTGCTGCGCCATTCGCCGCACCGTCGAGGTGCGCCCGGGAGAAAGCGCGCGGCTTGCCTTCGCGACCGGTGTCGCGGACAGCCGGGAGCAGGCGCTGCGTCTGACCGAGAAGTACCACGACGTGCACTCCGCCCAGCGTGCGATCGACCTCGCGTGGACCGCGGCCCAGCTCGAGCTGCGCGACCTGGGCATCAGCCCGCAGGAAGCGGTCGCGCTCGAGCGCCTCGCATCGCGACTGCTTCTGACCGAGCCCCACTCACCGCTCAAGATCAAGACGCCGGTCGAGAACGGGCTGCCGCTCTCGGGGCTGTGGTCGATCGGCATCTCGGGCGACCTGCCGATCCTGCTCGTGCGGGTCGAAGAGCTGGAGCACGCGCCGCTCGTGCGCCAGGCGCTCCTCGCCCACCAGTACTGGCGGCACAAGGGGCTTGCCGCCGACCTCGTCGTCCTCAACACGCGGCCCACCGGCTATGCCGACGAGCTCGACGACCGGCTGCGGATCCTCGTGCGCACCGGCCACGCGCTGCAGATGCTCGACAAGCCCGGGGGCGTGTTCCTGCGCCGCGTCGACCAGATGCACCCCGACGTGCACAACCTGCTGCTCTCGGTCGCACGCGCCACGCTCGACGGAGACGGCGGCACGATCGAGTTGCAGCTCAACCGGCGCGGGAAGCACCCGCCGGAGCAGGGCGGCTTCTTGGCGACGCGCAAGCCGGAGCCCTACCCCGAGCCCGAGTTCGAGCGGCCGGAGCTGCGCTTCGACAACGGGTTGGGCGGCTTCGACCCCGTCACCGGCGAGTACGTGATCGTGCTCTCGGGCGATCAGACCACGCCCGCGCCGTGGATAGACGTGCTGGCGAATCCCGATTTCGGCTGCACCGTGTCGGAGGCGGGCGTCGGGTGCACGTGGGCCCTCAACAGCCACGAGAACCGCATCACCACGTGGAACAACGACCCCGTCTCGGATGGCTCGGGCGAGACGTTCTACATCCGTGACGAGGAGACGGGCGAGTACTGGAGCCCCACGCCTCTGCCGGTGCGCACGCCCGAGCCCTACGTGATCCGCCACGGCCGCGGGTCCGTGCGGTTCGAACACGCCACGCACGGCATCCGCCACACGCTCGACTGGTTCGTCTCGGCAGACGACCCGGTGCGTGTGTGCCGCCTGCGGCTGGAGAACCTCACCGAGCGGCCGCGCAAGCTGAGCGTCACCCACCTCGTCGAGTGGGTGCTCGGCGACTCGCGCAGCCGCGCCCAGCAGCTCGTGGTCACGTGGTACGACGCCGAGTCCGAGATCCTCACCGCGCACAACCACTACAACCCGGACTTCCCCGGCCGATGCGCGTTCGTGGCGACCGACGCTGCCCTCCAGTCGTGGACCGCGAGCCGCACGGAGTTCGTGGGCCGCAACGGCCGCCCGAGCGAGCCGGTCGCGATGACGCGCGCTCGGCTCGGCGGCGCCAGCGGCCGCTACCACGACAACTGCGGCGCGCTCATGGCCGAGGTCGCCCTGGCGCCCGGTCAGAGCACCGAGATCTCGTTCCTGCTCGGCCAGACCGCCACGCTCGAGGAGTGCCGCGAGCTGGTGGCGCGCTACCGGCTCAAGGGCGCGGTCGACCGCGAGCTCGACGCCGCGCGCGGCGTTTGGGACGCGCTGCTGTCCGTGGTCCAGGTCGACACGCCGGACGATCGGCTCGACCTGATGGTGAACGGCCAGCTGCTGTACCAGGCCACCGCCTGCCGGCTGTGGGGGCGCACCGCGACCTACCAGTCGAGTGGAGCGTTCGGCTTCCGCGACCAGCTGCAAGACGTGCTCGCGCTGCTGGTGGCGCGGCCGGACCTCGTGCGCCGGCAGATCCTCGACGCCAGCCGCCACCAGTTCCCCGAGGGCGACGTCCAGCACTGGTGGCAGCCCTTCTCGGGCCGAGGCGTGCGCACGCACATCACCGACGACAGGCACTGGCTGCCCCTCGTGGTAGCCGAGTACCTCGAGGCGACCGGCGACGCGAGCGTGCTCGACGAGCGAACGCACTTCGTCGAGGCGCCCCTGCTTCCGCTCGAGGCCGAGGACGCCTACATCCAGCCGACCATCTCCCAGACCACCGAGACGATCTACGAGCACTGCATCCGCGCGATCGAGACCGGGCGACCGGTGGGCGCGCACGGCCTGCCGCTCATCGGCGGCGGTGACTGGAACGACGGCATGAACCGCGTTGGCCACGAGGGCAAGGGCGAGAGCGTGTGGCTCGCGTGGTTCCTCGGCCACGTGCTGACGCGATTCGCGCCCCTGTGCGAGATGCGCGGCGAGCCGGAGCGCGCCGAGGAGTACCGCGAGTGGGCTGCTCGGCTCGCGAAGGCCGTCGAGGACACCTCGTGGGACGGCGCCTGGTACCGCCGTGCGTACTTCGACGACGGCACGCCCCTGGGGACCCGCGATGCCGAGGAGTGCCGCATCGACGCGATCGCGCAGGCGTGGGCGCTCATCTCGGGGCTCGGAGACCCTGAGCGCGCCGAGACAGCGCTCGAGAGCGTTGAAGAGAAGCTCGTCCGGCGCGAGGACTGCCTCGATCGCGCTTCTCACGCCCCCCTTCGACCGAATGGCCCAAGACCCCGGCTACATCAAGGGCTACGTGCCGGGCGTGCGCGAGAACGGCGGCCAGTACACCCATGCGGCCGTGTGGGTCGTGCTCGCGCACCTGCTCAGCGGAAACGGCGACGAGGCTGCGGGGCTGCTCGAGCTCATCAACCCGATCTCGCATGCGCTCGACGCCGAGGCGGTTGCGCGCTACAAGGTGGAGCCCTACGTGGTGGCCGCGGACGTCTACGCGGTGGCGCCGCACACCGGCCGAGGAGGCTGGACCTGGTACACCGGCTCGGCGTCGTGGTTCTACCGGGTCGCACTGCGCTGGATGCTCGGATTCCGCACTCAAGCTGCCGAGGACGGCGGGCTCGCACATGGTCGTCGACCCTTGCATCCCCAAGAAGTGGAGCGGCTTCTCGCTCACGTACCGCTATGGCGCCACCACCTACCGGGTACGCGTCGAGAACCCGCGCGGCGTGAACCGGGGCGTGGAGCGCGTCGAGCTGGACGGTGTCGTGCTCGACGGTATCGGCGTGCCGCTGCTCGACGATGGTGCCGAGCACGACGTCCGCGTGGTGCTGCTCGGCGGGTAGGGCCGTCCGGCGCAAGGCGGTCTGCGCGACGGGCGCCGGCGGCGTCGACTCGGCTACGCGTCCGGACCCATCCACCTGCCGTGGAAGAACCGCATGAACCAGCGGTCCCCCAGCCACCGTCGTGCGGCGGCGATGGGCTTCGCGTACGCCGCGATCGGATAGCGCAGCCGGTCGCTCGGGTCGTTCACGGCGCGCCACACCTCCTCGGCGGCTTGCGTGGTGGAGGTGCGGTCCTTGATCGAGCCCTCGAAGGCGCGCATCGCCTCCATGTAGGGGCGGTAGTGCTCGGATGCCTGAAGCGGCTCGCCCTCGCCGGGCAGCACCTTGCCCCAGATCGCGGTCTCGACGAAGCCCGGCTCGATCGCCTTCACGCGGATGCCGAACGGCTTGAGCTCGTGCCACAGCCCCTCCGAGGCGCCCTCGAGCGCCCACTTCGTCGAGTTGTAGCCCGCGAAGAACGGGAACACGATGCGCCCGCCCAGCGAGGTGACGTTGGCGATGAGCCCGCTCCCCCGCTCGCGCATCGCCGGCACGAACGCCTGCGCCAGCTCGAGCTGGCTGAAGACGTTGACCCGGTAGAGGCGCTCCAGCTCCTGCGCGCCGATCTCCTCCAGCGGGCCGAACTGGACCATCCCCGCGTTGTTCAGCAGCACGTCCGGGCAGCCGTAGCGCTCGAGCACGCGCGCGGCCAGCGCCGCCGCCGCGCCGGCGTCGCCCAGCTCGAGCGGCTCGAGCGCGACCTCGCCCGGCCACTTCACGTCCGCGTAGCGCTGCGGGTCGCGCACGGTGCCGATCACGCGCCAGCCCTCGGCGGCGAACTTCTCGGCGCACGCACGACCTATCCCGGTGGAGACTCCGGTTATCAGAATGGTGGGCACGGCCTCAGCCTTCCGGGTTGGGAATCATCTCAACGACTACTAGAGTGCATCAGTAGAGTGGATTCCCCTACAGGCAGGAGGCGCACCCGTGCGTATCGCGGTCATCGGCTCGGGCATCAGCGGCACCTCGGCGACATGGCTGCTCTCGCGCGCCCACGACGTCGACGTCTACGAGGCCGAGGCGGAGCTCGGCGGTCACACCCGCACGCTCGACCTCACGGCGGGCGGCGTGACGTTTCCCGTCGACACCGGGTTCCAGGTGTTCAACCGCCGCACCTATCCCAACCTGATCCGCTTCTTCGAGCACCTGGGTATCGACGCGAACGACTCGGACATGTCCTTCTCGGTACAGGTGAGAGACGAGGACATCGAGTGGTCGGGCGACAGTCTCAACAGCGTGTTCGCGCAGCGCAAGAACCTCGTGAACCCCCGGTTCCTCAAGATGCTCTCCGACGTGCTGCGCTTCAGCAAGGACGCCGACCGGCTGCTCGCCGACCCCACCGCCGCCGAGCTGACCCTCGGCCAGCTCCTCAAGCGCGAGGGCTACGGCGAGGGCTTCACCGACTGGTACCTCATCCCCATGGGTGACGCGATCTGGTCCACGCCCCCGGGCGACATGTTCGACTACCCGGCTCAGACGTTCCTGCGCTTCTGCGACAACCACGGCTTGCTGCACATCACGGGCAAGCCGCAGTGGCTGTCGGTCAAGGGCGGGGCGCGCGGCTACCTCGAGGCGGCGTCGAAGTCGTTCTCGGGCGAGGTCTTCCTCTCCGAGCCCGCCGAGAAGCTCGAGCGCACGGCCACCGGCGTCCGCGTCACCACCGCCTCGCGCACCCGCGACTACGACGTCGCCATCATGGCGACGCACCCGCCGCAGACGCGCGAGATCCTGGGCGACGCGATGAGCGCGGCCGAGCGCGAGGTCCTCTCGGCGTTCAACTACTGGCCCAACGACGTCGTGCTGCACACCGACACCTCGTTCATGCCGAAGAGCAAGCGCGCGTGGGCGTCGTGGAACTGGTACTCGGACACCGGGGACATCGACAAGGCGATGCTCATGCTGACCTACCAGTGCAACACGCTGCAGGAGCTGCCGGCCGAGGCGCCCACCGTCATGGAGACGCTGAACCGCGACCACGAGCCTGCGCCGGGAACCCTGCTCGCGGAGCTGATCTTCGACCACCCGATGTACTCGGCCGACGCCATCGCGGCACAGAAGGCCCTGCCGAGGATCCAGGGCGTCGACCGCGTCTACTTCGCGGGCGCTTGGACGCGCTACGGCTTCCACGAAGACGGCATCTTGTCCGGCGTGCGTGTCGCCGAGGCCATGGGCGCCACCGTGCCGTGGGGCGACCAGCTCGACGACGGCCGCACCCGCACCATGCCGGGAGCGCCGATCCCGATGCTCGGGCAGACGCGCAAGCTGCTGCCCGGCGAGCAGGGCGAGATCGCGCCGGGCCGCGCCGCGGCGGTCGCAGGAGAGCTGGAGCCCGAGGCGTGAACAGCCGGATCTACACCGGCACCGTGGCCCACGCGTCGACTCCGGCCCAAGCTGCAACGCCTTCAGCTACGGCGTCTACTACCTCTACCTCGACCTCGACGAGCTCGACGATCTCGACTCGTCGCTGAAGCGCTTCGGCCACAACCGCAAAGCGTTCACGTCGCTGATGGACTCCGATCACGGGCCGCGCGACGGCTCGCCGCTGCGGCCGTGGATCGACGCCCTGCTCGCGCGCGCCGGTATCGATCTCGAGGGCGGGCGGGTGTGTCTGCTCACGTTCCCGCGCGTCATGGGCTTTCGCTTCTACCCGGTGTCGTTCTGGTACTGCTTCCACGCCGACGGCACCCCGCGTGCCGTGCTGGCCGAGGTCCAGAACACCTACCGGGACCACCACAACTACCTGCTGCACAACGACGGGGAGCCCTACTCGTGGGACATGCGCCCCGAGCACACCAAGGCGTTCTTCGTCTCCCCCTTCATCCAGCTCGAGAACGTCCGCTACCGGTTCGCGGTGTCGGAGCCGGGCGATGACGCTCTCGGTCGCGCTCCAGGACTACGTCGACGGCTCGCTGCTGTTGACCACCACGCTGTCGCTCGAAGCGCAGCCGCTCACCGACGAGGCCCTCTCCCGCGTCGTGTGGCGGATGGGGCCCATCTCGGCGCGCGCGCTCGTGTTGATCCACTGGCAGGCGCTGAAACTGGTTGCGAAGAGGGTAGGCATATATCCACATACGGAACCACCCAAAGAGGAGACGTCGTTATGAGATGCAGACTCCGATGGAACACCTCGTCGACGTCGTCTTGCGCAGGGGCCTGCGGGCGGGCGAGCTCACGCTCGTCGGTCGCGACGGCAACGAGCGCCACTTCGTCGGCCCGGAGCCCGGCCCTCAGTGCCACGGTCGATCGTCAACTCCGCCGCCGCCGCGCGCCGGGTCGCGCTACGCAACTCGGTGGGTCTCGCCCAGGGCTACATGGACGGCGACTGGGACACGCCGGACCTCGACGCCGTGCTTGCGACCTGGGCTCGCGAACCTCTACTCCGAGCCGAGCAAGCCCTCTTTGTTCGACCCCGTGACCAAGATCTGGCACCGGCTTCGCGACAACGACGTAGACGGGCAGCCGCAAGCAACATCGCGTACCACTACGACTTGGGCAACGACTTCTACGAGCTGTGGCTCGACGAGACCATGGCGTACTCCTCGGCGATGTTCGCACCGCGACGGCGAGGGCCTCACCGAGCGCGCAGATGCGCAAGTGGGACCGGCTGCTCGAGCTGCTGCAGCCCTCGGCCAAAGACCACCTGCTCGAGATCGGCTGTGGCTGGGGCGGCTTCGCGATTCACGCCGCCAAGCAGGCCGGCTGCAAGGTCACCGGCATCACGCTCTCCGAGGAACAGCACGCCTGGGCGCAGCGCGAGGTCGAGCAGGCCGGGCTCGAGGGCCAGATCGATATCCGGCTCCAGGACTACCGGGCCGTACCCGAGCGCTACACCGGAATCGCGTCGATCGAGATGTTCGAGGCGGTGGGCGAGAAGTGGTGGCCGGTCTTCTTCGGGCGCATGCGCGACCTCCTGGCACCGGGCGGCGCGGTGGCGCTCCAGACGATCACCATCGAGGAGCCGAGGTTCGAGGACTACCGCCGCCACCCCGACTTCATCCAGCGCTACATCTTCCCCGGCGGAATGCTCCCCAGCCCCGAGCGTTTCGCCGAAGCCGCGCGCGCCCAGGGCCTCTCCGTAAGCGACACCCTGTTCTTCGGCAGCAGCTACGCGGCGACACTGTCGGCAGTGGCGCCGAGCGCTTCGAGGCGGCGCTGCCCGAGGTGTACGCGCTGGGCTTCGACGAGCGCTTCGTCCGCATGTGGCGCTACTACCTGGCGTACTGCCGCGCGGGCTTCTCGGCAGGCACCGTCGACGTGATGCAGGTGCGGCTCGAGGGGTAGAGCGGCGCTGCCACCGGCGTTCGCGCTGGTCAAAACGGCACGAAGCGTGCATACTGCGACAGTCACCCGGCCCGTTCGGGCCGAAACACCCAAGACTCGGTTGTCCTTCACGCTGCTTCTTCGCGCCCGTCGGATCGACTGCGTCTACAACGCAGTGCGACCCCATGAGGCGCACAGAAGAAGGAGCTACTACTTGAGTTTCGACAACCTGGGCTTGGACGCACGCCTCTTAGAGGCGGTCGCCCGCATGGGCTATTCCGAGCCGACCCCCATCCAGCGCGATGCGATCCCGCTCGCGCTCGCCGGCCGCGACGTCGTGGGCTGCGCCCAGACGGGCACCGGCAAGACCGCGGCTTTCGTGCTGCCCACCCTGCAGCGCATCCCGGCCAAGCCGGGCGGCGTCCGCGCGCTCGTCATCACCCCCACCCGCGAACTCGCCGCTCAGATCGAGCAGGTCGCCAAGCAGGTGGGCAAGTCGACCCGCCACCGCGTCGCCGTCGTCTACGGCGGCGTGGGCTACGAGCCCCAGCGCAAGGCGTTGCGGCAAGGCGTCGACCTGCTGGTCGCGTGCCCCGGCCGGCTGCTCGACCTGGTCAACGCCGGCCACTGCGACCTGAGCCACGTCGAGGTGCTCGTGCTCGACGAGGCCGACCGCATGCTCGACATGGGCTTCTGGCCCGACGTGCGCCGCATCATCTCGAAGCTGCCCGCCAAGCGGCAGAACCTGCTGTTCTCGGCCACGATGTCGCGTGATGTCCTCAAGGTCATCGGCGACACGCTGACCAACCCCGCGCATGTCGACGTCGCGCCGACCGCCACGCCGATCGAGGCGATCACGCAGTCGGTCTACCCGGTGGGCGGCAAGGACAAGACCGCGCTGCTGGTGCACCTCATCGGCGAGCACCGCCTCGAGCGGGTGCTGGTGTTCACGCGGACCAAGCACCGCGCCGACCGCCTGGCCAAGACGCTCGACCGCCATGGGATCCGAGGCGCCGCGATCCACGGCAACCGCTCGCAGTCTCAGCGCGACAAGGCGCTCGACAGCTTCAAGCGGGGTCACGTGAAGGTGCTCGTCGCGACCGACGTGGTCTCGCGCGGCATCGACATCGACGACATCACCCACGTGGTGAACTTCGATCTGCCCAACACCCCCGAGGACTACGTGCACCGCATCGGGCGCACCGCCCGTGCGGGACGCAGCGGAGCGGCGTTCTCGCTGCTCGCCCCCGAGGAGCACGACAACCTGCGCGACATCGAGAAGAAGACCGGCGTCGTGATCGAGTGCACGGACGCGTCGGGCTTCGACTACGAAGACCACCGGGTCGTCCCGGACCCCGAGCGGCCTGCCGTCCCCGTCAAGCACCAGCAGCGCGTGACGCCCGGAAGCGGACGCAAGGGCCGCGTTGGCGGCGGCGCTCGCAGGCGGCGGCGCGCCGGTGGAGCCGGTGGCGGCTCCGGGCACACGGGCGCATCGGGCCGCGGCTAGCAGGCTCGACCGGTTCTGACCCGAAACGTAATAAGCGCCCCTGCGCCGACACGGCATCGCAGGGGCGCCTATTTGCGGTTTTGGTGGGCCCGGATGGATTCGAACCATCGACCTCACGGTTATCAGCCG
>CAVSCA010000010.1:0-74003 GCA_963726325.1 uncultured Actinomycetes bacterium | reverse complement strand
GCCGCACGCCATGGCCTCGAGAACGGCGAGCGGGAAGTTCTCGCCGCGAGCGGGGTGAAGATACAGGTCCGCCGCCTGATAGTAGAGCGCAACGGTTGCAGGATCCTCGATGAACGGGACGAATCGGAGTTCCGCAGCGCCGACCGTCGTGTTCGGCGCAGTCTGTCCAATGGCGATCATCAGAACATCACGATCATGGGATCCGGCTGCAATTCGAGGAAGCGCGCGTTCCAGCGTGTCGAAGTCTTTGAACGGACTCGTGCGCGCAGAGCGCGCCGAGAAGACAATGATGAGCTTATCGAGCGGAAGGCCGAGTGCGCGACGCGCCTCGGCTGAATCTCCGGGACGGTAGACCGAGGTGTCGACGCCGTTAGGAATCACCCGCCTGTCGAGCAGACCCTCGGCCAACCCCGCGTCTTCGACCATACGCATGAGCCACCGTGAAGGCGAGACTAGCCGGACCGACCCCTGGCCAGGGCCAAGCGTTTTATGCGGAGATTCTCCGCGCTCGAATCCCTCCGGATGGGCACGTAGAGGTTAGGTCGGGACAATCCCCGCAGCCGATCTTCCAGCGGTCGCACTTCATCGGATACGCGCAATGTCCTGTCAGCAGCCAGGCGTCATGCATGGTGACAACCGTTGGCACTGCCGAGCTGAGCGTCGGGAGCGCTCGGATATCAAAGTACTCGCCGTGCAGGTTGTGCAGGTGAAGGACGTCGGGTCGCTCCGGAATGAGTTCGGGAATCGAGTAGGTGCTCGGGTGGTCGAAACCCTCGAGACCCCGTTGAATCCGTGTGATGTGGGCTGGATCCGCAGCAACTCGAAGCCCTCGGTCCGCGACCCAGAGGGGGCCCTTCTTAGTGCCTCGACGTTCGGACAGCCGGTCCGCTACCGCGGCTACGTTACGGGTCCATGGCGACAAGCGATCATGGCAGGGAATCGTCACGACTCCGGGTTCATGCGTCCGCTGCTCGCAAACGGCGAGCCACGCGTGGAGGCCGCGCTTTCGAAACGAGTGGTGAAGGTCCATGGCGACCTTCTCGGCACCGCCGCCGATGTCGAGAGGGCTCACCTGCAGCGTGGTGATCGGGGGGTTCTCGGTCGGCATGTCCCTCAGCCTGTGCTTTCTTCGCGCTCGATGAGCTCAGCGTAGAGCTCGAGGTAGCGATCGGCCTGAAGACTCAGCGTGAATTCGGACTGGACTCTTTCCACGCCTGCCCGCGCATAGAGCTCTCGACGCTGCATTGAGCTCAGCAGCGACATCGTCATGGCCGCGAGATCGCTCGCGCTGCCGTTGTCGAAGAGCAGGCCTGTCTCGTTGTCGAGCACGATCTCGGGGATGCCGCCGACATCGCTTGCCACGACCGGGTACGCCGCACGCCATCGCCTCGAGGACGGCGAGCGGGAAGTTCTCGGCGCGCGCGGGATGCAGGTAGAGGTCGGCTGCGCGGTAGTAGATCGGCGACGCGTGACGGCTCCTCGACGAACGGCACGAACCGCACGCGTACGCCGCCGATCTCGGTATCGGGCGCGTCCTGGCCGAGCGCGAGCAAGATCAGCATGATGCCTCTCGGCGTGACCGTGCGATGCGAGGATCGGCAAGGCCTCGAGGGTGTCGAAGCCCTTGAACGGGCTCGCCTTGGCCGACCGCGCGGCCGAGAGCAGGACGAGCGCGTCCTGACGGAAGCCCGAGGGCCGCGCGCGCCGCAGCGCGATCGCCGGGCACGAAGACGCTGGTGTCGACGCCGTTCGGGATGACCCGGGTCTCGGCGGTGGTCGCCGGCGATCCCTGAGTCGCTCCACCGATGTCCATCAGCCAACGCGAAGGGCTGGCGAGCCAGACGTGAGGCGGCTCGCGCAGCGCGCTGCGCGCTTCACGATCGCGCGTTGTCCGGCGCTGCGTCCCGGGGAATGGCCACGTAGGTGCCGAGGTAGGGGCAGTCGCCGCAGCCGGTCGCCAACGCTCGCACTCGAACGGGTAGCGCGCAGTGGCCCGTAGCAGCCATGCGTCGTGCATGGTGATCAGTGTCGGGCACCCGGGCGCTCAAGCGCGGGGAGCGCCCGGATGTCGAAGTAGGCTGCCGTGCAGGTTGTGGAGGTGCAGGATGTCGGCCGCCTCGGGAGCAGGTCGAGAAGCCGCGTCGGTGCCCGGAAAGTCGAAATCTCTCGTGACCGCGCAGGATGCGGGCCGCTCGGCTCGGCTCGGCAATTGCCCTGCGCGGGCCGAGGAGTTCGAGGCGGCTCAGAGAACGCGCGTGCCCACGCCGTTCTACCAGCGCCCCTGGAGATCTGGACGGCGTTCTGAGTGGCTGCGTCGAGATTGCCCGACGGCGAGCCACGAATCCAGGCCGCGCGGCGAGATACTCCTCGGTGAAGAGCGAGGGCCACTCGTTCGGCCCCGCCGCCGATCGACAGAGGGGCTGACAGAGAGCAGTGTGAGATCGCTCTGTCAGCGGGCATCGGCGAACCACTCTTCGATGTGCGTCGGCAACGTGGCGTCGTCCCAGTTGCGAACGATGTCGACGCGGGAGCTGGAACGGGTTGGTCCACGGCTTGACGACGCCGGGGTGATTCGAGCAGGCGCCGTGAAGCCGGCCTCGCGGACGAGTTGGATGCTCTCGGTCGTGTAGTCTGTCAACTCGCCGTGGGGGTAGGCAGAAGGTCGCAATGGGTCTGCCGCACATCTCCTCGAGCGCCCGTCGGTCCGTGACGATCTCCTGCTCCTGCTCCTTGAGGCTGCGCGCGGAGAGCATCTGGTGTGTTGCGGTGTGCGCGCCGACATCGATTCCCCGGCAGTCGTCCAGTTCCGGCTACCTCGTGACGTGTGAGCTGCCGGTTCGCGGGCCGAGCGAGGGACGGCGCACCGCACTGCTCTCGGAGCTGGGCGAGCGCCGTCTCGCGATCCGCGCGCGGAAAGCGGCTTCATGAACGCGCAGAGATCCAGGAAGAGCTGCTGGCGCTCAGTGCGCTCCGGTGCGAGCACGTTCCATCCGCTGGCTGCGGTCGCGTCCTCGGCCGAGAGTCCGAGCGGGCCGACCGAGGGTGGCCGAGAAGCGATGTGGAGCCCGCGACGAGGTCAATGCTCGCGTGGCAGCGTGCCCGGCGCGAGAGCGTGATCCGCTCGACCTCGTCCCACCAGAACTCGCGGTCGCTGCCGACGAAGCCGCTGCTCACGAAGACCGTGGCGGGAACGCGTGGGCTCAAGCATTGGCGCCGCCGCGAGCAGGGCGTCTGCGTATCCGTCGTCGAAGGTGACAGCGATCACGCGATTCGGGACGGTGCGTCGGCTCAAATGGTGCAGCAGCTCGGCGAGTCCGATGGTGCGGATAGCGGTCTCGGCGAGCACGCGACTCTGCGTTCGAAGTTGGCGGGCGATACTGACAGAAGGTTGCGGGTCGCGCTCGAGGCTCGCGACGCGGTGATAGGCGAGAACGATCGCCGTGCCCCCCACGTGCCTGAACGCGAAGTCCCTGACAGTGGAACGCAGCCGGACATCAGAGTGCGGCCTTCGTGGCTCTTGACCGAGACGATGAGCTGGTAGTCGTCGTCGTGCACGTCGAGTTCGCTCGGGGTCGAGCTCCTCGACGCGAGCCCGTGCAGGAAGGCGATGGCGGCGAGCACGTTGCCGTACGTCGTGACCTCGACGTCCTGCGGCGGCGAAACGCGCGTCTCGAACAGCTCGCGGGCCGAGAGCGAGGTCAGACGCCAGCAGTCGCCCCAGCGGTCCATGTCGTAGCGGCTGATCTGGCTGATTCCGGCGACGGTGCACAGCACGCATGCCGCCGGGCGTGAGGATGCGGTGCAGCTCGGCGACGTCGCGCTCCATCGCGTAGGTGAACTGCAGCGTCTGCGTGAGGATGATGCAGTCGAAGGTGTCGTCGGGAATCTGCGGCGCAGTCGCGCGAGGTCGGCGATGATCGTGGCCTCGGGCGACTCCCCGGTGACGTGCAGCACGTCGCTCGGGTCGACTGCGTCGCCGCCGAATCGCGTGGTGTACGTCGCGGTCGCCGATCTCGAGCACGCGGCCGCGGATCGGTGCGGCGTTCTCGGCGAGGAACCGCTCGATGTAGTAGCGGTCGATCGGGGTGCCGCGGTCGAGGCCGAAGACGCGGCTGACCGGCTCGGTTCGGCGCAGGTCGCCGAAGTCCACGGAGCCCACTGGGGACCTAAGTGCCGCACGCTGACGAGCTGCGCTGAGCGGGTTCTCGCGACTGCGACTGCGCGGCGGAAGATCGACGCCATGAGGCTCCTTCCGGTGGACGGGTACGGGCGCTGTGCGGACCAGCTCCCGCCCATGATAGCCAACGTGTCCGGCACCGGGTCGGTCGAGAGTCGGCCGGGAGGCCGCGATGTGGCATCGCGGTTGCATCCGCTGCGCGTGATAGGTTTCTTCAGGCGCAGATGCGAACTGCGCGGATGTCTCAGGACCAATCGCGCGCATGGAGAGGACGAACTCTCAGATATGTCAAGGACCCAGAGCACCGGCATCAATGGGTGGATCCGCATCCACGACGCCCTGCGAGCCAGACCGTTGCGCCAGGCGTGGCCGCTCGGCGGCCTCTCTGCTGGCGTTCGCGGTCGTGATCGTGTCGACTTGGCGAGCCAGCCATCTACTACGCTGGCAGCGCGGCTGGCGCTCTACGCGCTCGACGACGCCTACATCCACATGGCGCTGGCGAAGAACCTGGCCAGGCACGGGGTCCTGGGCGCCACCCCGATTCGAGTTCACGTCCGCGTCCTCCTCGCCGCTGTGGACGCTCTTGCTGGCCGACCGTCTTCAAGGTCTTCGGCGTGCACGAGTCATTCCATTCGTGCTGGGCATGGTCTTCTCGTCGGCACTCATCGTCGTCGCCGAGATCGTGATGCGAGCCTACAAGGTTGGCGCGACCTTCGCTTCGTTGGGCTGCTGTGGATCGTCTTCGTGACACCGCTTGTGCGATTGTCTTCGAGCGGCATGGAACATCCCTCTGCAGATACTGATCGATCTGGCCTTCGTGGCGCTGGCGGCACTTCTGCTCGAGCGCGACTCCACACCTTGGAACCGCTCGGCATACTGGCTCATCGCGCTTGCCGCGCTTATCGGTTCCATCAGGTACGAGGGACTGCTCCTCGTCGCCATCGTCGCAGCTGCTGTTCGCCCTGCGCGGACGCTGGACTGACTGCGATCGCCGTCGCCTGCGCGGGTGCGGCACCGATGATCGCGTACGGGCTTGTCTCGATCGCCAACGGCGCCTTCTTCCTGCCGAACTCCGTGCTCATCAAGAGTTCGCTCACCCCTGGCGTGGCGCTCTTCACAGTGGCTTCGGCGCGTACGCTGCGGGAGCTGACGGCTCTGGCTCCGACTGCGGCGGGCACTCTATCCGCTGCTCGCAGGTGTGGTACTCCTGCTCGTCGTGCAGTATCGCTCCGGCGCACTCGAAGTGGAGTGCTCCGACCACCTTCGCGATCATCTCACTCGTCGTCTCGGCGATCCACCTCACCTTCGGCCAGGTCGGCTGGTTCTTCCGCTATGAGGACTACATGGTCGTGCTGCTCGGCATCGCGCTCTCATCCAGATCGCAGACGTCCTGACCCGAGCAACGCGTCCGGAAAGCCGACACTTGTCGCTCTGGGCGATGGCGCTTGCGTTCGTTCTCGTCTCGGTCGGGCGCCTCGGCGCACGCCGAGCTTGGCTTGCATACGAGAGCACTCCTCGCGCGATGGCCGAACGTCCACGAGCAGATGTATCAGATGGCGCAGTTCATCAAGGCCAACCCGCAGTACGACAGCATCGCGATCGGCGACCTCGGTGCGATCGCCTTCTACAACGACGGCGTCCGCATCCTCGACCTCGAGGGTCTCGCGGAGCGTGGCGTTCCCCTGGCGCGTCTCGGCAGGTTCAACTCGACCGCCGCCGACATCGCGCAGCGTGCGAAGGAGGACGGCAGCCAGATCGCCATCGTCTTCCCTGACTACTTCGACCTGCCGCGGACTGGGTCGAGGTCGGGCAGTGGACGATCTCAGGACAACCTGGTCGCCTTTGGGACAACGGTGAAGTTCTACGCGATTCCGCCGACCGACCCGGCCGAGCTCGCGGCGGCGCTTGCCGAAGTACTCGAGCGAGAGCCTGCCGCCTACGGTCTCAGGCGGGATTCGCCAGTTCTAGACCGCCGACGCAGGTCTCGTCCGGCCGAGCCGGCCTAGCGCTAAGGCGGCGATGACGATCGCCACTGGCAGCGCGGGGAAGTAGTAGCGCTGCAAGGGCAGGACAGCCGCGTGGAAGAGCACGAAGTAGGCGACGATCGAGATCATGATCCAGACGTCGGGCTGCTTGGGAGCAAGCACACACCCCGCGACGAAGAGACCGAGAAGCGCCAGGTGGAGCACCCAGCTCACGCGGAACGGGTAGCCGCCCATTGCTGTGGGCGATATGGCGGTAGGGAGCGCCAGCGACACGGCGATCGACCGCAACCGGTTCACCGCCATCCGGCCCGGGTACTCGCGGGTCAGGTCCCGGAGCAGGTCCTGGGAGGCCGAGCCGTAGTAGCGCACCAGCACCAGATCTCCCGCCGTCGAGCGAGGCGCGTTCTCAAAGAACTCGTTGATGCGAGCGGCCATCGCCCGATCGGCGGGGGAGTAAGCGTGCGGGGTGCTTTGCCAGGGGAACGCGGGCTGCTCGGCCGCGTCGCGACGAAGCCCCTCGACCAGATTGATGGTGCTGCTCGTAGTGAAAGGTACGAACCGCCCGTAGACCGAATAGTTCCTGACCCACCACGGCGTCATCACGGCGGCCGACACGATGGCCATCACGACCAGCTGGCGAACGAGCTGGCTCCGGTTGGCCGCGCCGAAGTAGACCACGGCGACGGCGGCGCCGACGATCCAAAACGCCATCGTCGGACGTACGTACATGCCCAGCGAGAGCAGTGTGCCGGCGGCCGCCGCGAGCCACACGTTGCGGGTGGTGTGCCAGCGCACGAACGTGTACACGAACGCGGTCAGCAGGAATGTGTAGAGCACCTCGGTGATCAGGTAGGAGTTCGCGAGCGTGAGCGGCGGATAGACCGCTGCAATCACTAGCGCGAACAGCGCCGTCCTCTCCCCGAGTGGGCGGGCGAGCAGGAAGACGACGCCCGCGGTGGCGACGCTCAGGACTGCTTGCAGAAGCCGTGCAATGCTGCGGTGCGAGTCTCCTGTGGGGCTGACAGCCCAGGTCGCACCAAGGACCGCAGGGTACCCGGGCATCGTGTATGCGTTCGCAGGAGCCGAGAGGAACTGCTCTCGGGCCTTGTCGTCGATGACGAGTTCGCCGTCCAGCCTGATCCAGAAGCCAGAGTCGTACAGCGGGTAGGCGAACGAGCCGACGCGGGAGAGACGGTATCCTGACGCGTCGTATCCCTGAGCATCGGAGACCACCGGCGGGACTATCAGCAGCGCGGACGCGACACGGACGATGAGCATCACCAGCAGGATCGCAACGGCGACGCGCGTCGTGCTGGTCTGAACGCGGGGCGGCTGCCCAGCCGTGCTCTCGGCGACCTGCGTTCTGTCGATCGCTGGATACTGCACCATGCTCGCTTCCACTCGCCATCCACTCGGGCCGGACTGCCTCTCCATCAGTGGACGAACCATTGTGGCAACGCACGCAGTCCCTTGTCACGTGCGCTTGTTGCGTCCTGCAGTCCGAGCCTCACTTCGGCTACGATAGCCGAGCCGTCCCGCCCGCTTCACCACGAGGCCACCGATGAGCGATCGCGCACCCCACATCGCATACGTGAGTCTTCAGGCCGTCGTCGACGGTCAGGACACGTGGGCTGCCGTCACCGAGGTGATCAAGGGGATCGAGGCCGACGGCTGGATTGTCGACAGGTACTTCCCGGACTATCCGAACGGAGTCGCTCCCGGGCCACTCGGCAGGCTCGCCGAGATGTACCGGGTTCAGCGCCGGCTGGAACGACGACTCTCCGAGTACGACGCCATCTACATCCGTGCACATCCGCTGACCTGGCCGATCGCTCGCGCGTCCCGCCGACGGGGAATCCCAGTCGTTCAGGAGTGCAACGGCCCCTACGAGGACCTGTTCATCGCGTGGCCTCGCACCAGGATCGCACGACCGCTCTTCGAGTACCTCCAACGCTCGCAGTACGTCGAGGCGTCCGCGATCATCTCGGTCTCGGATGGCCTGACGCGAGTGGCTTTCGGGCGAATCCGGCAACGCTCACATCGTCACCAACGGCAACGGCGCTAACGTCGACGCCTTCTCGCCCGATGCCCCTCGCCGAGAGGGCTTCCCGACGGTTCGCGGTGTTCTTCGGCCAGTTCCCTGCATGGCAGGGCATCCCGACGCTGCTCGATGCAGTCCAGACCTCGCGCTGGCCGCCCGACCTGCCGCTCGTCTTCGTCGGGGACGGCGCGCTGCGTCCCGCCATCGAGGAGGTCGCCGCGCGCATGCCGGAACGGGTGGTCTATCTCGGCCGGCTTCCGTACGAACGAGGTCGCCCAGGTGGCGGCGCATGCAGCAGTCTCCTACGTGCCCGATGGTCGCCCCCGAGCGGGAGGCGAAGTTCTCGCCGCTCAAGCTCTACGAGTCGATGGCGTGCGGAGTGCCCGTGGTCGCCTCGAACACGATCGGCATCTCCGAGGTGGTCGAGGAGTTCGACTGCGGCATCCTGGTCGAGCCTGGTGACGCCGAGGGAATCGTCGACGCGACGCTGCGCATCCTCGACGAGCCGGGGCTCGCGCGGGCGATGGGGCAGCGTGGGCGCCGCGCGGCCGTCGAGCGGTTCTCATGGCGCGCGCGTGCCGGTGAGAGGCGCCGCGTGATCGAGGCGGCTATTCGACGGCAGAGCCAAGGCGGCACGGGCTAGCGCCGCGGAGCGCGAGGTTCTACTTGCCCGCAGCGGCAAGCGCCTCGTTCGCCTGCTGGATCGCGGCGACGCGCTCGGGAGTGAAGTCCGTCGCCTTCTCAGCAAGAGCCACATGCTTCTTGGCCTCGTCCCAGCGCCCGAGGGCTGTCAGGAAGACCGCGTATTCGGCGTTCCCGGTGGGTAGGCAGGGAAGCGCCGGAGCGATTCGACAAAGGCCGCCTCGATCTCCTCAGCAGGCGCGCGGTAGAACCGCAGCGTCCTAGCCAGCTCCAGCGGATAGTATGCGTTGGTGCGGTCCAGCTGGGCAGCACGCCGGATCTCGACCAGGTCGAGCTGCGATTGCGAGATCGCCGGCATGGTCTGAGCCGCGTATGCGAGATGGAGTGAATTGAGGTACGCGAGGCGTGCGTCCAAGACCCAGAACCGGGTGGCGATCTGGGACGACCTCACCCGCGCGGGTGAGGTCTCGGCATTCGGATACTCGAGGCCCATGACCGGTGGCGACGTTCGCCGCCAAGAGGCCGCATACGAGCGCTAATGCAACTCCGATCGACCAACGAGCTCTCGAGCTTACGGGAGCGCTCGATGGCGCGCCGACCCTCGGAGCGACCGACAGGCCGTAGTTCAGCGCAACGAGCGGCACGACCAAGACGATGGCGGGAGCGCTGAGGAACGCCAGGACCGGCAGTGCGGTTGCCCAGGCGGCCGGCGCGACGTCCAGCCCCTCTCCGCTGCGCGCCCGCCAAGTCGTCACCGTGAAGCCCGCCAACGCTATGACGAGCACCATGCCCACCAAGCCCAGAGACACGGCGGCGAAGAGCAGCAGGTTGTGGGGATCGTAGCCACCTGGCGACGGGATGTAGAGCGAACCCGTGCGAACCAGGTCCGGCGTGCTGGACCCTGCCCCCCCGGCGAAGAAACCGTCAGGACCCCAGCCGAGGAGCGGCCTCTGGAGCGCAGCGCGCAAGGCGAGCCGGTACATCTGCGGCCGCTCGCCGAGAGTGGCAGACGATAGCGATCCCAGGATTTCCGCGCGGCTGAAGGTCAGTCCCGCCGCGAGCACCGAGACCCCAAGGCCGCCCAGAATAACTGCACGTAGCGCGGTGCTAAGCGGGGCGCGCTTGATCACGAACCAGGTCGCCCAGATCAGGGCCAGCGCCAAGACGACCCGAGAGCCTCCTGCAGCCAGCGCGACGAACGCGAGTACGGTGACCCCCGACCGCAGTGCCTGACTCGGCCGCGAACGCTGGTCAAGGTCGGCCATGACCCAGGGCATCAGGGCGAGCGCGAGCACCCCAGCGTAGGTCGAGTTGGCCAGCGTGCCAGCGGGCGCGAGGCCTCGTGCAAGCTGGTAGAGGATCAGGAGGGACTCACCGCCTAGCACCCACGGGCTTACGGCGACAAGCGCGCGTCTAAGCTCGTTTGAGACGGAGGTCGCGGCCAGAGCGATTGCGGCCGAGGCAGCAAGGGCAGCGAAGCCGAGCATGCTTGTCGGCTCGCCGACGAAGGCGGCCCACGGTCGACCCGAGGCCAGGGTCGATACGAGGGACCAGCCCAGCAGGCCGGCCCCGACAAGTCCCAGACGCGAGAAGACGAGGCCGTGCTGCGGCGGGAACAGTACGATGACCATCGCCGCGAGCAGGCCCGCGAGCGCGAGCGCGAGAGCGCCGCGGTCAAAGACGACATACAGGCGGGCCTGATAGCCGGCCAGCAGGGCGCCCGATAGGGACAGCGTCAGCAAGGCGACGGCCCAAGGAAGGCGGGGGGAAGTGCGTTCGTCAGGGTGTCGAGTCACTGTAACCTCGGGGTCAGGGCGCCGCCGGCGCGCCCGGAAGCAGAGCCTTCACGCGCGCGACCTCTGGGTCATCCGGGAAGCTCGCGGCAAGCGCTTTGATCGCCCTGGCTGCCTGACCGGGCTGGCCATCGGCGAGGAGCGACTCGACGTACACAACGCCCGCGGCCGAATCGGTCGGGTCCGCATCCCAGAGGAGCGCGAGAGTTCGGGTTGCGTCACCCGGCCGATCGAGCGCAAGTAGCGCGCGCGCCTTCTTGATCGCCAGTTCGGTGCTTGTGGGTTCGATCTTGAGTCCCGCATCGGCGGCCGCAACGGCCGCTTCAAGCGTGCTGGTGCCCAGCTTGGAGCCCAGCTCGAGGAAGAGCGTCGTGCGTAGGCTGTGGCCCGTCGTCGAGTGCGGATTGAAGGCGATGAGTTCGGCGGTAGCACGATCTGCCTGCTTGAGGAGAGCAGGCGATACCGTGCCGCCGTTCTGCAGCGCCAGGACGGCCGGGAGGCCGCTCAGGTATGCCTGCTCAACCCGGGCGTCGAAGTTCCACGGCGCCAGACCCACGGCCTGGTTGGCGAGCGCCAGCGATGACTGCGCTTTGGCTTGTGCGGTGGTGAAGTCCGAGGCCAACGACAGCGGTGCCACAATCGCCACGGCCGCCGAGAAGACAAAGGTGACGGCTGCAAATGCCAGGACAGTCGTGCGGCTGACGGCCACGGTCTTCGCCCGGGCGGCAGTGAGGGTGCCAAGCCCGAGCCATAGAACGAGGGTTGCTGGGATAGTGTTGAAGGTGAAGAAGAGCGCGATAGCGAAGCCGGCGAGTGCTGCCCACCAGCCCGAGATGATCAGCCGATCGGAGCTCATGGGTTTCGCGAAGGCGGCTGGAGCGCTCCGGACTAGCACGACTCCGAGCAGGGCGATGGCGACCAGCGCTGCAGGGATGCCGAGAGTGGCGGCGAGCAGCAGCACGAAGTTGTGCGGGTCGTTCGTTAGCATCGCGGAGCCTTGGAGCGCGACGCTGTCAAGCGAGCGGATGGGGTACCAGCCATAGCGGTACGAATCAGGTCCCACTCCGAGGAGCGGGTGGGCTGTGACGATCCGAACGGCCTCGTCCCACAGGATGAAGCGCCCTCCGCCGGCGGCGCGGCCCAAGAGGAGTTCGCGGAATCGCCGCACAAGTTCCGGGCCCCAGTCCCATGCGGCGATCGCAATCGCGAGGACGGCAAAGGCCGTGACAGCCGGCAGCGCGCGCGGCAGCTTCGCTCCCGATCGGAGGAACGCCACTGCGAACAGCGCGAGTCCGATGAACGCGCCGATCCAGGCGCCCCGCGTGAGCGTGACGAAGAGCGCGAAAGCGATGACGACCGAGGAGGCGCCGGCTGCAATACGGAGCTGCCGGTTCTTCTCGGCGAAAGCGAGCGCCACGGCGAGGATCAAGGGGAAGACCAGGTAGGTGCCCGCGGAATCGGGGTTTCCAATGAAGGAAGGCGCCCGGTTGATGGGCCAAAGGATACTCGGATCGAGCGGGGTCCGCAGTGGGTCGATTCCAAGGAACTGGAGTGCCCCGACCAGCGCGACGATCGCCCCGCCGGTGAGCACGGCAAACGCGACGGTCCGCATTCTCCGCGCGTCGGTCACGAGCTGGGTGGCCAGGAAGTAGATCGCGCCGGCCAGCAGGAAGGTGAGCAGCCCGGTCATCTGTGTCGGCTCGCCGAACAGCGCCGTTGGGCGGTTGAGCGCGACTGCGGTAGAAGCGGTCGCCAGACCGAGGAACGCGACCACAAGCCAGCTCTCGCCCACGTGGCGCAGCTCTATCTCCGCGCGAAGCAGAGCGACCGCCCACGCAGCCAGAGAGATCGCCGTAAGCATTGCGAGAGCGAAGAACTTGGGGATGATGTGCCCGCTGGCGGTCAACGGGCCCCCAGCGGACAGCGGGAACTTGCCAAGCACGAGCGGAACGACCGCAGGAATCGCCAGGAACGCATACCAAGCTAGAGCCAGCGCGCGGGAATCTGCCATTTTCGCTCGGGGCATCGCGTCTCCGCACTACCTTTGTCTGTCAGGGATAGGCGACCACAGGTACCGCAGAAGTGCGGCCTGGGTGGGCACATGCTCTCATATTTCGCCCGGTTGGTTGCAGGTTGCGAGCCAAACGCTCGGTTTCTGGCGTCGGTCGGCTAAAATGTCAGCGTCTGGACGGGACCGAAACCGTCGGTCTTCGCCGAATCGACGCGGAGGACTGTTGCACGCGTGAATCCTGCAGATGCCATCGGTCTCAATGCGACTTCACCTCCGGACGAGCGCATGGCGACGTATGCGGTCCGGAATCGCGCGATGAACCTCGACGGCCTCACGCTCGCGGTGGTGCTTCCGGCGCACAACGAAGCTGACCACATTGGCGAAGTGATTAAGGCGATGCCCGGCTGGGTCACTCGCATCATCGTCGTTGATGACGCAAGCGCGGATGCGACATCCGAGGCGGCGCCGAGCGGCGCAGGATCCGCGCGTCGTGTTACTGCGCCACGAGACCAACCAGGGCGTCGGCGGCGCCATGCGGACTGGCTACAAGTATGCGATCACGTCGGGCGTCGACCTGGTTGCCAAGATGGACGCCGACGGGCAGATGCGTGCCGAGGAGCTTGGGCGCCTCGTCGAGCCTCTCGTTGTCGGGATCGCCGACTACACCAAGGGCAATCGCTTCTACCTGCGTGGTCGCGATCGCGGGGATGCCGCAGAACCGCAGCTTCGGCAACACGCTGCTGTCGTTCATGACGAAGGTCGCAAGCGGCTACTGGCACGTCTTCGATTCCCAGTGCGGATTCACGGTCGCTCGCACGGCCTTCCTGCGCCTGATGGATCTCGAGTCGTTGCCAGACGACTACTTCTTCGAGAATGACATGCTCATCAAACTCAACGCACTCAACGCGCGCGTCGTTGATGTACCGACCTCGACAATCTACGGCCGAGAGGTGTCTGGAGTCAGCGTAGCGCGGGTCGCGTTCACGTTTCCGCCGCGCCTCTTGCTCGACGGCAGCCGACGGTTCTGGCGCAAGCATCTCTTGACGGACTTCAGTCCGATAGGTGCTCTTACCTTGACGGGGATCGCCTTGGTCACCTTCGGGTTCGTCTTCGGTGCCTACCACTGGTGGCTCTCGCTTGTCTCGGGGCAGGTCGCGACGACAGGTACCGTGATGCTTGCGGTGCTCCCGCTCATCCTGGGAATCCAGCTCGTCGTGCAGTCGTTCTCCCTGAGCGTGCTCTCATCGCCCGGTGCCCAGGAAACGGCGGAGTACGTCAGGACACTCATCGCACGAGGCGACCTGAGCTAGATCATACTCGCGTGTCTGGCTGGCGCGGCAGGCTTCGTGGATGCGCAGCTCTGGGATGCTGCATCGAACGGAGATTCATGGTGACGAGCGGACATTCTGGAGGCGACTTGAAGGCGTCGAGTATGATTCGGGCGTTTCAGGCGCACCTCGTCCGCTGGCAAGCTGCCGCCACAAGCGCGCGCGGACACAGACTGTCGCGATCCGCCGCACTGGGTTGTGCTTTGGCCGTCGTGCTTTCGTTCACGGTATTTGCTTTGCTCGCACCGTCAGGGTTCTTCAACGGTGACGCAGCTGTCTACGCCGAGCAGATCCTTAGCTCCAACCTTCAAATTCGTACGATCCACATCGGCTACTACGCCATGGGAATCGTTTTCACCCGGCTCTTGCCTCTCGACACGCCGTTAGCCCTGAATCTAATGGCTGCCCTGCTCGGGGCGCTCAGTACCGGCCTGGTAGCTTCGGTCGCATACACCATCTCTGGTCGCTTGAGCGCTGCAATCACGAGTGCGGCAGCACTCATGTGCATGCATGTCTTTGTCAACAACAGCGTCTTCGCAGAGATCTACATCGCGCAGCTCTTCTTCTTCCTCCTGTGTGTGCAGTTCTGTCTGTGGGACAGGCCCGCCATCGCGGGCCTGTCTTTTGCCTGCGCGTTTCTCGTGACGCCGTCGACCGTCCTGAGTGTCCCCTTCATCCTACTTCTCAGGCCGCAGAAGCGCTTCATCCTTCGATGGGCCTTCTGGGCTGCCGTTCCGCCAGCACTGGTCCTCCTGCCTCGCTACCGCGACTTCTTGTGGGGTCCAATTGGCATGCTGAACCTGCAACCAGGCGACGTGACCTTGGGAAGGGCGCTTCCAAAGGAGGCTCGCGAGGCTGGCGGGCTCTCCATCGTGCTGCTCAGCCTGTTCTCGATCACCGGGCTTGCCACGCTATGGGCTTCACGGTCACGGCGCCACATCGCCCTAGGAGTCGTGTCCCTATGGCTCCTTCCGTTTCTGTTGGGAGAGAGATACTCCGATGTACCCGTGCAGCTGCCTCTCTACGCGATGCTGGCGGTATCCGTCGGTATCGGCCTCGCACGACTTCTTTACTCCTGGCCTGGCGAACGGATCGTGCCGATTGCCGCCTTGGGGCTGCTGGCATTGGCGCTCCTGATCCCCGGCATTCGCACATACCCCATGATCCAACTGCGGTCCGAGTTCGTCGGACTGCTGCAGCGGGAGCTGCGGGCAATGGCACGAAGGGTTCAGGGCAATGATGTGGTGGTGGCCGAATGGCCGGCGGACCGCATAGCCAAGTACGAGCTGGGTGACCGCCCGGGACTGGTTTGGGTCGACGCCGGGCATCTGTACGGAACGGAAGACAGACTCCGGCCGCGAGCAAGCTTCGCGCACTCTCGAGCAGGCAATCAGATCAGGCGAGAATCTGGCTGACCGACTCTTACACCGACCTGATGAGATACCTCGAGTCCCGCGGCTACGTAGTCTCGCCGCTCGGGCAGTTCACCTTTCTAGCCCAGAGCAGCGCTGATGCCCGGCGCTAGCCCCTCGTGCGAGGAGTGGCCTGTCGAGTGCGTTCTTCATCCGGCAGTTGCACTCTGGCCGCGCCTTGCGACCTTGGGACGGCGGTATTCGGTTCTAGTCCGTGCGGCGTTCGGGAGGCGCACCCGTATCGGGTACACTATTGCCTCCTGTCCGACGTAGCGTTGAGGGGAGCGCACGATGTCGCTGCCGACTGTGGACAAGATCTGGATGGACGGCGAGCTCGTCGACTGGGACAAGGCGCAGGTCCACGTACTTAGCCACGCCCTGCACTACGGCTCGGGCGTATTCGAGGGCATCCGCTGCTACGAGACGGCGAACGGCCCTGCCGTCTTCCGTCTGCGCGAGCACATGGAGCGCTTCGAGCGCAGCGCCAAGATGCTCTACATGGACCTGGGCTACTCGGTCGATCAGATGGTCGACGCGGTCAAGGACACCATCACCGCCAACGGCCTGAAGAGCTGCTACATCCGCCCCATCGCGTTTCGCGGCTACGGCGTCATGGGCCTCGACCCGATCCCGGCTCCCGTGAACGTGACGATCGCGGTGTGGCCGTGGGACACCTACCTGGGCGAAGACGGCGCTGACCAAGGGCGTGGCGGTCGGGATCTCGAGCTGGCGCCAGCGTGGCATCAACTCCACGCCGCCGGCGATCAAGGCGACCGGCCAGTACCTGAACAGCTCGTTCGCACGCATCGAGGCGAACCGTCACGGCTACGCCGAGGCGATCCTGCTCAACGAAGAGGGCAAGGTCTGCGAGGGCACCGGCGAGAACCTGTTCGTTGTACGCGAGGGCGTCATCTCGACGCCGCCCGTGTCCGACGGCATCCTCGAGGGGATCACGCGCGACTCGATCATGGTGATCGCCGACGACTTGGGCTATCCGGTCATCGAAGAGTCGATCGTGCGCACGGACCTCTACACCTGCGACGAGTTCTTCATGACCGGTTCGGCGGCCGAGGTCGTTCCTGTTCGCGCGGTCGACGGCTACGAGATCGGCGACCCCGGGCCCATCACCAAGGACCTGCAGGAGACGTTCTTCCGCGTGGTGAAGGGCGAGGAGCCCGCGTACGAGGAGTGGCTAGAGCAGGTGTAGCCGTGACCTGCTGTGCTCGGTTGCTGCCGACGTTCATAATATGGTAATTTTTCGTAAGGTTTCTGCGAATCTCCAGCGACCTCGGTGATTAATCAACGCTGCAATGCAGGGAGTACTAGGAATGGCATTGTCGAGGGGTCGCATGCGTTGGCCACTGATGGTTGTGCTCGTCTTGGCTTTCGCGGCACTGGCACTCGCTGTATCGCCGGCTCCGGCACTGGCTGAGACGCTGGTAGACTCCGGCTTCGAAAGCGGCACGGACGGCGCGGCGCTCACCTCGTCGATCTGGACGGCTATCGGGGCCCCGCAGCACGGTGAGTACGACAACACCCAGTCCAAGAACGGTGCGATGTCCGGCTGGGTACAGGGACCCACCACTGCCACTAACGGCGGCGTCTACGAGACGGCTTCGGGTGGTTTGACCGGCAACGACGCCGAGGTGCGGTTCTGGCTGTACTTCGATAACACCACTCAGTCGCGTCTGATCGAGGACTACTCGGCGGGCCTCTCAACTGCGGACCGCGCCTTCCAGATCAACTTCGCAAGTGGCGGCAACATCAACGTGTTTACGGATCGCGCGGGCAACCCCAACGGCTACGCGACGAGTGTTCTCACGCCGGTCGGAACGTACAGCACCGGTTGGACCGAGTTCCGGATCGTCTACACCTTCAGCGGGACGAACGCTCAGACCTACACGCTGTCCAAGCGTGCCAGCACGTCAGACCCGTGGACACCCATGAAGGCCGCGGCCGCGACCGGCTTTGCGATTCCGTTCCGAGGCACCAACAACGTTACGCAGACCCATGGCACGCTGTGGCGCGGTTACCAGAACGCGCAGATGTGGATCGACGATCTGCGCTTCTCGAACACCCCGATCTCGGACGTGCCCAATCTCGGGGCGCTCGTGGATGCCGGATTCGAGAACGGCACCGACGGCGCGGCACTCTCGACGTCGCGCACATGGTCGCTCTCGGGCACTCCGCAGCGCGCGGAGTACGACAGCGCGCAGGCCAAGAACGGAGCGCTCTCAGGCTGGATTCAGGGACCGAGTGCGCTTACCTACGCGGGTGTGGCCGAGACCAGCACGGCCAACATGACATCGAACGGAGCCGAGGAGCGCTTCTGGGTCTACCTGGACACCACGAACCAGTTCCGCATCTTCGAGGACTACCCGATCGGCCTTCCCACGGCCGACCGCGCGTACTATGTCCAGTTCGCCAACAACGGGAACATCTACATCTACACCGATCGGACCGGCAACCCGAACGGGTACACCTCGGCGGGCTACACGCAGGTAGGCACGTACGCGACCGGATGGACCGAGATGCGTGTCGTGCACAACTTCTCGGGAACCAGCGCGCAGACCTACCAGCTCTCCATGCGCTCGAGCGCCACCGCGCCGTGGACTCAGCTCAAGGGCGCGTCGTCGACCGGGTACGACATCCCGTTCAGAGGCACGAACACGATCACCCGGACTCACGGCATGCTCTTCCGGGCCTATCAGAATGCGAACATGTGGATCGACGACGTCCGCTACTCCGATAGCGGCATTCTCGATCCCGACGTCTCGCCTCCCACCGCTCCCACGGGTCTACTGGCGAGCGACCACCTCGGCGATGAGGGTGGGGCGATCGACCTGACGTGGAACGCGTCGATCGACAACGTGGGCGTCACGAACTACAGACTCTACCGAGGCACGTCTCCCGGGGTCTACGGCGCGCCCATCACGCTGTTCTCCCTCACGAACTACACCGACAACACAGTGGTCAGCGGTACGCGCTACTACTATGCGGTCAGCGCGGTAGACGCCGCTGGCAACGCGAGCGCACTGTCGCCGGAGTCCTCGGCCATCGCCGTCGATGACCTTCCGCCGGCCGTGCCGACCGGTCTTGCGGCGGTGGGCGGCACAGGGCAAGTTGCGCTGACGTGGACTGCGAACGGCGAGCCCGACCTTGCAGGCTACGATCTGTACCGAAATGGCACCAAGGTCAACACCACCCCGCTCACGGGCACGAGCTTCACCGACACGGGCCGAGCAGCGGGCACGATGTACAGCTATCGTCTCGCTTCCGTCGACACGCACGGCAACGCTAGCGCGCAGTGTCCGCAGTCACTGCGACGACGTCGGGAACCGCGGGCGGAATCGTCGACGGCGGATTCGAGAACGGCAGCGACGGGGCCGCGCTCGGCTCGCCGTGGTACATCGGAGGGGCTCCGCAGCACGCTGAGTACGACAGTGCTCGGGCGAAGAACGGCTCGCTCTCGGGCTGGATCCAGGGCCCGACGGCGGCCACGTACGCGAGCTTCGGCGAAACCACCACCGCCAACATGACGTCCAACGGCGCCGAACAGCGCTTCTGGGTCTACTTCGACTCCACGAACCAGTTCCGAGCCATGGACAACTGGATTACCGCTGCGGCGGACCGCCCGTTCTACATCCAGTTCGCCAACGACGGCAACATCTACGTCTACACCGATCGCACCGGCAACCCGAACGGCTACACGACGGCCGGGCACACGCGTGTGGGTAGCTACGCGACCGGATGGACCGAGGTCCGCATCATCAACACGTTCTCGGGCACCGGCCCGCAGTCCTACACTCTTTCGGTGCGGCGAAACGCCACTGATCTGTGGACGCCGCTCAAGGCGAGCGGAGCGACCGGGTTCAACATCCCGTTCAGAGGCACCAACAACATCACGAAGACCGGCGGCCTGCTCTTCGGCGCCTACCAGAACGCGAACATGTGGATCGATGACCTTAGGTACTCGCCGACCTCCCAGTTCTCCATCCGAGCTACCGCCGGAGCCGGCGGGTCGATCTCTCCTTCGGGCACGCAGACCCTTCCGTACGGCACCGATTCCGGTTCGTACACCATCACACCGGGTCCGGGCAAGGTCGTCGCCGACGTGCTCGTCGACGGTGTCTCCGTCGGGGCGGTCACGAGCTACACGTTCACCGACCTTCGCACCGACCATACGATCGCTGCGACGTTCCAGGTGCCGGACATGCCGATCACCCCCATCGACTGCGCCGCGTGCCATGCTGGCGACGACCATGGCGAGGGACCCGACTGCGGCGACTGCCATTGGATCTCCGATGGCCACCCCGGCACTCCCTCGGACATGCACATTCCGGCCGACGTGACCGGCTGTACTCCGTGCCACGACGAGTCGCTGACGATCGAGCACAACGGGCGCACACCGGATGCGGGTGGCACGTTCGTGTGCAACACCTGCCACGCCAGCAGCGATCCCGCGGTAAGCGGGGCGATCGCGGCGAACAACAGCGCTTGCAGCGCTTGCCACGACACAGCGGCTGGTCACAGCGCCGTCCACAACGGGGGCCTGGCGGGTCAGAACGCGTGTGCGGAATGCCACGATGACAACATCTCCACGCAGCACGGCGGCGAGTGTACAACGTGCCACGAGAGCGCTAACCCCGCCGTGCAGGCTGCGATCTCGTCGAACCGCACCGCCTGCAGCGCCTGCCATCCCGGCGGACACAACGCGGGCTCACCAGCGATCCAAGGAGATCGCTACGGTCTGCCCACGTCGTCCGTCAACGCCACCTCCGGCTACGTCTACTGGGCCGCTGCCACCCGCATCGCCTCGCTCGACGCCGCCCAGGCCGTCGGCGGCCCGCACGGCAACTACACCACGACCACCATCAAGTGTGCGGTCTGCCACTCGGTCCACGGCGCGGACGCTGCCGGTACGCTGCTGCTGAACGGCACCAGCGTGGGCAACTCGTGCAACTACTGCCACTTCGCCGGTTCCACCGTCACCCCCGTCCAGGTCGCCCTGTCGGCCGAGGGCGTCAACAACTCCCCGCACAGCACCTGCCTTGGCTACTGCCACACGAACTCGCCGCACGGCGTGGGCGCGTCGGAGTACCTCTCCATCAAGGCCAAGCTGCTCGAGGATGCTGCTGACACCCGCATCGGTGGCGCCATCGCCAACAGCGCGACGACCGGCTTCACCGCCGCCGTCATGAACGGCACCGTCGACCACGACGGTGTTGCGCTCGGTACCGGTATGATCTGCTCGCGCAACGGCTGCCACAACAACGCTGGCTCCGCCTTCGCGATCGCTGACTCCAACAAGGACATCCAGCTTCAGGATGCCGCCGCTTCGATCAAGTCCGGCCACCCCGTCATCGGCGCCCTGTCGGCCGACTGGGGCGCCACCCACGACGGCGTGCAGAACCCGACCGCTGTCGCGTACAGCTCGGTCGCCGCTGGTTGCCAGTCGTGCCACGACTACGTGGATCACGACCATCAACGCCCCGGCGTTCCCGCACAACCGCTCCGGCACCCGCATCTGGATGACCGACGGCTGCCGACGCCGGCGCCGCTCACGACCCCGATCCTGAGACCGACCAACGTCATCGACGGCGTCACGTCAACGGTACCTGGACTACTACCCGACCTCGATCGACGGTGCTTGCCTCAAGTGCCACGTCGCTGCTGGTGGTCCGTGGGTGTTGGCAAGACCTTCTGAGAAGCAGGTGGTCTCCTCTGTGACGCAGACAGGTCTGCATGACTGGTTAATAGATGCTAATGTACTGGAGCTGCTCGATCCGTACTGTGTGGTGACCGAACAAGGGGAGCGATATGCTGACTGAAGTTCGGCTGCGGTGCGGGTCGTTCTGATTGTGATGCTCCGGTGCGTTGGCGTCTTCGCGTTCGCCGCAGTCGCTATGGCGAAGAACGCCGGCTCTCCCGCCATCGTGGGCGACATCACCGGCAAGGCGACCTCAGTCGTCAACGCCACCTCAGGCTACGTCTACTGGTATGCCGCGGAGCGCATCGCCTCGCTCGACGTGTTGCAGGACGGGACACCGCACGGCAACTACACCACGACCACACTCAAGTGCGCAGTCTGCCACTCGGTCCACGGCGCCAAAGCGAGCCGGTACGCTCCTTCTGCATGGACGGAGTGTCAAACTCGTGTGCCTACTGCCACGGACCCGGCAGCACGATCGTCGCTGGCACCGACATCATCTCGATCAGCCCGAGCGGCAACACGCCGCACAGCAACTGCCTCGGGTACTGCCACTCGTCCTCCCCGCACGGAGTGGGCTCGTCGGAGTACCTGGCCCTCAAGGCGCACCTCATGGTCGCGAATGCTGACACGCGCATCGGTGACGCGATCGCCAAGACGGCCATCACCGGCGTCACCGCCGCGATGATGAACGACACGAACATCGCGACCATGCAAGACGGCGTCACCATCGGCACCGGCTATGTCTGCTCGCGCTACGGCTGCCACAACAACCGTGGTTCGGCCTTCGCGATCACCGGCTCCAACAACGACATGATCGCTCCAGGATTCGCCGCACCGCCTCCAACCCCACCACCATGTCCGGCCACCCGGTCATCGGCGCCATCTCCACTGATTGGGGCGCCACCCACGACGGCGTGCAGAACCCGACCGCTGTCGCGTACTCCTCGGTGACCGCTGGCTGCTCGTCGTGCCACGACTACGTGGATCCGAGCACCAACAACAAGGCGTTCCCGCACAACCGACTCGGCACGCGCCTGTGGATGACCACCGCGGCCGACGCCGGCGCGGCGCACTCGCCGATCCTCGACTCCGCGCCCAACAACGCTGGCGACCTGGACTACTACCCGACCTCCGTCGACGGCGCTTGCCTCAAGTGCCACGTCGCCGCTGGTGGTCTGGTGGGTGTCGGCAGGACCTTCTAGACGCCTTCAGGGCCTGGAAGGACGCACCACCTGAGCTAGTGGGCGGGGCCGGTTCGCAAGAACCGGCCCCGCTTCTTTCGCGACCACGCATAGACGAATCCGCTAACATAGTCGGAACCTGCTCAGACGAATCAGCCGAGGAAGGCGGTGCGGGCCACGTGGTCACCCTCTACGACACCACGCTGCGCGACGGCACGCAGCGCGAGGGCCTCTCGCTCTCGGTCGAGGACAAGCTGCGCATCGCGGCCAAGCTCGACGCTGCTCGGCGTGCACTACGTCGAGGGCGGCTTCCCCGGCTCCAACCCCAAGGACATCGAGTTCTTCGAGCGCGCCCGCGACCTGAAGCTCGAGCAGGCGGTCGTCTCGGCGTTCGGCTCCACCCGGCGCAAGGACACCGCCCCCGAGGACGACCCAGGCCTGCAGGCGCTGCTCGACACCGGCTGCGAGGCGCTCTGCATCTTCGGCAAGTCGTGGGACGTGCACGTCACCGAGACGCTGCAGACCACGCTCGAGGAGAACGTGCGGATGGTGCGCGACTCGGTGGCCTACCTCAAGGCGGCGGGCCGCACGGTCTTCTTCGACGCCGAGCACTTCTTCGACGGCTACAAGGCCGACGCCGACCTACGCGCTCGAGGTCTGCCAGGCGGCGGCAGAGGCCGGCGCCGACGCGATCGTGCTGTGCGACACCAACGGCGGCACGCTGCCGCACGAGGTGCTGCGCATCGTGGGCGAGATGTCGCTCGCGCTCGACGTGCCGCTCGGCATCCACACCCACAACGACGCCGGCTGGCGGTCGCCAACTCGCTCATCGCCGTCGAGGCGGGCTGCACGCACGTGCAGGGCACCATCAACGGCTACGGCGAGCGCGCCGGCAACGCCGACCTGATCGGCGATCATCCCGGCGCTCGTGCTCAAGATGGGCGACGACTGCGTCTCGGCGAGACCAGCTCAAGCTGCTCACCGAGGTCAGCCACTTCGTCGCCGAGACCGCGAACCTCTCGCCCGACCCGCACCAGCCCTACGTGGGCACGAGCGCGTTCGCGCACAAGGGCGGCGTGCACGCGAGCGCGGTCGCGCGGCTGCCCGAGGCCTACGAGCACATCGACCCGGTGACCGTGGGCAACCTCGCGCGCGTCGTGGTGAGCGAGCTCGCCGGCCGCGCGTCGCTCACGCTCAAGGCCGAGGAGCTGGGCATCGAGCTCGAGGGCGACTGCGACAGGCGAGGTCCTCGACGCCATCAAGGACCTCGAGTACCGCGGCTACTCGTTCGAGGCCGCCGACGCCTCGCTCGAGATCATGCTGCAAGAAGCGCCTGGGCACCTACGAGCCGTTCTTCCGCTCGAGTCGTTCCGCGTCATCGCCGAGAAGCGCGAGGACGGCCGCGTGATGACCGAGGCCACCATCAAGGTCCACGTCGGCGGGCACCGCTACATCGCGACCGCCGAGGGCAACGGCCCCGTCAACGCGCTCGACAAGGCGCTGCGCATCGCGATCGGCCGCTACTACCCGGCGCTCGAGAACATGCAGCTCACCGACTTCAAGGTGCGCGTGCTCGACGAGAACAAGGGCACCGGCGCGGTCACGCGCGTGCTGATCGAGTCGAGCGACGACGAGACGACCTGGAGCACGGTGGGCGTGTCGGAGAACATCATCGAGGCCTCGTGGGAGGCGCTGGTGGACTCGATCGAGTACGGCCTGTCGACAGGTGACCGGCGGGATGTCTAGCGGCTACGAGTCGGTTCGCATGAGCCGAGTCTGGGATACTCTCACCGCACGCGGCCGACATCTCGTCGCAGCGCTTGGAGAGCGAACCCAAGGCTACGACGTGGCGGGGGCCGGCCTCGTCCTGATCAACGCACTGCTCGTGAGCGCCCTACTGATGGGACTGGCCTACATCGGCTACTACCAGCTTCACGTGGGGGTCAGAACTCCGCGAACCGCGCTCGAGCGCGATCTGGCCCTCTATCGCGCTCGGGTGTGCAGCGCGACCCGAAGGATGTCGAAGCATGGACGGGGCTCGTGCGCTCTCTTATTGTCGCGGGCAAGCTCAGCAGCGCCGAGGACATCGTGCAGAAGGGTCGTGAGGCGACTGAGGACGCGCCAGCACTCATGTTGGAGCAGGCGCGGATTCTCTCGGTTCGCGGCAAGCTTGGTGAGGCGACCCGGCTCGCACGGGAGGCGGCCGCACGCGAGGACGCGCTCCTCGGCAACCGTGCCGCGGAGCTCGCACGCAAGCGCATCGAGGTGCTTCCGCGCAGTCTCGACCAACGGACTCGGATCGAGGCCTACACGCTCATCGCCGAGCTGGAGTCCCAGCGTGGACGGTGGGCTCGGGCAGCTATAGCGTACGGGAAGGTGCTTGAATCAGACCCGAACCTGCTCGACACCCTCATTGCCCGAGGAGATGCCTATGCGAAGCTCGGCAAGACGGTCCTAGCGGCTGAAGACTATCGCGCGGCGCTTGCGGTTCGACGCGAAGAACCCGGCTGCGCTCGAGGGCCTGGCCCGCATGACCCGAGCGCAGGAGGACCGGTAGTGGAGTCCCCACGCGAGGACCTCGGTGACATCCACCTTACCTATGAAGTGGTGGAAATACCGAATCGCATGCGCAAATGGCTGCTTGCTGGCGCCATCGGCCTAGTCGTGCTGCTCATCGCGGTGTTCCTCGCGGTGGCACTTCTCACCAGCCCGGTTGGCGCTCCGAGCCAAGACGACCTTGCTGGAATCGGATGGGTGCGGTCGATCTATGGGTGGGGAAACCTGCCCACAGAACAGCTGAAACGACCGATAGACGCCGTGTTCGCTTCTGATGGAACCGTCTGGGTGGTCGATGGCCAGAACGATCGTCTGGTCCGCTTCGGTGCAGACAACTCACCCGTCCAGATCGTCGCTCTGAAACGTGGTCGTGCGAAAGGCCAAGTGCTCGGGCCTCAGTCCGTAGCGACGTCGCGACAAGGGGACATCTATCTGACCGACGCAGTAAGGGGGGTGGTGATCAGGCTTGCGCCCGACGGGAGCTTCGAGCGCGAGTGGAGGGCCCCGTTTGCCGGGGACATCTCGATTGCGGGAGACCGCGTGGCGGTCACAGGCAAGGCCGGTTGGACAGTGTTCGACCTGGACGGCAAGAAGACGGGTGAGTTCGGTACGAGCCGCGGGCGTGGCCTTCTGCAACTCGACCTGCCGCGCGGGATCTTGCTGGCTCGGGACGGGACCACCTACGTCGCCGACACCGGCAACGCGCGGGTCAAGGCGTACGACAGCGCCGGCGACTTGCTGTGGGTGTCAAACGCCCCGCATCGAGACATCACCGAGAACGGCAGCGAGCGGGTCACGGGATTCACGCCGCTCTCCCGAGAATCGTCGGCAACGCAAGGGGCCGACCACCTCCAAGTGCCCGTTGGGCTCGCGCTTGACGCGCGCGGCCGGCTCATCGTCGTGGATGCGCTAGACTTCTCGCTCTACGTGCTGGATCCGAAGGACGAAGGTGAGTTCGTAGCGCATTACGGTACGGTGGGTCGCTCGGACGGCAAGTTCCTCTACCCGACCAACATCTCTTACGACCGTGACCGCGACTGGTTCGCTGTTGCCGACACCTACAATGGGCGGGTGCAGATAGTCACTCTCCCTAGAACGGGCGCGCTGCCCACGGCTGTGCTCGCTCGTGCGGATATGCGCCTGTGGTTGTGTGTGATTCCGCTTCTTGTCTTCGGAGTGGCCTTCTTCCTGCTTGTCCGAGTGCGACAACTGAGGGATGACGACGCGTTAATCGCTGTTCAGGAAGACGTTTCTGACGTAAGATAGCGGAGAGTAGCAAGAAGGAGGTAACACGTTCGTGCGGACAGTATCGCTGGTCGCTATAGCCGGCTGTCTCATATTGTTCGCACTTACGGGTGTCGCGTTCGCGGACATCGGTACCGACAACTACATCCCCTACGATCCATCCATCGGGGATGTCCACAACGGGTACACCATGACGAGCACCAAGTGCGCGGTGTGCCACTCGGTGCACGAGGCCCCCGTCTCGGGATACACGTCGGATCCTGCATCCATTCCACCCGCTGGGGACAATCCGGAGATGCTGCTGCGCACCTCGGTTGCGGATTCGTGCACGTACTGCCACATCACCACGAATCTCGGCGGAGTCATCGTCTATGACGGGGCCGAGGACAACTACGTCAGCCAGAATCCGTTCGGCCATCAGATCGACGATGCTCAGTGTGTCGACTGCCACACAGTCCACGGCGCCGGCGCGATCGACAGCCCGTTCGCCAAGAACCTCAGGGAACCTGCCGACCCGCAGACCGCGGCGAACGGACCGCGCGACTCTGCCATGGGGCCCGGATGCAGACCCCTCATCTCCTGAGCATTCGAACCCGACGACAAATGGTGTCGTCTCCTGGTTCTGCACCAACTGCCATAAGTACTACAGCGACTCATCGGAAACCACGATCACGGACTCTGCCTTCGATGAGTCCACAGATACGACGGTTTCGTGGAGCTACAAAGCCCACCCCCTGATTGACGCCTCTGCGACGTGGAGCAGCCCCGAGGCCAACTACGAGGGTCGGGTCGCGTGGGCGTCGTCCTTCTACTGCCGCAGCTGCCACGCGGCGGGCACCGGCGGTCAGTTCCCTCACTACTACTCGGAGTCGTCGAGCTTCTTGGTCTCACGCCCGTTCAATCAGGATGAAGCCGGATTGCCGTCGAACCAGGATGTCGGTGAGGACTGGTATCTCGATGGTGTATGCCTCGGGTGCCACCGCAAGAACCCGGACGATCCTCGCTATGAGTCGGTCGGGACTTCAGAGGGAGTCGGCATCACCTACTGATGCGCCAGCGCGAAGCCTCGCGTGACCGGCTGGCACCGCTCACCGATTAGGTGACTGCGCTGTGTTCGGGCTCGCAGGAAAGGGTGCCTCGATGGAAGACAGTCAAGCGACAGAATCCCTTCGAGCGGACCCGAGGAAGCGGCATGCGCGTAGTGCGCCTACTTCTCGAGGGCGACTGCCGCTACGGACTTGCCGACGAATCCACTGTCACCCTCATCAGCGATGAGCCTTTTGCGGCCTGGGAGCCGGAAGGCGTCCTTCCGCTTGCCGAGGCGCACCTGCTGCCGCCCGTCGCCCCCACCAAGATCGTGTGCGTGGGGCTGAACTACCGCCCGCACATCGCCGAGATGGGCCACGAGTTCCCCACCGAGCCGGTGCTGTTCCTCAAGCCGTCGACCGCCGTGATCGGCCCGGGTGCGCCGATCCCCATCCCCGATGGCGTGGGGCGGGTCGACTACGAGGCCGAGCTTGGCGTGGTCATCGGCAGGCGCACGCACATGGCGTCGCGTGACGAGGCCGTTCGCAACGTCCTGGGCTTCACCTGCGCCAACGACGTGACCGCGCGCGACTTGCAGAAGATCGACGGCCAGTGGTCGCGCGCCAAGGGCTTCGACGGCTTCTGCCCGCTGGGCCCGTGGGTGACCACCGACGTCGATCCGGCCAACCTGCTCCTCGAGTGCTGGGTCAACGGCGAGCTGCACCAGCAGGCGCACACCAGCGAGATGCTCTTCGACCCCTACGAGCTGGTGAGCTTCGCAAGCCACGTCATGACGCTCGTGCCCGGGGACATCGTGCTCACCGGCACGCCGGGCGGCATCGGGCCGCTGAACTGCGGAGATTCGGTCGAGGTCCGCATCGAGGGCGTGGGATCGCTCGTGAACCCCGTGTGCACGGCGGCCTGACGCACGGTGCTTCTGCGCGACCGAACCATAGCCCGCGTCACTGCGGCGCGCTTCATCGCCCGGCTGGGCGGCGAGGCCGCGTTCTTCATCGGCGTGTGGGGGCTTGCCGCCTACGAGTTCGACGCGAACCCCACGCAGATCGCCATCCTGATGGCGGTCCTGGCCGTGACCTCGATGATCGGCGCGGCCGTCGCGGGCTCGCTCGTCGACCGGTTCGGCCCGCGAACGGTGCTCGTGGGCGCCCAGTTCTTCTACGTGCCGGTGGTTCTCGCCACCGCGTTCGTGGGATCGCTGGAGCAGCTGGTGGGGATGTGCGCGCTGCTCGGGCTTGCCACGGCGCCGATCATGACGGCGTCGGGCTCGTTCGCGCCGTACCTCACCAGCGACCCCGAGCGCATCGAGAAGGTCAACGCGCTGTTCGAGGGCGCCGGCGCGCTCTCGTTCGTGATGGGGCCTGCGCTGGGCGCACTCGTCGCCACGGCCTTCTCGATCCCGGCGGTGTTCTTCGTCGACGCCGCGCTGACCACCATCGGCGCGGTGCTGGTGCTGCCGGTGAGCACGCCGCCGGTGGCGAGGCGAGGCGCATCACCCGCTGCAGGAGATCGCCGAGGGGCTGCGCGTCACCTACCGGCTTCGCAGCGTGCGCTACTACGTGCTCATGGGCACGCTCATGTGGTTCTCGTTCGGCGCGTTCGGCGCGCTCGAGCCGCTGTTCTTCCGCGACGTGGTGAAGACCGGTGTCGAGACGATCGGCTACATGAACTCGCTGTTCGGCGCCGGGTATCGCGGTCGGGGCGTGGCTGCTCACCCGCCTGCCCGAGCAAGGCGACGAGCGCTCGGGGGCTCGCCCTGGGCGTCACGATGATGGGGGTGTGCGCGGCGATCTACGTGGGGACGACCAGCCTGTGGGTGATCGCTGCCGGTGCGCTGGTGTGGGGCGCGGTGATCGGCGCCGCCGAGCCGCTGCTGCGCACGCTCATGCAGATCGACGCGCCCGAGGAGTACGTGGGCCGCGTCATGGGCACCGCCCAGGTGCACCGAAGCGCCGGCGAGATCGTGCCGCTCGCGCTCGCCCCGGGTCTCGCGGCGGCGTTCGGCGTGCAGACCGTGATGATCGCGGGCGCGGTCCTGGCTGCCGTGATCTCGCTGGCGACGCTGCCTCACGCGGCATCCATCGACCGCGCGGGACGTCAGTCTCGGCAGGTTCGTCTCGACGAGGCGTTCGCGACCGACGACCCCATCAGCCCGCTCACGTAGGGTCCCGAGCACCCGCTGCCGGCTCCCGCCGCAGACGCGAGCCCGCCGCCCGCCGCGCCCCCCGAACAACCCCTTCCGCTTGTCGCGCGCGAACAGCCGTTCGGCTATCCACAGGCACAGCATGTCGCCCCTGCGTGCTATCTTGGGTGCGACATCTTGTGGTTTGTGAGCCTTTCCAGGGGGAGCCGTCCCGTATGCCCGAAGACCGCCTTCGCACGCGCGAGGTGGAGGAGTTGCTCCGCGCGCTTCTCACCCTCGAGACCGCCGATGACGCGTACGCGCTGCTGCTCGACCTGTGCACCGTGCGCGAGATCAAGGAGATGGCGCAGCGTCTCGAGGTGGCCGAGATGCTCTCGGCAGGCGAGCACTACACGGCCATCCAAGAGGCGACGGGCGCCTCGGCCACCACGATCTCTCGGGTGAGCAAGGCGCTCAACTACGGTGCCGACGGCTACAAGCGCGTCCTGGAGCGTCTCGACAGCGCCGGCGCGGGTCAGTAGGCGCGCAGCAGATGTCCTTCGTCCACCTGCACACCCATACCGAGTACTCCCTGCTCGACGGTGCGGCGCGCGTCAAAGAGCTCGTCAGCCGCGCCAAAGAGTACGACATGCCGGCGCTGGCCATCACGGACCACGGCTACATGTACGGCGCCGTCGACTTCTACCGGGCGGCCACCAAAGCCGGCATCAAGCCGGTCATCGGCTGCGAGGTCTACTTCGTGCCGCACAGCCGCCTGAAGCGCGACAGCAAGCCCGACCTCTACCACCTGCTGCTGCTCGCCAAGGACAACACCGGCTACCAGAACCTCATGGCGCTCGTGAGCGAGGCGGCGGTGAGCGGCTTCTACTACAAGCCGCAGGTCGACCTCGAGACGCTCGAGCGCTACTCGGAGGGGCTCATCGGCACCTCGGCGTGCATGAGCGGCATCGTGAGCAAGTCGATCGAGCTCGGTCAGCCCGAAGAGGCGCGCCGCTGGGCCGAGGAGTACGCGCGCATCTTCGCGCCGGGCGACTTCTACCTCGAGATCCAGAACCAGAACATCGTCGCCGACAACGGCGTGTCGCAGCCGCAGCTCAACGCCGCGATCGCGCAGATCGGCTCGGAGCTGGGGCTGCCGCTCGTGGCCACCAACGACATCCACTACCTCTCGCGCGACGACGCGAAGATGCAAGACCTGCTGCTGTGCATCAACACCAACTCGACGGTCGACCAGCCCGGCCGCATGAAGTTCTCCTGCGACGAGTTCTACCTCAAGAGCCCCGAGGAGATGGCCGAGGCGGTGGGCGACTACCCCGAGGCGATGGCCAACACGCTCGCGATCGCCGAGAAGTGCAACGTCGAGATGGAGTTCGGCAAGATCATCCTGCCGGCGTTCGAGGTGCCCGAGGAGCACACCACCGAGAGCTACCTGCGCGCGAAGTGCATCGAGGGGCTCAAGGTCCGCTACGGCGATCCCGTGCCGGTAGAGGTCCTCGAGCGGCTCGACTACGAGCTGTCGGTCGTCGCGCCCAAGGGCATCGCCGCGTACTTCCTCATCGTCGCCGACTTCACGCAGTGGGCGAAGGACAACGGCGTGCGGGTGGGTCCCGGCCGAGGAAGCGCCGCGGGCTCGATCATCGCGTACTCGCTGGGCATCACGAGTCTCGACCCCATCAAGGAGGGGCTGCTCTTCGAGCGGTTCCTCAACCCCGAGCGTACCGAGATGCCCGATATCGACATGGACTTCGACGACGACGGGCGCGGCAAGGTCATCGACTACGTCCGCGACAAGTACGGCGCCGACAAGGTCGCCCAGATCATCACGTTCAACAAGATGAAGGCGCGCGCGGCCGTCCGTGACGCCGGTCGCGTGATGGGCTACCCGTACGGCGTGCCCGACAAGATCTCGCAAGATGATCCTCGAGGAGCTCGGCGCGACGATCGACGGCTCGCTCGTCGCCAACAACGAGTTCATGGCCGACTACAACGCCAACCCCGACACCAAGCGCATCGTGGATGCCGCCCGCTCGCTCGAAGACATCACGCGAGGCGAGGGCGTGCACGCGGCGGGCGTGGTCATCTGCCGAGACCCGCTGCACTACTACGTGCCGGTCAAGTACGACACCAAGGGCGGCGCGGTCATCACGCAGTACGACGGCCCCACCGTCGCCGACATGGGCCTGCTCAAGATGGACTTCCTCGGCCTGCGCACCCTGAGCGTCATCGCCGATGCCGTGAAGAACGTCGAGCGCAACCACGGCGTGGACGCTCGTGCCCGAGGACTTCCCGCTCGACGACGCCAAGACCTTCGCGCTGCTGCAGCGAGGCGACACGGCCGGCGTGTTCCAGGTCGAGTCGGCCGGCATGCGCCAGCTGCTCAAGCGCATGAAGCCCGAGACGTTCGGCGACATCGTCGCGATCCTGGCGCTGTACCGCCCGGGCCCGCTGAAGTCCGGCATGGTCGACGACTTCGTCGACCGCAAGCGCGGCAAGCGCGCCGTCACCTACTACGACGACCGCCTCAAGCCCATCCTCGAAGAGACGTACGGCGCGATCGTCTACCAAGAACAGGTCATGCGCATCTCGATGGAGATGTCGGGCTTCTCGGCGGCCAAGGCCGACAAGCTGCGCAAGGCGATGGGCAAGAAGCAGCTCGACGTGCTCTCGGCGCTCGAGACCGACTGGGTCGAAGGCGCCGCGAACAACGGCTACGACGCCGCGCTCGCCAAGCGCATGTGGGCCGACATCCTGCCCTTCGCCGAGTACGCCTTCAACAAGAGCCACTCGGCGGCCTACGGGATGCTCACGATGCAGACCGCGTATCTCAAGGCGCACTACCCGCTCGAGTACATGGCGGCGGTGCTCACGAGCTACACCGGCAAGACCGACGACATCGTCAAGTACGTGGGCGAGTGCAACCGCGCGGGCATGCGCGTGCTGCCGCCGGACGTCAACACGTCGGGCCGCGACTTCACCGCGGTGACGGGCCAGGGCATCCGCTTCGGGCTGGCCGGCATCCGCGGGGTGGGCGAGGGTGTGGTCCAGCCGATCGTCGAAGCGCGCGAAGAAGGCGGTCCGTTCACGTCGCTGCACGACTTCCTCAACCGGGTCGAGCTGCGCCTGATCAACAAGAAGACGCTCGAGTCGCTGATCAAGGCGGGCGCCTTCGACTCCACCGGCTACCCGCGCAAGCAGCTCATGGGCCTGCTCGAGAGCGGCGCGGTCCTCGAGGCGGCGGTCAAGCGCCAGAAGGACCGCGACAGCGGTCAGATCTCGATGTTCGACACGCTCGATGCCGAGGACAACGGCTTCGCAGACGAGGTCCCGCCGCCCGACGGCGACGAGTGGGAGAAGCGGATGAGGCTCGCGTTCGAGAAGGAGATGCTGGGCATCTTCGTCTCGGACCACCCGCTCAAGGAGATCGAAGAGGCGGTGCGCAGCGCGGCGGACTGCTCGCTTGGCGACGAGCTCGCCGTCGGGACCGTGTGCTGGTTCGCCGGGATGCTGTCCTCGGTCACGCTCAAGCCCACCAAGAAGGGCCCGATGATGGCGATCGTGGCCCTCGAGGACCTCGACGGCTCCATCGAGGCGGTGCTCTTCCCGCAGACGCTCGAGAAGTGCCGGTCGCTCATCATCGAAGACGCCGTCTTGCGCGTGAAGGGCAGGGTCGAGGAGGACGACAAGGGGCGCAAGCTCATCGTCTCCGAGATCGAGCCGTTCGACGGCACCGAGTTCGCCAAGCCGCCTCGCCGGATCGTCGTGCGCACGGACTCCGGCGCGCTGGTCAACGGTCGGGCGGACTCGCTCAAGCGGATCCTCACGCACTTCCCGGGCCGAGACATCGTCGAGCTGCACGTGTGGGACGCCGAGAACCGCAAGACGATCGTGTGCACGATGCCCGAGCGGGTGAACGCCGACGCTGGCGGTCTGCACGCCGAGCTGATGGAGCTGTTCGGCGGCGACGCGGTAGAGACCGCCGCGTAGGAGGCGGTGCTGCTGCGAGCGCGCGTCGCCCGAGCGCTGGGGAGACGCCGGCGAGGCCCTGAGGGAATACCGGGAGATTGCTTGCACTCTATCACTCTACCGTGATAGAGTGCCCTCCGGCGGGCATGTCCTGACAGCACGCCATGCCTGAGAAGTCGGTTTTCGAACATGGGGAGTCCGTAGAGCATGCGTCCAGTCACGCCACGAGGATTCAGAGACGTGCTGCCTGCCGAGGCCGCCGAGCGCGAGGCGCTCGAGCGCTCGCTGGGAGACGTGTTCTCGGCGTGGGGCTACGGCCTGGTGGAGACGCCGGTCGTCGAGCGGCTCGACGCTCTTGGAGGCCGCAGCCGGTTCGCTGGAGGGCACGGCGTTTCGGCTGGTCGACCTGGATGGCCGGCTGCTCGCGCTTCGGCCTGACGTCACCGTGCCCATCGCGCGCCTGGTCGCGTCGCGGCTCGCCGGACAGCCCGGCCCGTTCCGGCTGCGCTACTCGGCAGACGTCTTTCGCGAGCACGAGTCGCTCCGAGGCCAGTCCCGGCAGTTCACGCAGGTGGGTGTCGAGCTGCTGGGCGCGGCGGGACCTGCGGCCGACGCCGAGGTGGTCGCGCTGCTCGTCGAGGCGCTGCGGGCGAGCGGGCTTGCCGGCTTCAGCGTGGCGATCGGCACCGTTGCGGTTCTGCAGGCGATCGTCGACGCTGCGCAGGCCTTGCCCGGCTGGGGCGATGCCGTCTTCTCGGCGGCTCACGACCGCAACCTGGTCGAGCTCGACCGGCTGGCGTCCGAGCCGGGCGTGTCGGCCGACGCTGCGCGTGCCTTGCGCGCGGTGCCGCGGATCCGGGGTGGCCGGGAAGCGGTCGCAGCCTGCCGCGAGGCCGCTGCCGGCTGCGGTTGCGAGGCCGCACTCGACGACCTCGACGCCACACTCGAGCTGCTCGAGGCCGCGGGCGTGGCCGACAGCGTGACCGTCGACTTCTCGGTGATGCGCTCGTTCGACTACTACACCGGGCTCGTCGTCGAGGCGTACGTGCCAGGGCTCGGCGTGTCGCTGGGCGGCGGCGGGCGCTACGACGGCGTGCTCGCCGCCTTCGACGCGCCGATGCCGGCGGCGGGCTTCGCGCTGGGCCTCGAGCGGCTGTCGATCGCGCTCGTCGAGCAGGGCGCTCAGCCCGCGACGCGCGGGCTCGACGCGGTGCTCGGCGGAGCGCCGACCGATGCGCTCGCGGCGGCCGCGCGGCTGCGGGCCGCGGGCTGGCGGGTGGCGCTGTCGGCGCGCAGCGGGCTCGAGCTCGTGCGCGAAGCGGATCGTCTCGGCGCCGTCGAAGCGCTGCTGGCGCAGAGGCGAGCGCATCGTGCGGCTCGACCGGGTCGGCGAGGCTGCCGAGCCACTGTCCGAGCCGCTGCCGTACGCGCCCACGACCTCGTGGGCCGAGGGCGGTGAGTCGCTGTGATCGCGTATCGCGGCTCCTCGGCGGACCGGCCCTTGCGCATCGCCATCCCCAAGGGCGCGCTCTTCGAGGGCTCGGTGGACGCGCTTCGCGCAGGCCGGGCTCGAGGTGGGCGCGCTCGCGGACCCGGGACGGCAGCTCATCGTTCGCACGCCGGAGGTGGAGTACATCATCGGCAAGCCCACCGATATCCCCGTCTACGTCGCGTATGGCGCGGCCGACTGCGGTATCGGCGGCAAAGACGTGCTCGTCGAAGCCGGTCTCGACGTGGTCGAGCTCGTGGACCTGGAGTTCGGCGCGTGCCGTTTCGTGGTGGCCGAGAGCGAGAACGCGACGGCTGCGGTGTCCGAACGGGCGCGGCACCTGGGCGTGGTTCGCGTCGCGACCAAGTACCCGAACATCACGCAGGCGCACTTCGATGCTCGCGGGATCCAGGTCGAGCTGGTCAAGCTCAACGGCAACATCGAGCTCGCGCCGCTCATCGGCATCGCCGACTACATCGTCGACATCACCGCGACCGGCACGACGCTTCGCGAGAACCGCCTGCGCATCGTCGAGGAGGTCATGGCCTCCACCGCGCGCTTCGTCGGCAACCCGGCGGCCGTGCGGACCGACCCACGGGTGATCGAGCTGGCGAACGCTTTGTCGGTACTCTCGGTAGAATCGAACACGGCGGGCGACGCGCCCGCACCTGCGATGGAAAGCGAGTGAGAAGCATGTTGCGACGCATCGTGCTCGAGCCAGGACAGCGCCTCACCGAGAAGGACCTCGCGCGCAGCGGCGGGGTCGACGCCGAGATCCTCGGCGTGGCCGCCAAGATCGTCGACGACGTCAAGGTCGCGCGGCGACGTGGCGCTTCGCGAACTCACGGCCCAGTTCGACAAGTGCGAGCTCGACGAGTTCCGGGTGACGCGCACCGAGATCGACGTGGCGCTGGGCGAGTGCGACGCGGAGTTCCTCGACGCGCTGACGAGTGCCGCCGGCTCCATCGAGGACTTCCACCGCCGCCAGGTCACGCAGTCGTGGTTCACGGCGCAAGAGGGCGGCATCTTCCTGGGGCAGAAGGTCACGGCGCTCTCGCGGGTGGGCATCTACGTGCCCGGCGGACGCGCACGCTACCCCTCCAGCGTGCTGATGAACGCGATCCCCGCGATCGTGGCGGGCGTCGACGAGATCGCGATGGTCGTGCCGCCCGCAGCCGACGGCACCGTCAACCCGTACACGCTCGCCGCGGCGGCCGAGGCCGGCGTGACCGAGATCTACAAGGTCGGCGGCGCGCAGGCGGTCGCCGCTCTCGCGTACGGCACCGACACCATCCCGCGCGTCGACAAGATAGTGGGCCCCGGCAACGCGTACGTGACCGCGGCGAAGAAGCTCGTCATGGGCGACGTGGGTATCGACATGCTCGCGGGCCCCTCCGAGGTCCTCGTGCTCGCCGACGAGACCGCGGTCCCCGCCTTCGTCGCGATCGACCTGATGGCCCAGGCCGAGCACGACCCGCGTGCGGCCACGTATCTGGTGACGACCGACCCCGAGCTGCCGGACCTCGTCGAAGAGGCGCTGCAGATCCTGCTCGAGGAGTCGCCCCGCGGCGAGATAACCGCTCGCTCGCTCACCGACAACGGGCTCGTCGTCGTGTGCCCCGACATCGTCGCGGCGCTCGACGCATCCGACCTCATCGCGCCCGAGCACCTCGAGATCCAGATGGCCGAGCCCTACGAGCTTCTCGGCTCGATACGCAACGCGGGCGCGATCTTCCTCGGCCCGTGGACTCCCGAGAGCGTGGGAGACTACGTCGCCGGGCCCAACCACGTGCTGCCCACCGGCGGCACCGCGCGCTTCTCCAGCCCGCTTTCCGTCGACGACTTCGTGAAGAAGTCCAGCGTGCTCGGCTACAGCTTCGAAGCGCTCCAGATCGACGGTCCCACGGTCCTCGAGATCGCCGAGAAGGAGGGGCTGTGGGCGCACGGGCGAGCCGTGTCGCTGCGGCTCCAGGCGCTCGACGACTCCCTGTTCGACGACGAAGAGGGGGCGTGAGCCTGATGAACAGCTATCGCCCTCCTCGGCCGGAGCTCGACGACCTGGTCCCGTACGACGCCAAGGACGTGCGCGCCGAGGTCATGCTCGCGAGCAACGAGAACCCCGCCAACCTGCCCGGCGAGATCGTCGCGAAGCTGCAGGCGCGACTGCCCGAGTTCCGCTTCAACCGGTATCCGGACCCCACCGCACCCGAGCTGCGCAAGCTCATCGCGAGTGCGAACGGGCTCGAGCCGGAGAACGTGCTCATCGGCAACGGTGGAGACGAGCTCATCTTCAACCTGCTGCTGGCGTGGGGCGGACCCGGGCGCAAGCTGCTCGACATGCCCCCGACGTTCTCGATGTATGCCATCGATTCGGCATCCACCGGCACCGAGGTGGTGAGCATCCCGCGGAGCGCGGACTTCTCGGTCAACACCGAAGCGGTGCTGGCGCGCGTGGCCGAGGGCGACATCGACATCGTCATCGTCGCCAACCCCAACAATCCCACGGGCGGGCTTGCCGACGAGTCGTTCCTCATCGATCTGCTCGGCGCATCGGACGCCATAGTGATGGTCGACGAGGCGTACTTCGAGTTCAGCCGCCACACCATGCGCCCGCACATGCTGCGCCACCCCAACCTCGTCATCCTGCGCACGTTCTCGAAGGCGTTCTCGCTCGCGGCCCTGCGCGTGGGCTACCTGCTCGGACAGCCCGACGTCGTTCAGCGAGCTCATGAAGGTGCGCCAGCCCTACTCGGTGGACTCCTTCAGCCAGTGGGTGGCCGCGACGGTATTCCGCGAGCGCATGGTCTTCGAGCAGCAGATCAGCGACATCATGCGCGGGCGCGACCGCATCGGCCACGGCCTCGCGATGATCCACGGCGTCGAGGTCTTCCCCAGCGAGGCGAACTTCGTGCTGTTCCGGGTGGAGCACGCGAGCGCGCTGTGGCGAGATCTCCTGCACGGGCACTCGGTGCTCGTGCGCGACTTCTCGCGCACGCCGGGACTCGAGGACTGCCTGCGCGTCACGGTGGGCACCGCCGAGGAGAACGAGCGCTTCCTGGCCGCCGTGGACGAGGTGCTCACCAGCCGGCGGGCATCGGCCCACTTCGGCGAGCAGGCCAGGGCAAGCCGCCATGACGTGTCGGCCTAGCCGAGAAGGACGGAGCTGACGATGGGCCGCAGAGTAGAGCTCGACCGCACCACCGGCGAGACGACCATCACGCTCGCGCTGGACCTGGACGGTTCCGGCGCGACCGAGATCTCGACCGGCGTGCCGTTCTTCGACCACATGCTCGATGCGTTCGGACGCCACGCGACGTTCGACCTGGCGGTGAAGGCCGAGGGCGACCTCGAGGTGGACGCGCACCACACGGTCGAGGACGTCGGCATCGTGCTGGGGCAGGCCATCGCCCAGGCTCTGGGCGACAAGGCCGGCGTGACGCGGTTCGGCTCGGCGACGGTGCCCATGGACGAGGCGCTGGTGCTCGCGGCGATCGACATCTCCGGCCGAGGGCAGCTGCACTACGACGTCGAGCTTCCCATCGAGATCGTGGGCACGTTCGACACCACGCTTGCCAAGGAGTTCCTCATCGCGCTGGCCGCCAACGCCGCCATGACGCTGCACGTGCGATCGTTCGCCGGCGAGAACAGCCACCACATCATCGAAGCGGCGTTCAAGGCTGTGGCCCGCGCGCTTCGGCAAGCGGTATCCATAGACCCGAGAGTCGACGGCGTGCCCGAGCACCAAGGGGACGCTGTGATGAGCGCGCAGTCGGCGCGGAGGCTCCGTGCTCAGACAGTCCTCGGCGGGGGCCCGCGGCGCGTGTGAGCGCTCGACGGCGCCCGTCACGCGGCTTCCCCGCCTGCAGAACTGCGCGCGGAGCCTCCGCGCCGCCTCGCGCTCGCATCTGGGAGCCACCGCGTGATCGCGATCGTCGACTATCGGATGGGCAACCTGCGAAGCGTGCAGAAGGGCTTCGAGCACGCGGGCGTCGCCGATGCCGTCGTGACCGACGACCCGGCGGTGATCGAGCGCGCCGACGGCATCGTGCTGCCGGGCGTGGGCGCGTTTCGCGACGCAGCCGCCAACCTGCGGGAATCGGGCTGCGAGGAGGTGCTGTTGCGACGCGTCGCCGAGGGCACGCCGTTTCTCGGCATCTGCCTGGGGCTGCAGCTGCTCGCCGACGTCGGCTACGAGGACGGTGAGTGGCAGGGGCTCGGCCTGGTGCCCGGTACGTGCGAGCGTCTGCCCGGCGGAGTCAAGGTGCCGCACATCGGGTGGAACACGGTGGAGTACCCGCGGACGAGCCCGCTGTTCGACGGCATTCCCGAGTCGACGGCGTTCTACTTCGTGCACAGCTACCGGTTCGTCCCGCGCGACGAGGATGTGGTGATCGGTTCGACCGAGTACGGCGTGCGTTTCGCGGCCGCCGTGCAGTCGGGCAACGTCTTCGCCGTGCAGTTCCACCCCGAGAAGAGCTCGACGATGGGGCTCAAGCTGCTCTCGAACTTCGACCGCATCGCGCACGGCGCGACCGCATGAACAGCGGACTGAGAGGACCTGCGACCAAGTGATCATCTTTCCCGCAATCGACATTCTCGGCGGCCGAGCGGTGCGCCTCTCACAGGGCGACTACGAGCGCGTGACCGTCTACAACGAGGATCCCGTGGCTCAGGCGCGGATCTTCGCCGAGCAGGGCGCCGAGTGGATACACGTGGTCGACCTCGATGGCGCTCGTGACGGGGTGCCCGGCAACATCGCGATCGTCGAGCGCATCGTGCGCGAGGTGGGGATCCCGGTTCAGACCGGCGGCGGCATACGCTCGCTCGACACGATGCAGCGGCTCGCCGACGCGGGCGTGAGCCGCATGGTGCTGGGCACCAAGCTGGCGACCGACCGCGACTTCGTCGTGGAGGCGGTCGCGCGGTTCGGCGAGGCGGTCACCGCCGGCATCGACGCGAGAGACGGCTTCGTCGCGGTCGAGGGCTGGCGCGAGGGGACAGCGACCCCGGCGAGCGAGCTCGTTGGCGAGCTGCGCGATCTGGGCATCCGGCACCTCGTCTACACCGACATCGCGCGTGACGGCATGCAGACCGGCGTGAACGTCGATGCCTACGAGCAGATCAGCGAAACGGCGGGCTTCCCCGTGGTCGCGAGCGGCGGGATCTCGACGCTCACCGATATCGCCGCACTCGCGGCGCTGGGTCCCGACACCGTCGAGGGCGCGATCACCGGCCGAGCGCTCTACGAGGGCGCCTTCAAGCTCAAGCACGCCATCCGCGCGGCGCGAGGGGAGTACTGACGCCGATGCTGATGAAGCGCGTCATCCCCTGCCTCGACGTGCACGAGGGCCGCGTGGTCAAGGGCGTCAACTTCGTGAACCTGCGAGACGCCGGCGATCCGGTCGAGATGGCCGCGATCTACGACAAGGCGGGCGCCGACGAGGTCGTCTTCCTCGACATCACGGCGAGCCACGAAGAGCGCCCGTCGATGCTCGAGGTCGCAACGCGCACCGCCGAGGAGTGCTTCATCCCGTATACGGTCGGCGGAGGGATGCGCTCGGCGGAAGACATCCGCGCGATGCTCAAGGCCGGCGCCGACAAGATCTCGCTGAACTCGGCGGCGGTGCGCAGCCCCGAGCTCATCACGCACACCGCGCGCATCTACGGCGCGCAGTGCATCGTGACGGCCATCGACGCCAGGCGAGTTCCCGGCTCGAGTCCGGCGCGCTGGGAGGTCTTCATCAACGGCGGGCGCATCAACACCGAGCTCGACGCCGTGCGCTGGGCCGCCAAGGCCGAGGAGCTCGGCAGCGGCGAGATCCTGCTCACGAGCATGGACTGCGACGGCGTGAAGGACGGCTACGACATCGATCTCACCCGCGCGATCACCTCGGCGGTCAACGTGCCGGTCATCGCGAGCGGAGGAGCGGGCGAGCTCGACCACTTCGCCGAGGTCGTGATCGAGGCCGATGCCGACGCGGTCCTTGCCGCGAGCGTGTTTCACTTCGGCACCTTCACGGTGAGGCAGGTCAAGGAACACATGGCCTCGCACGGCATCCCGGTGCGGCTCTAGCGCGATGGCCAGCAACGTGGACAGCTCCTACTGGGATGCGCACTATGCCGAGCACGGAGTTCGGTGGGGCAGGCTTCCGGCGATCTCTGCCGAGGAGACCTGGTGGCGGCTGCGGGGTACCGGGGCGCGGCGAGTTCTTGTGGCCGGTTGCGGCTACGGCCGTCACGCCGCCTACTTCGCGCGCTTGGGCCTCGACACCACAGGGCTCGACAGTTCGCGCGCGGCGATCGATATGGCGCACGCGTTCGCGGTCGAAGATGGGTTGGAGCTCGTGCTCTCGTGTGCATCTGCGACGCGTATGCCGTTTCCCACGGCGGCTTTCGATGCGCTCTACGACCACGCGCTTCTGCACCACCTGAACGAATCGGACTCGCCAGCTCGCGATCGCTGAGTACCGGCGTGTCCTTCGGCCTCATGGTCTACTCGTTGTGAGCGTCTTGTCGGAGCATGACCCGGAGAACGGCGTCGGGCCCGAACTCGAGCCGGGTACGTTTCTGGGTGCCGACGGGCGGCTCGAGCACTTCTTCGGAATGCAAGAGCTCGCCTCGGCGCTGGACGGCTTCGCAGTCGAGTCGCTTGTGGAGCTCAGCGAGCCAGGCGAGGCCCCGGAGGCCGACCCGAGGTTCTACCTGCGAGCGGTGGCACGCCGTTGGGGCGAGCGTGAGCTTGCGGCACGCGGGCGCCGGAAGTGGGGCAATCAACGTCCCCGGCTTCGCCGACCGGAGTCCGGAACGCCACGACACGAAAGGACCCTGTCATGAACGACCACGAGCACGACCTTCTCGGCATCGACGAGATGAAGTACGACGCACACGGCCTGATCCCGGCGGTCATCCAAGACGCCGCCAACGGCGACGTCCTCATGGTCGCCTACATGAACCGAGAGTCCCTGATCGAGACGCTCGAGACCGGCAAGACGTGGTTTTGGAGCCGGAGTCGCAAGAAGTACTGGATGAAGGGCGAGAGCTCGGGTCACGTCCAGGAAGTCCACGAGATCCTCTACGACTGCGACGCCGACTGCCTGCTGGTCAAGGTGACCCAGCACGGACCCGGGGCGTGTCACACCAACGAGCGCTCGTGCTTCTACCGGCGGCTGTATCCGCATGCCGCATCGCTCGCGAAGGGCGGGGCCGATGAGTGACGAGCGCCTCGACCTCGGCCAGACCGTCGACGCGCTGTGGGCGACGATTCGAATCGCGCCGCGACGCCGACCCGGACTCGTCGTATACCGCGAAGCTGCTCTCCGAGCACGAGGACAAGCTGCTCAAGAAGATCGCCGAGGAGTCCGGCGAGGTGGTGATGGCCGCCAAGGACGCGGACCCCGACCACCTGCGCTACGAGGCGGCCGATCTGGTCTACCACCTGCTCGTGGTCATGGCGCGCTGGGGTCTCACGCCGCAAGACCTCGCCGACGAGCTCGCGGCGCGCTTCAAGTAGCGCCATGGCCCGCCGACCCGCCGAGCCGCGTCGCCCCGAAGGGCTATCCCGACGCACGTCGTCGCGAGCCGCTATGGGATCGCGTCGACGCGAACCGGCTGCGCCTGGCCGGCTACGTCGCGCTGTTCGTGGTCTCGGCGGTCGTGGTCTTCGATGCGATGTTCATCCTGCTGGGCGGGGTGTTCGTGCTGCTCATCGGCGGGACGGCGGAGGGCGTTCGGCAACTCATCGGCGTCCTGAGCGGGCTGTTCGCGCTTGGTGCGCTCGCGTGGGCGCTGTTCACGCTTTCACGCTCCGAGAAGTGGCTGCTCAGAAGGCTCGGCGCCACGCTGGTTCCGAAGGGCGAGCTGCTCGACACCAAGATGGCGCTCAAGGACATGGCGATCGCCTCGGGCGCGGCGGTGGCGCCGGCGCTCTACCTCATCGAGAACAGCACGGTGAACGCGTTCCTGTTCGCGGCGCGGCGCCGCCGAGCGGTCGTGGGCGTGACGCGAGGACTCGTCGACAAGCTCTCCGTCGACGAGCAGCGGGCCGTGTTCGCGAACCTCGTCGCGCGACTGGCGAGCGGCGACACGATCGTGTCGACCGGTGTCGCCGCGCTCATGTGGCCGCTGAACGCATGGCGCGACCGCACGCTCGAAGTGCAGAACGAGGAGATGGACCGGGAGTTCACGGGTCTTGCGCCACGCGAGACCGCCGGTGGCTCGCTCATCCTGTTCGGCTTCGCCATGGCGATCGTGGGCGAGCTGTTCGCGTTCTGGCAGCGCCGGGGTCAGCTCAGAACCGCCGAGAAGGCCGACGCCGAGGGCATGCTGCTGCTCAAGGAGCCCGCCGCGATGCTCTCGGCGCTGGAGAGGTGCGTGCGCTACGACAACGTGGTGCCGCAGGCCGGGGAGACCTTCGCCGACCTGTTCTACTGCTGGACCGGGGACAGCACCAACGACGACGACGACCCCGAGTGGGAGCGGGTCGCCCGGCTGCGCGAGGTTCTCGGTGTCGAGGGGCACGTGGAGAGCGCCGCCGTTTCGTAGGCGGGAGGGCGGCCGGCTCGAGGTCATGGCCGGCGCGGTCTCGCCGGAGAAACGAACGAGCCGCCCGTTTCGGGGCGGCTCGTGGGTGCAGATATGTGGTTGTCTGGGTGTCGTACTAGTGAACGACGCGGACCTTGTAGCCGAGGCCGCCACAACACGGGCACTTGATGTGACCGTTGTCGCCCGTGTTCTTGACCACCGAGATGTACCGGTAGCCCCTGCACTGTGGACATAGCTCCTTGCGCACCATCGTCCTCGCCTCCTACGGCGTTTCAGATGAATTTATTCTCGGCTGTCAAGACGCAACTCTTGAGCCAACTCGTCGTCGCGGTGACGCCCGTCACACCGTCGTTGTGTGGCTGGATTCCATAGTCGCCGAGTGGCCGAGACGGGCTTGCGCATCAACGCACAGGCGGGTATACACTCCCTCGCAACTGAACAGCACGCCTGTGACGGGGAAGAGTACGTCGTCAGTCGAAGCGATAGAGAGCCGGGGACGGTGGAAACCTGGCGCGGAGATGCGACGGAATGGGCCCCTGAGGCTCCGGAGCAACGGCCATTGAGGCCTACTAGTTCCGGCGGACACCCACCGATACAGGGGGCCGGGTATGAAGGCGCGGGGTTGGCCGGAGTACCGTCGGAGACACGAGTGGGCACGCTGCATCCGCAGCGGGTCAACAAGGGTGGTACCGCGAGAGAAGCTCTCGTCCCTTGGAGGACGGGGGCTTTTTGTGTTTTCTCGGCCCGTGTGTGGCCCGAGACGAAGAAGGGCAGGAAGCGCGAGAGATGATAGTGCCGAGCAGAGACGAGTTCGCCAAGCTGGCCGCGACGCACGACGTCGTGCCGGTCGCTCGCGAGGTCTACGCGGACCTGGCGACTCCGATCAGCGCGTTCATGGCGCTGTCCGAGGGCGCCGAGCACGCGTTCCTGCTCGAGAGCGTCATCGGCGGCGAGCGACTGGGGCGCTACAGCTTCCTGGGCGTGGGGGACCACGCGGTGATCACCGGGCGGGGCAACGAGGTCGTCGTCGAGAACGGCGGCGTTCACGGACAGCGCGCGGACGACCCGCTGCGTGTCGTCTCCCAGGAGTTGGGCACGGGCAGCGTGGCTCGGGTACCGGGGTTGCCGCTGTTCGTGGGGGGCGCGGTGGGCTACGTGGGCTACGAGGCCGCGACCGCCTTCGAGAAGGTCCCGCGCCACGACAACGACGAGCTCGGCGTACCGGACTTCTGCTTCATGCACGCCGAGATCGTGGTCGCGTTCGACCATGCGCGCCGCGTGATGCAGGTCATCGCGCCCACGCGTCCGGGCGGGGCTCCGGATCTGGCGTACGACTCGGCACTCAAGCGTATCGACGGCTACCTTCGCAGGATCGACCAAGGCCCGCGCGGCGCGGAGCTGGGCAACGTGGGAGTGACGTGCGAAGTGCCGCTCGTCGAGCACACCTCGCGCGAGGAGTACGTGAGCCAGGTCGAGCGGGCCAAGGAGCACATCGCAGCCGGCGACATCTTCCAAGTCGTGCTCTCGCAGCGCTTCTCGGCGCCCTACGACGGAGACGGCATCGACCTGTATCGGGTGCTTCGAGCCGTCAACCCCAGCCCCTACATGTTCTACGTCCGCACGCGCGACGTGACGCTCGTGGGCTCGAGCCCCGAGCCGCTCGTTCGCGTCGAAGGCGATGAGGTGCTCACGCGCCCGCTCGCCGGTACCCGCCCGCGGGGGGCGAGCGCGAGCGAGGACGGGCGTCTTCGCGCCGACCTGCTCTCGGACGAGAAGGAGCGCGCCGAGCACGTCATGCTGGTCGACCTTGGCCGCAACGACCTGGGCCGCGTGAGCGCGCCGGGCTCGGTGAGCGTCGACGAGCTCATGGAGGTCGAGTACTACAGCCACGTCATGCACATCGTGAGCAACGTGACCGGCACGCTCGCGCCCGGCAAAGACGCGTTCGACGCGCTGGAAGCGACGTTTCCTGCCGGCACCGTGAGTGGCGCACCCAAGGTGCGCGCGATGGAGATCATCCGGGAGCTCGAGCCGGCCGCACGCGGGCCCTACGCGGGAACGGTGGGCTACTTCGGCCTCGATGGAGCGATGGACATGTGCATCACCATCCGCACCGTCGTGCTCGCGGGCGGTACCGCGTATCTGCAGTCGGGAGCGGGCATCGTGGCCGACTCCGATCCCGAGAAGGAGTACGAGGAGTGCCGCCACAAGGCGCGCGCACTGCACAAGGCGCTCGAGTTGGCGGCGGGCATGCGCGCCGAGAAGGAGGTGGCGCGATGATCCTCGTCATCGACAACTACGACTCCTTCACCTACAACCTCGTCCAGCTGTGCTCGGCTCTCGGTGCCGAGGTCGAGGTGCGGCGAAACGACGCGATCTCTGCCGAGCAGGCGCTCGCACTCGAGCCCACCGGCATCGTCGTGTCGCCCGGCCCGGGTACTCCTGACGACGCCGGCATCTCGCGTGACGTCATCCGCGCCGCCGCCGCAGACACGGTGTGCCGCTGCTCGGCGTGTGTCTGGGGCACCAGTGCATCGCCGAGGTGTTCGGAGGCAGCGTGTGCCGCGCGCCGCGCCCGGTGCACGGCAAGACCGACGAGGTCACCCACGACGGTCGCGGCCTGTTCGCCGGCGTGCCGAGCCCCTTCACCGCGACGCGCTACCACTCGCTGTGCGTCGACGCGGCGAGCGTGCCGCGAGGTGCTCGAGGTCCAGGCGACCACGGCCGATGGCGTCGTGATGGCGCTTCGCCACCGCGAGCTGCCTGTCTTCGGCGTCCAGTTCCACCCGGAGAGCGTGCTCACCCCCGAGGGCGCGAAGCTGCTCGCCAACTTCCTCGATGTCGCGGGTGAGGTGCCGCTCGCAGGCGAGGCGAGCGGGACACCCCAGGTGGTCGCGGCCGCAGGCGGTTCGGCCCGCATCAGCGCCGAGGCGGCGCAGGTCGCGTCGGTAGCGCAGGCGATCGCGCGCGTGGCCGCGGGAGAGTCGCTCACCGAGGACGCCGCGTACCTGGTGATGGACAGGATCATGGACGGCGAGGCGACTCCGGCGCAGATCAGCGCGCTGGTGGTCGGCATGCGCATGAAGGGCGAGACCGTCGACGAGATCGTCGGCTTCGCCCGTGCGATGCGCGAGCACGCGACGCCGGTGCGACCGCGCGTCTCGGGACTCATCGACACCTGCGGCACCGGCGGCGACGGCCTGCACACCTTCAACATCTCCACGACGACCGCGTTCGTGGTCGCAGGGGCGGGCGTTCCGGTGGCCAAGCACGGCAACCGCGCGGTCTCCTCGGCAGCGGGCTCGGCCGACGTGCTCGAGGCGCTGGGCGTCGACATCTCGCTGGACGCGAACGACATGGCGCGCTGCATCGACGAGGCGGGCGTGGGCTTCCTGTTCGCGCAGTCGCTGCACTCGAGCATGCGTCACGCCGGGCCGGTCCGCCGAGAGATCGGCATCCGCACCGTCTTCAACATCCTCGGGCCGCTCACCAACCCCGCAGGCGCCACGCGCCAGCTGCTGGGCGTCTACGATCCGCGCCTGGCGCCGCTGATGGCCGAGGTCGCCGGGCGCCTGGGCGCGCAGCGCGTGCTCGTGGTCAACGGCCATCCGGGCATGGACGAGGTCAGCGCGTCGGGCCCCACCACCGTCGCCGAGTTCTCGGCAGACACCGGAGGCGTCGAGGTCTACGAGATCGTGCCGGAGCAGGTGGGCATCGCCCGTGGCACGCTCGCCGACATCGCCGGCGGCACGGCTGCCGAGAACGCCGACATCGTGCGCTGGATCCTGGAGGGCGAGGTGAGCCCGCGACGCGACGTCGTCACGATGAACGCGGCGGCGGCCCTGCTTGCCGCGGGCAAGGCCACCGATCTCGCCGAGGGCGTGGCGCTCGCGCGGGAGAGCATCGACAGCGGTCGCGCGCTCGCGGCGCTCGAGCGGCTGGTGGCGGTCGTCGCACGCGGCTCGGTGATGCAGCGCGGCAACGGCTTGCGGAGGGTGACGCGTGAGCTTCCTCGCCGACATGATCGCGGCGCGCCGCGCGCGCATCGCCGCCGAGTACGGACTGCTGACGCCCGCGGACCGCGAGCGGCTGGCGTGTTGCGCGCGCTCGGTGCGCGACTTCTCGGCGGCACTCGTGGACCGAAGCGACGTCGCGGTGATCGCCGAGGTGAAGAAGAGCTCGCCTTCCGCAGGCGCGATCGCTCCGGACTGCGAGGCTTCCAAGCAGGCGCTGCACTACCAAGACGGCGGTGCGGCGGCGATCAGCGTGCTCACCGAGCCCGAGTACTTCGGCGGCAGCTTCACCGACCTCTCGGACGTGGCCGACGCGGTCGACGTGCCGGTTCTGTGCAAGGACTTCGTCGTCGATCCGGTGCAGCTCTTCGTCGCGCGAGGTCACGGCGCCGACGCCGTGCTGCTCATGGTGAGTGTCCTGGGCGACTCGGTGGCCGAGTACGCGGACGTCGCCACCACGCTGGGGCTGCAGGCTCTCGTCGAGGTCGTGGACGAGGCGGAGCTCGAGGTCGCGCTGTCGGCCGGTGCCGGCGTCATCGCCGTCAACAGCCGGGACCTTCACACGCTCGAGGTCGATTCCGGCGCGTGCGCGGCGTGTCGTGCGCGCGGCGGCCGACCGTGGCGCCATCGTGGTCGCGGCGAGCGGGACCTCGTCGCGCGCGGACGTCATGGCCCACGCGGACGCCGGTGCGCATGCGGTGCTCGTGGGCACCGCGCTCATGCGCGCGACGTATCCGGAGGACGTATTGGAGGAGTTGACGGGCGTGGCTCGTGCCGCACCCGTGAGTTCATAGAGGCAGGCACGCGACCGGCACCACACTCCCGCGCTACCCCGCAAGGCACAGGCCAGGAGCGAGATCGAAAGGAGTCAGCAATGTCATCAGACAAGACGAGGTTCGGGCTCGACGAAGTGCACATCCCTGAGGTCTGGTACAACATCATCCCCGACCTCAAGAACCCGCCTGCGCCGCCGCGTGTGGTCACCCCCGACGGCACCGAGCTTGGCCCCGACCAGATCGGCGAGGTCATGGCGAAGCTCTTCCCGATGGAGTGCCTCAAGCAGGAGATGTCGGGCGATCGCTACATCGACATCCCCGGCGCGGTGATCGACATCTACAAGACGTACCGGCCCGCGCCGCTGCTGCGCGCCCGCCAGCTGGAGCGCGTCCTCGGCCTGCCCGACGGCGTGAAGATCTACTACAAGTACGAGGGCGTCAGCCCGGCCGGCTCGCACAAGCCCAACACCGCCATCCCGCAGGCGTACTACAACAAGCAGGAGGGCATCACCAAGATCTCGACCGAGACAGGCGCGGGTCAGTGGGGCAGCGCTCTCTCGATCGCCGGTGCTCTGTACGGCATCGACATCGAGGTGTTCATGGTCAAGGTGAGCTACGAGCAGAAGCCCTACCGCAGCATCCTCATGGAGACCTACGGCGGCACCGTTCACGCTTCGCCCGACGAACCTCACCGACGCCGGCCGTCACGTGCTGGCCATGGATCCCGACTCCACCGGCTCGCTCGGCATCGCGATCTCCGAGGCCGTCGAGGTGGCGATGAAGAACGACGACACCCACTACGCGCTCGGCTCGGTACTCAACCACGTGTGTTTGCACCAGACGATCATCGGCCAGGAGTGCATCGCGCAGATGGAGATCGCCGAGGACGAGCCCGACGTGGTCATCGGGTGCGTGGGCGGCGGCTCCAACTTCGCCGGCATCGCGTTCCCGTACTACCAGCGCAAGCTCGAGGGCAAGAGCAACGCGCGCCTGCTCGCGGTCGAGCCGAAGGCCTGCCCGACGCTGACCGCCGGCGAGTACCGCTACGACCTGGGCGACGAGGCGGGCATGACGCCGCAGATGCTGATGTACACGCTCGGCCACGACTTCGTGCCGGCCGGCATCCATGCCGGAGGCCTTCGCTATCACGGCGATTCGCCGCTCGTGAGCCAGCTCGTCCACGAGGGCGAGGCCGAAGCCGTCGCAGTCGACCAGACCGCATGCTTCGAGGCCGCCGTGCAGTTCGCCCGCGCCGAGGGCATCTTGCCGGCACCCGAGTCCAGCCACGCCATCCGAGCGGCGATCGACGAGGCCAAGGCGGCCCAGGCGGCCGGCGAGGACAAGGTCATCCTGTTCAACCTGTCGGGCCACGGGCACTTCGACCTCGCCGCGTACGCCGCGTACAACGCCGGCGAGCTGCAGGACTTCGACTTCGCCGCTGGCACGACGCTGGTCGAGGACGACCAGTAGCCGATGTCTCGGACCCGCATCAAGATCTGCGGCATCACATCGGCCGAGGACGCGGCGGTCGCCGTCGCGTGCGGAGCGGACGCGGTAGGGTTCGTGTTCGCTCCGTCACCTCGGCAGGTGACGCCCGAGCTCGCCGCTCAGGCGGCGGCCGTCGTGCCGCCACCCGTGGCCCGCGTCGGCGTCTTCGTGGACCCGCCGCTCGAAGCGGTCGAGCACGCCATCACGGCCGCGGGGCTGACCGCCGTCCAGCTGTGCGGCAGCGAGTCGCCCGAGTTCTGCTCGGCGGTCTCGGTGCCGGTCATCAAGGTACTGGCCGTTGGCACGGATTTCGATTTCGAGAATGCCGAGCCCTTCCGGGGCCACGCCGCCGCCCTCCTTCTCGACACGTACGTTGCCGGCAAAGCGGGCGGTACGTCGCAAACCTTCGACTGGCAACAAGCTGGCGAACCCCCGGAATGGGCTCCTTGCTTCGTTGCGGGCGGGCTCAATCCGGACAACGTCGCGGAGGCGATCCGCGTCTTGCGCCCGTTCGCGGTGGACGTCTCGTCCGGCGTGGAGGCCTCGCCCGGCATCAAAGACCCCCGCAAGATCGCAGCGTTCTGCGCCGCCGTGCGCGCGGCCGATGTTGAGGAGTGCTAGATGAGCGACCTGTTCCCGACGCCCGACGAGGTCTACAGCGCGCCCACGCGCCGAGGGGTTCTTCGGGCCGTACGGAGGGCGTTTCGTGCCCGAGACGGTCATGCCCGCGCTGCTCGAGCTGACCGAGGCGTTTCAGGCGGCGGTCGAGGACGACTCCTTCCGCCAGGAGTTCGACGCGCTCATGGCCGACTACGTGGGCCGGCCCACGCCGCTGTACCAGGCGCGGCGCCTTGCCGAGGCCACGGGCCTGGGGGCGGTCTACCTCAAGCGCGAGGACCTCTGCCACACCGGCGCGCACAAGATCAACAACACCATCGGGCAGTGCCTGCTCGCGGTGCGCATGGGCAAGAAGCGCGTGATCGCCGAGACCGGCGCCGGTCAGCACGGTGTCGCGACCGCCACGGCGGCGGCGCTGATGGGCCTCGAGTGCGCGGTGTTCATGGGCGTCGAGGACATACGACGCCAGGCGCTCAACGTCTACAAGATGCGCCTGCTCGGCGCCGAGGTCATCCCGGTCGATGAGGGCTCGGGCACGCTCGCCGACGCGGTGACGGCCGCTCTGCGGCACTGGGTGGAGCGGGTCGAGGACACCTTCTACGTGCTGGGCAGCGCGGTGGGGCCGCACCCGTATCCGATGATGGTGCGCGAGTTCCAGAGCGTGATCGGACGCGAGATCATCGCGCAGGCGCCACACCGCGGCCTGTCGCGGATCGACGCCGTCGTGGCGTGTGTGGGTGGCGGGAGCAACGCGATCGGCACGTTCTACCCGATGATCCTGGCCGGCGAGCAGGTCGGGTCGCCGCTGCTGGTGGGTGCGGAGGCTGCGGGCAAGGGCATCGACACCGAGGAGACCGGCGCCTCGCTCACGCTGGGCAGCCCCGGCGTGATGCACGGCTTCTACAGCTACCTGCTGCAAGACGACGCGGGAAACCCGCTGGAGGCGTACTCGATCTCGGCGGGTCTGGACTATCCGGGCGTGGGGCCGGAGCACGCGCACTTCAAGGACGAGGGACTCGTGCGCTACGAGGCCGTGACCGACACCGAGGCGCTCGCCGCGTTCGACCTCCTGTGCAAGACGGAGGGCATCATCCCCGCGATCGAGTCGAGCCACGCGCTCGCGATGCTTCCGCGACTCGCCGAGGAGCTGGGCGGCGACGCGACCGTGGTCGTGACGCTTTCCGGGCGCGGCGACAAGGACGTCGACATCGTTCGCGAGGCGGGGCTGGGCGTTGAGTAGCGCCGAGTCGTCCGAGACCGGCCTGGCGCGCGCGTTTCGCCACGGCCGGCCGGCGCTCGTCGCCTACGTGATGGCGGGCTATCCCGACCGCGCGGGTTCTCTCGCGGCGCTTAATGCGCTTGCCGAGGCGGGCGCGGATCTCATCGAGCTCGGCGTGCCCTACGCCGACCCGCTCGCCGACGGTCGCGGTCATCCGTGACGCGGCCGACGCCGCGCGCGCGGCGAACGAAGGCGGCTTCGGCCTTGCCGAGACGATCGCGCTGGCCGCCGAGTTTCTCGGCGGGCGGGCAGAGCAGCTGCCGCCGCTGGCGCTCATGACCTACCTGAACCCGATGATGAAGATGGGCCTGCCGAATGCGGCCCGCGCGATGCGCGACGCGGGCGTGTCGGGGGTGATCGTCCCGGACATGCCGCCCGACATGGCGCCGATGTGGCTCGGGGTGGCGACGGGCCTGGACACGGTGTTTCTCGCCGCGCCGACCTCCACACCCGAGCGGTTGGCCAAGGTGGGGGAGATGTCGTCGGGGTTCGTCTACTGCGTGTCGACCACGGGCGTCACCGGCGAGCGCGCCGAGCTGCCGGCCGAGCTGGCGGACCTCGTCGCTCGCGTGAAGGCGAACACCGCCCTGCCGGTCGCCGTGGGGTTCGGGGTTTCCACGCCCGAGCAGGCGCGAGCGGTTGCGAGAGTCGCCGACGGCGTGGTTGTCGGCTCGGCGCTGGTCAAGCGCCAGGCCGACGCGGCGTCACTGAAGCAGTTCTGCGAGGAACTGGCCGATGCCGTCCACGGAGGCTGAGGCCGAGATCGTCGGCTCGACCGAAGCGGATGCGGGGTCCGACGTCGGCGGCGCTGCGGCCGTCGCTTCTGCGGACGGCGTCGCGACGGTAGCCGCGGCGGGCGCGGACGTGGCCGACGGGCGCGGCCTTGTGGCGACGTAGATCCGCCTCTTCGGCGCCGTGACGCCCTTGCGCCTCAGTGCGCGCGCGCCGTGTGGGATCTTGCGGACGCGCTTCTTGGCGTGGCTGCCCCAGGTGGTCTCTTCGAGCGCGTAGTACGTGCGCTTCCGCTTGTTCTTCCAGCCGCCGAAGATGCTCACGTGGCGTCCGGGGATCAGCACGGCGTCGCCTGGCTTGAGCGATGAGACCTTGATTCGCTTGGCGCGCCTCGAGATGTCGCTCGTCGAGTACGACTTGCCCAGCTTCCACGACATGGACACGAACCCGGAACAGTCGCGCCGATAGCCCCTGTACGTGCTGTGCTGGCTGTAGGGGACGCGCTTCTTCACCCAGTAGTTCGCTCGCTTGATGATCTTCTGTCGCGTGATGGCGCTGGCAGGGGCCGGCGCCGAGAGTGAAACGGTCATCGACACTACGACGACCAGGGCCGCACCGACGAGGGCGCGGACCGCCGAGGAAGGAGTGAGTACCTTCACACAGTGCCTTTCGTTCGACTGCAATGCGCCCGCGGGCCGTGCCCTGCCGCTGTGCGGGGCCGGTGCCTCGGGGCGCCCCTCGCGTGCGGGTTTCGCGTTGCACGTGGGTGCGAGGAGCCGTGGGCAAGGGAGCGAAAGCGATGCCACTTTCGGTAACGTCGCAGGTCAGTGGCGTGCGCGAGAAGCAGCAGGGCCGCCTGAGCGACGGCCGCTCGTCACGAATCGCGAGCCCGCCGGTCCGCCATGCATGGCATACCCCATGGGGTATACGATGGACCGCGGTTCGGGTAGACTCGAACCGCCGTCCACTGGCGGCTCTTCCATGGCAAGGAGCGCGTTCGATGAGGGTCGTACTCGCGCAGATCAATCCGACCGTCGGTGACATCCAGGGCAACATGGTGCTCGTGCTCGAGAAGCTCGCCCAAGCCGAGGCCGAGGGCGCCGGCGTGACGCTCTTTCCGGAGCTGTGTCTGACCGGGTATCCGCCTGAGGACCTGCTGCTCAAGGAGCACTTCGTCGAGGACAACCTGATGGCGCTCGAGCAGGTCTCGGCGGCGTGCGGTCACATCGCGCTCGTCGGGTTCGTCGATCGGGTGGACGACAGGCTCTACAACGCCGTGGCCGTGTGCGGCAACAACCGCGTCCTGCAGATCCACCACAAGCGCGAGCTGCCGAACTACGGGGTGTTCGACGAGCGCAGGTACTTCGACGCCCGGGGAGTCGCTCGCGCTCACCGAGCTCGGCGGGTCGATGCTGGCTCCCACCATCTGTGAGGACATCTGGGTGCCCGAGATCGCGAGCGAGGCCGCCCAGGCGGGCGCGCAGGTGCTGCTGAACATCTCCGCGTCGCCGTTTCACGCCGGCAAGGGCGCCGAGCGTGAGGCGATGCTTGCCGAAAGGGCGCGCGACAACGGGATGTGGCTTGCGTACTGCAACGCGGCCGGCGGCCAAGACGAGCTCGTCTTCGACGGGCGCAGCGTGGTCATATCGCCGTCAGGAGAGGTGGTGGCGCGCGGCGCATCGTTTGCCGAGGACCTGGTGATCGTCGACTTCACGCCGGGGGCGAAGCTGGGCGCGTCGGCCGACTATGCCGACATGCTTGAGGGGCCCGAGGAGATCTACCGCGCGCTGAAGCTCGGGCTGGCGGACTACGCGCGCAAGAACGGCTTCAGCGACGTGGTGATCGGGCTTTCGGGAGGAATCGACAGCGCGCTGACCGCTGCCATCGCCGTCGACGCGCTTGGGCCCGAGCACGTGCACGGGGTGATGATGCCGAGCCGCTACTCCTCGGTAGGCAGCATCGAGGACTCGATGGACCTTGTTCGCGCGCTCGGCATCGAAGTGCGCGAGCTGCCTGTCGAGCCGGCGTTCGAGGCGCTTCTCGGCACGCTGCAGGAGAGCTTCGAAGGGCTCGAGTCCGACGTGACCGAGGAGAACCTGCAGGCGCGGGTGCGCGGCACGCTGCTGATGGCGCTGTCGAACAAGTTCGGGTGGCTCACGCTCGCCACCGGCAACAAGAGCGAGCTCTCGGTGGGCTACTCCACGCTCTACGGCGACATGGTCGGTGGCTTCGCGCCCCTCAAGGACGTCTTCAAGACCCGGGTCTACGAGCTGGCGACGTGGCGAAACTCGCTCCACGGCGGCCCCGTCATCCCTCAGGCGATCATCGACAAGGCGCCCAGTGCCGAGCTTCGCCCGGACCAGCGCGACGCCGACTCGCTGCCGCCGTATCCGGTGCTCGACGCGGTGCTTCGGCACTACGTCGAGAAGGACGACAGCCGGGACGACATCGTGAAGATGGGCTTCCCGGCCGAGCTGGTCGATCGCATCATCCGGATGACCGACGCGGCCGAGTACAAGCGCCGCCAGGGCCCGATGGGCGTCAAGATCACCCCCAAAGCGTTCGGCAAGGACCGCCGCATGCCGGTCACCAACCGCTACAAGGGATAGCTCGTGGCGGGCTTTCGCATCGAGTTCGCCGAGGAGGGCTGGGGTCGCGACAGCGACTTGGACTGGCTGCTCTTCGAGGTGCTCTACCGCGACTTCGGAGTCGAGCGCGAGCACGACTGGCGCCACGAGGCGCCCGGCTCCGAGGTGGCGGTGGCGATCGCCGATGACGGCGAGTTGCTGGGCGCGGCGCGGCTTCTTCCGTCGGCGGGCGACGCGTCGCGCCAGGTCAGACAGGTCGCGGTCATCCCGGGCAGGCAGGCGCAAGGCGTCGGCAGGGCGCTGATGCGAGCGCTCGAGAACCGTGCCGCCGAGCAGGGAGCGACCGAGGTGTGGCTGCACGCCCGAGACACCGCTTTCGTCTTCTACGAGCGTCTGGGCTACGAGTTCACGAGTGACACCTTCGTGAGCGAGCTCACCGGCATCCCGCATCGCACGATGCGCAAGACGCTCGGGTAGCGAGCCAGTGACGAAGCGTGAGGCCGACGCTCGAACACGCGCCGCTCTCGGCTCGGTTCTGGCAGTTCAGCCGCTCATCGCGTACCCTGTTCGGTGGCTCGAAATGGCGCACCCAAGGCGCGCCAGGCCGTCTTCAACCGACGACCCGAGGAGGGGTAGCACAGATGCCGAGCATCACTCGCGACCAGGTCCGCGTGCCCGCCGACGTTCCGGCGGACGCCCGCGACATCTACATCGAGAACTATCTCAAGGCGACGCGCGGGACCGGGCGCCTCATGCTGTTCGCGTGCGACCAGAAGATCGAGCACCTCAACGACGACTTCTTCGGTGAGGGCATCTCGGCCGAGGACGCGGAGCCCGAGCACCTGTTCCGCATCGGCTCGCAGGGTGTGTGCGGCGTGCTCGCCGGCCAGCGCGGTCTGGTCGCGGCCTACGCCAACGACTACCCGGACATCAACTACCTGGTGAAGATCAACAGCAAGACCCACCTGGTCAAGACGAGCCAGGATCCCGCCAAGCACCAGGACGACCCGTACTCGCCGCAGCTCTACGGTATCGAGACCGTGCTGGACCTGCGTGACAACGGCGTCAACGTCGTGGGCGTCGGCTACACGATCTACCTGGGCTCCGAGTACGAGGCCACGATGATGGCCGAGGCCGGACAGCTCATCGCCGACGCGCACTCGCAGGGCCTCATCGTGGTTCTGTGGATGTACCCGCGCGGCAAGGCCGTCGCCAACGAGAAGGACGCCCATCTGATCGCCGGCGCCGCCGGCACCGCGCTTTGTCTGGGCGCCGACTTCGTCAAGGTCAACCCGCCCAAGGGCGACGACGCCGGATCGTCGGCGGACAAGCTCAAGGAGGCTGCCGCCGCCTCGGGCCGCACCGGCCTTGTCTGCGCCGGCGGCTCCACGGTCGAAGCGAACGTCTTCCTGCAGCAGCTGTGGGACCAGATTCACGTGGGCGGCGCGACCGGCAACGCGACCGGACGCAACATCCACCAGCGCTCGCTTGATGAGGCCGTCCGTCTCACCAAGGCCATCAGCGCGATAACGCTCGGGGACTGGAGCGTTGAAGACGCCGAGGCCGTGTTCAGGGGCGAGAAGGACTTCACCGTCTCGTAGACGGGCTCGTACGAGAAGCGCACACGACGCGGCACCGTCCCTACACCAGTCAGGGCGGTGCCGCGAGTCGCTTTCCCGAAGGGGTACAACTGCTCCTAAGGGCAAGACACTACCGAGTGAGAGCAGGCCCATGCCGCTAGCCGATTGGTTCTCCGCCAGAGAGAGCAGACGCTACACCCGCGTCGACGACACCCCGCAAGCGTCTTCCTCGGCAGAGGTGCCCGATGGCGTGTGGGTGAAGTGCGAGGGGTGCAAGCACACGCTGTACGAGGGCGAGCTGGCCGAGAACGACTGGGTCTGCCGGCACTGCGGGCGCCACTTCGACCTCACCGCCGCGCAGCGCGTCGAGCTGCTCACCGATGACGGCTCCTTCGCCGAGATCGACGCCGACATCGGGCCGTGCGACCCGTTGGGTTTCGTCGCCGCCAAGCCCTACGAGGTCTCGCTGGACAGCGCGCGCGAGAAGTCGGGGATGACCGAGGCGGTGATCACGGGGCGCGCCACGATCGGCGGCGAACCGGTGGTCTTCGGCGCGATGGACTTCCGGTTCATCGGCGCGTCGATGGGATCTGTCGTTGGCGAGAAGGTCACCCGGGCCTTCGAGCTCGCCACCGCCGAGAGGCTGCCCATCGTGCTCGTCACGGCTTCGGGCGGCGCGCGCATGCAAGAGGGCATGCTGTCGCTCATGCAGATGGCCAAGACGAGCGCCGCGGCGCAGCGCCACTCAGACGCGGGCCTCGCGTACATCTCCGTGCTCACGAATCCCACCTACGGGGGCGTGACGGCGTCGTTCGCCGTGCTCGCCGACGTGCTGCTCGCCGAGCCGGGCGCGCGCATCGGCTTCGCCGGCCCGCTGCTCGTCGAGCAGACGATCCGCCAGAAGCTGCCCAAGGGGTTCCAGACCGCCGAGTCGATGCTCGAGCACGGGATGATCGACGAGGTCGTGCCCGCGCGGCGAACTCAAGGAGCGTATCGAGCTCATCCTCGGCTATCTGACCCCGCGTCCGGCGGACGGGGGTGCGCGCTAGATGGCCCGCGCCTACGTGATGGACTTCGAACGTCCGCTCCACGAGCTCGAGGACAAGCTCGCCGAGCTGCGCAAGCTCGATGTGTCCGCGAACCCCGAACTCGCTGGTGAGATCGAGGCGCTCGCGGCCGATATCGACAAGCTGCGCATCGAGACCTACTCCAACCTGCAGCCGTGGGACCGCGTCCAGGTCTCCCGGCACCCGAGGCGGCCCAAGACCGAGCACTACCTCGAAGCTCTGTTCACCGATGTCGTCGAGATCCACGGTGACCGCGCGTTCGCGCGATGACGAGGCGATCTTCGCGGGCCTGGCCACGATCGAGGGACACAGGGTCGCGGTCCTGGGACACCGCAAGGGGACCGACACCAAGTCCAACGTCAGGCGCAACTTCGGCTCGCCGCATCCCGAGGGGTACCGCAAGGCGATGCGGGTCATGCGTCTTGCCGACAAGTTCGGACTGCCCATCGTCACGCTCCTCGATACGGCCGGCGCCTATCCCGGCATCGAGGCAGAGGAGCGCGGGCAGGCACTCGCCATCGCCGAGTCGCTCGCGCTGCTCTCGAGCGTGCGCGTACCTGTCGTGGTCGTCGGCATCGGCGAGGGCGGCAGCGGGGGCGCGCTCGCGATCGGCTTCGGCGACCGCATGCTCATGCTCGAGAACGCCTACTACTCGGTCATCAGTCCCGAGATGTGCTCCAACATCCTGTACAAGGACCCGACGCAGGCCAAGACGGCCGCGTCGTGTTTGAAGATGGTCGGCTCGGACCTGTTGGAGCTCGGCATCGTGGACGAGGTCGTGCCCGAGCCGCTCGGTGGCGCGCACGCAGACCCGCGAGGCGACCTTCTCGGCGGTGGGAACCGCGATCGTGCGGGCACTCGACGAGCTTTCGGGTATCGACAGCGATAGGTTGGTCGAAACGCGCTACGCACGGCTTCGGGCCATCGGGGAGTACGCCCGGTAGGCCACCAGGCGATCACGCCGGAGGTTCCCATGAGTGTCGAAACGCCTATCCGCAGGGTGGGAGTGCTCTTCTCGGGTGGCCCCGCTCCCGCCGCGAACGCGGTCATCTCGGCAGCGGTGATCTCGTTTCTGAACGAGGGCACGCAGGTCATCGGCTTCCTCGACGGATACGAGGACCTCGAGCGCTTCTCGTGCGACGAACCCCTCATCGAGGGACACGACTACCTGTGCATGACCCGGGACACCGTGAGGGGTATCCGGACGCGCAAAGACATCATCCTGCGCACGTCACGCGCCAACCCCGGCAAGCAGGTGCGGGAGCTGTGCGATCTTGCGGACCCCGAGAAGAACGCGAAGCTGCTCGCCGTATACGAGGCGCTGGAGTACTACAAGATCGACGCGCTGGTCTCCATCGGCGGCGACGACACGCTGAAGACCGCGAACTACCTCTACCGGATGCAGGAGCTGATGCCCGAGCTCAGGCGCATCAGGATCGTGCACCTGCCCAAGACCATCGACAACGACTACTACGGCATCGACTGGACCTTTGGCTTCACGTCCGCCGCCCACTACGCGGCGACGTCGATCCGCAACATCGGCGCAGACGCGCGTTCGACCAAGGCGTGGTACGTGCTCGAGATCATGGGGCGCAAGGCCGGCTGGCTCACCTATGCGGCGGGAATCGCAGGCGAGGCGACCCGCATGATGTCGGTCGAGGACTTCGACTCCGAGTTCGACGCCGAAGCGGTCGCCTCCGAGACTCGTCGATCTCATGCTTGCGCGTGCTGCTGACGGGCGCGAGTACGGCGTCGTGTGCATCGCCGAGGGACTTGCCGAGCTGCTTCCCGAGAGCCAGCGGCCTTCGGTGGTCGACGAGCACGGGAACTCGATGCTGGGCGCCGTGCGCATCGGCGAGCACCTGGCGGGCGCGATCGAGCGCGAGTACGAGCGGCGCACGGGCACGCCGAGGAAGGTCCGCGCGAAGCAGATCGGGTACGAGACGCGCTGCGCCGAGCCGGGTGCGTTCGACGTCATGCTCGGAAGCCAGCTGGGTGTGGGGGCGTATCGCGCGCTCGCCGAGGAGGGCCTCACCGGCGTGATGGTGAGCGTGCGCGACCAGCTCGATCTGAAGTACGTCCCGTTCGACGAGCTTATCGACCCCGCGACGTTCAAGACGCGCATCCGCTTCATCCAGCGCGACAGCGACTTCTACCGCCTGGCCCGCTCGCTCGAGTACCAGCAGTGCGACTACCCCGAACCGCAGTGCGACTAGTCTGCGCCAAGCCGCATAGCGGCGCATCCAGCGTTGCCGCCCCGCTGACACCAGGAGGGTCACAGATGTACGAGCTCTTCCGGGAGGTGGGGCGCGACCTGTTCCTCGCGGGCCACGTCACTGCTCGGCACGGCAACCTGTCGGTGCGAGACGGCGACAGGATCTACATCACGCGCAGCGGGTCGATGCTCTCGCGCCTCGAGCCCAACGACATCATCTCGACGCGCATGGAGCCCTCCGATCGCGACCGGGGGTGCAGCCGAGAGCTCGTCGTGCACCGGGCGGTCTACGAAGCGACCGAGGCCACCGCGATCTGCCACGCGCACCCGCCGCACACGATGTTCCGCTCGCTTGTCGAAGACGCGATCCACCCGCTCGACTCCGAGGCACGCTTCGTGATCGGCGATTCGGTGCCGGTGCTCGTGCCCGAAGGTCAAGATCGGCTCGGCCGAGGCCGCCGAGATGCTCGCCGAGGCCCTGCAGAGCGTGCCGGTGGCGGTACTTCGCACGCACGGCCCGTTCGCGGTGGGCGAGACGCTGTGGGACGCGTGGGGCATCATCACCGTGCTCGAGGAGTCGTGCCACATCCTCGACCTGCGCGACGGCACGGGATTGCCACTGCTCTGAGGCGGCCGACGGCGCCCGAGAAAGCCGCGGTCCATCTGCTAGCATGGTGCGCGAGTCCTCGGCTGGTGGAGCGCCGAGCGGCCGACCGGTCCGAACGAACGCTACTTCCGGAGGTCACACACCATGTCGTGGGGTCTAGAGAACCGTCTTTCGCGCATCCTCAAGCCTGCGGACAACCGCACCGTGATGCTCGCCGTCGACCACGGCTACTTCCTCGGCCCGACCACCGGGCTCGAGCGGTGCTGCAACACCATCGTGCCGCTGGCGCCCTACGCGGACACGCTCATGCTCACCCGCGGGGTGCTGAGAAACGACATCCCCAGCAGCGTCGATACCCCCATCGTGCTGCGTGTCTCGGGCGGCAGCAGCGTGCTGGAGGACGACCTGTCCAACGAGACGATCGTCACCGGCGTCGAGGAGTGCATCCGCCTGAACGCCGCCGGAATGGCGCTGCAGGTGTTCATCGGCGCGCCGCACCAGCACCAGACGATCGCCAACCTCGGCAAGCTCGTCGACGAGGGCGAGCGCTACGGCATCCCGGTCATCGGCGTTACGGCGGTTGGCAAGGACATGGTGCGCGACGCCCGGTACCTCGCGCTTGCGAGCCGCATCATCGCCGAGACGGGCGGCCACATCGTCAAGACGTACTACTGCGAGGACTTCGAGCGGGTCACGGGCACCTGCCCGGTGCCGATCGTCATGGCCGGCGGCAAGAAGCTGCCCGAGCGCGAGGCGCTCGAGATGACCTGGAAGGCGATGGCGGGTGGAGCGGCCGGTGTCGACATGGGCCGCAACATCTTCCAGTCCGACAGCCCCATCGGCATGATCAAGGCCGTCAACGCGGTCGTGCACGGCAACGCGTCGGTCGACGACGCGTACGCGGTCTACGAGGACCACAAGGCCGCCACGGGCGTCACCGGCCCGGGCGTGGGCTCGGCCGATGTGGCCGCCGACGACTCCCGCAAGATCTAGCGCAAGCGCGAAGGAGCGAGCGCATGCCTGAGACCATGCGGGCCGGGGTCTACTACAACAACTCCGACGTGCGCGTCGAGGAGCGCCCCGTGCCCACGATCGGGCCGGGCGAGGTGCTGATGCGCGTCCACGCCTCGGGCATCTGCGGCTCCGACGTGCTCGAGTGGTATCGCGTCCCCAAGGCCCCGATCGTGCTGGGCCACGAGGTCGCCGGCGACATCGTCGAGGTGGGCGAGGGCGTCGAGGGCGTCCGCGCGGGCGACCGCGTCGCGGTGAGCCACCACGTGCCGTGCAACGCCTGTCCCGAGTGTCTTGCGGGCTTCCACACGGCGTGCCACACGCTGCACACCACGAACTTCGATCCGGGCGGGTTCGCCGAGTACGTACGCGTTCCTCGGCTCCAGACGGAGCGCGGCGTGCTGCGCCTTCCGGACGCGCGTGAGCTACGAGGACGGCACCTTCGTCGAGCCGCTCGGCTGCGTGGTGCGCGCCCAGACACGGGCCGGCGTGCGACCCGGCTCGACCGTGCTCGTGATCGGCAGCGGGATCTCCGGGCTGCTGCACATCCGGCTCGCGGCCGCACTCGGCGCGGGTCGCGTCTTCGCGACCGACGTGAGCGAGTACCGGCTCGACTGGGCGCGAAGGAGCGGTGCGACCGCTGCGTTCGACGCAGCCGCGGCAGGCGACCGGTTGCCCGAGATGCTGCGTGAGGTCAACGACGGCCGGCTGGCCGACCTCGTGATCCTTTGCACCGGCGCTGCCTCGGCGATCGATCAGGGTCTCGCGTGCCTCGAGAACGGCGCGACCTTCATCGTCTTCGCCGTGCCCGCGCCCGGCGAGAACCATCCGATGCCGCTCAACGAGCTGTGGCGGCGCGAAGTCACCGTGCGCACGGCGTACGGCGCCGCCCCCGGTGACCTGCAGACCGCGCTCGACCTGATCGGCACTGGGCGCGTGCGCGTCGACGACCTCATCACGCACCGCCTGCCGCTCGATCGCATCGCCGAGGGTTTCAAGCTCGTCGCCGACGCCGCCGAGTCGGTGAAGGTCGTCATCGAGCTCTAGGCACGCCCGTCACGCTCGTCGAGTACGCGACACCGGCCCCAGGAGGCATTCAGTGAGCAACGATCCCGAGAAGCGCGCGTCCGTTCTCCAGCAGCTCGGCGGTGCGGAGTCGGCGTTTCTGCAGCGCGGGCGCGAGCATAGCGAGGACGTGGAGAGCGCGGTGCGCGTCTTCCTCGAGTTCCTGCGGGGGATGGAACTGCTCGAGCTGGGCAGACCCGTCGTGACGGTCTTCGGCTCGGCACGCTTCAAAGAGGACCACCCGTACTACATCCGTGCGCGCCAACTCGGCCGGCACCTCGCCGAGGCCGGCTTCGCGGTGATGACCGGCGCCGGCCCCGGCATCATGGAGGCGGCCAACCGCGGTTGCCAGGAGGCCGGCGGGCTGTCGGTGGGAGCGAACATCCACCTGCCGCACGAGCAGAAGCCCAATCCCTACCTCGACAAGTACGTGATGTTCGAGCACTTCTTCGTGCGCAAGGTGATGCTCGTGAAGTACTCCTGCGCATTCGTGGCCATGCCGGGCGGGTTCGGGACGATGGACGAGGTGTTCGAGACGCTCACGCTCATGCAGACCGGCAAGATCGACTCGTTCCCCGTCGTGTGCATGGGCAAGGCGTTCTGGGGCGAGCTGGAGGACTTCATGCACAAGTCGCTCATCCCCGAGAAGACCATCTCGGCCGAGGACCTGGGGCTGCTCTACTTCACCGACGAGCCCGAAGACGCGCTCACCTACATCCTCGAGCACCCGCGCGGCTGCTCGAACTACGGGGGATAGACGCCGTCGAGGCGCGGTCGCGGCGCGTCACTCGCCATGCGTCGCGGCGCGCGCGGCGAGGCTCACCACAGCCGCCGGACGCCGTCTCTGATATGCGCCGAGGTCACCCGCTCGAGCGGCTTCTCGTCGGTCGCGACGGTATCGGGCGACGCGTTCAGCGCCAGGAAGTGCGGTTCGACCCGCTCGGAGATGAAGCGGGTGCGCTGCGCGTAGCCGTGAACGTCGGTCATCGGGTTGCCCGCCTTGTAGTAGCGCAGCGGGTGGCTCACGTAGAGGTGCTGGCGCGCCCTGGTGCACGCGACGTAGAACAGCCGACGCTCCTCTTCGACCTGTTCGGGGCTCCCGGTCGCCATGTCGCTCGGGATGTTGCCGTCGGCGGCGTGGATGACGTAGACGACATCGAACTCGAGCCCCTTGGCCGAGTGCATCGTCGAGAGCACCAGCCAGTCCTCGTCGAGCACCGGCGGGCCTGCGAGATCGCTCGTCCACTGCGGTGGGTCGACCGCCAGATCGCCGAGAAGCGCCGAGCGGTCCGGTGCGCGACCGGCCAGCGCCTCGATCTGCTCGACGTCGGCCAGGCGTGCTTCGACGTTGTCGTAGCGGCGCTCGAGCAGGGGAGCGTAGACGGTACGGACCGCGTGGACCTGCTCGGTGACCGCCATCCCCCCCGCCGTGAGCGATCGCAGGAGAGAGACGACCTGAGGCCACGTCTCGTGGGCGGCCTCGGGCAGGTCGGCAGCCACCCACGCCTCGAAGTCGCCTCCGCTCTCGCGCAAGTCGGCTCTGCAGTGCGGCCGCGGTCTTGGGGCCGATGCCGGGCACGAGCCCCAGTACCCTCAGCGCGGCCATCGCGTCTTTGGGGTTCTCGGCGAGACGCAAGAACGCGACGAGGTCCTTCACGTGCGCCATCTCCACGAAGCGAAGCCCGCCGTACTTGCGATAGGGGATGTGGCGCCGCGACAGCTCCATCTCGAGCTCCATCGAGTGGTGCTGCGCGCGGAAGAGCACCGCCTGCTGCCTGAGGAGCGCGCCTTGCTCGCGGTGGTCGAGGACGCGCTCGACGAGCCACGTGGTCTGCTCGGACTCGTCCCGGCAGGTCACGACGGAGGGCCGCCCTCCGCCCTCGCGCTCGGTCCACAGGTCCTTGTCGCGGCGCTCGGAGGCCTCGGCGATGATCGCGTTGGTCGCGGCGAGGATCGGCGCGCTCGACCGGTAGTTGCGCGTCAGGGTGACGACCTCGGCGTCCTCGAAGCGCTGCTCGAAGTCGAGGATGTTGCGCACGGTGGCCGCCCGGAAGCTGTAGATCGCCTGCGCGTCGTCACCCACGCACGTCACGCCCGAGCCGTCCGGCCGCAGCAGCGAGACGATGTCGGCCTGGACCGTGTTGGTGTCCTGGAACTCGTCGACGAGCACGTGGTCGAAGCGCTGTCGCACGCGCTCGCCGGCAGCGGGGTCGGCCAGAAGGGCGTGCCAGAACAGCAGAAGGTCGTCGTAGTCGAGGACCTGCTGGGATTCCTTGATATCGGTGTAGGCGCCGAAGAGATCGGCGAGCCCTTCCTCGGCGTGCTTGCACCACGGGAACGCCGTCTTCAGCACCTCGGGCAGGGGGGTGGCGGAGTTCACGCAGCGTGAGTAGATGTCGACGCACGTGGACTTCTGTGGGAAGCGCGTACCGCTGCGCCCGAGCCCCAACTCCGATCGGCACAGGTGCATCAAGTCCTCGGAGTCGGCGCGGTCCAGGATCGTGAAGTCGGGCTCCATCCCCAAGTCGCGGGCGTGCAGGCGCAGAAGCCGGGCTCCCACCGAGTGGAACGTGCCACCCCATACCTTGGCCCCGGAAGCCTGCGGTCCGCCCTCGGCGGCGAGCGTGCCGAGCAGCCCCTCGGCGCGCCGCATCATCTCGGCCGCCGCGCGGCGAGTGAACGTGAGCAGCAGAACCCGCCCGGGGTCGGTCCCTTGAGCGATCAGCCACGCGACCCGATGAACAAGGGTGGCGGTCTTGCCCGTTCCCGCGCCCGCGACGATCAGGACAGGGCGTGCCGGATCGGATGCGGCCGCACGACGCTGCTCGTCGTTCAGGTCGCCAAGCAACCTGCCGGCGGGGGTGTCGCCCGGTGGTGGGGAGTCGGAGGCGGGAGACATGAGGCGAACTCCTGTTCGATTGAGTGACGAGCCGAGACTAGCACCTCATGAGGGGTGTGTCGAACGAGTGTTCGGTTCGTTCTACGCCGAGAGCCATGGCATAATCTTCTTGCGACATCGCAGAACAAGCCGCAGCCCGACCGAAAGGTCAGTCGCATGTTGAGGTCACCGAATCGCATCGTCGCACTCGCACTGTCGCTTGCCGTGTGTCTCGGCTCGATGGGGTCTGCGGTGCCCGTGCGCGCCGAGGAGTCGAGCACCACGCCGCTTCCAGCGCCTGGCTCGGCTGAACCAAGCTCGAGCGCGAGCGAAGAGACCGTCACGCCGAGCGATCCGGGAATCGGGCAGGCGCCGGTCGGGTCGCAGGAGACGACTCCCGCTCCGGCATTCCGCCTCGAGGACGACGTCGACGAGTGTGGTGTTCGCGGGGCGCTGGGGGTTCTCGCAGCGATGGTGCCGCTTCGGGCCGCAGCTACCGCTACTCGGCGACCGCGGGCGCCAGCGCTTCGGCCGCGTTCTACGGGACGGGCGTCACGTGGATCGCCCCGATCGGACCCGATCGCGGCAAGGCGCGCGTCTACATCGACGGCTCAGCGGCAGGAACCGTGGACCTGTACCGGTCCGCGGTCGCGACGGCGCAGCCCGTATGGAATGCCAGCGGGCTCGGCAACTCCCGCCACACCGTGAAGGTGGTCGTGCTGGGCAGCCGCAACGCGTCGAGCAGCGCTTCGTACGTGCCTGTCGACGCGTTCGATCTGCAGGGCAAGCCGGCCGCAGCGGCGACAGCTCCCCGGCGTGCGCGTGCAGAACGGCGACTCCAGGCTCTACCGCAAGGGGCGCGTGGTCGACCCTGCGTCGCACCGACGCGTTCGGCGGGAGCGTGGCGATGAGCTCCTCGCGCGACGCCGGCTACACCCTGAAGTTCAAGGGCACGGCGGTCACGTGGTTCGGTCGCAAGAACTCGCTGGGCGGCCGATCCGAGGTCTGGCTGGACGGCAAGCGCGTGGCCACGGTCGACCAGTACAGTCGCGTCCAATCGGCGCGTCGCGTGGCGTGGGCGGCAAGTGGCCTTGCGAATCGCACGCACACCCTGCGGATTCGGGCGCTGGGAAGTGCCGCCGTCGCAGGCGGTGGCGCGCGAACCGACCTCGATGCGTTTCAGGTTGGCGGCACGGTGCTGTTCGCTCCTCGGCCGACTCCGTTCAAGTACCCGTGGAAGAACTACATCGTGATCGACAAGTCGAGCTACAAGCTCTATCTGGTCAAGTACGGGTGGCTCCGCGCGGTCTATCCGGTCGCGCACGGCAAGAACAACTGCACACCGACACGCGTGTGGCGCATCGACGCCAAGTACCCGCACACCTCGGGCGTCTACGGGCCGAGGAAGATGCGGCTGTTCAAGCGGGTGAGGACCTCACGCGGGTACCGGTACGTCTTCTCGGCGTACGGAATCCACGGTACGAACCAGCCGTGGGTCATCGGCACGCAGGCCTCTCACGGCTGCATCCGCATGTACAACAGTGACGTGCGCAAGCTCTACCCGCAGGTGCCGCTCGGCACGATGGTGGTCACGCGCAAGTAGCCTCGCGAGCTCCGGGGCATGCCGTGGGTATCCTCTCAGCACGCCTGGTGAGCCGAGAGGAGCGAGTTGAGCAGGTCGGAGTACACGCCGCGGCGCATCATCGGCGCATACCTGACGATGACGCTGGTGTTCACGTTGGCGGCGTCGCTCATCTGGGCGATCAACACGATCTTCCTGATCCGGCTGGGCGGCCTGAGCCTGTTTGAGGTCATGCTCGTCAACGCCATCTTCACGGTGAGCCAGATGGTGTTCGAGGTGCCCACCGGGGTCATCGCCGATACGATCGGACGCAAGGCCTCGATCCTGCTTTGCATGGTCACGTTGCTCGTTTCGACGTTGCTCTACGTTCTCACCCCGCGCTACGGCTGGGGCTTCGCAGGATTCGCGGCTGCGAGCGTGCTCATCGGGCTTGGCTACACGTTCCAGAGCGGCGCCACCGAGGCCTGGCTCGTCGATGCGCTCGATTCCTGCGGCTACGCGCCGCACAAGGAGCGCGTCTTCGCACGAGGGCAGATCGCCATGGGGGTCGGGATGCTCACGGGCTCGCTGCTGGGCGGGCTGCTCGGCCAGGTCGACCTCACGCTGCCGTATCTGGTCAGGGCGGGGCTGCTTGCGGTCTGCTTCATCGTCGTTCTCGTGATGGTCAGAGACGAGGGATTCGAGCCGAGGCCGCTCAAGGCCTCGACGTTCGCCGCCGAGTCGCGCCGCATCTTCGACGCCGGAGTGCACTACGGGTGGCGAAGCCCGGTGGTGCGGCCGCTGCTGTGGGTCTCGGCGGTCGGTGGCGTCTTCTTCATGTACGGCTTCTACGCCTGGCAGCCCTATGTGCTGGACCTGCTGGGGAAGCCGAACTCGGTGTGGGTCCTCGGCGTGGTCCAGGCGGGCTTCTCGGCGGCGGGGATCGCCGGCAACTCGGCTATCGGCCGCATCATGCGTCACGGGCGAGCGCCGGAGGGACCCCGCGAAGGTGCTGGAGTGGAGCGCGTGGACCAACGCGGGACTGGCCTTGAGCATCGGGGCGGTCGGCTTCCTCGCGCTCGAGCCCGGACTGGCACCGGCGGCGATCGCGATCGTGCTGTGGCTGCTGTTCGGCGTCGTGTTCGGCGTCGCCGGCCCTGTGCGGATGGGCTACATCAACGAGCACATCCCGTCGGCGCAGCGCGCGACGGTGCTCTCGCTCGACGCGTTCTTCGGGGACGCCGGCGGCGCGGTCGGTCAGCCGGCGCTGGGCTGGGTGTCGGACCGGTACTCGGTGCAGCTGGCGTGGGTCATCGGCAGTGCGTTCGTCGCCGCGGCCGCGCCGCTGTACCGCAAGTCCGGCAAGGCCGCCGAGGCGAACGCTGAGATGCACGAGGACTGAGTTGGTGCCCGGGGTGGGAGTCGAACCCACACGAGGTTTCCCCCAGAGGTTTTTGAGACCTCCGCGTCTGCCATTCCGCCACCCGGGCAACGCTGGTGATTATACCTGTGTGCGCCGAGTCGCCCAGCCGTCCCGTACCGATTGATTCGGGCCGGCCCGGCTCGCCTATACTGCAGGTATGGCACGACACGACCCACTCGCGGACCTCGACGAGGCAACCCGCGCACACCTCGGCAACGTTGCGGAGAACCTGCAGCTCGTCGCCGACATGGCCTACGGCGACGTGGCGCTCGCTGTTGCCCGCAAGGGCGGCAAGCTCGAGATCGTCGCCGATGCGAGGCCCAACACCGCAGTTGCCCCCATCGCTTCCACCCGCGTTGGCCGGACGCTCAGCCGCGATGAGGAGCCCGAGGCCTACTCGGCGCTCGAGTCCGGAGAGCCCGTCGGCGGCGACATGAGACGGGTGGTGCGCGGCATCAAGTACTCCACGACCGCGTTTCCCATCGGTGATCCCGCCGTCGCTGTGGTCGTGCGAGATCTTGCCGAGACGGTGGTCGTCGCGCCCGGCAAGATGGAGACGGCGTTCATGGACGCCGCCGAGGAGCTCATCGACTCGTTGCGCCGAGGGCCCCTTCTCGACGTTCGCGACAACACGCCGTTCTCGACGACGCGGCGCGCGGGCGACGGCGTCATGCGCGTCAACGCCGTCGGGCGCATCTCCTACGCCTCGCCCAACGCGGTCAACATCATGCGGCTCGCCGGCGTCGAGGGGGCGCTGACCGGCATCAACGCGTCGATGTTGCCTGGCGGCGGCTTCGGCATCTCGCCCGTGCTCGGGACGCGCGCTGCGATCCGAGTCGACGCCGAAGTGGCCGAGCGGGTGCTCGGCTACCGCACCATCGCGCTGGCGGCAGGTGCGCTGGTGCTGGTCGAGGACCTCACCGAGGCCCGGCGCCGCGAGGCCGAGATCAAGGTCAAGGAAGCCACCATCCGAGAAGTGCACCATCGCGTGAAGAACAACCTGCAGACGATCGCGAGCCTTCTGCGGATCCAGGCGCGCCGTACCGACAGCGAGGACGCCAAGCACGCGCTTGCCGAGGCCAACGAGCGCGTCTCGGCGATGGCCGTCGTGCACGACCTGCTGGCAGGCAGCGACGAGGAGCGTATCGACTTCGCGCAGGCGGCGAGTACGGTGTGCGAGCTGGTTCGGCGCGGGCTGCTCGGCGGGGAAGAGCGGGTGCTGGTGAAGGTGAGCGGGTCGACCGGCCAGGTCGACGCCCACGCCGCCACCTCGCTCGTGCTGGCCTTGGCCGAGCTGGTCCACAACGCCATCGAGCACGGGTTCGCCGAGCGCCGGACCGGTCAAGTCGAAGTGGCGATGCGCCGGGTCCCGGGCGAGCTCATCATGACCGTGCGCGACGACGGCGTGGGCCTGCCCGCCGACTTCGATGCGAGGACCTCGGCGCATCTCGGACTGGAGATCGTGCGAACCGTCATCGAAGACGACCTGCGCGGGACGCTCAGCTTCTCCTCGGCTCGCGGCACGACGGTGACCGTTCGCGTGCCCGTCAACGACCGTATCGATCGATAGCGACGGAAGGACGACCGCGCCGATGCGCATAGTGATCGCCGAGGACGAAGCCATCATCCGCATGGACCTGCGAGAGATGCTCGAGGAAGAGGGCCACGAGGTCGTCGCGGAGGCTCGCGACGGCGGCGAAGCCATCCGAGCTCGTTCGCGAGCACCGGCCCGATGTGGTGTTCATGGACATCAGCATGCCGGGAGTGGATGGCATCGAAGCCGCCCGGGTCATCGGCGAAGAGCGGCTGGCGCCGGTCGTGATGGTCACCGCGTTCTCCCAGGCCGGCTACGTCGAGCAGGCGAGCGAAGCCGGGGCGATGGCCTACGTCGTCAAGCCGTTCTCCCGAGCCGACGTCATGCCTGCCATGCAGGTCGCCGTGTCTCGCTACGCCGAGGCGAGCGCTGCTCGCCGACGAGGTCGCGGACCTCACCGACCGGCTCGAGACGCGCAAGGTGCTCGACCGCGCGAAAGGCGTGCTCATGGCGCGCGGCATGACCGAGCCCGAGGCGTTCAAGCGGCTGCAGAAGCTCGCGATGGACAAGCGCAAGACGCTGCGAGAGGTCGCCGAGGCGGTCATCCTGGCCAGCGAGGCGGAGGCGTGATCGGCACGCTCTCGCTCTTCGGACGCACGTTCCTGATCGGCATCGCGGTAGCGGCCCCCGTGGGCGCGATGGGGGTCCTGTGCATCCAGCGCACCCTCGAGCGCGGATGGCGGGGCGGTTTCGCGACGGGCTGGGGATCGCCACCGCGGACGCGTTCTACGCGGGATGTGCGGCGTTCGGCGTGGCCGCGCTCTCCTCGCTACTCGTCGCGTGGCAGACGCCCCTTCGACTCGCGGGCGGGGCCGTGCTCATCTATCTGGGCGTGCGATCTGTGCTCACCGCGTCTTCGACGGGCGCAGCCTCCTCGGCTCGCCGAGAACGCGCCGCCGCCCGCTGCGACCTCGCTCTACGCCTCGGCGGTCGCGCTCACGCTCACTAACCCGATGACGATCATGGCGTTCGGTGCGGTGTTCGCGAGCGCGGGACTGGTGGCGGCGCCCTCGTTCGCGACAGCGGTCACGGCCACGATCGGCGTCGCGCTCGGTTCGTTGTCGTGGTGGGTCGCGCTCGTGAGCGTGGTTGCCGCGGTGCGCCACGCCATCAGCGAGTCGGCGCTGGTGTGGGTGTCGCGCATCTCGGGCGCCGTGATCGCCGGGTTCGGCGTGCTGGCGATCGCCTCGGCGCTGTAGGGCACGGGCAGGCGCGTCGGCCGTGGCCGCCCACGCGTTTCGCGCACGTTTCCTCGGCGGTGCACGCGTGCTATACTCCCCGAGCGGCACAACGGTGTGCCGAACTGAAGAGGACTCGAGCAATGGCGCTCGTTTCGCCCGAGAAGGGCAGAAGCGGGCGTTTTCGTTTCTCCGCTAGCGGTCGAGATAGGAAGGCACGTCAATGAAGGAGTTCGCGGTCTTCTGGGGATGCACGATCCCCGCGCGCTTCCCGTTCATCGAGAAGTCGGTGCGCGTCATGTTCGACGATCTGGGAGCTCAGATCCACGAGCTGCCGGGCCACACCTGCTGTCCTGAGGGCACGCTGGTCAAGGCGAACGACCCGGACTCGTTCTTCACGGCGGCCGCGCGCAACCTCGCACTGGTCGAGAAGGCCGGCTTCGACCTCGTGACGCCGTGCAACGGCTGCTACTCGACGTTCAAGGAGTGCCAGAGCCACCTCAAGACGGAGTGGCGCGAGCGCGACAAGATCAACGAGCGCCTCGCGACCGAAGAGCTGCACTACGACGGCTCGCTGCAGGTCGTGCACTTCGCCGAGTGGCTCGCCGACCACATGGGCGCCGGCCTCATCGCCTCCAAGGCGGTCAAGCCGTTCTGGGGCATGAACATCGCCGTCCACTACGGCTGCCACCTGCTGCGGCCCCAGCCTGCGGTAAGTGGGACGACCCGCTGCATCCCAAGAAGGTCGAGGAGATCGTCGCCGCCCTGGGTGCTCGCGTCGTCGACTACCCCACCAAGATGCAGTGCTGCGGCGGCTACCTCGACCGGGTGGGGGAGCGCGAAGGCTCGCTCGCTTTCAACCGCCGCAAGCTCTACGACCTGCAGAACCACCAAGTCGATGCGCTCGTGGTCGTGTGCCCGAGCTGCTTCCAGCAGTTCGACCTGAACCAGGCCGCGCTGCAGCGCAACAACGAGAACATCCACATCCCGGTGCTCTACCTCTCCGAGATCATCGGCCTGGCGTACGGCCACAGCCCCGAAGAGCTCGGGATGGACATGCACCGCGTGAGCGTGCAGCCGTTCCTGGACAAGTGGGAGGGCCGCGCTGCCGACAAGACCAGGCTCGCACAGGACTTCGACGTCGCCCTGCTCAACAAGTGCGACTCGTGCCGGGCGTGCAAGGACGACTGCCCGGTGTGCAAGGTCGACCCGACGTTCGACCCGTGCGACACGATCGGGCAGCTGCTCAATGGCGACATCGACGAGGTGCTCGCCGACCCGAACATCTGGAAGTGCCTCGAGTGCTACACGTGCCTCGAGATGTGCCACTCCGACATCGGGATGGCCGAGGTCTTCCGCACTCTCAAGGAGCTCTCGCTCAAGAACGGCACGGGACCGGAGTCCGTGCCGGCGAGCTACAAGACGTTCATGGACACCGGTCGGCTCGGCGAGCCCAAGCAAGGCGCGCGCAAGAAGCTCGGACTCGACCCGCTCCCGCCGAGCGGAGGCGACGCGATGAGGAAGCTCATGGCGTGCGACGCTGTCGATGCGGTGTGCGAAGTAGAAGGAGAGGCATAGGCCATGGCATACGAACCGCTACTCGATCGGATGCCCACGACGCGTCCCGCGTCGTTCTCGGACCGCGACAACGTCTTCGATCTGGAGCGTCCCGCCTACCGGGAAGAGGCGTCCTTCAAGATCCACGGTGGCTGCGGACTGATGGGCATCTGCGACCAGTCGGGCACGCTGATGAGCGGCGAGAACGCCATCAAGGCGATGGCGGTCCAGCGCGACCGGGGCAACGGCCTTGGCGGCGGCTACGCCGGCTACGGCATCTACCCCGAGTTCCCCGACCACTTCTGCTTCCACATGATGTATCACGACGTGCGGGCCAAGGAGGAGGCGGAAGCCGTCTTCGACCAGTACTTCTCGGTCGATCTGGCCGAGCCGATGCCCACGCGCGCGGTCAAGGGAATCACCGATGCGCCCCTGCTGTGGCGCTACTTCCTCAACCCCGACCCGCACAAGCTCGAGATGGCCGAGATGACCCCCGAGGACTTCGTCGTGCACGTGGTCATGCTCGTGAACTCGTCCATCGACGGCGCCTTCGTCGCCTCCAGCGGCAAGAACATGGGCGCTTTCAAGGGCGTCGGTTTTCCCGAGGAGATCGGCCACTACTACCTGCTCGAGGAGTACGAGGGCCACACGTGGGTCGGCCACAACCGGTTCCCCACGAACACGCCCGGGCTGGTGGGGCGGGGCTCATCCGTTCACGCTGCTCGACTGGTCGATCGTGCACAACGGCGAGATCTCGAGCTACGGCATCAACAGCCGCTACCTCGAGGCGTTCGGCTACAAGTGCACGCTGGGCACCGACACCGAGGTCGCCGCGTACCTGTTCGACCTGATGCTGCGGCGCCACAAGCTGCCGCTCGAACTCGCGTGCAAGGCGCTCGCGAGCCCGCTGTGGACCGAGATCGACCGGATGCCCGAAGACGAGCAGGCGGTCATGCGCTCCCTGCGCGCGGTCTACGGGCCGGGCATGCTCAACGGCCCGTTCGCGATCGTGCTCGGCTTCAACGGCGGCATGGTCGCGCTCAACGACCGCATCAAGCTGCGCCCGCTGGTCGCCGCGAAGCAGGGCTCGATCCTCATGGTCGCTTCCGAGGAGAGCGCCATGCGCGAGGTGCTCGACGCACCCGACGAAGTGTGGGCGCCCAAGGCCGGCGAGCCGGTCATCGCTCGCATCGAGGGCGTCGACTGGCCCATCCACGGCGACCTGCACCTGTCCCCCAACGAGATCTCCTGTGCCGTTACGGGTGTCGAAGACACCTGCGAGACCGCCGTCGAGGTGAACTAGCATGCCCACGAGCCTGATCCAGCCCGAGTTCAAGGTCGACATCGACTACAACAAGTGCCACAAGTGCGGCCGCTGCGTGCAGCAGTGCGGCTGGGGAGTGTACTCGTTCAACGAGCGCCCGTTCCCAGACGACAGCAAGTGCCGCGCGTGCCACCGCTGCGTGACGTACTGCCCCGCGCACTGCATCACCATCAAGAAGAACGACC
>CAVSCA010000009.1:0-59429 GCA_963726325.1 uncultured Actinomycetes bacterium | reverse complement strand
GGCACCCGACTCCACCGTCACTGTGTCAAACACCACGGTCGGCACCTTCAGCCACGACATGGTGGGCGGCAACCTCTCGCCGTGGGGCATCTACTGGCCCTCCACCGACGTACAACGCCGCGCTCACCGATACGGCATCGGAGCGCTTCGGTGGGGCCATGCCGTCAAGATCATGGTCGACATGGAGGAGTGGTACCCGTCGAAGGGCTGCACCCCGAACTGGGCGGCCGCGGCACCTGACCATCGACCGACTACAACCAGCGCAGTCACTGACGTTCGATGCTCAGATCGCCTGGCTCAAGGCGCGCAACATGCCGGTCATGTACACGCTGGCGACGAATTCTTCAGCGCATGCTCAAGCCGACGGCACGCTCGACTACGCCGAGGTCGCCCGCGCCTGGGCGCTGCTCATCAAGCGCTACCGCGACGCCGGCGTCAGAGTCGCTGGATCGAGATCGGCAACGAGTGCGAGATCTGGAACAACCAAGGCATCCAGTACCCGCCGGTCGACTTCTCCTCCAAGCCCGAGAACCCCCGCGGGATCGACCCCAAGTCCCCGCGCGGAGCCGCCAACGACTACGTGCAGCTCTGGACGCCGTCTATCCCGCGCTCAAGGCGCATTCCCCGACGTCAAGATCGGCGCCTACGCCTCGGGCCAGGGTCCGCTCCGACCCGCTACTTCCCCTTACGACTACCTCTTCCAGACCTGGCCCACGAGCCGGACTTCTTCGCCTATCACCACTATCCCATGCCCGGCTCGGGTACGCCGCAGCAGAGTGCCTCGACTCCACGTGGAGCTACCAGGTCTTCGAGGACTGGGACGACCAGCTCAAGAGCATGCGTAGGCCTCACGGCTCGGCGCGCCCGCCGACATCCCGATCTACCTCACCGAGTACAACTACGACTCCTCGACGAGTACGCCAACACGACCGTTGTGGGACGGACTCTTCGTCGTCTCGGCACGCTGCAACTGCGCCAACTCCGGGCAAACGGTACGTACTTCTGGGACACCTTCGCGGCTCGAACACCGGCGGGGCGATCGGCCGACAACGACCGAGACCCGTTCCTGACCAGCCAGGGCCTCGCCCTGCGGCTCATGAAGCAGTTCAAGGGCTACACCGTGCTCTGAACACCGTCACCAGCTCCGACAGGGCGCTGGACAGAACGCCGTGCCGGAGCGCCCATCACCCCGACCTTCAAGCGCGTCGAGTGCCTCGCCACGCAGCAGCGGCTCGTACGACAAGATCATGCTCATCAACAAGAACATCACGACCGCGCACTCCACCCAGGTGAACCTGCGGCCCTCGGGCTGACCAACCAGACCGCCACCGTCCAGGTCTACGGAACCGCGCCGCGCTCGCCAACAACGCGCCCGCCGTCACGAGCACGGCCCTGTCATCGGCGGGTTCACCGTGAGCCTGCCGGCCATGAGCGTAGCGGTCGTGACCATCGGGCGGCCCCGCCACCGCCTCCCCCCGGGGACACCACCGCGCCGACGGTCTCGATGACCGCGCCTGCCAACGGCGCCACGGTCTCGGGCAGTGTCGCGCTCGCCGCGACCGCGTCTGACAACGTCGGCGTGACCAAGGTCGAGTTCCGTGTCAACGGCGCGCTCGTCGGCACCGACACCACCGCCCCGTACACGGGGAGCTGGAGCGCGCCGTCGCCCGCGACCAGCGGGCCGGTCGTCTCCTTCACCTTCGACGACGGGAATGTCGGGCTAGTATCACGCACTTCCTGCCGGTGCTCTCGGCGGCGGGCTTCCCGGCCACGACCTACCTCAACACGGACGATCAGGTCGCCGGCTACGGCGACAAGCTCAACCTCACGCAGCTCTCCGACCTGCACGACCGCGGCTGGGAGATCAGCTCGCACACCTCGGACCACTGGAACAACCTGCCGGCCAACCCCACGGCGGCCGACTACGAGCTTCCCGTCGCCAAGGCCAAGACGTGGCTCGACACCAACGGCTTCCCCGGCTCTGGCTTCGCCGCGCCCGGCGGCCTGACGAACCCCACCGTCACCTCGGTCGTGAGGAAGTACCACGCCTACAGCCGATCCGGCTGGGGGGTCCAGCCGATGCCGGTTCCCGACCCCTACGACGCTGAGCGCGGGTGACGCCACCAGCGCGAGCCTCGACCAGATCGTCGCGGGCGGAGACTGGCTGATCGTCCTCGACCACGCATGGAACCCGCCCTCGAGCGCGTTCACGGCCTTCGTCAACGAGATCAAGGCGAGGAACATCCGCGTGGCGACCGTCCGCGACGTGCTTGGGCGGCCCCTACGTCATCGAGGCCAAGGCCTACGACGCCGCGGGCAACTCCGCCACCTCGTCGGTGACCGTGAGCACGTCGGGCGCCGTCGTACCGCCCGCCGACACCACCGCCCCCACCGTCAGCGCTCACCGCGCCGGCCAACGGCGCGACGGTCTCGGGCACCGTCGCCCTTGCCGCCACCGCCTCTGACAACGTCGGCGTGACCAAGGTCGAGTTCCGCGCCGACGGCGTGCTCCTCGGCACCGACACGACCGCGCCCTACGCCGGCACCTGGAACGCCACGGCCGCAACGCCCGGCTCCCACACGATCCAGGCACGCGCCTACGACGCCGCGAACAACACCACCAACGCGAGTGTGACGCGTCACCGTGCCACCCCGCCCGACACCACCGCGCCCACCGTCGCGCTCACCGCCCCGGCCACGGCGCGACGGTCTCGGGCAGCGTCGCGCTTGCCGCCACCGCCTCTGACAACGTCGGCGTGACCAAGGTCGAGTTCCGCGCCGACGGCGTGCTCGTCGGCACCGACACGACCGCTCCCTACGCCGGCACCTGGAACGCCGCGTCGCGCATCGCCCGGCTCCCACACGATCCAGGCACGCGCCTACGACGCCGCGAACAACACCACCAACGCGAGTGTGAGCGTCACCGTGCCCGCACCCGCCGACACCACCGCGCCCACCGTCGCGCTCACCGCACCCGCCGCCGGCGCCACGGTCTCGGGCAGCGTCGCGCTTGCCGCCACCGCCTCTGACAACGTCGGCGTGACCAAGGTCGAGTTCCGCGCCGACGGCGTGCTCGTCGGCACCGACACGACCGCTCCCTACACCGGCACCTGGAACGCCTCGGCGCGCATCGCCCGGCTCCCACACGATCCAGGCACGCGCCTACGACGCCGCGAACAACACCACCAACGCGAGCGTGAGCGTCACCGTGCCCACCCCACCCGACACCACCGCGCCCACCGTCAGCCTCACCGCACCGGCCAACGGCGCGACGGTCTCGGGCAGCGTCGCGCTCGCCGCCACCGCCTCTGACAACGTCGGCGTGACCAAGGTCGAGTTCCGCGCCGACGGCGTGCTTGTCGGCACCGACACGAGCGCTCCCTACACCGGCACCTGGAACGCCTCGGCGGCATCGCCCGGCTCCCACACGATCCAGGCACGCGCCTACGACGCCGCGAACAACACCACCAACGCGAGTGTGAGCGTCACCGTGCCCGACCCCGCCCGACACCACCGCCCCGACCACCACGGCCACCAACAACGGCACGACGTCGGCGTCGGGTTGGTATCTCGCCGCGCCGAGCATCACCCTGTCGGCCAACGAGCCGGGCACGACCCAGTACCAGTGGGACGCCGCAATCGCCGGAGCGTGGACCACCTACGCTGTCCCGTTCAACGCGCCTGAGGGTCAGCACACGCTGTACTACCGCTCCACTGACGCTGCCGGCAACATCGAGGGCACGAAGACGCTGACGCTCAAGGTCGATACTGGCGCGCCCAACGCCCCGACGGTCTCCTCGGCATCCCACCCGGACCCCGATGCTCCAAGCACGGCGATCACGGCGGAGTTCGAGTTCACTGCCAGCGATACCGTATCCGGCGTGAACGCCTTCTCGTACGTCTTCGACCGTGACTCCGCCACCGTGCCCGACCGGGTCTCGGAAGGCGGCACGGGCGCCGCGCAGTTCGTTCCCGACGCCGAGGGAGCGTGGTACCTCCACGTTCGCGCGCGGGATGCTGCGGGCAACTGGAGCAACCCGACGCATCGCAAGTTCGTTGTGGACCTGCCCGCGCCGGGTGCACCGGCCTGTCATCCACCGTCGGCGACTCAGTGATCACGCTGGCGTGGACACCCGCGCTCGGAGGCAGTAGCCACGCGCGTGCTGCGCTCGGAGACCGCGTTCGCCGTCGGTGCCGACGACGCGGCTCAGACCGTTGTCTACGAAGGAGCGGGTAGCGGGTTCTCCGACACCGCGGTCGTGAACGGAACGACCTACTACTACACCCTGTTCTCGCGCAATGCGGTGGGCGAGTGGGGCCCCGGCGCCCAACTGACCGCCGTTCCCAAGATCCCGACGGCGCTCACATTGGATGCCTCGGCGTCAACCGTCAACGTGAACAAGAACGTGGTCCTGACCGCCGAGTACGATGAGGCGGGCGTGCCAGCGAAGGCTCCTGCCGCTGTGACGGTGTGGTCGAACGCCAGCGGTACGTGGGCGCAGGTGGGCACCGCTGCGTACTCCACGACCCAGAAGGTGTACGGCTATCGGACACGGGTCACGAAGTCCACGACGTTCCAGTTCCGCACGCCGGGCGATGCGGTGCGGGCGGGCGCCACGTCGAATCCCAAGTCCGTCGCGGCGAAGACCACGGTGCGATCACGGCCGCCTCGAGTTCGGTGAGCTACGGCCGCAGCGTTTCGCTCGCCACCGCCGTGAATGCGCCCTCCCCGAAGAGCGTGAAGATCTACAAGTACGCGTACTCAAAGAAGCACAAGCGCTGGGTCTACAAGGGCAAGGTCACGCCGAAGGTGCGTGCGAGGTCAGCCACGTACGGCACCGGTCCGGCGAAGGTGCCGGTTCTGCGCAAGGGGAAGTGGAAGCTCGTGGCAAGACACAGTCTCGCCGGGCGCATGACCTACTCGAACACGGTCTACGTTCGAGTCCGCTAGCGCCGCATCGACAGCACATACTGGCGGTGCTCGCTATCGTCGTAGGTGTGCTGAACCTTGCCTTCGCGCTTCCATATCTCGGAATCACCTCACTTGTCGTTCCCGCGATCACGGGTTCTGTTGCCGGCATGGCGGCCGGCATGGCCGTGACGTGGGGGATCCTGCTGGTGCTGTTCGGCATCTTGAGATCGCTCTCGGGCCAGCGCCCTCCAGCTCCGCTCGTGGGCGTGGGTGGCAGGAGTCACCATCTTCGCGCTGAACCTGGTCCTCGCGCTGGTCCAGCTGTTCACCGTTGGGGCTGTGGCAGGTGTGGTTGTTTCGGCGATTGCCAGCGCTGGGATTCTCGCATACCTGTATACGCATGATGTGCGTACCGCATTCGACCACGAGGATGGCTCGCTGTTCCACTCGGGGCATCACACCCCGATGGGCGCAGCCTGTCCTAGGGTCAAGTCGTCGTGACAGGGCCCGCCTTCGGGCGGCCCTTCCAATGCGTCCGACCTACCGCCGCTTCCTCGTCCTCGCCACGAAGATCGAGATGAAGAACCACGACCCCACTCCCAGCGCGGCCGCAAGCGCGACGCGTGCGATCCACGTGAACCACTCCGGCACCACCGTGTTGGCGAGCAGCATCGACAGCCCGATGACGAACGCCGAGACCACCAGCGCGAACGCGAGCCGGTTGGCCACCTCTTCGAGCCGCTTCATGATGGGGTCGAGGCCGATGGGCTCGACCACCATGCGAAACTCGCCCTGACCTGCCCGCTTGAGGAATCGCGAGAACGACTCGGGCAGGTCGGTCGCGATGCGAAGGAGGCGCCGAGCGTTCTGCGTCAGCGAGCGCATCACGGCGTCGGGGGCCATACGCGCGTTGGTGATCTTGCGCGCGAAGGGTGCCGTCACCGCGACGAAGTCGAACTCGGGATCGAGCATCCGGCCGAGACCCTCGAGGACCACCAGGGTCGTGAGCAGCATGGCCAGCTCCGACGAGAGCAGCAGGTGGTGGTTGCGAACCAGCGCCAGGACCTCGGAGATGAGCTCGCCGATGCGGATCTCGTTGAGCGACTTGTTGTAGTACTTCGTGATGAGCCGCGAGACCTCGCGTTCGAGCTCGGCGAGGTCGATGTTGCCCGGACTCCCGGCCGCAGCGAACAACGTGTCGACGGCGAGCGCCACGTCGTTGTCGATGATCGCCACGAACAGGTCGGCGAGCTGGTCACGCCCGACCTGGGATACCGTTCCGATCCGCCCGAAGTCGGTGAAGGCCACTCGGCCGTCGGGCAGCGCGAACAGATTGCCCGGATGAGGGTCGGCGTGATAGAAGCCGTGCATGAATATCTGCTCGAGGTAGGCGTAGATGCCCCGCTGAGCGAGCTCGCGCGCGGTCCGCGCCGGATTCATCGAGCAGGTCGGGACGGTTGAAGGGCACGCCCACGAACCGCTCCAGCGTGAGCACCTTGGAGGTCGTGAACTCCCAGTAGACGGCCGGAAACGCGACGGTGTCGTCGTCGGCGAAGTCTCGGCCGAGGCGCTCGGCGTTGCGCGCTTCCGACAGGTAGTCGAGTTCTCCTCGGACGGCGCCGGCGAACTCGGTGGTTATCTCGACGACGTCGTAGAGCTCGCCCAGCTCGGAGTGGGCCTCCACGAAACGGGCCTGCGTGAGCAGGATGTCGAGGTCGGTGTCGACGCTCTCTTGCACCGCCGGGCGCTGGACCTTCACGACGACCGGCGTGCCGTCAGGAAGCACCGCCGAGTAGACCTGCCCGAGTGAAGCGGCTGCGATCGAGCTCGCCGTCGAACTCCGCGAACAGCTCGCCCACGGGCGCGCCGAGCTCCGACTCGATCAGCGCGAAGGCCTCGTCATCGGGAAACGGCGAAACGTCGTCTTGCAGCTTGCGGAGCTCGACGATGTACTCCTCGGGAATCAGGTCGGGCCTCGTCGAGGCGACCTGCCCCAGCTTCACGAACGTCGGCCCGAGACGCTCGAGGGTGTGGCGCAGCCGGACGGGCACGCTCTCCGGCTTCTCCCGCTCGCCGCGCAGGCGGCTCTTGACGGGCGCGAAGCGACGAAGGCCCAACACGTCCAGCGTGTTGTCCAGGCCCTCGTCCATGAGTACGCCGACGATCTGGCGGTATCGCTTCAGGTGCTTGTACGGAGGCATGCCGCTCCTGGTGCCGAGAGGTGACGTCTGGCTAGTGCGCGCCTGCCGGTGTCCCGACTACTTGGCGTCACCCTTGGCTGCCCTTGGCGTGGAAGCGGCGAGCATCTCCTTGAGCTCCGCGATCTGCGACTTGAGGTCCGCTACCTCGTCCTTGGTCGCAAGCCCGCTCGTCTTGAGCGCCTTGCTGGTCTCCGGTGGACACCGTCTTGCGCAGCGTCTCTTGCTGCTCCCCGGCGATCTCGCCGATCCTGTCGGCGACCTTCTTGGCGTCGGACTGCGACATCTTGCCGCGCTCCATCAGGTCCTTGGCCAGATCCTGGGACTTCTCCTTGGACATCTCGAGTATGCCGATGCCCAGCAAGAACGCACCCTCCATCAGGCTCACGGGGTCGCGCGGAATCTCTGTCTTCTTCTCTTCGGCCATTGGTCCTCCCGGTGGCGGTGGAACTGTAGAATCCTCCCACTTCCGTATACCCGAGACGCCGCACAACCTGACGCTTCCAGAGCGCGGAGACTGCGGGCCGAGAAGGCGGCACGAACCGCCGGGAGCGTGTCACAATGAGTCTGACGGCGATGACCGATGCGCAAGGTGTCGAATAGGCATCGGCACTCCGCCATCGGGCATGTGTTGCGGTATCCACTAGTCAGACGAGGTCGACTCAGGATCGCTCGGCGGGAAGGATTGGCGGATGACCGACGAGGACGTCTCACGCAACGACTCGGAGGCGGCCGACATAGAGCCGCTCGACGGCGACGGGGCGTCTGGGTCCGACCCGGACGTGCCTGCGGCCGATGCGCCGACGACGATCCCGGGCTGACCGCTCGGCTCAAGGCGCTGCGTCCCGACGACGATCCCGACCAGCCGGATGCCCCGCTGTGGGCGTTCGAGCGATCGGGTCTCAACGAGCCCGCGGCAGCCGAGGAGCCTTCCGAGCCCTCGGAAGACAGCGACGAGCGTGCGCAGGCGATCCCGGAGCCCGCCGTGCTGGCTGGCGCGGCGGCTCTGGCAGCTGAGTTGGCAGACGACATCGAGGAGCCCGCCGAGGAGCCGTCCGAAGAGCACTGCCGAACCTGCCGAGCCGTCGGACGAGCCGTCGAGGAGCCGTCCGAGCGACGCCGAGCGGAGCCGAGGGCGAGCGAGGAGCCGCGGAGAGGTCGACGGGAGGCCGAGCCGCCGGCAGAGCTCCCGGCCGAGGAAGTCCCGCCGACCCCCGACGACACCGCCGCCGCCGCAGCGCTCGCGGCAGCGACCGTGCCCGCTGCAGGGGAGGCCGTCGCCGCAGTCCCGCGTGAGGTCGACATGGGCCCGGAGGGCCCGGGCCGGTGGTGGGTATGGGCGCTTGTCGCCCTCGCCGCGCTCAGCGTGATCGGCGCCGGCGCCTACGGGTGGTGGTGGGCCACGAGCCGCCCGATCGCGGTGCCGGACGTCGTTGGGAAGCAGCCCGCAGAGGCCACCAAGACGCTCTACGAGGCGGCTCTGTCGCTGGGCAACGTGAGCGAGGTCCCCACGGACGCCGCCCCGGCGGGCACGGTCGTGACGCAGGTGCCCTCGGCCGCGTCACTGCTCAAGCCCGGTGATCCCGTGGCGTTCTCGGTCGCCACCGAGCCATCGCAGGCGCGGGTACCCGACGTGACGGGCGGGACGGTCCAGCAGGCCGAGTCGACGCTCGCCGAGGCGCGTCTGAGCACCACGGTGGTGGCCTCGTACAACGCGACCGTGCCGGTCGACGGCGTCATCGCACAGCTGCCGGTAGCGGGCGCGGAGATGCCGGCGGGCGCGGTCGTGGTGGTCGTCGGTTCGCGCGGGCCCGCGCCTACTACGACGCTCGTTCCGAAGGTCACGGGTCTGAACGAGAGCGAAGCGGTCAAGCTGATCCAGGCCAGCAACCTCAAGGCGGCGGTCTACCGCAGCATCAACGCGAGCGTGACCTCGGGCGAGGTCATGGGCCAGTCCCCGGCGGCTCGCGCATCGGTTCCGTACGGCTCGACGGTGCAGGTGCTCGTCTCACAGGGTGCCGGCTCGGCACCGGTCACCGTGCCCAACGTGGTGGGGCTGAGCAGCTCCAGCGCGACCAAGAAGCTCGAGTCCGCGAAGCTCAAGGCCTCGACCCGAGCCGTCCCCAGCTCCTCGGTGGCGAAGGGCAACGTGATCAGCCAGTTGCCGACCGGCGGATCGAAGGCGGCCACAGGTGCGACGGTCGGCCTGCTCGTATCGGCGGGCAACGTCCCGACGGTCGCCGTGCCCTCTGTGATCGGTACCGACAGTGCGGGCGCCAAGAAGACGCTGCAGTCAGCGGGGCTCACGCCGGTCGTTCTCGAGGTCGAGGTGACCGAGTACGCGCCCGGACTCGTGTTCAGCCAGTTCCCGGCCGCAGGCCAGCAGTATCGGCGCTACTTCCCGGCGATCGCGCTGGTCGCCAAAGCACCGCAGCCCTAGCTTCAGGCGCCGTGGCGCATCCAGGTCGGCCACTCGGGGCGCCACTCGGAGACCCGTCTGGCCGAGAGGTACAGGGCGACGGCTACGAGGCCGAACCCGCCGAGCAGCACCGCTGCCAGTATCAGCGCGCCCTTCGTGTCCAGCAGCACGCGGGAGTCCTCGGCCACGTCGGCGTGGCGCGCGAACAGCAGCCCGACCCACCCGCGGCGGACCTTGACGTCGCTTGCGACGAGCGACCGCTGCGGCTCCGGTGTCGATCGTGATCTCGCGCCCGATGATCAGCGGTGCGCCGCCCTGCGAGATCGACACGTCGCCGCCCGAGATGAACGCGCTCGCATACGCCTGCCGAAACGTCGCGTCACCCTTCGCCGAGACGATCGGCGCCGCCGACAGGGAGATGGTCGCGTTGCCGTCCACCTGCGCGAGGCCGACCGCACAGCCGGTGGCGTCGAGCGATCCGGTCTTCGCTGTCGCGATGGCGCTCGCAGCCGCGGACACGGTATCGGCGTTCACCGCGTTCACCGCGCTCATGCTGACCGTTGCCGAGGAGGCGTCGACAACCTGCCGAGCGGATCCCGCGACGGTCTCATCGGCGGGGTTGATATCGTCGGGTGATGCAAGTGGGAGGTCCGTGGTCGCCATTGGGGGCTCCTTACGTGTCGAGTACGGTACGCGTGGTATGTATACCCGCCGCAGGTTCGCTCGCCGCACCTGTCTGCGTCGCCCTCAGGTAGAATCGTCGGGTACCACTTCGCGACACGAACTGCGGCCGCCGATGCCGCTGACTTGGGAGGAAACCGCACGATGTCGAAGGACCGCCTGCTCGAGGTGCTCGAGCGCTGGGAGCCCGTGATCGGCCTCGAGATCCACACCGAGCTGACCTCGACGCGAACCAAGATGTTCTGCGGGTGCCCGGTCGCCTTCGGTGGTGAGCCGAACACGCGCGTGTGCCCGGTGTGCCTTGGGCTTCCCGGGGCGCTGCCGGTGCCCAACCAGTACGCGATCGAGCAGACGCTTCTCGCGGGTCTGGCGACCGAGTGCGACATCGCGACTCGCTCGCTGTTCCACCGCAAGCAGTACTTCTATCCCGACATGCCCAAGGACTACCAGATCTCCCAGTACGACCTGCCGTTCTGCGCAGACGGCACGTGACGTCGAGGTGGAGGGCGCGCCCGCCGAGCAGCGCCTCGACAGGGAGTCCGCGGCCAACGTCGCCGTTCGACGGACGAGCGGCTACATCGCCACGATAGGCATCACGCGCATCCACCTCGAAGAGGACACCGGCAAGATGGTGCACGTCGGCGGCTCGGAAGGCCGCATCTGGCGGGCGCCACCAAGTCCCTCGTCGACTTCAACCGCGCGGGCACGCCGCTGATCGAGCTCGTGAGCGAGCCCGACATCCGCACGCCCGAGGAGGCGCGCCGCTTCGCGCAGAAGCTGCGGCTGATCTGGCTGTCGCTGGGCATCTCGGACTGCAACATGGAAGAGGGCTCGATGCGCGTGGATGCGAACGTGTCGCTCAGGCCGCGCGGCGAGGCCGAGTTCGGCACCAGGGCCGAGGTCAAGAACATGAACTCGTTTCAAGTCCCTGCACGACGCGCTGGCCTACGAGATCGTCCGTCAGGCCGAGGTGCTCGAGGGCGGCGGGCGGATAGTCCAGGAGACCCGGCACTGGGACGCGGGGCGAAGCGCACGAGCGCTCTGCGCAGCAAGGAAGAGGCGCACGACTACCGCTACTTCCCCGAGCCCGACATGGTGCCCTTCGAGTTCTCCGACGAGTTCATCGAAGACGATTCGCGAGCGGCTTCCCGAGCTGCCCGATGCGAAGAAGGCGCGCTTCGCGCGCGAGTACGGCTTGCCGAGCCACGACGCGGTCGTGCTCACCGGCGACCTCGACCTCGCCGAGTTCTTCGAGAGCGCGGTCACGCATCGCCGGCGTCGAGCGCGCCAAGGCCATCAGCAACGTGATGCTCAACGACCTGTCGGCGCACCTCAACGCCGAGGGTATCGGCGTGACGGACAGCACGCATCGTGCCGAGCATGGTCGCCGAGCTGGTCGAGCTGGTCGAGGACGGCACGATCTCGAGCAAGCAGGCCAAGGAGGTCTTCGCCGAGATGGCCGAGACCGGCGACGCGCCCGGCGCGATCGTCGAGCTCAAGGGCATGAAGCAGGTCAGCGACACCGGGGCGATCGAAGAAGTCGTCGACCGCGTCATCGCGGCCAACCCCGGACGAGGTCGCCGCGTACCGCGGCGGCAAGGCCGGGCTCATCGGCTTCTTCGTGGGTCAGGTCATGCGGGAGATGGGCGGCCAGGCCAACCCGGAGGTCGTGAACGAAGTGCTCGCGCGCAAGCTCGAGCTAGCGTCGGGGGCAGCGGCGACGTTCCGCTGTCCTCAGGCATGGACCCACGAAGCCCGCTGTTCCTCGCGTTCGTCGCGGGCATGTTCACCTACTCTCATGACCGCTATCGGGGCGGCCGGCGTCTTCCTGCACCGCAACCCGACTCCTCGTTCGATGGATGTGCTGCTGGGGTTCTCGGCGGGCGTCATGCTCGCGGCGAGCTTCTGGTCGCTGCTGGCGCCCTCGGTCGGCCATCGCCGAGGAGCGCGGGCGGGCTGGTGTGGCTGCCGACCGCGCTCGGCTTCGCCGTGGGCGGGCTGTCCTGTGGGGCCTCGACAAGGTCATGCCGCACATCCACTCGATGGTGCCCGGCGTGCAGGTCCACGAGGGGATCGTCACCAAGTGGCGGCGCTCGACGCTGCTCGTGCTCGCGATCACGCTGCACCACATCCCCGAGGGGCTCGCGATCGGCGTCGCGGCCGGGGCCGCGGGCGCCGGCGTGCCCGAGGCGAGTGTGGGCGCGGCGGTCGCGCTGGGGCTCGGGCTGGGGCATCCAGAACCTGCCCGAGGGGCTCGCGGTGTCGACGATGCTCTATGCGGGAGGGCGCCACGCGCAGCCGGGCGTTCACGCTGGGACAGCTCACCGGCAGCGTAGAGCCGCTCGCGGCGGTTGCCGGAGCGGCTCTTGTGGTCATGTCGATCGGCGCTGCTGCCCTACGCTCTCGCGTTCGCGGCAGGCGCCATGGTCTACGTGGTCGTCGAGGAGCTGGTTCCCGAGTGCCAGCGTTCAGGTCACGCAGACGCGGCCGTGCTCGCGAGCATCCTCGGCTTCACCCTGATGACGGTGCTCGATCTGGTCGTCGGGTAGGTGCTAGGCGCTCAGGCGCTCGAGCTCGACGCGCGCGACCGGAATCGCGATCTCCGGCTGGACGGCGGGCTGCTCGGCAACCTCGGTCTGGCGCTGCTTGGCGAGATCGTAGCCCATGAGCCCGAAGAACACCGGCACGCCGATGGCGAACAGGATGGCTGCGAGCGGTCCGACGATCATGAGGATTGCGACCAGTACGAGCATTGTTCTGTCCTTCCCGCGAAACGAAAACCCTACGGAGATTCTCGGCTCTCGGGAGCGCGTCAGCGGGTTCGCGCGGGGTTTGAGGAACGTTAGGGTTCTGTGAGGAGCGTCAGCTGCGATGCGATCGAGGGGAGCCGCGGGACCTCGAACACGCGACCAGCCTGCTCAGATCCCGAACAGCACTCTGGCGACGTAGGTTGTGACCTGCAAGCAGTGGACCCGGGAACACGCCGACAGCCACCACGCCGACGGAGCACCCGAACGTCGTCACGGCGGCCGAGCGGGCACAGCGACCGGCTCGCCGTCGCTCTCCTCGTACGTACAGCATCCACACGATTCGAAGGTAGTAGGAGAAGGCCAGGACCGTGTTGGCGACGGCCAGAAGGACGAGCCACAGCAGGCCGGCTTGTGCAGCCGAGAGGAACGCGTAGAACTTCGCCATGAAGCCTGACGGTCAGCGGCAGTCCGGCCAGCGACAGCAGCGCGAGTGTCAGGCCGAATGCGGCGAGAGGCGACCGTCGCGCAAGGCCCGCATAGTCGGCAACGTTCTCGCTGCCGGTTGCCTTGACGAAGGCGATGATGACCGAGAACGCGAGCACGTTGGCGATCCGTATCCCACCAGGTAGAACAGCACGGCCGCGTGCCGGTCGGGCTGATCGCCGCCAGCCCGACCAGGATGTAGCCGGCCTGGGCGATAGCGGAGTATGCAAGCAGCCGCTTGATGTTCGTCTGCTGGAGCGCACCGAGATTGCCGAGCATCATCGAAAGCGCAGCGAGAACGGCGAAGACGATGTGCAGGTCAGGGTAGGCGCCCAAGGCGGTCACGGCGAAGCGCAGCACCAAGCGCGAACCCCGTCAGCTTCGAGCCGACGGAGACGAACGCCGTTACCGGCGAAGGTGCCCCCTCGTAGACATCGGGGACCCAGTACTGGAACGGGGCGGACGTCGTCTTGAAGCCGACGCCTGCGAGCATGAGCACGCAATCCCACCATGACCACCGGCTGGATGGCTCCCGACGCGAGCGCCGCCTCGATGCCAGCGAAGCTGCTCGTTCCGAGCGCCCCGTACACGAACGAGATGCCGAACAGGAAGAGCGCTGTCGCGACAAGCGCGACCATGAGGTACTTGAGAGCGGCCTCGCCTGAGCGCGGGTCGTTCTTCGAGTAGCCGATCAAGACGACGAGGGGCAGGCTTGTGAGCTGGAGGCAGAGGAACAGGGTGAACAGGTCGGCGGCGGGTGCGATGAGCATGCTGCCGAGCGTGCACCAGATCACGAGCGTGTAGTACTCGGCCGACGCGGATGAGAAGTCGGGCAAAGGGTCGATCGAGACGAGCAGGGCGGCTACGCCGACGCCGAGAAACAGCAGGTCGAAGAAGACCGTGAGCGGGTCGAAGACCATCGTTCCCCATCAGGACCGTGGCGTGCTCGGGAGAGCGCGGAACAGCGAACAGGGCGGCCAGCGCGAGACCGGCGATACCTAGGTACGCGAGCCACGGGCGAGCTGCGAGTCCTTGTCGGCAGGGCGCGGCCAGATGAGGTCGGCGAGCAGGACCAGCGCGCCGGTGATGGCCACGATCAGCTGCGGCGCGAACAGGCGCATGGCGAGGGCCACCTGGGTCATCTCCCGCCCCCTCATCGCGCGAACACCAAGATGAGGACGACGACAGCCACTACGAGCGCCGTGACATAGGTCTGGACATTGCCGGTATGGATCCTGCGGACCGCCCCCGCTCTTCGAACCGAAGTTCCCGACGAGGTCCACGGCTCCGTCAACGACTCCGAGGTCGAACGCGTACAGCCCTGGCTGCTCGTGGCTACGTCAAGTCGCGCGATCCCGTTCACCAGGCCGTCGACCGCGAAGTCGTCGAATCGCCACGCGTACTTGGCGCTTCGTGCCCATGCACTCGGCGACAAGGTTGACGACCGCGTCGATCACGCGCCGATCGAAAGCCGCGAACAGGTCCGCGAACCAGAAGAAGGGGCGTATCACGGCCTTCTCGTAGACGAGGTCGAAGAAGAGTTTCTGCACGAGTGCACCGTACAGCTTGCTGTAGCGCTCCTTGTATATGCGCGTGTTGACCACCACGCCCCGCCGGCCGTACATCCACCAACCCAGTACGATGCCCCCCGTCGCGATCGTGAGCGACAGTGTGGCGACCCAGATCTCCGGCCACCGGCCCTCACCGCCGAGGAAGCTCGCGTAAGCGGGGGATGCGAAGCCGAGCACGACCGTGATCGCGGCGAGCAGCCCCAACGGGCCGAGCATCAAGAGGGGACCTTCATGCAGCTCTGTCTGTTCCGGCCCCGAGAAGATCCTGAACAGCATGCGTGCTACGTAGAACGCGGTGAGCGCCGACGCTACGAGCGCGAATCCAGCGACCGCGTAGTGGTGCTCGTGCATGAGCACCGCGATTATCTCGTCCTTCGAGAAGAACCCGGAGAACGGGAAGCCACCCGCCAGCGCAAACGTCCCGACGGTGAAGCAGCCCGCCGTGAACGGCATCTTCGGACCCAGTCCCCCCATCAGACGCATGTCTTGGGTATGCGCGGCATGGATGATGACGCCGGCTCCAAGGAACAGCAGTGACTTGAAGAACGCATGGGTGGTCAGGTGGAACAGCGCGGCCTCGGCGCTTCCGGCGCCGAGCGCCATGAACATGAACCCCAGCTGGGATATGGTCGAGTAGGCGAGCACCTTCTTCACGTCATGTTGTATGCAGGCGAGTACCGCCCCCATCAAGGCGGTGGCAAGCCCGACATAGAGCGTGATCTGCATCACCCACGGCGTCATCGCGATCAAGCGGCAGCATGCGCGCGACCACGTAGATGCCGGCGGCGACCATGGTGGCGGCGTGGATCAGCGCGGAGGCGGGGGTGGGACCGGCCATCGCGTCGGGAAGCCAGACGTGAAGCGGGATCTGGGCGGACTTGCCCATTGCTGCGAAGACGAGCCCGAATCCCGCTACGGCGAGCGCGGTTGCCGGCCACTGGCCGAGCGATTCCAAGATCTCCTCGTAGCCGAAGCCGCCGATCGTCTTGAACGTCACGAATAGCGCCAGCAAGAACCCCATGTCGCCGACGCGCGTGGTGAGGAACGCCTTCTGAGATGCCTTCCTCGGCGCTTCGTTCTCGAACCAGAAGCCGATCAGCAGGTACGAGCACAGGCCCATCATCTCCCACGCCATGAACGTCAGAAGAAGGCTGCTCGACAACACCAGTACGAGCATCGCAGACGTGAACAGCGACAGGACCCCGAAGTACCAGCCCTCCCGACTGTCCTCATGCATGTAGGCCAACGAGTAGATCTGCACGCAGGACTCCGACGATGGTGACGACCAGCAGTAGCGTCGCGGCCACTGGGTCGAGCGCCATCGACAGCTCGAGCTCTCTTCCGCCGAGCACCCCGAAGAGCACCGAGCCGTGCCAGACGGCGTCCTCGGACCCGCCCGGCCACACTTGCATGAAGGCAGCGATGGAGAGCGCGAGAGATGCGAAGGACGCGCCGACAGGCAGCCACAGCGTCCTCATCCGCATGCGGCGCGACATGACGAGGAAGAGGAAGAATGTCGCGGCCGGGATCGCCGGAATGGCAACGACCCAGCTCATCTGACGCCTCTCGGTATCCCGGTTCGCATCGGCTAGCCGCCCAGTATCTTGCGAGCGCCTGCGAGTACGGGTCGAAGTACTGCAGCGTCAGCAGCCACCACACGCCCATGAGCAGTGAGAGCGTGGCCAGGGGCACGAGCACGATGACCTCTCGCGCCGAGGCATCGGGCGCGTCCTTGATCGATCGGAGGGCTCGCCAAGGATCACGCTCTGGACCATCCACAACATGTAGGCAGCACCGAGCAGCACGCCGATCGCCGCGAGCACCGTGTAAGCGGGCGGCAAGGCTCGATTCCCATGCCCCGAGCAGCGAGAGGAACTCGCCGACGAACCCTGACAGGCCCGGCAACCCGAGAGAGGCGAACGACGCGAACGCGAGCAGGCCCGCCAGCACCGGCATCTTGGCGATCAGGCCTGAGACCTCCGAGATCTGTCTGGTGTGCGAGCGCTCGTAGACCATGCCCACCGACAGGAACAGCATCGCCGAGAGGAGCCCGTGGCTGATGTTCACCGCCTGGGTGCCGTCAAGACCCACCGCGGTCCCGGCAGCGATTCCCAGCATCGCGAAGCCCATGTGCGACACCGATGAGTAGGCGACCAGCTTCTTGAGGTCGGTCTGGGCGAAGGCGACGTACGCGCCGTAGATGATCGAGACCACGGCGAGCACCCCGAGGAACACCTGCCACTCCTGCCATGCCTCAGGAAGGATGGGGAGGAGATCCTGATGAAGCCGTACGTGCCCATCTTCAGGAGTATGCCGGCGAGGAGCGCAGATGCGGCTGTAGGCGCTTCGACGTGCGCGTCGGGCAGCCACGTGTGCAGAGGGAAGATCGGGCACCTTGACCGCGAACCCGAGGAAGAACGCCAGGAACACCCACCACTGGAAGTCGCGGGAAAGCCGCGGTCGACGAGTTGCAGCATGTCGAACGTGCCACCTTCGGGTGCAGGTACAGCGCGAGGATCCCGACAAGCATCATGACGGCGCCCAACATCGTGTAGAGGAAGAACTTCACGGCCGCGTACGCTCTGCGCTCGCCTCCCCATACCGCGATAAGGAAGTACATCGGCACGAGAACGAGTTCCCAGAACACGTAGAAGAGCACGAAATCCAGTGCCATGAAGACGCCGTTTGTGCCAACGGCCAGGAGAAGGATCATGGCGAAGTAGAACTTGGGCCGCCTGGTTCGATCTTCCAGCTTGCTATCACGGCGAGGAACGAGAGCAGGGCCGAGAGGCCGACGAGGAGTGCAGACAAGCCGTCGATTCCGAGGTAGTACTGGATGTTCGCAACGGGAATCCACGCATGCCGCTCGACGAACTGTGGCCCCCCGCCGGGATTCATGGTGGCAAGCGCGTAGACGGCGATCGCCAACACGACACCGGACACGATCGCTGCGATCCAGCGGGGCCACGTTGGCCGGTTTGAAGGTACGAGCATCATCGAGACAACGCCCAAGAGTGGCAGGAACACGATCAGGCTGAGAATCGGCATGCTCCACGCCCCTTTCCTGAAAGTCGGTCTTCGCCTCTGCGCTCGGAGTTACTCGCGGCCGTGGCATGTCGCTGATCTCGAATCGTTCTCACCGGCTACCTCTCATCCTGGTTGTAAGCTGTCCACTGCCGAGATGTCGCTCGAACCGCTGAGCGACACGATGAGCGCGAGAGCGACTCCGACCTCGGCAGCAGCTACCGCTATGAGCAACACGACGAAGCCCATGCCGCAGCGCGGGCTGCTTGGTCGTGAAGATGCGAGAACGCTACGAGGTTGATGTTGTACGGCGTTGAGCATGAGCTCGACGCAGGCGATCACGCAGCGCGCTCTCTTGAGTCAGCGCCCCGAGATAGTCCGATGCAGAAGAGCACCGACGCGACGACGAGGTAGTGGGTGAGGGTGATCACTGCACGCCATCGATCCTCGGCGTTCACGTCCCTGTCTGCGGCGCTCGCTTCGGCGCCCGGGCTCCCGCCTGGACGGGAGTTCGTCTGTCCATTCGCGCGAGACGATCGCTCCGACGAGCGCCGATGGTGAGAAGCAGGCCGACTATCTCGAATGGCAGCACGTACGCGGGAGAACAGCGCTCGGCCAGTGCCGCTGTGTCGTGCGGCTGGCCGGGCGCGCATCGTGCAATCGCGACATGGCGATCGCCGTGGCGAGCACGCCGAACAGGACCAGCGTCGCTCCGGCGGCTACCCAGCGTCCGGCAGCTCCGGGGTTGCCCACCGACTCCGGGGACGGCTTGGTGAGCATGAGGACGAACAGCACGAGTACCGTGACCGCGCCGCCGTAGATGAAGAGCTGCATCGCGGCCAGGAACTGGCTGCCGAGAAGCATGTAGAGCATCGCCATGGCGATCAGGGTGGCGAACAGCGACATCACGGCGTGGACGAGGCTTGCGCACGAGCACGAGCCCGATCGCGCCGGCGAGCGCGATGGCCGCGTAGAGGTAGAAGAAGAAGAGCGACAGGCTCACTCGTCTCCCTCCTTCTCGGCGGCGAGAGGTTCCTCGAGGGGCGGGCGGCGGCCAGTGACTCCGGCGTCGCCGCGTAGAGCACGAGCACCGTCTCCTCGCGCGTCACCACCGAGTTCTCGAAATCGCCGGTGTGGCGCAGGCCCTGAGTGCTGCACTGCTCGACACACAGCCCGCAGTACATGCAGCGGCCCAGGTCGATGGCGAACCTGGTCAGGACTCGGCCGGGAACGCCCTTCGACCTTCTCGGAGTCGATCTTGATGGCGTCGTCAGGACAGCTCTTCTCGCACAGCAGGCACGCCTTGCACTGCGGCGCGCCGCTCTCGTCGATCCCGAGGGCGAAGGACATGCGGCTGCGCTCGGGCAGGGGACGCTTCACGTTGGGGTACTGGATCGTGAACGTCGGCTTGAAGAGGTGCTTGAACGTGGTGACCATGCCCTTTGCGATGCCGATCATGCCGACACCTCCCGGGCGGCCTTCGCGGCAGCGCGCACGTCGTCTCCCGCCCGCGCGCCCAGGCGTGCGATGAACCAGACGAAGACGGCGAGCGCGGCCAGCTCGAGTGCGACCAGCACGAGCATGTTGGTCACGATGCCGAACGCGGTGAGGAGCACGTTGACGAGCGCCGCCGGCAACAGGAGCTTCCACCCGATCGCCATCAGCTGGTCGACGCGCACGCGGGGAAGCGTGCAGCGCACCCAGATCACCAAGAAGACGACGCCGTAGGTCTTGAGCGTGAGCCACACCCAGTCCGGGCAGCACGGGCCCGTTCCAGCCGCCGAGGAACAGCAGCGCGGTGAGGAGCGAGAGCGTGAACATGTTCGCGTACTCGGCCACGAAGAACAGCGCGAACCGCATGCTCGAGTACTCGACGTTGAAGCCCGAGACGAGTTCGGACTCGGCCTCGGGCATGTCGAACGGCACGCGGTTGAGTTCGGCGAGCACGCAGATGAAGAACAGGAGGAACGCGAAGGGCTGCGTGACGATGTTCCACGCGCCTGCCTGCGACTCCACGATCGTCGACAGCTTCATCGAGCCGGCGAGCATGACCACGCCCATCGCGGCCAGCACCATCGGCACCTCGTAGCTGATCTGCTGGGCTCCTGCGCGGAAGCCGCCCATCATCGCGTACTTGTTGTGCGAGGCCCAGCCGCCGACCAGGATGCCCACGGGGAAGAGCGCCGCGATGCCGAAGACCAGGAAGATGCCGGTGTCGAAGCTCATCCCGGAGATCTGCTGGACCCACGGGGTCGCCGCGTAGACCAGGATCGACGGGATGAAGGCGATCAGCGGCGCGATGAGGAAGAGCTTGCGGTCGGCGCCGTCGGGCACGAGGTCCTCCTTGCCCAGGAGCTTCAGCGCGTCTGCGAAGGGCTGCATCAGCCCGTGCCAGCCGGTGCGCATCGGTCCGAGGCGGTCCTGCATGTGCCCGAGCGTCTTGCGCTCGAGCCACATGACCACGACGGTGTTGAGCATGACCACGATCACGAGGACCACGATGCCGACGAGTATGAGAAGCACCTGGGTCATCGGTCGATCTCCCCCATGACGACGTCGACCGAACCCATGATCGCGACGACGTCACCGATGCGGCATCCGTTCAGGACGGTGGGGGTGACGTGCAGGTTCGAGAAGGCGGGGGAGCGGATCTTGAGCCGCCAGGGTGTCTGGCTGCCGTCGCTCACCAGCAGCACGCCGAGCTCGCCGCGCGGGCTTTCGACTCGGCGATACGCCGTCCCCGCCGGGGGCTTGAGCACGCGCGGCACGCCCTCGCTCACGAGCGGGCCCTCGGGTATCCCGTCGAGCGCGTGCAAGGCGATCCGGGCCGACTCGCGCATCTCGGCCACGCGCACCGAGTAGCGGTCGAAGGTGTCGCCCACCTCGCCGAGCGGGACGCGGATGTCGAAGTCCCCGTACGCCGAGTAGGGCTCGTCGCGCCGAAGGTCCGACGTCGACGCCGGAGGCCCGCGCCATCGGCCCGGTCACGCCGTAGTCGACGATGGTCCGCGGCTCGATGATGCCGATGCCACGCGACCGCGCCCGGAAGATCTCGTTGTTGGTGAGGAGCGACTCGTACTCGTCGACCTCGCGGTCGAAGGTGGTGAGGATCTGGCGGATCTCCTCGGCGATGCCCGGCGGCAGGTCGGCCTTGACCCCGCCGGGCCGGAAGTAGTTGAACATCATGCGGCTTCCGGTGACGGCCTCGTAGACGTCGATGATGCGCTCGCGGTACCGGAACGCGTAGAGGAACGGGGTGAGCGCCCCGAGGTCGAGTCCGCACGCCGCGAACCACGTGTGGTGACTCGTGATGCGGCACAGCTCGCACATGAGCACTCGAAGGTACTCGGCTTTGGGGGTGACCTCGATCTCGGCGAGTTCCTCGACGGCGAGGAGCAAAGCGAGCTCGGTGAAGAAGCCCGACACGTAGTCGGCGCGGTCCATCATCGGGATGCACGCGCGGTAGGTGCGGTGCTCGCACAGCTTCTCGATGCAGCGGTGCAGGTAGCCGTGGGTGGGCTGAGACGAGACGACGACCTCGCCGTCGAGCGCGAGCCACAGGTGCAAGACGCCGTGCATGCTGGGGTGCTGCGGCCCCATGTTGAGCACGATGCGCTCGGAGTGCAGCAGCGGGTCCGCTTCGCCGGCAGGGGCCTCGAAGTCGCGCCGGTCCCCGTGGGTGGCGGTGGCCTCGAGCGCCTTTTCCTCGCTCACCCCGCCGGGCTCCAGCTCGAAGTCCTTGCGCAGGGGATGGCCGACGAAGTCGTCGCGCAAGACGATGCGGCGAAGGTGCGGGTGGCCCTCGAAGTCGACGCCGAACAGGTCGTACACTTCGCGCTCGAGCGGGTTCGCGCCCGGCCACAGGTCCGAGATCGTGGGGATGGCGGGGTCCTCTCGGTCCACCGGGACCTTGATGCACCACCGTGGTGTGATCGGAGCGGCGGGTGAAGCCGTAGATCATCTCGAGGCCGCCCTCGGGGCCGCTGTCGACAGCGGTGAGCAGCGCGAGGTGGGTGAAGCCACGCTCGTCGCGGAGTTGAGCCGCGGTGGCGTGAAGGTAGTCGGGGGTCGTGGTCGCGCACTCGGTCGACGCAGTGCTCGAGCGTGCCCGAGCTTGTCACGCCCTCGATTCGCATGAAGGCGCTCGTGCCGGGCTCTGTCGCGTGCGCCATGCTCACAGCCGGCCTTCCGCTGCCCAGCGCTCCGCCGCGGTCATCTCACCGGCGGCGTTTCGTTGCATGAGCAGCAGCAGCGCATCGATGAGCGCTTCGGGGCGGGGAGGACAGCCCGGCAGGTAGATGTCGACCGGGATGATCGAGTCGACGCCGTTGACCACGTTGTATCCGTCGGCGAACGGTCCGCCGCTCACGGCGCACGAGCCCATGGCGATGACGTACTTGGGCGCGGCGATCTGTTCGTAGAGCAGTTTGACGCGGGGCGCCATCTTCAGGTTGATGGTCCCTGCGACGATCATGCAGTCCGACTGCCGAGGAGACGCGCGGAAGAAGATGCCGAGGCGGTCGGTGTCGTAGCGGGCCGAGCCCACCGTCATCATCTCGATGGCGCAACACGCCGTACCGAATGTCAGCGGCCACATGGAGTGGCCGCGCGCCCAGCGCATCATCTGGTCGATCGGTCCGATCAGGACCGGCACGTGGTGCTCTACACCCATTCAAGCGCCCCCTTGCGCCAGGCGTAGGCGAGCCCCAGCACCAGGATGCCGATGAAGATCGCCATCTCGACCAGACCGTAGATCCCGAGCTTGCGGATGATGACCGCCCACGGATAGAGGAAGACGGCCTCAACGTCGAAGACGACGAACATGAGCGCGAACACGTAGTACTCGATGCGGAAGCGGATCCACGGCTGTCCTACCGGCAGCTCGCCGCATTCGTAGGCGCTCGCCTTGAGCAAACCCGGCTCTCTTGGAGCGAGCCATCGGGGCAGGGAGACGAGGATGAAGGCCAGAACAGCGCCTACAACGAGAAAGCCCGTGAATACGAGAACCGCGAGATCCATGCCCGGCTACCCTTCCCCCCGAAGCGTCGTGCACGGTGCCCCGTTGGTGTCTTCATACGACTCGAAAGCCGATAACCCTGCGAAAATGCACGATGTTGTGGGAATCTGGATGTAGATGCATGTCGCACGAGCGGGCAGATGTCGTGCGCGCCGGGTGTCGTCCGGCGCAGGCGGACCGTGCCGCTGACACGGGGATGGGGAGAAGCCATGGAATCCGATCGCAGCTTCGCGGTGGTCACGGACAGCACGGCTGACATCGCACCGGACAGAGCGGCGGCCGACGGCGTCGACGTCGTGCCGCTGACGGTGTCGTTCGGCACGGAGACGATGCCCGACGGTGCGCTGACGCAAGAGCAGTTCTTCGCGCGCATGAAGGCCGAGTCTCGTCTGCCGACCACCGCTCAGCCCCCGGTCGGGCTCTTCGTCGAGGCCTACGAGCGAGCGCTCGAAACCGCCGAGAACGTGGTGTCGGTCCACATCTCAAACAAGCTCTCGGGGACGATAGACTCCGCCCGACAAGCGGCGGAGCAGTTCGCGGGTCGGGTGCACGTGTTCGACTCGCTCAACCTCTCCTGGGCGCTCGGATGGCAGGTCCTCGAGGCCGCCGCCGCCGCTGCCGAGGGGCTGAGCGTGGCCGCCGCGGTCGAGCGGCTGGAGCGAGCGCGAGAGCGCGTGCGGATCATCGTCGGGCTCGATTCGCTCGACAACCTCGCCAAGGGCGGACGCATCGGCAGGGTCTCGGCGTTTCTCGGCACCATGCTCAGCGTGAAGGTGACACTCAGTGTGGATGAGAACGGCGAGTTCTATCCGGTCGCGCGTTCGCGCGGCGAGCGTGCGGCGCTCGAGCATACGCTGGAGTGGGTGACCGAGCAGATGGCCGGACGGACTCGGGGCAAGTTCGCTGTCGGGCATGCCCTTTCAGCCGATCGTGCCGCGCGCATGGCCGATGCGATTCGCGCGCGCTTCGACGTCGAGGACCTCGTGATCTACGAGGCGGGCACGGTGATATGCGCGCACACCGGAACCGGCTGGGGCGTGGCCGTGCTCCCCTCCGAGTAGGGATGCGCATGGAGTACTCGGAGCGGATAGACCAACAGATCGCCGAGTTGCTGAGCACTCGCAACCGTGTGACCCCGGCGCATCTCCCCGGCATTCCCGACGACGAGGGCGCCGCTCTGCTCGAGCACTATGCCGGGCTGCACGGCGCCGAGCAGCACGTCAGGTGGGACGGCGATCGGCTGGTGCGCGAGCGGCCGGTTGCCGAGCAGGCTGCGGTGCCCGAAGCCGGCGCCGCCTCCGGGCAGGCGAGTCGCCGACCGGCAGGAGCGTCGGGGCAGCCGAAGAAGCCGAGCCCCGTGGACCAGGTGCTCGCCGCTCCGGTTGAGAAGTCGCTGCTCGACTCTGCGGCGTCGGCGCCGGTCTCGCCCTGGCTGTGGCTGCTGCCGCTCGTGCTCGGGCTGCCGGGCGGGCTGATCGCGTGGCTGCTGGTGAAGGACACCAACCGCGGCGTCGCCCGCGCGATGCTCGTCGTGAGCGTGATAGTGACCATCGTCTCGGTGGTCGCAGGCGTGTCGCTGCGAGGCGCGTTCGAGCGCATTGGGACCATCATCCAGCCGGGCGGGTAGCACGAACCGCTCGCGGCGACGCCGGTGCTACTCGGCGCGCCTGCCCGTCAGCGGGTCCGCCGCGCCGGGGACCGACCAAAGCCCCGTTCCGGCGCGTCTCGCCTCCTGCTGGTAGGCGACGAAGCTCTCGGCGTACCTGACATTGGGCGGGAACGTGTAGATCTGCGCGTAGCCGTCGAGCAGCAGGCGCGCGTTGAGCATCTTGGAGCGGACCTGGGCATCGGAGCGGTCGGTCGGCTCTTCGAGCCACACGTAGGCGAGCAGGCGGCCGTACCGGTCGCGAAGCTCGGCGTCGGTCTCGAGCCACACCGTGCGACCGTCGATGAGATCCTTCGTATGGTTCGACGCGGCCTTGCCGTACGGCTCTACCTCGCGTGTCGACTCAGGCGTATCGATGCCGATGAAGCGCACCTTCTCGCGCACGCCGTCGATGACGATGTGGGCGGTGTCGCCGTCTACGACGCGCACCACCTGGCCGCTGACCAGTCCGATCGTTCGCCGGCCGATGAAGGTGCGCGGCTCGCCCAGGGGCGCCGAGCCCACGGCGACGCATCCCGACAAGGCGGCGCCCAACGCGAGCAACAACGCGATGGTGAGCGGAAGGGCCGAGAGCCGGGCGCCTCGTGGGTGCGTTCTCATGAGTCGCAGTCTAGCGCAGGCCCCGTTGCCCGAGGTGACGCAGCGGCGCGACGCTGGGTGCGCCGCACGGGCTCGCGCAACACAGAAAGGGAGCCGGCGCTGGGCCGGCTCCCTTTCAGCTTCGCTTGAGCGGGTGACTGTGTCCTAGTTGGTCTGAGCGGTTGCGAGTGCCGGCTCGGCTTGGAGCGACAGCGCGAGCTCCAAGGCCTCTTGGTCGCGACGGGCGAGCCAGAACAGCACCGACGCGGTGAGCATCGGGCCGATGGCGAACAGGACCATGATGATCCACACGCCCATCTCGAACTGGTAGATGACTCCGTAGGCGGCCACGGCTGCCGAGGCGAGCGCCAGAAGCGCAGCGGCTGCGCGCTCGTAGTACCAGCCGACCACCAGGGTCGCGACGGTGGCGGCGAGGGGCAGGAAGGCTGCCAGCAACGCCCACGACGTTCCCGTCCTCTGGAAAGAGAACAGCCCGGCGAAGGTCGCGATGGACCAGAAGACTCCGCCGGCGATCACGAACGCACGGGCGACGCCGCGCTCCACGGCGATTCGCATTCTCGTGTCTTCGACCACGACAGGTTCCTCCTTACGAGATTCGACGACGTCGTACGCCATCGCGCCCAGAAGCGCGGGGACCGCGAGCACGAACAGTCCCGCAGCCACGATACCGACGATGAGTAGTGTTGCTCCGATTATCAGCGCCATCTTCCGCACCTCCGAACGTAGCGAGCCGCCTGGCGGCTCCGAACTCTCAAGGAGAGTATCGCCACGCTGCGGCCACGCCGGGTTCGTGTGCGGTTGAGGTCGTGTTAGGGTTCCGTGAAGCGTGCGCCGGTCTCGCGTGCAGCCGTTCAGCGAGGGTTCAGGCCGAGGGCAGCGTGAAGCCGAACGTCGTGCCGGCTCCGGGCGCCGATACCACGTCGATTGCCGAGCCGTGCGCTTCGACGATCTCCTTCGCGATCGCGAGTCCCAGTCCCGCTCCACCGCCTCCGGCACGCGCCGAGTCGGCCCGGTAGAACCGTTCGAAGACGCGCGAGACCTCCTCGGGCGCGATCCCCGAGCCCTCATCGGCGACCTCGAGTCTGACTCGGCCGGCTTCGCGCACGCGCTCGAAGGTGAACCGACGAGCCCTCGGGCGAGTGCTTGAGGGCGTTGTCCGTGAAGCTCAGCAACACCTGAACGATCTTGTCGCGGTCGGCTTGGACCCGTATCTCGGGGTCCTCCACGTCGACGGCGAGCGTCACGCCCACCTGGTCGGCGAGCGGATGCATGACGCGCGCGACGTCGCCCAGCAGTTCGGCGGCGAGCTCCGGGGTCTTCCTGAGTCGCAGGCTGCCCGCCTCGAGCTGTGCGAGCGTGAGCAGGTCGGCGACGAGGCGGCCCAATCGGTCCGCCTCGATCTGCATCGTGTGGATGAAGTCGTCGCGGACCTCGGGCACGTCCTTCGCGCCGTCCTCGAGCAGCTCGAGCATTCCCTTGAGCGCGGCGATGGGAGTACGCATCTCGTGGCTGGCGTCCGCGATGAAGCGACGCTGCGCGTCCTCTATCCGTCGCTGCTCGGTGACGTCCGCGAGCAGAAGCACCGCGCCGTCGACCTGGCCTTCGGCGTCGAGCAGCGGGGTGCAGTGAAGCAGGACGATCCGTTCTCCCAAGGGGACCGCCCCGACCTCGCGGTGCCCCTGCAGGCCGCTGCGGACAACCTCCAGTACCTCCGGCGAGGTGACGGCCTGCTCGGCCGGGGAGCCGGGGAGCAGGTGCTCCGAGGCGCCGAGCAGCCGGACCGCCTCCGGGTTGGTGACGCTCACCAGCCCTTGCGCGTCGAAGGCGACGACTCCCTCGGCCATGGACTCGACGACAGCGGCGATCTGCTGCCTGCTCTCCTGGAGCTCCGAGAACGCCTCGCCCAGGGTCGAGGCCATCGCGTTGTACGAGACGGCGAGGTCGTGGACTTCGTCGGGCACGAAACCCGTTGGCAGCCTCTGCTGGAAGTCACCTGCCGCCATCGAGGCGGCCGCTTCGGACATCGCCTTGATGCGCCTGCTGATGAGCTGCGAGAACGCGAAGCCCAGCAGCCCGGCGATGGCAAGCGACACCCAGAAGGTCACCCAGAGCCGGTCTCGGAGCGCTCGCAGGATCGCGACGGGTTGATCGACCGAGCCGGCTGTGACGACCACCCCTTCGACGCGCCCGTCCTCGCCGCGCAGCGACTTGGACGCTATCACCCACCCGTTGGGCCTCAGGTCGCTTGCCGCGTAGGAGCTCTGCGCGTCAAGTGCGCCGAGCCGTGCGCTCTCGAGCACGGGCTCGCCCGGGTTCGTGTCGTAGCCGGACTCCAGCAGGGCGCCATCCCGGTCGTAGACCCAGATGCCGCCGCCGTAGATGTCGCGGTACTCGGTCACGAGCTCTCGGATTCGCGACGTGCCCGAGAGCTCGATGGGGAACTCGGGGCCGAGGCGTTGCGCGAGCGCCGAGGCGTTGCGCAGCTCGGTCGTCTCGGTCAGTCGCTTGAGGGTGGCGCGAAGCCCGGCGGACAGCGAACCGGAGAGCACCAGCATCGCGACGACGATGACCACCACGAACAGCTCGGTCTGCCACAGCCGAATCGAACCCCGGCGTCGGGGCGGGGTGCGCCTGGGATCCCCGGGGCTACTGCTCGGGCTGCCCTGCGGCATTCGCCTACGGCTCTCTGAGCCGGTAGCCGTAGCCGCGGACCGTCAGCACGTACTCCGGGTTCTTGGGGTCCGCCTCGATCTTCTCCCGGATGTTGTGGATGTGCACGTCCACGGCCCGCTCGTCGCCCACGGGCGATTCGTCCCACAGCGCCTCGAGGATCGCCTGGCGCGAGTACGCCTTGCCGGGATGGTGGGCGAGGTGCAGCAAGATGCCGTACTCGGATGTGGTCAGGTGGATCGCCTGCCCCGACAGCTTCACCTGGCGGGCGAGCGTGTCGATCTCGAGCTCGCCGACCTCGATGCACGCGCTGTCGCCGGGCCCCGCGTCGACGCGGCGCAGGATCGCCTTCACCCGGCTCACCAGCTCGCGCGGCGAGAAGGGCTTGGTCACGTAGTCGTCGGCACCGAACTCCAGGCCGAGGATCCGGTCGACCTCGTCGCCTCGGGCGGAGAGCATGATGATCGGCACGTTCGAGCGCGCCCTGAGGTCCTTGGCGATCTCGAGTCCCGACTTGCCGGGCAGCATCACGTCGAGGATCACCAGGTCGGGCCTGACCTGCGTGAGCATGAACTCGGCGCCAAGACCGTCTCGGGCGGTGTGGACCTCGTAGCCGGCCTCGGACAGCGCGTACTCCACGACCTTGAGGATGGACTCCTCGTCATCGACGACCAGTACGCGTTTCATCGGCTTGCGCGCTCCCTGCGTGCGGCGGCTGTTCAACACACCGAGCATAGCCGAAGGGTCGGGAAGAGCAGCTAACACAACCCTAACATTTCGGTAATACTAGACGAATGGGCGTGGTGAGAGCGCCTGCTAATGTTTGTGCGATTGCTGCGACCCTCCGGCATAGGGTGGTGTAGGCGCCATAGAAGCGACGAGTCTCCCTTCCCAGGTTCGGCTACCGGGAGTCTGCCCCGCGGGTTCCGGCGGTACTGGCTCTAGCGCTGGCCCTCGTGTTCCTCGTCCTCCTTCTCGCACCTCCCTCCGCCCACGCGCTCTCCGCCACCGGCGAACTCGCGTTCTACCCGTGCACCGACTGCCACCCGGTCACCGTGGGCGCCGACGGCAAGCCCACCAAGCCGCTTCCCGGCGGCAAGGAGAAGCACGAGATCGCGCTCGAGTCCCACGACATCCTGGGCGAGGGCGACAAGGCGTGTCTCGCGTGCCACTCGGACCCGTCCGCCAACCCCGGGCTGATGATCCTGCCCGACGGCTCCACGGTCGACATCACCGGCGACGTCTCGCGGGTGTGCCAGCGCTGCCACTTCGAGAAGTACACCGACTGGCAGCTGGGCATCCACGGCAAGGGCCAGCAGAAGTGCTCGGCGGCCGGCTGCCACGACCCGCACACCCCGGGCTGGATCTACGTCGCGGCGCTGCCGCCGTTCCAGGGCACCGGCATCGAGGTCAAGGCGGTCGCGCCCCGCGAGCCCTTCACGCGCGATGGCGCCGCCCCCGGTCGCCCCGCCGGTCTACACGCCGACGTGGCTTGGCGGTCTTCACGATCGCTCGGCGTGCTTCGTCGCCGCGGCTCTGGTCGGGTTCATCACGCTTGGAAGGCGAAAGGCATGAGCGACACACCGAGAGCGAACACCACGGACGCGCCGACGCGCCGCCGCAGAGGGCGCGAGCGCGCCTGAGGGCATGACGCTGTCGCGCCGCCGCTTCCTCGAAGGCATCGGCGCGGCGGCCGGGCTCGTGGCCGCCGGTGCGCTGCCGGCCGCCGTGAGCGTGCTGCCCGGCGTCGGCGGTCGCGAGCGAGACCGACGGCCGCCGCCGAGGCCGAGTCCGGCATCGAGTGGGCGGTCGAAGAGGACGAGCCGATCAACTACCCGGGCCAGACCGTGTCCTACGCCCCGCCGCCCGGGGACCAGAAGTGGGCGATGGTGATCGACGTGAAGGCCTGCATCGGCTGCAGGCGATGCGTCTACGCGTGCGTCAAGGAGAACAACATCGGCCGCGAGTCCGGCTTCACCTACATCCAGGTGCTCGAGATGCTGCCCGGCAAGGTCGACATCGAGCACGCCAAGCTCGACTACAACGAGGGCGGGCGGCCCGACAGGTGGTACATGCCGGTCCAGTGCATGCACTGCGCGAAGCCCACCTGCGTCTACGGCTGCCCGGTCAAGGCCACGTGGAAAGACCCCGACGGCATCGTGGTCATCGACTACGACAAGTGCATCGCGTGCCGGAACTGCATGGTCACCTGCCCCTACGACGCGCGCCACTTCAACTGGGTCGAGCCCGAGGTGCCCAAGGCCGAGGTCAACCCGAAGGTGCCGCTCGAGGAGAAGGCCGGCGTGGTCGAGAAGTGCACGTTCTGCGTCCAGCGCACGCGCGACGGCCAGACCACCGCGTGCACCGAGGCCTGCCCGGTGGGCGCGCGCAAGTTCGGCGACCTGTACGATCCGGAGACCGAGGTCTCCAAGCTCCTCGCGACGCGGCGCGTGTGGCGCCTGAAAGAAGAGACCGGCAACGACCCGATGATCTGGTACGTGGGGTGATGGCGATGAGTGACGACACCGCCATGACCGCCGAGGCACGACCGCGAAGACGCCGGGCACCGTGCGCCTCATCGGCATCGACTTCGACCTTCGGCAACCTCAAGACCGCCGGCCCGCGCTACTGGGCGTTCGTCTCGCTGCTCATGACCGTTCTTCGCGCTGGGCATGATGGCGTGGGGCGCCGCGCTTGCCAACGGCGGCTCGGTCATGGCGATGCGCGACACCTACCCGTGGGGGCTGTGGTTCACGAACTACATGTACTACATCGGCCTGTCCGCCGGAGGCCTCGTCGTCTACGCGAGCGTGCACCTGTTCGGCGCCAAGCAGTTCGCGCCGCTCTCGCGCCTGGCGGTGCTGCAGGCCGGCGTGCTCGTGATGATGGCGCTGCTCGGCATCGTCACCGACATGGAGCGGCCCGTGGCGGGCGGTGTGGATGCTGCTCACCCCCAACCCGACCTCGCCGTTCATCTACACCGGCTCGCGCGGCCAACATCTACATGATCATCTGCTTCATCGACCTGTGGGTGCTCATCACCGGCAAGGGCGGCCACAAGCTCGCGCACCGGATGACGCTGATCGCGCTGCCCTTCGCGATCTACCTGCACACCACGACGGCGTTCGTGCTCGTGATGAACAAGTCGCGCGAGCTGTGGAACACCGCGATGCTGGTGCCGATCTTCCTGACCTCGGCGACCGCGTCCGGGCATCGCGCTGCTGATGATCTGCGCCTACATCATGCAGCGCTTCGGCGTGCTCAAGTTCACGACTCGACGATGTTCCGCAGCCTTGCCACCCTGCTCGCGACGGTCATCATCATCGACCTGTTCCTGCTGGTGGTCGAGATCCTCGTGATCTACTGGCCGACGTCCGCCAAGCCGGGCCACACGATCCGCTTCAACGAGTTCCTCTTCGGCGAGTACGCCAAGTTCTTCGTCCCCGTGCTCGTGCTCGGGATCATCGCGTTCGCGCTGCTCGCGGGACGCAAGAACCGGCACCTGCCCGCGATCCAGCTCACCGCTGCGTCGCTCTACGTGGTCGCGATCTTCCTCAAGCGCTACTCGCTCATGGCGATGGGCTTCGTGATCAACCCGCTCGGCACGCGCCAGCGCGTCTACGTGCCGAGCCTCACCGAGGTGCTCATCGCGCTCGGGCTGCTCGCCGTCGGCCTGCTGATCATGACGCTCGCGGCCAAGGTGCTGCCGCTCGAAGTGCCCAAAGACGAGCACCTCGAGGAGTACGCGCCCGACACGCCGGTCATCGGCAAGGCCGCTGTTGCGGCGACGGCCGAGCTGGCCTCAGAGTCGGCCGTCGAGGCCGGGTGACGATCGGTGACCGCACGCGAGCGCACACCCGCGGCGCGCCGTCGCGCGGCGGTCATGGCCGGACTCGCCGTGTTCGTCGTCGTTCTGATCGTCGCGTCGGCGGTGGTCTTGCCGCTGCTCGCGACCTCGACCCCGGGCTTCTTCTCCCGCTACCACCTGCTCAACCGCCGCTTCGTCAACCTCGAGGGCTCGGCCCACGAGGGCATCGGCTGCCGGACCTGCCACGAGACGCAGCCGGTGCAAAACGGCGTCGCGCTCGTCGGCGACTTCTACCGCAGCCTGGTCACGAGCGAGCCGCTGCCCGCGTACTTCAAGTTCAGCCCGCCCAACCCGAGGCGTGCTTGCAGTGCCACGAGAACGACTGGGCGTACTCGGCCGCCCAGACCAAGCGCATCCCGCACCCGGCGCACACGCGCGTCGCGGCGGAGACGCGCGAGTGCGTCAGGTGCCACAAGTGGACGGCGCACCTCGAGACGTACATGGACAAGCACAAGGAGATGCCGTTCTCGGGCGTGTGCGTCGCGTACGGCTGCCACGTCGGCACCAAGCAGACCGACCAGTGCTTCGACTGCCACCACGTGCTGCAGCAGACGGCCGAGGAGTGGACGACAGAGCACCCGAAGGTCGTCGAGGCCACCGGAGACGCCGCGTGCCTCGAGTCGTGCCACAAGGTCGAGCAGTGCCAGACAGTGCCACACGACCGGCAAGGTCCCCGAGTTCACGGGCCTGACGCTCGAGCTCGGCATGAAGGCGATCGAGGAGCTGCACGTCAAGCCGGAGTGGACGCCGCGCTACCACGGCGCCGAGGCGCTCAAGGACCAGCCAAGTGCCTGCTCTGCCACCAGTCCGAGGGCGAGTGCGACGAGTGCCACCGCCAGCGCCCGGCGTTCCACGGTCCACCGACACGTGGATCGGCCGCCACGCCAAGCGGGCGAAGAGCGTGGACGACCCGCGCTGTCTCGCGTGTCACGAGAAGGCGTTCTGCGAGGAGTGCCACGACCAGTTCAAGGAGATGGAGTAGGTGTCCACACGCCTCATCAAGTGGGGCGCGATAGGACTCCTGCTCATCGTGGTCGTCCTGTTGGTGCTTCCGGTCTTCTCGGTGCTGCAGCCCGACTACTACCGGCGCTATCCGGCGCTCGGCCAGCGCATGGACCACTGGGCCACCTCGACGCACGCGAAGATCTCGTGCGTGGAGTGTCACGTCGAACCCGGAGCGGCAGGATTCGTGACCTTCGCGGCGCGCTCGATCCCCGCCTTCTACTCGCAGCTGCTCAACGGGCCGACTAGCACGAACCTGCTCGAGCGCGCCGAGCCGTGCGGCGTGCCAGAAGTGCCACACGAGCTACCGCAGCGTCGGTCCGAGCGGCGACCTGCTGATTCCGCACAAGGCGCACGTCGAAGTGCTCAAGATGGAGTGCCGCGCGTGTCACAAGGACCTCGTGCACTCGCTCAACCGTCGAGGGTTCAACCGGCCGGAGATGGAGGGCTGCCTCGAGCAGTGCCACGACGGTGACACGGCGAGCGACAAGTGCACGGACTGCCACACGCGCAAGCAGACGCCCGCAGTCACACGCGCAGGCGGACTGGCTCCAGCTCCACGGCGCGCAGGCAGCGACTCAGGACTGCGGGCAGTGCCACGACTGGACGCCCGGCTACTGCGCGGACTGCCACGAGAAGCGCCCGGCTTCGCACGCGGGCAACTGGAAGACCGATCACGGGCCCGCTGCGAAACAGCGGGGAGACGGCTGCCTCGTGTGCCACGGCGGCAAGAAGTTCTGCGAGGAGTGCCACTGATGGCCGAGGCGAAGGACACCTCGCGCCGACGCCGGTCGCTGCGTACGTGTGGCGATCGTGGTCGCCGTGCTCCTGCTCGTCATCGGCGTACCGCTGGTGCTGACCACGCAGCCGTGGTTCTTCGGTCGCAGCGCAGCTCTCGCCGAGAAGTACGAACCGTGGCGCACCTCAGCGCACGCCGAGGTGCGGTGCGAGGAGTGCCACGTTCCGCCCGGCCTGCTTGCGCGAACGGCGAATCGCGCCCGCATGACCGGCGAGTTCTACCACTCGCTCCTGTCACCGTCGCGGGTCCCGGGCGAGTTCGCGCGACCGACGCAACGAGGCGTGCCTCGAATGCCACAACGACCTGCGAAGCGTCTCGCCCAAGGGCGACCTGCAGATCCCGCACAGGGCGCACGTCAACGTTCTCAAGATGGACTGCGTCGAGTGCCACAACTACCTCGTGCACGAGCGCAACTCCTCGGGCAATCACCTCCCGGCGATGGAGGGCTGTCTGAAGTGCCACGACGGCGACACCGCGAAGGCGACGTGCACGGCGTGCCACACGCGCAAGGCCGCCCCCGACAGCCATCGCGCATCGGACTGGCTGATCGTGCACCCCAAGGAGGCGGCGGGACCGGAGTGCGACAGTTGCCACAAGTGGACCGACGAGTGGTGCGCTGACTGCCACGCCCTGCGCCCGAAGTCGCACGGCAAGGACTGGCGCGCGGTGCACGGGGAGCAGGTCAAGCAGAGGCGCAACTGCGAAGCGTGTCACGAAGACGCGTTCTGCGTGCGTTGCCACGGAGTGGTGCCCCAGCAGAACTTCGACCCGAACCTCAAGCGGGTCGAGTAGGCGAGAGGCGGTCATGGAGCCCGAGCACGATCAGACGCGAGATGTCGATGCCGGCACCCCCGCAGGGTGATGACGGAGCCACGGCGGCTTCCGGCCCTGCGAGCAGGCGCTGGCCTCGAGTCGTCGGGATCGTCGCGGTCGTCGGAGTGCTGCTTGTCGTGATGTTCGACCTCGTCACCGCGTCTCCGAGGCTGTGTGCGTCGTGTCACGAGATGCGCCCGAGGACCGCCAGCTGGCACAGTTCGGCACACCTCGGCGTCAACTGCTGGCAGTGCCACCAGCAGCCCCGCCCCTGGTACGCCTACCCGCTCGAGTCTTGCGGACAGGTCGCGGATCCTCGCGCGCGACGTGCGTGCGCACACCTCCCGGGAGACCACCGCGCCGGTCGATGGACCGGTGGCCGGCGTCGAACCGATGTCGGACGCGGTGTGCCTGCAGTGCCACCAGGCCAACCGCAAGGCGACCTCGGGCTTCAGGATCAAGATCGATCACGTCGAGCACGCGAAGCGAAACGGGTCGTGCGTCTCTTGCCACGTGCGTACGGCGCATCCCGCTGCAGTCCCGCAGCACGCCGCTCACGCTCATGAGCCAGTGCTTCACATGCCACGGCACGGCCGAGAAGCCAGAGGCCTCGGCAGCCTGCTCGCTGTGCCATCCCACCGGGTACCAGCTGACCCCCGCGTCCCACAAGGCCAAGACGTGGGTGCCCCAGCGGCACGGCCGGACTGCCGAGACGGACCGCTCGCAGTGCCGGATGTGCCACGAGCAGCAGTTCTGTGACGACTGCCACGGGCTCGAGATGCCGCACCCGCAGGACTGGGCCCAAGGTGAGTCAGGTCATGCGGCCGTCGCCGAGACGAATCGGGCGGTCTGCTCGAGGTGCCACACCGAGAAGCCCGACCTGTGCAGCATGTGCCACCACAAGCCCGCCTACGACCCGGGGAAGGGCACGTGGGTCCAGCAGCACTTCGAGGCGGTCGAGACATCGGGGGCTGCGTACTGCTTCGACTGTCACGCGCCGGGCTACTGCGTGCGGTGCCACGTGAGCTGGGCGACGTCGGGCGAGCTCACCCCGTAGAAGCGCGCGACCCCAGCCTCTCCCGTCGCGCCGTCAGCGCACGCCGCCTCTCCATTCCCGGCCCGCCGGTGTCAGAGCCGATTGCTACGTTGCCGGACGTCCCTGGCGAGCCATCGCGGGAGCGACGCGCTCAGCTTCGCGCGTCGGACGTCGGCGACGAGCGGTTGTAGCCACGTGGCGTACTACGAGACAGATCCCACCGTGCTGGCCTGGTTCGACCGGGCTCTGACCCATGGGTCCTCGTGCGTTCGGATGGCCGCGCTGGTCCTTCTGGGCGACGTCGACAGCGCCTATCGGGGGAGTTGGCTGCGGCGCGCCCAGTCAGATCCCGTCGCCGAGGTGGTCGCGACCGCGGTCTTGACCGAAGCGTTCGTGGCCGTGGCGGACAGCGTCTCCGCCGACCTGTTCGAGAGCGACTTCGCCGAGAGCCTCGAGCGTGGCGACCTGATCTGGGAGTGGGAGTATGACGTCGTCGTCGCACACGACGTCGTGGTGCAGCTCGGCAGGCGCACGACGTGGGTCGCCATCGAAGACGACGCCTTGGCCCGCCGGCTCGCTTTGCAGAAGGCATACTGCGGCAAGGAGTCCGAGATCCCCTCGGCAACGGCGATCATCGTGGGCAAGCGCTTCGTGAACCAGTACACGCGCTCGCCGCGTTCGATGGCGGAGGCATCGTGGTGGATGCGAAGGGGAAGACCGCGCTACCGAGAGTGAGTGCGGGTCACCACAGCGCGGCGACCGCGGGCACGGCGCGGCGGTCCGAAGCGAGATGGCGCCCTCGGCGCATGCCGATCGACACACCCCGCAGCCCCAGCAGCGCTGAGCGTCGATCGCGACAGCCGCTCTCGACGCGTCGATGGCGGCGAACGGGCACAGCCGGGCGCAGCGTCCGCAGCGGGTGCAGCGCGCTTCGTCGAGGCGGGCGACCCACTCCCCGCGCCACATGACCTTGAGGTCGTAGCCCGCCGTGAGCTTCATCGCCATGCAGCCGCTCTCCATGTTGCAGTTGCAGATGGCGGCGGTGAACGGCGTCTTGAAGGTCCACACCGAGTGCATCAGCCCGTCGAGCTCGCACGCGCGAAGCAGGTCCATCGCTTGCGAGACCGAGACCTTGTTGAAGTCGTCGAGGTCGGGCCCGTCCGCGTAGTTGGCGAAGCCCTCGACGAGCAGCGGCTCGATCGGCTGAGTGGTCACGAGGAGGCAGACCTCATCGGCACGCTTGCCCGGCTCGTGCATCCGGCAGATGCAGGGGATCACCGTGATCGAGGTGGCCATCTCGAGGATGCGCTCGCACTCCTCGAGAGGAACCGGCTGCCCGAAGTGGTTCGCCTGCAGGCGCTTGGAGATCGCCGACTTGCCCATGGCCGACAGTGGCGCGGGCATCCGCTCGAACCGCTCCATCCAGCTGATGGCGTTGCTGCGCATCTCGGAGAAGCCCGAGATGAATTCGACGATGTACTGCCGCCGCCTCAGATCGCTTTCGAGGTCGAACGCGTAGTTGGAGGCTTGGAGGTACCAGCGCTCGCCCTCACCGTGCTCGACGCAGAACTGGCACATGAAGGCGCTAGACCTGTTCCTGTGCTCTGCGAATCAGGCGCTCGGTGCGTTCGTGGCGCAGCTGCAGCTCGCTTTCGGCGTAGAGATCGCGCTGCCCGTCGAACTCCGATGGCAGGGCGATGTCGATGGGAGCGGCGACGTAGATGGGCTCCTCGACAAGCTCGGACGGTACCGGGTCGGTCGATGCGTTCATCGCTTCCTCCGTTGTCCCCAAGCGCACCGAATCCCCCGTCGGCGCCTCGTGCACTATACCCCTGGACGGGCGTCGGTCGCTCGCCGTTCGTCGGAATTCACACAACATTTGCATCCGGCGGGAGACGATCGCGACGACGGGGGAGTGATACCGTTGGGACATCGCGACACGAAGGGGCAGTTCATGACGCATGAAGCCACCGAGCGGTATCCGGCGGCGCCGCCGGCGATGTTGACCGACCTGTACCAGCTGACGATGGCTCAGGCGTATCTGAACGCCGGAATCGCCGACACCCATGGCTGCTTCCATCTCTACTTCCGAGCAAACCCCTTCGGCGGGGGGTACGCGGTCGCGTGCGGACTCCAGCAGGCAGTCGCGTACCTGGAGGCGCTCTCGTTCAACGATGAGGACGTGGCCTATCTGGCGGGGCGGACAGGTGCCGACGGCGAAGCGCTCTTCTCATCGGAGTTCTTGGAGTGGCTGTCGGGAATGAAGTTCGACTGCAGTCTGGACGCCGTGGAAGAGGGGACGGTCGTCTTCCCGCGCGAGCCGCTCTTGCGGGTGGCGGGCCCGCTGCCGGTCTGCCAGATAGTCGAGACCGCGCTGCTCAACATCATCAACTTCCAGACGCTCGTGGCGACCAAGGCATCGCGCTGTGTGCTCGCTGCCGATGGGGCGCCCGTCATCGAGTTCGGGTTGCGTCGCGCGCAGGGCCCCGACGGAGGACTGTCCGCGAGCCGCGCCGCCTACGTGGGCGGGTGCACCGCGACGTCGAACGTTCTCGCCGGACCCAGGTTCGGGGTGCCTGTCGCCGGGACCCATGCTCACTCGTGGGTGATGGCATTCGACACCGAGATCGAGGCGTTCGAGGCCTACGCCGAAGCGCTGCCGAACAACGCCACGTTCCTGGTCGACACGTACGACACCGTAGAGGGGGTCCGCCATGCGGTCGAGGTCGGGCGCATGCTCGCCGAGCGAGGGCAGCGCCTCCTCGGCGTGCGTATCGACTCGGGCGATCTGGCGTGGCTTTCGAAGCGCGCGCGTGAGGTCCTCGACGAGGGAGGCTTCCCCGACGCGAAGGTGGTCGCGAGCAACGAGCTCGACGAGCACCTGATCCTCTCGCTCAAGGAGCAAGGCGCCGCGATCGACGTGTGGGGGGTCGGGACCAAGTTGGCGACGGCGTGGGACCAGCCGGCTCTCGGCGGTGTCTACAAGCTCAGCGCGATCCGCCGGCCCGGGGGTTCGTGGGAACCTCGGCTGAAGGTGTCCGAGCAGACCGCGAAGGTCACCACGCCCGGGGTGCTGGGCGTGCGCAGATACCAAGACGAGAGCGGTCAGTGGGCCGGCGACATGATCTACGACACGATGAACGACCCGGGTCCCGCGTCGACGATGGTGCACCCGGAAGACCCGCTGAGGTCGACCTCGTACGGCGAGGGCTGCTCCTACGACGAGCTGCTCGTCAAGGTCATGCATCAGGGCGAGGTCGTGTACCGCGGACCCGGGCTCGATGCGACTCGCGAGCGTGCTGCGTCGCAACTGGCCAAGCTCGATCCGTCGCACCGACGCTTCCTCAATCCCCACACCTACAAGGTGGGACTCGAGGCCCAGCTCTCGGCGCGGCGCCTCCAGCTGATCGCGGATGCCAGAACGACGCAACAGAGGAGCTGAGCCGGATGCGCGCCTTGGTGATGGTCGACATCCAGAACGACTTCATGCCGTCCGGGTCGCTGCCCGTTCCCGATGGAGACGCTGTCGTCCCGGTGGCGAACGCCCTGGCACCTCGGTTCGACGTGGTGATCGCGACCCAGGACTGGCATCCCGCCTCCCACATGTCCTTCGCTTCGAACCATGAGGGCCGCTCTCCGGGCGATGTCGTCGAACTCGCGGGGCACCAGCAGGTCCTGTGGCCCGATCACTGCGTTCAGCAGACGGCCGGGGCGTCGTTTCACTCCGGGCTTGATGTGGCCCGCATAGACGTCGTGGTTCGAAAGGGCACGGACGCCGAGGATCGACAGCTACAGCGGCTTCTTCGACAACGGGCATCTGCGCGACACGGGGATGCACGCCCAGTTGGAGCGAGCGGGCGTCGATGAGATCTGGCTCGTGGGTCTGGCGACCGACTACTGCGTCAAGTACACGGCGCTCGACGGTGCCGCACTCGGGTGCGGGTGATGGTGGTCGGCGATGGCGTGCGTGCCGTCGATCTGGCGCCCGGTGACGGTGAGGCCGCCTTGGCCGAGATGCGCCAAGCCGGTTGCGAAGTGGTGACGAGCGCCGAGGCGCTCGTCTGAGCGGCGGTTCGTCTGCTTGATGAGGGGGGCGCGCCTCTCGCGACCGGGCTGGCTGCGTCTGCTGGTGCCAGGGGGGCTGATTGGGAGTGCGATGCCCGGTCGCGAGAGGCGGATGGGGGCTAGAAGAGGTCTCCAAGTCCTTCGAAGACGTCCGATGCGTACTCGAGATGCCAGTCTTCCAGTGACAGGTAGAACTTCGGGTTGAACACGATGCCCATCGCCGTCGCCAGGTCGATCGCGGCGTGCAGCAGGTGGTCGCTTTCGAGCAACATGTCCAGGATCGCGCCGTTGACGAAGTCGTCGGTGACGGGGACCGAGTTCCAGAAGTACTTCTCGCCGTTGCACCGGATGATGATGTCCAGAACGAGGTTGCCGGCGGTGGTCACAACGAGCTCGATGCCGTCGGGCAGCACTCTTCCCATCGCGGCGATGCGGCGCTCGAGGCCCGCCGCCCTTGCCAGGGTCTCCTCGTCCACCGACATCGCGAACGGGGACGACGGCAAGGCGAAGAGCACCTCGCGCAGGTTGCATGCGGCGACAAGTGCCTTGTCGGGAACCACGTCTTTGAGGACCTCGAGCGCGAGGTTCGCTTCCGCAGCCGACGTGGCATTGAGGAGGATTCGCATCAGGTCGCGAGTCTCCCCCGTGTAGTGGGCGCGTAGGGTGGCCAAGCCACTGGTCGCAGTCAACACGCTGTTCCTCCGAAGAGCCGAGCACCTCAGGTCGTCTACGCTGACTATCGGTGCTCCCGCTGCGCGCCGAGGAGAGGCGCAGGTCAGGTGTCTGTGACTCGGGTCACACGGCTTGCGCGCTCGGCCGGCTCGACCGGACTCGGCGAGTACCACTCGGCCAAGCGCCGCGCGTCCGCGACGTCGAGGTTGCGGATCCGGTAGTGCGTCGCGGCCGAGCCCGACACGGAGGCCACGACGATGGTGGCGAGACTCGCTCGGCGCTGGAATGGAGTCTGCCGCAGGGTGAGCGACTGCATCCGAGAGCGCGAGAGCCGGACCGCGTAGCTGCCCAGAATGCCCCAACGGATCGCGAGTGCGCGTTCGTCCGCGCCGAACGCGGCGCTTCTCCACGACTGCCACTGGGTGGCCGCCACGAGCCCGCCGACCACGAGAGCGGCTCCGGCACCCGCCGCGACTCCCACCTGTTCGAGCCAAGAGATGTCACCGGCGCTAGCGACGATCAACGCGGCAGCGGCGACCACCACCCAGGTGACGAGCACGCCGAGCACCGTGGGCCACAGCACGTAGAAGCGCAGCGCACGCCGCGGCAGCCCCGAGGTCGCGGGCAGGGACTCCGCCTCGGGCAGCAGCCTGTGCATCAGCGGCAGTACCTCCGCCTTGCGGGCCAGGGGGATGAGCGCGGCCGCGGTGGTCGACTTCTGCTCCTCGCTCCGGCCGAATCCGGCGGTGTCCGCGTGTACCGAAGCGAACCCGAGCAGCCGCCGCAGCGCCGTCTGCTCGATACGCAGCGCCTGGATGCGTCTGACGGGCAGACTCGTCATGCGCCGCTCGGTGAGTCCGGCCTCGGTCTCGAGCCGATCGCCCACCCGGCGGGCGGTGAATCCGAAGTCGCGCGCGACCACCACGGCGATCGACGCGGCGACGACCAACAGCAGTCCCGCGAAGCCGACAGCGATCAGGGCGGGCAGGGCAAGTCGGGTCAGCGCGCTGGTCGCATCGCGCGCGACTCCGCTGAAGAGCTCGGCGAACTGCGCGACGACACCTACGCCCGCGGCCATCGCGATGAGTACGGCGTTGGACGTGAGCCCGGCCGCCAGCAGCCGCCCGAAGGGCAGACGGTACTCGAAGTCGCTCACTCGCGCCGCCTGCTCCGCTTGCCCGAACACCCCTCGCAGGTCGCTCATCCTGCCGAGGGGATCCGCCCCGACGAGGGTGGCTCCCGCATGCGAAGCCGCCTCCGGCAGCTGCCCGGCGGGCGGATCGGCCGGATGCGGGGTGCCGCCGGCCGGCGCGGTGCTCTCGCGCTCGCGCCAGTGCAGCAGATCCGCGCGCAGCTGCTCGGCGTGCGCGAGCGGAATCGAGCCGATTCGGGCCTCCGCCTCGCCCGAACCGCCTCCGGCGGTCTGCACCACGACGTCGGCAAGTCCGAGCAGGCGCGACGTCAGGTCGGCTCGGATGTCGATGCCCTGGACCCGCGCCAGCGGTATCGCGCGCCGCTTCTTGACCAGCCACCCCTCGACGACGATCAGATCGTGGTCGACCACCCCGAAGCGGAAGTACGCCCAGTTGAGCCAGGCGAACCCCGCCGAGACAAGCCCGATCAGCAGCGCGATTCCGGCGATGCCCAGGGCGGCCAGCAGGCCGTTGCCGCCCCCCAGGGCGCCGAAGAAGACCATCGCGATCAGCGCGAAGATCATCTGGATCAGCGACTTGACCGTCCGCACGACGATCGTCAGCGGGTGAGTGCGCGAGAGCTCAGAGTCCGCCATCGTCGGTCACTCTCGCCAACAGCGCGATACGGTCGCGCAACTGAGCGGCGTGGTCGTCTGCGAGTGCCGGGATCGTGTGCTTGTTGGCCGCCGTCCAGATGTGGACATCGGTGAGTCCCAGCGAGCGCATGATCGGCCCCTGCGCCGTGTCCACGTGCTGGACCCGCACCATCGGGATCACGGTCTGCGAGACGACGATCAGCCCCTCCTGCAGCCGGATCTCCTCCTCGCGGACCTCCCAGCGCCAGCGGCGGTAGCGGACCTCGGGGACCACGGTCTCGGCGGCCAGGAGGGCGCCAAGCACGCCGAGCAACACGAGCAGCGGGACCGCCAGCGGTATCTCGATGTAGTTCGCGAAGCCGAGGAACACGAGAGCGCCGAGCACGAACGGCGAAAGCGAGAGCAGCGACTGAAGCCGCCATGCCGTCTTCACCCGCTTGTCGAGCAGGTTCGCTGCGCCCGAAGAGGTCTCCATGCTCTCAGTCTAGTGCACGCGCAGGTCTAGGACGCGGAGTCCCCTCCAAGGCCGTGAGTCGCGAGGAACTCGTCGACGATGTCGTCGATGCCGGGCGTGGTCGTATCGGCCACGCGGTACGTGACCCGAACGACCGGCTTGTCGATCTTGATGAGTCGCGCCAGGTCTATCGGAGTGCCGATGGCTACGACGTCGGCGTCGGTCGCCTCGATCGTGGCCGCGAGGTCGGCGAGCTGCTCCGCGGAGTACCCCATGGCCGGCAGCACGTCGGTCATGTGCGGGTAGGCGGCGTAGGTGTCCTTGAGCGAGCCGACCGCGAACGGTGTCGGATCCACCAGGGAGGATGCTCCGGCCTGTTTGGCCGCGAGGGCAGCGGCGCCGTAGCGCATGCCGCCGTGGGTGACGGTGGGACCGTCCTCGACCGCCAGCACCCGCTTGCCCGCGAGCGCGCCCATGTCGCTCGCCTCGATGACGCTGTCCGTGAGCACCAGACGCGCGGACGAGTTGTACTCGGCGGCGGCGGCGACCAGATCGTCGACCGCGGACTTCTCGGCGGTGTTGACCTTGTTGATGACGAGCACGTCGGCGCGCAGGAAGTTCACTTCGCCCGGGAAGTACGCCCTCTCGTGGCCGGGGCGGTGGGGATCGAGTGCCACGATCTCTAGGTCGCTGCGGTAGAACGGCCAGTCGTTGTTGCCGCCGTCCCACACGATGACGTCGGCCTCCTTCTCGGCTTCGCGCAGGATGGCTTCGTAGTCGACCCCCGCCATCACGACGGCACCTACCTCGACGAGGTGTTCGTACTCCTCGCGCTCCTCGACCGTGACGCCCAGCCGGTCGAGGTCCTCCATGCTCGCATAGCGCTCGACGCGCATGGCCGTCAGGTCGCGGTAAGGCATGGGGTGGCGGATGTCGACGGCGGTCACGCCATGTTCACGCAGCCTCTCGAAGATGCGGCGCGAGATGCCGGACTTGCCCACGCCGGTGCGCACCGCACACACGCTGATGACGGGCTTGGTGGAGCGCACCATCGAGGCGTTCGGGCCCACGATGCGGAAGTCGGCTCCGCATGCGAGCACGAGCGACGCCTTGTGCATCAGATCGGTGTGCGCGACGTCGCTGTAGGCGAAGATGACCTCATCGACCGAGTTCATCGCGATCAGTCGCGGCAACTCTGACTCGGGTCTGATGGCGATGCCGCCGGGATAGCGCGGGCCCGAGAGCACCTCGGGCAGCCGGCGGTCGTCGATGCCGGGGATCTGGGTGGCGGTGAACGCTATGACCTCGACGGTGGGGTCGTCTCGCAGTGCAACCAGGAAGTCGTGGAAGTCGCGCCCTGCGGCTCCCATGACGATGACCTTGCGGGGGGTGATGCTCTCAGCGGACACGGGGTCTCCTCTCAACCGGGAGAATGCATAGGTGACATTCACTACTGCATACCCCAATCCTGCCGACGTTGCGCGTCCTTGTCTTGAACGTGCGCTACAGTGTGTCCGGTGTCCGCAGCGCCTGGAGCCATAGGGGGAGAGAGTGCCCGTACGCGTGGTGACCGATTCGGTAGCGTCCATCCCTGCCGAGCAGGCACGAGAGGCGGGAGTCGACGTCGTCAGCCTCTACGTCAACGACGGAGAGCGTCACGAGGCCGACGTGGATATCGACCTCGGCGCGTTCTACCGCAGGCTCGCGGACATGCGGACGCTGCCGACGTCGTCGCAGCCGTCGGTCGAGGCGCTCGCATCGGCGTTCCGACGTGGGGCAGACTCAGGTGCGGACGTGCTGGGCGTGTTCATCTCCTCGAAGATGAGCGGGACGCTTGAGACCGCACGTCTCGCCGCCGACCTCGTCGTGGCCGAGCTTCCCGACGCGCGGATCGAACTCGTCGACAGCGGCTCGAACTCGCTCGAGGAGGGGTTCATCGCGCTGTCGGCCGCGGCCGCGGCGGCCGCGGGCGAGCCGTTGGGCGCGTGCATCGACGCCGCCCTCAAGACCGCACGCCGCACGCGCTACCTGTTCTCTCCTGCATCGCTCGAGTACCTGCGAAGAGGCGGGCGGATCGGCTCGGCGTCGGCTCTTCTCGGACAGCTACTGCAGGTCAAGCCCATCCTGACCGTCAGCCACGGCGAGACCACGACGCTCTCGAAGGTCCGCACGGAGAAGCGTGCCATGGCCGAGATGGCGCGCGTCTTCGCGCTCGACGTCGCGGAGCGCGGGCTGAGGCGGGCGACCGTTCACTACATCGGCGACGCCGAACCGGCGCGCGTGTTCGCGCGCGAGCACGTCGTCCCGGTGACCGGCTCGGACGTCGAGGTGGTCCCGGTGAGCGCGGTGATCGGACTGCACGTGGGTCCCGCGGTGGGCCTGGTCTACGAGACCGAGGCAGAACCGGCGATGCCGGCGACTTCGGCGCGGCACTTGCTCGAAGGGCCGTCATGACCTCTTCTCACGAGCTTGCCGTCGACGCACCCAAACCCGGAAGCCGTTTCACGCCCCGAGCGGGTGTACGCGTCCAGCTGTTTGGCGCTGCCCTTGTGTGGGCGGTCGGCGCTTCGATCCTGATCGTGCGCGGCTTCGGCTACGTGCAGGGTCGGTACTGGCATGCGTGGGTACTGGGCGCGGCGCTGGCGATCGCCGTCGTCAAGTCGCGGTTGCTGCTGGACCGTATCGCGCGCAAGGCCGTGGTGCGCATCCAGGAGCGCGGGCGCGCCTGCTTCTTCGGGTTCTTCTCGGTCAAGGCGTGGGCGTTCGTGGCCCTGATGATGGGCGGCGGCATCACGCTTCGCCACCTCATCGTCAACCCCAACATGATCGGCGCGGGCATCATGGGCGCGCTCTACATCGGCATCGGGACCGCCCTGGCGGTCGCCGACCGCATCTTCTGGCAGGCGGCGCTAGGGCGCCCGCTGCCGGCCGAGGACTCTGCCGAGTAGCGCTGACATCCGTGGGCGGTTTCGGGGAAGATGCTTCACGCAGCCCCGCTAGCCTCCAGGAGGTCGGTCGCATGAAGGTCGTCGCAGTCAACGGGTCCGCTCGCAAGGGCGGAAACACCACGATGCTCATAGAAGCGGTGTTCGAGCCGCTGCGTGCGGCCGGACACGACTGCGATCTCATCGAGTTGGCGAAACGAGACATCCGCGGCTGCACCGCCTGCGGCAAGTGCCGCGAGAAGGCCGATCGCAAATGCCACGGGCGCAAGGACGACGGCAACGAGATCATCGCGCGCCTCTTCGATGCCGATGCGATCCTTCTGGGCAGCCCCACCTACTTCGCCGATATCACGCCCGAGCTCAAGGCGATCATCGACCGCGCGGGCTACGTGGCGCGCGGCAACGGCAATCCGTTCGCGCGCAAGCCCGGCGCGGCGGTCGTGGCCGTGCGGCGCGCCGGAGCCATCCACGCGTTCGACTCGATCAACCACTTCTTCCTCATCGGCGAGATGGTGGTCGTGGGCTCGAGCTACTGGAACGTCGGCATCGGCGGGCCCAAGGGCGCGGTCGCCGAGGACGACGAGGGCATCGCGACGATGCACCGCTTGGGCGAGAACATGGCCTGGGTGATGGAGCGTCTGGCGCGGTAGCGCCCAGGGCCGCGGCTCACTGCGCCGAAGGCGCCGGGTGCTCGAGGCGTGTCGGAGCCGAGCCCTTCACGTAGACACCGTCTGCCACGATCCGGGCGTCCTCGATGGTGAGACCCGGTGCGGCGCGCAGGTAGAGGTTCAGGTACGCGATGACCGCATCCGAGGCCTGCCGGCGCCGCTCGCCCCCCACGTTGAACCCCTCGACCTTGAGCGACGTCGCGCCGGGGCTGTCGATGCCTTTCGCCGTGTAGGTGACCGGCCCCGCTATCTCGGCGCTGTAGTTCGAGCCCTGCGCCGAGAGGGTTCCGCCGAGCGCGCCCACTCCCGGCTTGGGGAAGGCGGCTTTGGCGCGCGTGAACGACACGGACTGCCCGGTCAGATCCGCCTGGTACCGGTACACGTTGAGCAGCGCGGTGATCTCCTCGGCGGTGAACGTGGCCTCGAAGGGCTGACTGCCGCTGGGGGAGACCTGGGTGATGTCGACCGGCCCGGCGGGGAAGGTGGCCTCGACCCCCGCCTTGGCCATCGCTGATGACCATCCCGGCTCGAACCGCTCGAAGCCCGGGCCGGTGCGTTGTACCGGGGTCGAGTTCTTCGAGAACGTGACGGCCCACACGACCAGCGCCACCACGGCCGCAAGCAGCACCACCGCCACCACTGCCACGATCAGGGGCGCGCGGCTCTTCTTGGGGCCCTGAGGAGCGGCTGGCGGTTGTTCCACTGAATGTCCTTGTGTCGGGTCGACGTCGACGTGTGAAGCGTACCCGAGCAACGGTATGCTTCAATCTTCCGACCCGTCGCATGGAGGCCTGTCGTGTCGCTGTTCGCCGATGCTTCTCTCGCGTCCCGCCTCGAGTCGCTGTGCGCGGCCGAGATGCGCCGCTTCGTGGAAACCGCGCTGCAGCTGGATCCGGCGTGCGGGGCCGCGGCGCTCGAACTGGCTGGCGGGACGGCAGCGTTCCTCGGCGTGGGGTCGCCGCTGAACCAGGCGTTCGGGCTGGGTTTCGGTGCCGAGGTCACTCCCGAGGACATCGCGTCGCTCGAGGAGTTCTACACCAGCAGGGCGGCTCGGCCGTTGATCGGCGCATCTCCGCTCGCGCACCCGAGTCTGTTCGCCTCGCTCGCCGCGCGCGGCTGGGTCCTCGACGGCTTCGAGAACGTGCTCGTGCGCCCGGTCGAGAGTTCGGATGCCGAGCCGCCCGCGTTGCCCGATGGGGTATCGATCCACGAGGTCTCGAGCGAGGCGGACAGACGGACGTGGATCCTTCTGGCCGCGACGGCGTTCTCGGCGCCGCTGCCACCTCTCGACGTGCAGCTCGAGATCGGCCGCATCGTGGTGCGCCGCCCGGGCAGCCGGCTGTTCATCGTGGCAGTCGAGGGGCAGCCTGCCGGCACCGGCGAGCTCTACGTGGAGGACGGCGTCGCGTGGCTGTCGGCCGACTCGACGCTGCCCGCGTTTCGGCGGCGCGGCGCTCAGCGGGCGGTCCAGGCGCATCGGCTCTTCCTGGCGGCGCAGGCGGGTTGCGAGCTTGCCGCGACCGAGTCCGCCCCGGGTGGAGCGTCCCAGCGCAACATGGAGCGTCTCGGTTTCCGGATCGCCTACACGCGCGTCGACATGGCACTTCCCGGCGTCGATGCACAACCGTGACGCCGCCTCGCGGGGTGCTATCGTGTTCAGGCGTGGAGTGGCGAGGCGATGGCGCGACGACCGGGTGGAGGGTCTGGATTGACGGAGCAAGCTGAGAAGACCGTCGGCTTCATCGGCACCGGTGTGATGGGTGCGTCGATGGCCGGACACCTGCTCGACGCGGGGTACCGGCTTCGGGTCCACAACCGCACGCGGGCCAAGGCCGAGGAGCTGCTGGCCAGGGGCGCCGAGTGGGCCGACTCGGCCGGCGAGGCCGCGCGCGGCGCGGACGTGGTGATCACGATGGTCGGCTACCCGAGCGACGTGGAGGAAGCGTATCTCGGCGCTGACGGAATCGTCGCTTCGGCCGACTCCGGCGCGCTGCTCATCGACATGACGACCTCCTCGCCGGCGCTTGCGGGCCGAATCGCATCGGCGGCCGCCGCGCGCGGGCTCGTCGCGCTTGACGCGCCGGTCTCCGGCGGCGACGTGGGTGCGCGCAACGCGACGCTGACCATCATGGTGGGCGGTGACGAGGAGGCCACCCGAGCGCGCGATGCCGGTCTTCTCGGCGATGGGCAAGACGATCCTGCGCCACGGCGGACCGGGAGCCGGGCAGCACTGCAAGATGGCGAACCAGATCGCGATCGCGGCCTCGATGCTCGGGCTGGCCGAGTGCCTGGCGTACGCCGTCGCTGCGGGGCTCGATCGCTCGCGCGTGCTCGAGACGCTCGGTGGCGGAAGCGCGCAGTCGTGGACGCTCGTGAACTACGGACCGCGCGTGCTCGCCGGCGACTTCCAGCCCGGCTTCTACGTCAAGCACTTCGTGAAGGACCTGAGAATCGCGATCGCTTCGGCCGAGGGGATGCGAATCGATCTGCCCGGCCTCGAGTTGGCCAAGCAGCTCTACGAGGCGCTTGCGAACGGCGGTGGAAGCGAGCTGGGCACGCAGGCGATCTGGCTGCTCTACGCTCAGGCCGCCGAGCGCGAGGCTGCCGGCGTGCTCGGCGGGGTGACGGCCAGGGCGGCGGTGGGACGATGAGCCCGATCGTGGTCGCGGTGATCGCGGCGCTGGTGACCCTGTATCCCGGCTACCTGCTGGGCAAGCGCGCGCAGGGGCACCCCAGGCGCTACCAGGTCCTGTTCTACGGTTCGCTCGTCGCGATGGTCGCGGTACTCTCGTGGGCGCTCATCACCGAGCAGAACCAGGTCGCGGGACTCGCATTGGGATGCGGGTTCGGGCTGGCCAACGGCGCTCGGCACGGATACACCCAGGTCTTCAGGAAGCTGCGCGATGCAGAGCAGGAAGGCAGGGAGCAGGGCTAGTCGATCTCCAGCAGGTCCTTGAGCCGCTCCGGCCTGAAGTCGACGCACACTCCGTCGCCCAATTTGAACGTGGGCGTGTGAAGCCGCCCTTCGTTGAGCCCCTCAGCGTGGGAGCGAGCCTTGCGGTCTTCGTCCACGTCGATCTCGGTGAACGGGATGTCGTGGTCCTCGAGCCACTTTCGGGCCCGCGCGCAGTCCGGACACCAGGAGCGGCAATACATCACCAGGCCGTTCGACTCGTCAACGGCTTCGATGTCGCTCGGGTCGTCGGCCATCGGGATTCCTTTCGGTGGTTCAGGGCCTCGGCGTTGCGCGTGACGCCTGCGAATCACGCGCTACTCGTGCTGATATACCCTGATGTAGTCCACGTAGAAGCGTGCCGGGAACTCCGTGGACGCGTTTGGAGTGCCTCCCCACGATCCGATCTGCAGGTTCGCGATCGGGTACATGTTGACGTGCGGCACCTTGCTGCGATCGGTCACGCGGTAGCGCTCGATCCCGTCCCAGTACCACGCGACGTACTCCGGCGTCCACATGAGACCGAACGTATGGAAATGCCGCGACATGTCGTGGCCTATGTAGACCGCCTTCACTTGGCTGTGGTTGAAGTGCAGTGTCATGTGGTTCTTCCTGGGCTCCTGACCGCGTGCTTCGATCACATCCATCTCGGCGGTCTCCGCGGGATCCTTGGGCAGCAGCCACACGGCGGGCCACAGGCCCATGCCCCTGGGTATCTTGACCCGAGTCTCGATGTAGCCGTACCTGTAGCTGTACTGACCGTTGCCATGCGCAGAAACGACGCCGGATCGATAGGGGCTGGGATCGGCCGCGGTGCGCTGCCGCCTCGTCGCCGTGATCACGAGCCGACCGTCGGCGACCCCGAGGGCGGCCGGCGAGTACACCTTCAGCTGGTCGCGCGTGTGGTTGCCCCACTGCATGCTTGGGGTCCACCGTGGCGGTGTTCACGCGTGACCCCCTGAACGGCTCTGAGAACTTGATCACGTAGTGGTGGCCGGTGATCTTCTTCGCCGCGCTGGAGTCCGGTCGGTACCTGCTGCTGCCGCGGTAGCGGTATCGGTAGTAGGTGGTCTTCTGCGGCCGGACCTTTAGAGCCACCCTGCCTGCAGCGTTCGTCTTCACACGAGCGACGGGCGACCAGGCGGTCCCCGTTTCCTGACGGCTCTCCAACAACAAGCGTCCGCCCGCCGAGCGCTCGACCCGAGGCGGTTCTGCAGCCTGTCCCTGTAGCACGACGGGCCGGTAGACCCTCGCCACTGTTCTGTTCGCTCCGATACCGACGGTCGTGGCGATTCTCGCGCCGTATGCACGCTCGGGTGCCGGGACGCCCGCGAGAGCGCTGCGCAGATGATGGCTACGAGGCCGAGTTGCACGCTCTTTCTCACTTCTACCTCCACGGCGCCTGCGCGCTATCCCAGAGGGGCTTCCTCTATCCGCAGGATACTAGAGGATACCCTGCTCCGGCGGCCCCGGCTCACCTCTGCGCCCGCAGCCGGCACGGCGGTCGACCGAAGGTCCTGACCAGTCGGCTCCGCCCCGATTCGAGGACGCCGGCCGCGTCGTGTGTCATCATTGGATTCGGGGTCGATCAGTCGCACCACGAGGGCCGATCCTGACGCCGGTCTACAGCACGGTGCGTGCCGAGAGTCCGCCGGTCGTTCGATCGCGGAGCTCGTCACCCCACGACAGCAGACAGGGAGAGCAGCCGTGACGGACGAAGCCCATTCACTTGCCGTGTTCATCGACTTCGAGAACGTCGCGCTCGGAGTGAACCAGCGTGCCGGCGCGCGCTCGAGGGCGAGCAAGGCCGCCGAGACCGTCGACATGCAGCGCGTGCTCGAGCGCCTCGTGGAGAAGGGCAAGATCGTCGCGAAGCGGGCGTACGCGGACTGGAGCCGGTTCGAGGCGTACCGCCGGCCGCTTCACGAGCTCGGCATCGAGCTCACCGAGATCCCCGAGCGGGGGATGACCGGGAAGAACTCGGCAGACATCCGGCTCGTGGTGGACGCGATGGAGCTCTCCTACGCCAAGGAGCACATAGACACCTTCGCGATCGTGTCGGGCGACTCCGACTTCACGCCGCTCGTGCTGCGCCTCAAGGAGAACGGCAAGACGGTGGTTGGCGTGGGGATGCGGGAGTCGACGAGCGATCTGCTCGCGGCGAACTGCGACGAGTTCATCTACTACGAGGACATCGGAGCGCCCGCCGGCGCGCCGGCCTGGGCGACGCCGTGCCGCGCAAGAAGCAGCCGGCTTCAAGCTGCTCTTCGACACGGTCGAGGCGCTGCAGCGCGAGAACGTCGCGGTGATGCACTCGTCGCTGATCAAGGACACGATGCGCCGCAAGCAGCCGCAGTTCTCGGAGCAGGCGTACGGCTACCGCTCGTTCAATCAGTTCCTCGAGGATGCCCAGAAGCTCGGGTACATCCGGCTGCGCACCGATCAGCGCTCCGGCACGTACGCGGTCGAAGGATTCGGCGGGCAGTAGGGCCTGTAGGCTGCGGTGTCTGCGGGCTTCGCGTGGGGCGGGGTCACGAAGCGCCCCGTTCCGAGTGCTATACTCGGGCGGCCAATCCAGTCGTAGTCATCACTTGCAGCAGGGGCATCTCATGAGCATCCGCGGCACTCGACTCCCCGTCTTCGCGATCGCGATTCTTCTCGCGTGCACCGTGCTTCTCGCGCCCGCGTCCGCGCATGCGCTGACGCGGGCCGACGTCCTCAAGCGGGCGAAGGTGTGGGTGGGTGTGAAGGTGCCGTACAGCCAGACCCGCTACGCCACCGAGGCCGGCGTGCTCGTGACTGCGACGCCGGCCGCGACCTACGGCTATCGGACGGACTGCTCCGGCTTCGTGAGCATGGCGCTTGGACTCAAGACCAAGACCGGCGCCCCGCGCTCGCTCGATACCGGCTCGCTTCCGTTCTGGCTCGTGAGGACGACCAAGTCCAGCCTGGCCCCCGGCGACGTGATCCTGCGGCCCAAGACCCTGGTCATCGGCGGGAAGACGGTGCCCTACGGTCACGCCGTGATCTTCGGTGGATGGGCCAACAGGTCCAAGTCCTACTACTGGGGCCTGCACGAGTCCAGCTCGGCGAAGGGCGCCGTACGCGCCAAGATCCGATGGGGGACGTCGGGGTTCGATCCGAGCCCGGGGCTTCGCGCCCTACCGCGTGCCGCGCATCGACGAGCGGCCGCGCATCGAGCCGAAGTTCTAAGGGCCCATGACCGGTCGTGTCTCGTGTTTCGCCCCTTGCCCGCGCGGTGTGGAGGCGCTTCTCGCCGATGAGTTGCGCCGCCTTGGCGTGTCTGGCGTGCGCCCGCAGCGCGGGGGAGTGCTCTTCTCGGGCCCGTTGGTGCACGCGTACCGCGTGCTGCTGTGGTCGCGGCTCGCATCGCGCGTCCTGCTCTCGCTCGGCTCCGTGAGCGCGGAGAGCGCCGACGCGCTCTACGAGGGTGTGCGCGAGATCGCGTGGGAGGACCACGTGCGCGCCGACGGCACCATCGCTGTCGACGCGTCGGGGGTCAACGACGCGCTGCGCAACACCCAGTTCACCGCCGTGCGCGTCAAAGACGCCATCGCCGACCGGTTCCGCGAGCGCGTCGGCGGTCGCCCGAGCGTCGACACGACCTCGCCCGACCTGCGCGTGAACGTGGTCGTGGCTGGCCAGAAGGCCCGCATCGCGATAGACCTGTCGGGCGACCCGCTGCACCGCCGAGGCTACCGAACGCCCGGCGTGCAGGTCGTGGCGCCCATGAAGGAGACGCTTGCGGCCGCGATGCTCGAGGTGGCCGGATGGCGCGACATCGCGGCCGATGGCGGCGGCTTTCTCGACCCGCTGTGCGGCTCGGCCACGATAGCGATCGAAGCCGCGATGGTCGCGGGCGACGTCGCCCCGGGGCTGCTGCGCAGCTCCTGGGGGTTCGACGGGTGGCTCGGGCACGACTCGGACGCGTGGGAGCGGCTGCTCGACGAAGCCGACGGCCGCTGCGAGACCGGGCTGACCGCGATCGGCCCGGTGCACGGTTCGGACGCCGACGCCGCGGCCATCTCGATCGCGACCGAGTGCGTGAAGCGCGCCGGCCTCGCGGGTCGAGTCGGCCTGGCGGTGGCCGCGCTGGCCGATGCCGCGCCTGCGGCGGGATTCGAGCGCGGTCTGGTCGCGTGCAACCCGCCCTACGGGGAGCGGCTCTCGGACAAGCAGCATCTCCCGGCGCTCTATCGCGAGCTGGCGACGCTCGTCACCGGCAAGGCGCCGGGGTGGGAGCTCGCCGTGATCACGTCGGACACGGAGCTCTCGGCGGGGCTGGGGATGCGGCCGCAGCGCGTGCACGAGCTCTACAACGGACGCATCCTGGCGCCGGTCTCGGTCTTCGCCCCTGGTTCGCGGGGAGAAGGACGCCCGGCGACCCGAGCGGCGGGTCCCGTGGCGGTGGTAGCGAAGGATCAGGGTGCTGCGGCCTTCGAGAACCGGCTGAAGAAGATGGCGAAGCATCTGGGCGGATGGGCGCGCAAGTCCGGCGTGACCTGCTACCGGATCTACGACGCCGACCTGCCTGACTACAACGTTGCGATCGACCTGTACGAGAGCGCCGAGACGGGGAGACGCTACGCGCACGTCGCCGAGTACGCCCCACCGGCCGGGGTCGACGCCGAGCGAGCCGCCGACCGCCTGCAGTGGGCGAGCGCTGCCACGGCGGAAGTGCTCGGCATCGGCGGCGAGGACGTCTTCGTCAAGAGACGCGAGCGCCAGCGCGGCCTCTCGCAGTACGAGCGGGTCTCGCGCTCCGGCGTGATCATCAAGGTCGCCGAGAACGGCCTGCGCTTCGAGGTGAACCTCTCGGACTACCTGGACACGGGGCTCTTCCTCGACCATCGCGACACCCGGGCCAAGGTGCGGGAGATGGCGAAGGGCGCTCGGTTCCTCAACCTGTTCGCCTACACCGGCAGCGCCACCGCCTACGCTGCGGCCGGAGGTGCCGCGTCCACCACCACCGTCGACCTCTCGGCGACCTACCTGGAGTGGGCCGGACGCAACCTGGCGCTCAACGGCATCGCGGGGCCGCAGCACGACTTCGTGCAGGCTGACGCGATGCAGTGGCTGGAGTCGGCTCGCAGCGTGGGGAATCGGTACGAGCTGATCTTCTGCGACCCGCCCACGTTCTCGAACTCCAAACGCATGCGAGATACGTGGGACGTCCAGCGCGACCACGTCGGGCTCATCACCGCTGCTGCGGCGCTCCTTGCCGAGGGCGGGACGCTGCTCTTCTCATGCAACCGCCGCAAGTTCTCGCTCGACGGCGACGCGCTCGAGGCGGCGGGGCTCCATGTTCGCGACATCACACGGCAGACCATCCCCAAGGACTTCGAGCGGACCCCGGGGGTACACTCCTGCTGGATCATCCGGCGAGCGTAGAGGACACGATGGGCGAGCGTCGCTTCGACCTGCGAGCTATCTGGCGCGAGGCACGGCGTGTCGTTGAGGAGGTCGCTCGCGCCGGTTCGGACGACAACGTGCCGATGATGGCCGCCGCCATCTCGTACTACCTGCTCGTGGCCATCGCCCCGCTGGCGCTCCTGGTGTCGCTCGTCGCAGGCACGGCCGCCAAGACCGCGGCGACGACCGGAACGGCGGGTCCCGAGGCTTTGCGGCAATCGTTGGCCGCCGTCTCGAGCGAGGGGAGCACGGCGGTCGTGGTCGTCGTTCTCGCCATCGTGTTGTTCGGTGCGGCGGGGGTCTTCAGCCAGTTCGTCTTGGCGGTGACGCGCATCTGGAAGGAGCCGCCGGTCCGAGGGCCTATCTACAGCTTCGCCCGGCGACACGGACTGGCCTTCCTGCTGCTGGGGGTTCTGGCTGTCGGGCTTCTGGCGTCCGCGGTGGCCGGTGCGGCTCTATCGATGATCGTCAGAGAGGTGATGGCCCTCGCAACCGAGCTTGGAATCGAGCTGCCTCCCCTCGACGCGATCATCAGCGGCCGCGTCGTAGTCGACTTCCTCGCGTCGTTCCTGCTCTTCCTGGCCGCCTTCACCATGATCCCGGCGCGCAAGCCGCGCATACGAGACGTGGCGCCCGGCGCGGCGATGACGGCGCTCGCGTACTCGCTGGGTCAGATAGCGCTCGGCCTCTACCTGGCGAACTCGAACCGGGTGGCGCTTCTGGGCGGTGCGGGCAGCACCATCGCGGTCCTGTTGTGGGTCTACTACTCCTCGATGATCGCCCTGTACGGCGCCGAACTCACTCGCGTCTTGGTCCTGTCGGGGAAGAACGTGCAGGAACCCTGACACGGCCGCGGGGCCTGTCGTACAATGTGCGTTCCCGCAATCGGCAGCATGGCGCCGACGCGTGCCCTTTCGGGGCGCACGTCGCTGGGGCCGATCATGTCCTCGCAACTCCGGCTGGAAGCGGGAGTCCATCGGCGTCGAGTATCCCGTCGGGGGCCGTCGCCGAACCCTTCGCACTAGGAGGCTGATAGAACTGCCAGGCAAGACCATCGCCGAGAAGATCTTCTCGGCACACTCAGGAACAGATGCTCACGCCGGCGACATCGTGGTCGCGGACGTCGACTTCGTGATGGGCCAGGACGGGACCACGCCGCTCGCGATCAAGGCGCTCGAGCGCATGGGTGTCGACGAGGTCTTCGACCCGGCGAAGGTCGCGGTGGTGATGGACCACTAGCTCGCCGAGTCCGATCGAGGGCGTCTCGGCGCTCCACACGATGATGCGCGAGTTCGGCAAGAAGACCGGTGCGACCGTCTACGACGTGGGCGAGGGCGTGTGCCACCAGCTCATCCCCGAGAAGGGCCACGTCGTCGCCGGCGATCTGATGGTGGGCTGCGACTCGCACACGTGCACCTACGGCGCGATCAACGTCTTCTCGACCGGCGTGGGCTCCACCGACGGCGCGGCCGCGATGGCCTCGGGCAAGCTGTGGTTCAAGGTGCCCGACACGCTCAAGGTCACCTACGAGGGCGAGCTGCAGCCCGGCGTCTCTCAGCAAGGACCTCATCCTGTACCTCGCCGGCCAGATCGGCGCCGACGGCGCGACCTACGAGGCGATCGAGTTCGACGGCCCGGTCATCGACGAGCTCTCCGTCGAGGCGCGCATGACGATCAGCAACATGGCGATCGAGGTGGGCGCGAAGGCCGGCCTGATGAACGCCGACGACAAGACGCTGGCGTGGTTCGAGGGCCGCGGCGACAAGACGCCGAGCCCGCAGAACGCGGACGCCGACGCGCACTACGCGAAGACGCTGTCGTTCGACGCGAGCCAGATCGGGCCGCAGATCGCCAAGCCGCACGCGGTGGACAACGTGAGCCCGATCGAGGAGGTCGAGGGCACGCCGATCGCCGAGGGCGTTCTCGGCACGTGCACGAACGGCCGCCTGGAGGACTTCGCGATCGCAGCGGCGATCCTCGAAGGCCGCCGCGTGCATCCCGACGTGCGCTTCATCGTCGCGCCGGCTTCTCGGCAGATCCTGCTCGACGCCATCGAGGCGGGCTACATCCAGACGCTCGTGGCCGCAGGCGCCGCGCTCGTCACGCCGGGCTGCGGACCGTGCGTGGGGACCCACAACGGCGTGCCCAGCGACGGCGAGAACGTCATCTCGACGGCGAACCGCAACTTCAAGGGCCGCATGGGCAACAGCGACTCGTTCATCTACCTGGGCAGCCCGGCAACGGTGGCCGCCTCGGTCATCGAGGGCAAGATCACCGATCCTCGGAAGTACTTCGCCGGCTAGGACGCAAGAGGGAGCAGGAGCGACCCGCATGGAACTCAAGGCGAAGGCCTTCAAGTACGGCGACGACATCAACACCGACTACATCATCAGCGGCAAGTACAAGTTCAAGTCCGCCGACATGGAAGCCATGGCGGTGCATGCCATGGAGGAGCTCGACCCGCACTACTACGAGAAGGTGAAGCCCGACGGCGGGTTCCTTGTCGCCGGGAAGAACTTCGGCATGGGTTCGAGCCGCGAGCAGGCACCGCTCGTGCTCATCCACTCCAACACCCGCGCGGTGCTCGCGAAGAGCTTCGCGAGGATCTTCTACCGCAACGCGATCAACACGGGACTTCCCGTGGTCGAGTGCGACACCGACCTGATCGACGACGGTGACGAGCTCATGGTCGATCTCGAGGCGGGCGTTGTGCGCAACGTGACCAAGGGAACAGATATTGAGTTCCCGCCGCTTCCCGAGGTCATGGCGCAGCTGCTCGCCGACGGCGGGCTGGTCGAGCACTTCAAGAAGCACGGCGGATTCAACCTGTAGGTCCGCGCACCCGCACCATCCGCACCAAGAGGAGCACACATGGCTGACGTAGCCCCCCGGGCCTTCACGCCCGAAGACGACAAGTCCGAGCTGGCCGAGCGCGCGCTGGCCGATCCCAAGTTGCTGGCGCAGCTGGTCGAGGCGCTGGCGGGCGAGGACCGGCGCTCGCGCCAGTTCGCCGCGAGCGTGGTGAACGAGGTGGCCCAGGCCGATGCCTCGCTGCTCAAGCCCTACGCCGACGAGCTCGCCGATGCGCTGCACCGACCGGAGTCTCAGACCCGCTGGGAGGTGCTCGGCGTCTTCGAGGACCTCGTGCCTGTGGACGCGCGCCTCGTGGACAGGGCGCTGCCGGGTGCCGAGACCGCGCTGCACGACGAGGAGTCCGGCACCGTGCGCCTCGCCGCGTTCCGGTTGCTGACCTCGTACGGCGCGACCACGGCGCATCGCTCCGATCGGGTCTGGCCGGTGCTCTCAGACGCGATCCGCTGCTATCACGGCGACGCGGAGTTTCCCGCGATGCTCTCGGGCGTCTACAAGATGGTGTCGGGCAACGCGTCCGACGAGGTGAAGACCGCGGCGGCCGAGATCATGGCGTTCGACGCCGAGAACGGCAAGGGGTTGCTCAAGCGCCGCGCATCGCGCATCGTGGCGTGCGCTCCCAAGAAGCGCCGCAAGAAGAAGTAGCCGCGCCTCGTACCGACGGCGCCCTACTGCGACAACACGACAACGAAAGGCGACAGACGTATGGCGAAGCACACGGTGACACTGATCCCCGGCGACGGTATCGGCCCGGAGCTGACGCACGCGATGACTCGCGTGGTCGAAGCCACCGGCGTCGACATCGAGTGGGAGGTCGCCGAGGCCGGCGCCGACGTCATGGACAAGTACGGCACCCCGCTGCCCGAGCACGTGCTCGAGTCGGTGCGCAAGAACAAGGTCGCGATCAAGGGCCCCATCACGACTCCGGTCGGGACGGGCTTTCGCTCGGTCAACGTGGCGATCCGCAAGGAACTCGATCTCTACGCGTGCCTGCGGCCGGCGTTCTCGATCCCGGGGTCCGGCGCGCGCTACGACGACATCGACATCGTCATCGTGCGCGAGAACACCGAGGACCTCTACGCCGGAATCGAGTTCGAGCAGGGCTCGCAGGGAGCCGCGGACCTCATCAAGTTCGCCGCCGACCACGGCGCCGGCATCATCCGCCCCGACTCGGGCCTCTCGCTCAAGCCCATCTCGATCACGGGCACCGAGCGCATCGTGCGCTACGCCTTCGACTACGCCATCGCCAACGGCCGCAAGAAGGTCACGGCGGTGCACAAGGCCAACATCCTCAAGATGTCCGACGGCCTGTTCCTGAAGGTGGCCCGCCAGGTCGCCGAGGAGTACAAGGACTCCGGCATCGAGTTCGAGGACTACATCGTGGACGCGACGTGCATGCAGCTCGTCCTGCACCCCGAGTGGTGGGACGTGCTCGTGCTGCCCAACCTCTACGGCGACATCATCTCCGACCTCTCGGCGGGGCTGATCGGCGGGCTCGGCATCGCGATGGGCGCCAACATCGGCACCGAGTGCGCTGTCTTCGAGCCCGTTCACGGCTCTGCGCCCAAGTACGCCGGCAAGGACGTCGCGAATCCCACTGCGGAGATACTTTCTGCCATGCTTATGCTCAAGCACCTGGGCGAGACCGAAGCCGCCGAGCGCGTGCTTGCCGCGGTGCGCGAGGTCATCGGCAAGGGCGAGAAGGTCACCTACGATGTGAAGCGGTCGAACACCGGCTCGACCGAAGGGTCGGTGGGCACGCAGGCGTACGCCGACGCGCTGATCGAGGCGCTGTAGCGCAACCGAAGCGAAGGAGGCGGGTGCGGTGGCGGTCGAGGTCCCTACCGACAGCTCGCGGACCCGCAACATCGCCATCGTGGTCGCGGTCGTGGTGGCGCTCGTCGTGGCCGCCGGCTTCATATGGGCGAGGATCTCGGCCGAGGATGACTCGGCGACCAAGCAGGCCGCGATAGAACCCGCGCCCGAGACCACCGCGCAGCCCGCGCCCGCGGTGCCCGTTGCGACGTCAACCGCCACGCCCTCGGTCGAACCGACTCAATCGGCTCCGCA
>CAVSCA010000008.1:0-40133 GCA_963726325.1 uncultured Actinomycetes bacterium | reverse complement strand
CGCAGCGCGCTGAGGTCGGTGGTCATGGCGGTCCTCCGTCGTTCCGGTTCAGGCTCAGGGTCTGCACTCATTGTAGACGAGCACACGTGCAGGCGGGGCGGGCTCTCGGCAGTATCTCTGACCACAGAAGTCCCGCCGAGTCGCTGCCTGTGGATGCTACGCTTACCGAGAGGTAAGTACTTCTCTACCCGGCACATAGGGTTAGCGTCTGAACACCCAAGGTCGCGCAGGGGGATGGGAATACTCATCACCGAGCCCTGATGCTGTTCTAGTTATGGCGAAGCCGACACGCTGGCGAAGGATGATCATGATGCATGCAGAAACCCCGCTACCGCCCGAGCACGACGTACCTGAGAAGAAGCAGACAGCTCTGGGTCTGTATGTGACGTCGGAGGAAGCCTTCGACATGTGGAGGGCCGATCCCGACGGCGTCAACATCATCGACGTCCGCACGCCCGAGGAGTACATCTTCGTCGGTCACGCAGCGATGGCGAGAAACATCCCCATCGGCTTCATTGAATACCAGTGGAACGCCGAGGAGAACGAGCCCACCTTCGTCGTCAGCGCCGAGTTTGGGCCCCGTATGATGGCCCTCTTCGCGCCCAGCGACACACTTCTTCTGACGTGCCGGTCCGGGGGCCGCAGCGCCTTGGCGGTCAACGGGCTCGCGAAGGCGGGCTTTACCAACGTCTACAACATCATCGATGGTTTCGAGGGGGACAAGGTGGCGGAGCCCGGGAGTCTCTACCGGGGCAAGCGGCTCAAGAACGGATGGAAGAATTCGGGGCTGCCGTGGACTTACGACGGCGATCCGAGTCTCTTGTGGATTGAGAATGACTAGCGCCTGACCAGGCCAAGAAGGGGCTCACGCTGCGGGGGGGGGTCGCACAGGCCTCGCGCTGGTGATTCGGTCGAGCCGACCACCGCCAGCGCTACGTCTTCCGGATGCCTTCCCAGACTATGCGCTCGACCTCGAGGAACGCTTCTGCCCTCGTGAGCCCTGAAGCGCTCAGTACTCTCTCGTTGCGAGTTATGGCGCCCATGTGGTCGAGCAGCTCGGCGAGAAACCGCTTGTTGACGGGACGGACTTCGCCGGCGTCCTCAGCACGCTGGACGAGCTCCACGAACCCACTTATGAAACGAGTCGCCACCTTGGTTTCCCACGCGGCCCTCGTCGATTCGAAGCGATTGGTGTCGGCCACGAATGCCAGCGATATGGGGCGGAGCCGCTCCGCTGCGGCCTTGAAGTAGGCGCGAGCGCTCTCCGATGGAGAGGGAGCGAGTTTGGCTCGGGCGTCGAGGTACTCGAACGTGATCTCGGCCCAGCGGCCGATCGCTAGCACGATGAGACTGTCCTTGTTCGACGCCATCTTGTAGAGCGTCGACGCAGAGCAGTGCAGGTCACGAGCGATGTCAGCGATCGTAGTATCGGCGAACCCCCGCTCCGAGATGATCGCTATCACCCCGTCGAGTATCTCCTCGCGACGACCGGCCTTGAGCGACTTAGCCATTGGCGCCTCCCCCACATACGCAGTCAGGTCGAGCTTGACAGGTTCGTCTCTACCTCGTGATGCCGCTTCGGCTATCCGAGAGAGCGCCTGAAGTGTAACGCAATACGAGGTTAGATTACGCTCGCGAATACGAATAGTCAGATAGTCAGATAGCGGCTCACTCCTCGGACGTCGCGGATGACGCCTGGAGAGCACTACGAGGGAGTCATGAGTTCGCAGGGCGGACCCGAAGTCTCAGCGTCGAGACCAAGTAGTACCCCGCCGAATTGGATGTGGACCGACGAGTAAGGAGAACGACATGGCCGAAGAGAGAGTCGCCACCACCGCGCCGTTGAACTGGAACGAGGTCTGGTTCACCAACTGTCCCATGGTCTCCGCGAACAACATCGACCAAGAGCTTGGGTGGTGTCGCGAGGAGTACAAGAAGATCGGCGTCGAGTATGCCTACTTCCGCCACTCCGTGGAGAACAACTGGTATCCGCACTACATCCACAACCTCGACAACCTCATCCGATTCGGTGGTCTGTATCCCCGATCCACGTCCATGCAGATATCCGCCGGACGGTGTTGCTGGGGGCGACGTGGGTCTACGAGGGTGGCTGCATGGCGGTGCGTGCACGAGACCCGATCTTCCGGATGAAGGACCTCAAGGGGAAGAAGATCGGCATCTCCAAGAGCCTGAACACCATCAAGTGCGACTGGTGGCGCATCCAGGAGCACATGGGCATCGAGAACATGTTGATGCTTAGCGACATGACGATGGATGACATCGAGCTCGTTGAGTTCCCATATCCCGATGACTGGTACGACAAGCCCGAGATGCTCACGCCGCTGAATAACCCGTCCGAAGTGTGGATGAAGCGTGATCACAAGCACGACCTGGCCTTCCGCCCGCTTGAGACTGCGCTGCTCAATGGAACCGTTGACGCGATCTACACCCAGAGCAAAGTGCTCCAGCACCTCCAAGAGGCCACCGGCAAGATCAAGATGATCTTCGACCTGTCCACGCACCCGGATTGGACGGTCAACATCGCGAACACGCCCGCCGTCATCACCTGCACCGATGTGATGGCCAAGGAGCACCCGGAGCTCGTCGTCGCCTACATGAAGGCCATGATCAGGGTCGGCCGCTGGTCCAACGAGAACAAGCGTGCGGCCGCCTACATTCTCAATCGGCAGACCTACTACCTCGACCCCGAGGACACCTACCAGGGGATCAAGCACGTCGAAATGGTGCCGAGTCTGAGCGCCCAGAACATGGAGTGCATCAAGATCGGCAAAGACTTCATGTACAGCCACGGCTACATCAAGAACGACTTCGATGTGGACGAGTGGGCCGCGCCTCAGTTCCTGGAGCAGGCGGCGACCGAAGTGCTCAAAGAGGAGTGGGAGAAGAAGAGCTGGAGCAAGCTTCCCCAGGGTGGCGGGCTTGAGGTCCAAGGAGCGCGGCTCGGCTAGGCACGCCCAGCCCGCGCCTCTTGAGAGGAGCATTTACCGTGGAGCCACTGGAACAGCCAGTCCCCGAAACGAACAAGACAACCCTGGGACTCTATGTGACGCCCACCGAGGCCTACGAGATGTGGCAGGCAGACCCGGACCACGTCCACATCCTCGACGTGCGCACGTTTGAGGAGTACACCTTCGGTGGTCATGTGGAGTGCGCCAAGAACATCCCCTTGGTGTACCCGAGATACGACCCCGATGGTCCCTCGATGCCGGGACGCCCGCCGGGTTGCTCGGGTGAGGCGAACCCCGACTTCGTTGCCAAGACCAAGGAAGCCTTCGGCGCGGATGACACGATTCTGTGCATGTGCGCGACGGGGGGCCGCGGCGCCATGGCGGTCAACGCGCTCGCGCAGGCTGGCTTCTCCAGCGTCTACAACATCATCAACGGCTTCGAGGGGGACCGGGTCGACGACCCGGGCAGCGTCTACCACGGCAAGCACATGAGAAACGGCTGGAAGAACGCCGGGCTCCCCTGGGGTTACGACTTCCATCCGGACTTGATGTGGGAAACACCGCACGACTAGTCGCGACACGACAAGGAGGCACAGCTATGACAGATAGCTATCTCGAAGCGTTGGGTCCAGTCGACTACCTGGTGGTCGAGTTTCCCCTGGACAGGGCCAACTTCTCGGGCGAGGGAATCGATGAGTTGAAGTCGCTCGTCGACAGGGGGCTCATCCGGGTGCTGGACCTGATCTTCATCCACAAGCTTGCGGACGGCTCTGTCGAGGCGTTCGAGGCCGACGAGTACGAGGGCGATATCGCTGACCTGCGCGCTCTGAACGCGCTGGCCTTGGAACTCCTGGCCGAGGAGGACATCGACGCGATAGCCGAAGCGCTCGAGGGTGACACGGTCGCGGCGGTGCTCGTGTGGGAGAACACGTGGGCCGCACCATTCGGCGCGGCGATTCGGCGCGCCGGCGGCCAGCTTGTCGCCGACGGTCGCATTCCCGTTCAAGGAATCCTCGCCGCCATGGAAGCGTACGAGGAAGCCACTGCGATGGAAGGGGTGTAGCGATGCCTCTGGGTCCAGGACGTGCAGGGCGGCGGGGCGTGATCGGGGCACCGGTCGCGCGCACCGCAGCAGTTGTCGGCACTACCGCCGTGGTTGCCCACGGTGCGCGACGGCGCGGCGATCGGCGCGATGACCGTCGGGATGATCGCGGACGGCGATAGCGCGACCCACCGGGCGCAACGCGTTCTCGCACCGTTGACGCCGTGCGCGGCGAAGAAGCTGATCGTTCCGGCGGCGCTCGATGAGTCTCGGCGCCGCCGGAACGTCCCACGAGCCGGAAGGCGGATGACCCGGTGGTAAGATTCGGGGCGGACGTGGAGCCTGCGGTGATGCGCGCCAGCGAATGCGCCCCTGGCACGTACACACAACCCAAAGCTAGCCGGCGCACGAAGAGGGGGTCTCCGTGGTTTGGCAACTGGTTCAGTCGTGGCCGTCGATCACCGTCGCCGTGCTCGTCGTGTACTGGCTCGCGATGGCGATCATCGTCATCACCGACGAGCGCGAACCCACCGAGACCCTGGCGTGGCTGCTCGTCCTGTTCGCGTTCCCGCTGCTCGGCCTCCTCTTCTACTTCCTGTTCGGCCGCAACTGGAAGAAGATCGCGGCAGCGCAGCGCCTGGGCAAGGAGATCTTCGCACTCGCGCTACCGACGATGAACCGCGTCTGGGGCAAGTACGCCAGATGTCGAGCAGGACGCTGCTCGAGCGGGCGACGCCCATGGGCCTCGCGCCGATCATCAAGACGGCGCTCGCCACCGACACCACCCACGTCCTCCCCGCCTACGACGTGACGATCCTCCGCGAACGGCGAGCTGCACTTCGCCGCCCTCAAGGAGGACCTGCGCAACGCCAAGGACACCATCAACTTCCAGGTCTTCATCTGGGAGCGCGACAAGCTCACCGCCGAGCTCACGCGCCATCCTGATCGAGCGCGTCACGGGCAGGCGTCGAGGTCCGGCTGCTGACCGACTACGTCGGCTGCATGGTGTTCAAGAAGGACGAGATCAAGCAGATGCAGGCGGCGGGCGTGAAGTTCCATTCCGACCTGCCGGACTGGCGCAAGATCAACTACATGGACCACCGCAAGATCATCGTCATCGATGGCGTGATCGGCTACGTCGGCGGCCTCAACGTCGGCCAGGAGTACATCGACGGCCAGCCGCACTACAAGTCGTGGCGCGACACGCACAGCAAGTTCCACGGTCCGGCCGTTGCCGATCTGCAGAAGCTCTTCGCGGCGCGGTGGCACGAGAACTCGAAGGAGAACCTGTTCACGGAGCGGTTCTTCCCGCTCGAGTACCCGCAACACGGCGCCATGACGCCGGCGATCACGGTCGCGCAGGGCGTCGAACTGCTGTGGGATCCGGCGCGCCGCGTGCACGAGGCAGCGATGGCCGCGGCTCGCGAGCGCATCTGGATCCAGTCGCCGTACTTCATCCCGACGCCCGACATCTACGAGATCATGATCAACCAGGCGCTCGCGGGCAAAGACGTTCGCTGATGATCACCGGGGTGCCCGACAAGAACCTGCCGTGGCGTGCGGCCCACTCCTTCTTCCACAAGTTCCTGCTCGCCGGCGGCAAGATCTACATGTACCAGCCCGGCTTCTTCCACGGCAAGACGCTCACCATCGACGGCGAGATCTGCGTCATCGGCACTATGAACATGGACATCCGGAGCCTTGCCCTGCACAAGGAGGTCATGACCTGGTACTTCAACCGCGACATCGCCGCCAAGCACGATGCGATCTTCGAAGACGACATGACCAAGTGCTCGGAGGTCACGCTCGAGACGGTCGCGAACTGGCCTGCCGCGTTCAAGCTGCGCAACTCGGTCTCCCGGCTGATGTCGAACCTGATGTAGGCGGCTCCTGGCCGAGGAGGGGTCACATTCGCTCACATCGCGCGTGGCGAGGGGGTGGTGTTGGTGCGAGTACGTCGCTCTTCACACCGAGTGGGTCATGCCGCTTGCGAGATGCGGACCCGTGCCGAGTTCGTGCGCGAACTCATGAAGGACGGGCCTGGCTCGTGCCATCATGAGTCGTCGGTCCCGGCATCTTCCGCCGCGAGAACCTGTCGGGTGGAGCCGTGTTCGGGGCTGCAGCCGCCTCGTCGGCGGGCTGCTCGGCTCTACGGTGAAAGAGGACGTGCCAGGGCCGCCGAGGCTCACCCAGCTGGCACGGATCGGTGGTTCGGCGGTCGACGACATCGCGAAGGCCCAGGCGCTGCGCGACAAGGGCGCGATCAGCCAGGCCGAGTTCGATTCGATCAAGGCGAAGGCGCTCGCGTAACATCCAGGCGCGCCCGGGTACGCGCGGAGTCGCCATGCGGCTCCGCGCGTGCTGTTACCTCCGCCGGTAGGCCGAGGGCAACAACCCGAAGCGGCACGAGGCAGGGGCGTGTCCCACGTGAGCGTGCAGACGTTTGAGTGAGAGGGGCGGCACATGGACATCGCGGTCGTGCTTGAGATCCTGGTTGTCGCGGGCGCCATCGTCCTGGGCGTTCGGATGGGTGGCCTCGGGCTGGGCCTTTGGGGCGTGGCAGGCGTTGGCGTTCTGGTGTTCGTGTTCGAACTGCCGCCCGGGTCTCCACCCATCGACGATGCTGATCATCCTCGCGGTGATCACGGCGGCCGCAGCGATGCAAGCGGCTGGCGGGATCGACTTCCTGGTGCGCGTCGCGACCAAGATCATCCAGGCCAACCCGAGCCGCATCAACTACATCGCTCCGCTCGTGAGCTTCATCTTCACAGTGGCCGCCGGCACGTCGAACATCTTCTATCCGCTGCTTCCGGTCATCTACCAGACGGCATATGACAACGACATCCGTCCTGAGCGGCCTCTGGCGACCTCGACCGTAGCCAACGTCTACGGCATCACGTGTAGTCCGGTCGCCGCAGCGATGGCTGTCATGGTCGGCCTCGTGGGGACACCGGAGTACGGCTATCAGCCTCGGGCAGATCCTTCTCATCACCATCCCCTCGGCGCTCGTCGCAATCATCGTGATGGCGTTCGTCCAGAACCGCATCGGCAAGCCGCTGGAGGAGGACCCGGTCTACCAGGAGAAGCTCAAGGCCGGTCTGATCGCGCCCCCGAAGTCGCAGAAGGCCGCCGAGGAGGCGCTGCCGGAGCTTCCGAAGGGGGCCGCAGTCAGCGCCTACCTGTTCCTCGCCGGCGTGGTCTTCGTCGTGCTGAGCGCGTTTCCGGCCTTCCAGCAGATGGTGCCGGGCGAGGGGGGCGAACTCGTCAAGGTCGACGCGCCGATCATCATCCAGATCATCATGTTCGTCGTCGCACTACTCATCGTGCTGATCACGAAGATCGATCCGAAGGTGATTCCAGCGCAGTCGGTCTTCGGAGCAGGTATCGTCGCCCTCTGGCCCTCTTCGGCATCGCGTGGCTCGCCGACACCTTCGTCGCGGCCTACAACGCTCAGATTGTGGCGGCGCTCACCAGCTGGGTCACCGCGGTTCCGCTGCTGTTCGCGTTCGCGCTGTTCATTCTCGCCGCGCTGACGACAAGCCAGTCCGCGACGACAACCACGCTCGTCCCGATCGGCCTCGCGATCCTTCCGGTCGCGTCCGTGGTGGCGATGTGGCAGGCCCTCTCCGGCGTGCTGTTCCTGCCGGCGAACGGGACGCAGCTTGCGGCAGTGGCGGTCGACGAGACGGGAACGACCAAGATCGGCAAAGCGGTCGTCAACCACTCGTTCATGATCCCGCTGCTGGTCAGCACTGCGGCCGCGGTCGGGGTCGGCCTGCTCATCGCCCAGTTCGTGTAGCCGCTAGAGACGAAGGAGCCCTCACATGGACGAGTCACAGGTCAAGGCATCCGCACGGGCGATGATGCCCGAGATCATGGACGAGCTCGGCACGCTTGTGTCGCACGCGTCGTGCGCGTTCCCGGGCTTTCCGCCCGAGCCCGTGCATGCCGCTCGCGCGCAGGTCATCAAGATGTTCGAGAACGCCGGGCTTCGAGGTCGAGCGAGCTGGATCTCGAGGGCGGCGGCTACCCGGCGGTCTGGGGCGAGATCCCGGCGCCCGAGGGCGCTCCGACCGTGCTGCTCTACGGGCACTACGACGTCCAGCCCGCGCCGATGGAGCAGGGTTGGGACACCGATCCGTGGACGCCCACGATGAAGGACGACGGCCGCATGTACGGGCGCGGCGCCGCCGACGACAAGAGCGGTGCTGCGATCCACGCCGGCACGCTTGCGCGTCTTCGGCGGCAAGCCTCCCGTGGGCGTCAAGGTCATCATCGAGGGCGAGGAAGAGACGCTCTCTCAGCTCGAGGCGTACGTCGAGAAGCACCCCGAGCGCTTCAAGGCCGACTGCATGATCATCGCCGACATGGGCAACATCGAGTGCGGCCTTCCGGTCCTCACCACGATGCTGCGCGGTCACTGCCAGTGCACCGTCGAGGTCCGCACCATCGATCACCCGCTGCACTCGGGCGTGTTCGGCGGACCGGTCCCCGATGCGTTCGTCTCGCTGATCCGGCTGCTGAACAAGCTGTGGGACGACAACGGCAACACCATCGTCCCCGGGCTCGAGAGGTTCGACTGGCCCGGCGCCGACTACCCCGAGCCGCTCGTGCGCGAGATGGCGGGCGTGCTGCCCGGCGTCGCAGATCAACGGCGACGCCTCGATCGGCTCGATGCTGTGGAGCCAGCCGAACGCGACGGTCATCGGCATCGACGGCGTGCCGTGCATCGCGGACGCCGGCAACGTGCTGCTGCCGGTCGCGCGCGCCAAGGTCGCGCTCCGCATCGCTCCGGGCGCCGACCCCGAGGCCGAGATCACCAAGCTCATGGACTACCTGCGCGAGTCTGCTCCGTGGGGCGTGCAGGTCGACGTCAAGCGGGTGAAGGCCTCCGACGCCTTCATGGCGCCGAAGGGCGGCCCGGCGATGGCCGCGGCCATGGATGCGCTGCGAGCGGCGTACGACGGGGTCGAGCCCAGCGAGGTCGGCAGCGGCGGCTCCATACCGCTGCTCGAGACGCTCATGAAGGCTTCCCCGGGTGCGGAGTTCATCCTGCTCGGCGCCGAGGACGCGAAGGCCAACATCCACGGCGCGAACGAGAGCGTCCATCCCGACGAGATCGAGCGGATGATCGTCGCGCAGGCGCTGCTGATCCAGAAGCTCGCCGCCAGATAGGCCTCGAGGGGACCTGGCATGGCGGAGCGGATCCAAGCCTTCGATCTCCGTGTGGGGCGCAGGCGTTTCTTGGAATCGGCTCGATGGTCGGAGCAGGGGTGTTTGCTCTGCTCGGACAGGCCGGCGCGATCGCCGGGTCGGCGGTGTGGCTAGCCTTCCTGCTCGGCGGCATCGTCGCCGGGCTTCTTGGGTACGTGGTCGTGGGTCTGGGAGTGCGCTACCCGAGCTCCGGTGGCGCTATCGCCTTTCTTCACGAAGCATTCGGTGATAGTCACCTCACCGGAATCAGCTCGTGGCTCTACTACTTCGCGGTCCTCATCGTCACGGCCATGGTGGCCGTGTCGTTTGGCAGCTACGGAGCATCGCTCTTCTTCGGGGACGGCGCTCCGCACATTGGCCGTCGAACGTCCTGGCCACTCTGGTCGTGATCGTGATGGGCATCGTGGGCATCGTGGGCGCGAAGTTGATCTCCCGCGTCCAGTCGGTGATCGTTCGTGATCTTGCTGGGGGTCTTCGCGGTGTTCCTCGCAGCGACGCTCACGCAGATCGAAGCCCGGCTATCTGTCGCCGTCGACGTATCCGCCGCTCTCCGAGATCATGCCGAGCGTCGCTTTGACGTTCTTCGCCTATCTCGGCTTCGCGGTGATCACCTTCACTGCCAGGCGACCTGGCGGACCCGAAGCGCGACCTGCCGCGGGCGATGCTGTATCGCACTTGGGCTGACCACCGGGCTCTACGTCCTGTTGTCGTTCGGGGTCTTCGGCAGCCTCACCGTCGAGGAGGTCATCGCTAACGGCGACACCGCGCTCGCCGTGGCAGCGGTCCCAGCCTTGGGGCAGGCCGGGTTCACGATGATGGCGGTGGCCGCGCTGCTCGCTACGTCCTCCTCGGTCAACGCGAACCTCTTCGGCGCGGGCAACGTGACCAAGAGCCTCGCGTCCACGCGTCAGTTCCCGACGTTCTTTGGCGAAGCCCTCCCGCATCGCGGGCACGAGGGGCTTCATGCTGACGCTGGTGACCGTGCTCGTCTTGGCCAACGTCTTCGACCTTTCGGCGATCGCGAACATGGGAAGCGCCATCGCGCTGGCGATCTTCCTACTGCTGGCCATCGCGGGTTTCAAGCTCAAGCCCGAGACGGGGTCGAACGCCGTGCTCATCGTGCTTGCCGGAGCGTCGACCGCGATCGTGCTGGCCCTCTTCCTTGTCGATCTCGCCAGGAACGAGCCTGCCACGCTGGCGTGGTTGGGCGCGTTCACAGCGCTTGCCGTCGTGATGGACTTCGCGTGGAAGGCGCGGCGGGACCGCAAGGGCTAAGCCATAGCGAGCGCGAGTCTGGGTAGTATCAGCCAGTCTAGGTCCAAGTGAGTCACGAACGAAGGAGAAGAACATGGCCGACGAGAAGTACGACGACCTTCCGTACGTGGCCTACATCGGCGCGTATGGCAACGTGGACGACGCGAAGGCGGATTTCGACGCCATCAAGGCGCTGCACGCCAACATGTGGATCGGCCCGTACGACGGCGCGCTGTTCACCAAGGAGGTTGGCGGCAAGGTCAAGATCCTCGACCGCGATTCGGCCGTGACCGGCGGCGCTGCGGTAGTCGGCGCTCTGACGGGTGCCTTCATCGGTCTGATCTTCCCGCCGTCGATCCTCGGCAGCGCCGCTGTCATCGGTACCGCGAGTGCCGCGCTGGGTCACCTGTTCGGCGGCTTCAAGCGCAAGGACATCGCCGAGATCGGTGACATGCTCGACGAGGGGACGGCCGGTATCGTGATGATTGGCGTCGCGACCCCCGAGATGGGTGCCGACCTGTATATGAAGCGCGCGGCGAAGGTCGCCAAGAAGCAGGTCGACGCTGACGCCAAGGAGCTGAAGAAGGCGATCGACGAGGCCGTCAAGTAGCGCGAGGCCGGGCGGAGGCGGGCGAGCGCTCGCGTCGGCTCGAACGTGTGATTCGTAGAGGGGGCTGCCATCCGGCGGCCCCCTCTCACACTAGCTGGAAGCGGGCTTCTCGGCAGCTGCGGTCTGCCGGTATACGCCCGGGAGGGTGGGAGCGACGGCCTGCCGCACGATGTAGGCGGAGACGGCGCCGATCGCTATGACCGAGGCAAGCAGTGGGTTCGATATCAGTATGAGGAACACGCGTCATGCTCAGCGGAGACGCGGTCGCGGCGACCAGCATTCCCGCGATCAGCGCCATTACTGCGACACCCTGCGGGATGCCGGGCACGGCGAGGTTCAGCGCCAAACCGAAGCACAGACCGGCGAACATCAGCGGGAACAGCGGACCGCCGAAGTACGCGGTCGACAGACTCCAGATGCTCAGGGCCACCTTGCCGACTCCCAGGAGCAGCAAGGTGACAAGCCCCAGCGCCGCGGCCTTCTCGATGACGTTGGGCACCTGCTCCTGACCCGAGAACAGCAGGTACGGGCTTGCGATAGCGGCGAAGCGCTATCACCGACCCGCCGGCGACGCCGGCCAGCATCGGCTTCGTTCGTAGCCCCTGCATCTTCACGCGCGCCTTCACGAACACGCCGCCGTACACGAGACCCGACCGCGCCACCGGTGACGCCGAGGGCCACGGCGAGAGCGAGATCGACGAGTGACACGGTTGTGTAGTCGGGGAAGGGGAAGAGCGCTGCGATGCTTTGACCGCCCAGGACTATGTACGTCACCCACGCCGTTGCACCCGAGGCCAAGCCGGCGACGATGTTGATGCGGCTCATGTTGATCGCCTTGGGGCTGATGAACTCCATCGCGAGAAGCGCCCCCACCGGCGCACCGCCCAGGAATGCCGAAAGCGCACCGGCAACACCTGCGTAGCACATCATCTTCACTTGCTCCGGCTTGAGCCCCATGCCGCTCGGCCAGCAAGCGTGCCGAGCCCGCCGTTGATATCCACGAGCGGCGCCTCGGGACCGATCGCCGCGCCGGAGAACAGGGAGGCGAGCGAGAAGGCGGCGCCGGGAAGGAGCTTGCGGTACTCCATCCGCCCTTCCTGGTCGTACTCGTGCTCGGCGGCCCCTGTGTCGAAGGGGCGCCCCTTCGCCAGGACGGCGATCAGCGAGGCGATCGCCGTCATCGTGATGCACGACCGCCACTGGCACGATCCACTCGGGCACGCTCGGGAACTGCTCGGGAAGCGTCTCCCACAGGAACTTGACCCCGAGGTGGTCCACGGTCAGGAACAGCCAGGTGGCCGCCCCGGTGATGATGCCGACGACAAGCGCGAGCAACAGCAGGCGCGTTCCGCTGCGCGCAAGCTCGCGAGAGTCGATGTGCTTCTCGGCGCGGCGCCGTCAGTCTGCTGCTCGTCCACGCGACCCCCCTCGTGCCCGCGATGTGCCGAAGGCCATGATACTGGTTCACCGCGCCGGTAGCCGCTCGCGTACCATGATTCCATGAGCCAATCCGCACCTCCCGCATTCCACGTCATGGCCAAGCCCACCGGGGCGCGCTGCAACCTGCGCTGCGACTACTGCTTCTTCCTCGAGAAGTCGGCGCTCTACCCCGGCAGTGACGAGCGCATGACCGACGAGGTCGCCGAGGCGTTCGTGCGCCAGACGATCGAGGCGCAGCAGGTGCCGTTCGTGACGCTGGCGTGGCAAGGCGGCGAGCCCACGTTGATGGGGCTCGACTTCTTCCGGCGCGCCCTCGAGGTCGAGCGCGAGGCGCTGCCCGAGGGCTGGCAGGTCGAGCGCACGATCCAGACCAACGGCACGCTGCTCGACGACGAGTGGGCGGCCTTCCTCGCCGACAACGACATCCTCGTGGGCCTGAGCATCGACGGGCCGCGCGAGCTGCACGACGCCTACCGCCACGACGGTGCCGGGCGTCCCGTCTTCGACCAGGTCGAGGCCGCGGCGCGCCTGCTCCAGAAGCACGGTGCCGAGTTCAACGTCCTGTGCACCGTCAACGCCGCCAACGTCGGCCACCCGCTCGAGGTCTACCGCTACTTCCGAGACGAGCTCGGCGCGCGCTTCATCCAGTTCATCCCGATCGTCGAGGTCGAGACGCCGCCCGGCGAGGGCACGGCGGGCACGGTCACCGACCGCAGCGTGCCGCCGCTCGCGTACGGCGAGTTCCTCTCGGCGATCTTCGACGAGTGGGTGCGAAACGACGTGGGCGAGATGTTCGTGCAGTTCTTCGACGGCGTGCTGGCCGCCTACGTGCGCGGCTACTCGTCGCTGTGCGTCCTGCGGCCGACCTGCGGCGAGGGCGTGGCGCTCGAACACAACGGCGACGTCTACTCGTGCGACCACTTCGTCGACACGCCGTACCTGCTCGGCAACATCATGGAGACGCCGATCGGCGAGCTCGTTCGCGGCGAGCAGCAGCGGGCGTTCGGCGAGGCGAAGCGCGACACGCTGCCGCGCTACTGCCGCGAGTGCGAGTTCCTCTTCGCGTGCAACGGCGAGTGCCCCAAGAACCGCCTCCTGCTCACGCCCGACGGCGAGCCGGGGCTCAACTACCTGTGCGAGGGGCTCAAGCACTTCTTCGCGCACACGGATCGGCGCATGAGGATGCTCGCGGCCTTGCTCCAGGAGGGGCGCGACGCCGGCGACATCATGGCGCTGCTCGCCGAGGAGGCTGCGCACACGGGACGCAACGAGCCGTGCCCGTGTGGCAGCGGGCGCAAGTACAAGGCGTGCTGCGGGCGCTAGACGCGCTCCCGCCAGCGCCGCCGCAGCGGCGGCGACTGCGGCTACGTCAGGTCCGCCCACACGCCGGCGTGATCGGACGTGCCCGATTGGAGCCACTCCGAGTAGACGCCGCACTTGTCGACCCCGAACTCCGGAGAGACCAGGATATGGTCGAACCAGCGCCCCACGTGCCCGCCGGCGAAATGCGTCTTGGGCTCGAAGATGCCGCCGTTCACGACGAGGTGCGCGTTTCGGAGCTGATGGACCGGCGTCGTCCCCAAGACCGCCTGCACGGCGTCTTCCCACTCCCGCAGGTCGCCGGTCTGACCGTCTCGGTCGGTCCACAGGCGATGCCCGGCGGACCTGTCGTCGAAGTCGACCTCCGAGAACGTCACGATCGAACCGTCGGCCCGAAGCTCCTTGGGTTCGTTGAAGTCCCCGGCAACGATCTGCCGCATGCCGGCCGGCTCGGCGAGCGCCTTGGCGAGCACGCGGAACGTCGCGACCTTCTTCCACCCGTTGCCAGAGCCGTTTGGCGCGTGAACCGAGGTCACGTCGATAGGGCCGCTCGGCGCCGAGACGACCGCGCGGGCGAACGACTCGGGGAACGGCGCTTCAAGGCGCCAGTCGTTGGGTCCCGGCGCGGTGGGCCACTTGCTCGCGACGAGGCAGCCGAACGGCTTGCGCCCGTACGGGCCCTCGGGCGCGCGGGCGAGGCTATCGACGTGAGACCCGTAGCCGTAGTTCTCGAGCAGCCCGGCCGCCGAATCCAGCAGGCGCGAGGGTGACCTCCTGCAGGGCCACGATGTCGGCGCCCGATTCGACGAGCCGATCGACCACCTCGGCGAGGCGGGTTTCGAGACCCAGGTATCGGACGTTCCAGCTGACGATGCGCACGCGGAATCCCTCCTCGAGCACCAACGACGTACCGAGGCGCGCAAGAACGCGGCACCTCTCCCCACTACTGGCGTTCGGCGCGCGCGGCGGATTCCCTGCGTGGTCGGGCAGTCGGGCGCGGAAGACGACAGCGGAGGATACATCTTGACAGTGCTAAGTTGACAGTGTAAAGATGCAAGAACGAGCTGGCTATCGAAGGACGTGTGTCATGGGAAGCGATCTGCACGTTGTGTTGGGAACCGGGCCGGTGGGAAGCTGGATCGCGCGAACGCTTGCCGAACGCGGGCACGCCGTCCGCGCCGTCAACCGCTCGGGGAAGCGCACCGAGTTCGTGCCCGCCGAGGTCGAGATCGTCTCGGCGGACCTGAGTGATGCGCAGCAGGCCATCGAGGCCGCATCCGGTGCCGCGGTGCTCTACCAGGCGCTCAATCCGCCCTACGACAAGTGGCACGAGCTCTTCCCCGGCTTGCAGCGCTCGGCCTTGGCCGCCGCGAAGGCGTCGGGGGCTCGCTACGTTTCCATCGACAACCTCTACATGTACGACTCCTCGGCGGGGCCGATCACCGAGCAGACGCGGATCGCGCCCGCATCGAAGAAGGGCGAGTTGCGCGCCGGTATGGCCGAGGAGGTGCTGGCGGCTCACGAGCGCGGCGACGTGCGCGCGGCCATCCTGCGCTCCAGCGACTACTACGGTCCGGGCGTCACCGGCTCGGCTCTCGGCGACCGGGTGTTCCCGCCGATACTGGCGGGCAAGGCGGGCGAGGTGCTCGGCGGGCTCGACATCCCGCACTCCTACGCCTACATCGAGGACGTTGCACGCGCGGCCGTCGAGCTCGGCACGCGCGATGAGGCGCTCGGGCGGGTATGGATCGCGCCGCACGCGCCTGCGCCCACGCAGCGGCAGGTGCTCGAGCGGGTCTTCGATCTGGCGGGCCGCGCGCCCAAGTACACGACCGTCACGCCGACCAAGATGCGCCTGGCGGGGCTGTTCATCTCGGGCGCGCGCGAGATGGTCGAGATGATGTACGAGTTCACCGACCCGTTCGTCGTGGACTCCTCGGCGATCGAAGCGGAGTTCGGGCTGACCCCGACCCCGCTCGACGAGGGCCTGGCGAGGACCGTCGCGTGGTACCGAACCGCGGCGCAAGGCGGCGCGAAGTGAGCGCCAAAGACGCGTACCACCACGGCAACCTGCGCCGGGCGCTGCTCGATGAGGCGCTCGTCGTCATCGCCGAGAAGGGCGTCGAGGGGCTGTCGCTGCGCGATGTCGCCACTCGCGTGGGGGTGAGCCACGCGGCGCCCTACCACCACTTCGCCGACAAGACGGCGCTGATCCACGCGCTTGCCCACGAAGGCATGTCGCTCATGGACGACGCGATGGCTGCTGCCGAGGAGGCGGCAGGCGAGGACCCCAAGGCGCAGCTGCTGGGCATCGGCATGGCGTACGTGACGTTCGCGGTGGAGCACCCGGACTACTACGCGGCGTTCAACGCCCCCGAGATCAACAGCCCGTCGGCCCAGCGCGCCGACCTGCAGCCCGAGGAAGAACGGGGCAACACCTGGGAGCGGCTGGTGAGCGCCGTCGTGCGGTGCCAGGACTCGGGTGAGCTGCCTCAGGGCGATCCGGTCGTGCTCGCCGTCTTCCTGTGGTCGCTCGTCCACGGCCTGGCCGAACTGTGGCGCAGCGGGCCGCTCTCGCTGATGCCGCAGGCCGCCGGCGGGCTGGAGCCGATGGCGCGCCAGGTTCTTCTCGCGGCGCTGGGCACCGTGGACGGTGCTGCCGGCGCCGGCTGGCAGCCGTGCGAAGGAGGAGGTTCGCGGTGAAGACGCTGCTACTCGATACGGCTGCAGCCGGCGATGTCCGCACCACGCGGGCCGCCGACGCGCTGGCCGCTGCTCTGAGCCGCCGAGGGCACGACGTCGAGCGGATCGTGGTTCGCGACCTGAGCGATCAAGCCGTGCACCGGCTGCTTCGGTTGCTGGGTGTCTCGGCCCGGCGAGTGTGTGATCGACGACGACGCGCGCTCGATCGCCCAGAAGGTGATCGCATCCGACGTGTTCGCCATCGTCTCGCCGATCACCTTCGGCAGCTACGGGTCGCTTGCGAAGGGCGTGCTCGACCGGATGATCTGCCTGGTTCTGCCCCACTTCACGACCGATCGGCGGCGAAGTCCACCACAAGCCGCGCTACAGCCGCTATCCGGCGCTCCTCGCGCTGGGCACGCTGCCGGAGCCCGACGCCGAGCAGGAAGCCCTCTTCGCACGGCTCGTCGAGCGCAACTCGGTGAACCTGCACAACCCGGAGCACGCCGCCGCCGTGGTCGCGGGCGACTCGGACCCGGTCGCAGCAGCAGAACGCCTGCTCGACAGCGTGTCGGCGAGCCAAGGAGGTGGCGGCATGAGCCGAGCCCTGCTGCTGGTTGGAAGCCCCAAGCCGCGCACCAGCGCGTCGCTCGCTTTCGCCGAGGCGCTGCGAACCCGGCTGGAGGCCCGCGGGTGGGAGTGCAGCACCGAGCGGGTCGTCCCCGCGCTGCGCGACGAGGCTCGCACGGCCGAGCTGCTGGACGCGGCTGGCGACGCGGACCTGGTGGTGCTCGCCTTCCCGGTCTACGTCGACTCGCTTCCGGCGCCCGTGCTCGCGCTGCTCGAGGCATGGGCGGAGCGCGGCTCTGCAGCGGCGCCGGGCGTCCGGCGTCCGCGGCTCGCGGTGCTCACTCAGTGCGGCTTCCCGGAGGCGTCGCACTGCGACGTCGCCATCGAGGTCTGCAGGCTGTTCGCGCGCGCGCTGCGGTCTCGAGTGGTCAGGCGCGCTGGCGTTCGGCATGGGAGGCGCGATCGAAGGCCGCCCGGTCGAGAGCTCGCCGCTCGCGGGTCGGACCGATGCGCTCGATGCCGCGGCCGATGCGCTCGCCGCGGGAGCACCGATCCCGCGCGCTTCGACCGAAGCCTTCGCGCGTCCGCTCGCGCCGGCGTGGGTGTACCCGCTGATCGGCGGATTCATTTGGTCGCGCGCAGGCCCGCAAGCGCGGCTGCAAGGAGCCGCTCCGTCTCAGGAGGTATGCGCAATGAGTGCCGTGTCCGCGCCCGCTGCCGCGCCGTCAGGCAGTACGCCGAACGCTGCTCCTGCTGTCGTTCATCGCGTTTCCCGCTCACGATGAACTACTTCTCGCCGTACCTCATCGTCGATGCGAGCTTCCAGGGCATTCTCAACGGCAGCGCGATCGTCTTCGCGTCGATGTTCGTGGGCTCGCTCGTCTTCGGGCGGCTGTGGTGCGGCTGGGCGTGTCCCGCCGCCGGGCTGCAGGAGCCGCTGCTCCGCGTGAACGGCCGCCGAGTGGGTCGCCGAGCGGACCTCGTGAAGTGGCTCATCTGGGTCCCGTGGATCGCCCTGATCGTCTTCGCCGTGGTGAGGGCCGGCGGCTACAGTTCGGTCCAGCCGTTCTACGGCACCGTCGGGGGCATCTCGGTGGCCGGCGACGCCGACCGTCCCGTCATCGCCGCCTACGCCATCTACTTCGCGGTGGTGCTGCTCTTCTTCGGGCTGGCGCTTGCGGTGGGCCGCCGTGGCGGCTGCCACACGGTGTGCTGGATGGCGCCGTTCATGATCCTCGGCCGAGAAGCCCGAAACCGGCTGGGTGCCTGGCCGTCGCTGCGACTGGTAGCCGACTCGCCGCGCTGCACGAAGTGCGGCACGTGCACCGGCGTGTGCCCGATGAGCGTCGACGTCCAGTCGCTGGTCGCGAGCGGGCACATGGAGGCCTCGGAATGCTCGCTGTGCGGGTCGTGTGCCGACAACTGCCCGAGCCAATGTGATCCGCTACTCGTTCAGCTCGGGGAAGTAGGCGCCTGTCCGCGGCGCCTTCGGACAGCGGTTCGTCGTGCCAGGGGTTAGCCCCGTTTCCCGCAGGGGAACGACATAGGCATGCCGGGTGTCCGACGCACGTGAGGGTGGGAGTCCCATGAGATCGCTTCCAGCTCGCCTTCTGATCGCCACGTCCGCGCTCCTGCTGGTGCCCTCCGTCGCGTTCGCCCTGCCGTCGATCCCGATCGGGACGTTCCAGCCTTCGACGGAGTGCGGGTGCCACGCCGGACTTGCAGCCGAGTGGCGGCCGTCGATGCACGCCAAGGCGCTGAGCGATCCGCTGTACAAGTACAAGCTCGCCGAGGCGGACAAGGCCACGAACGGGGCGCTCGGCCCGTTCTGCAACTCCTGCCACGGTCCGATCGCGGTCATGTCGGGCCAGCTCAAGGGCGTGGATCAGTCCAAGCTGACCTCGGCTTCGGCCGAGGGCGTCACGTGCGACTTCTGCCACCGTGTCACGGGCACGGGCGCGCCGCTGGGCAACGTCTCGCAGACCGTTGCAAACGACACGGTCAAGCGCGCCCAGATCAAGGACCCGCAAGCCCCGCATCCCGCGCAGTACAGCGCGTTCCACGAGACCGCGGAGTTCTGCGGCAGCTGTCACGAAGTGATCCACCCCGCCTTCCCCGGGCTGCATCTGGAGGCAACCTACACGGAGTGGAAGGCCAGCCCCTACGCCCAGCAGGGGATCACGTGCCAGGGCTGCCACATGACTCCCGGCCCCGGGCCGACCGTTCCCGAGCCGCGCAGGGCGGCGGCGATGGGCCCGGAGCGGCTCGGCATCCACTCGATGACCTTCGTCGGCGGCAACGTAGGGCTCGGCGACTCGGCGCTTGGCCGAGGAGCGGCTCAAGGCCGCCGCCGCTGTCACGGTGTCGGTTCCCGAGGGCGCCAAGAGCGGCGAGAGCGTGGTGGTGACCGCCACGGTGGCCAACGTCGGGGCGGGGCACTACCTCCCCACCGGTCTGACCGAGGTCCGTGAGATGTGGCTCGAGGTGACCACTCAGGGCGCGGACGGCGAGAAGCAGGTCGTCGGCGAGCGGCGTTTCGGAACCATCCTGAAAGACGCGAAGGGCAAGCACCCCGTGGAGCTGTGGGAGGCCGCAGCCATCTACTCGGACGACAGGATCCCGCCGCTCGAGAGCGTGATCCAGACGACGACCATCACGGTGGGAGAGGCGCCGGTGACGGTCGCCGCGACTCTCTACTACCGCTCCGCGCCCGAGGAGATGGCGGCGAAAGCCGGCGTCGAGCTGCCGACCACGGAGATGGCGGCTGCGAGCGCGTCGCTCAGGCCGGTCGACTGGGACGGGAAGTCCGGCGCAAGCTCGCAGGAGGAGCCCGCATCGGGGAGCGTGCTGCCGACGGTCGTCGTTGCGGTGATCGCCATCGGAGCCATCGTGGGTGTCGTGCTGTGGATGCGCAGGCGCAAGGCCAGCGCGGGCTGAGGCTGCCTCGAAGCGTCGCGCGGCGTACACCGACAGGCGTACGACTACACGCCTGTCGGCCCATGCGCCCGTAGCGCAGCGAGGGCTACTATCGCGTTATGGAGACAACTGCTCATCCATCGCGGCAAGAACGATGCTCTGCTCGACTACGGGCTCCCGTTGCTGCTCATCGTGCCAGCGCTCTTCATGCTGTGGGCGTTTCCGAGAGTCGTTGCCCCAGGACGGGTTCCCGTACCTCTAGGCACCGGTGGCGCGCCAGGCGTCTATCCGACCGCCTCTGACCTACCTCGAAGTCGCGTGCGTATTCCTCCCGTTGCTGCTTCGCCGCCGGTATCCGATGACGGTGCTCGCCGCGACGACTGTCTTGTCGGCGCTCTTCAACGCGCTCCCGAACCCTCCCGCGCCCACACAGCTCGCGCCGCTGCTTGCGCTCTACGTGGTCGGGACGCTGCGTGACCGGCGCACCGTCTGGACGGCCTACGCGGTGGTCACCGCTTTCACGCTGGTCATGGTGGTGCGCCCGTTCACCGGTATCTCGTGGATCGCCGACGCCGTCAGCATCGCCACCTCGTTCGGGGTCGCCGCCGCGCTCGGCGATGCGACCCGATCGCGGCGGGCCTACATCGCCGCGGTCGAGCAGCGCGCCATCGATGCCGAGCGCACTCGCGAGGATGAGGCGCGTCGTCGGGTCGAGGAGGAGCGGCTTCGCATCGCCCGGGAGTTGCACGACGTGACCGCCCACTCGCTCTCGATCATCGCCCTGCAGGCGGGAGCTGCCGAGAAGGCGGTGCGCCGCGACCCCGACTCGGCTATCGCCGCGCTCCACACCATCCGCGTCACGAGCAAGGACTCTCTCGAGGAGCTGCGCGCGATGCTCGGCGTGCTCCGCAGCGCCGATGAGGACGCGCCGCTCTCGCCGGCCGGGCGCTTGGAGCGTCTGCCCGAACTCGTGGCAGCAGTCGAGCAGGCTGGCGTCCACGTAACCCTCGAGATCGCCGACGACCTCGGCGACGTTCCGGCGTATGCGGACGTCTCGGCGTACCGGATCGTCCAGGAGGCGATCACCAACGTGGTTCGCCACGCGCAAGCTTCAAGCGCTCGCGTGGTCGTGCGGCGAGAGGGCGAGGAGCTCGTGCTCGAGATAGCCGATGACGGCCGCGGCACGACCGCCGAAGCGGCGGCGAAGGCCATGGCATCGCCGGCATGCGCGAACGTGTGGCGGCTCTCGGCGGAACATTCGAGGCGGGTCCGGTAGCAGGAGGTGGGTTCCGAGTGGTTGCTCGGCTCCCGCTTGCGAGAGGAGCACAGCGTCGTGACGGCTGAGACGACGACGCCAGATCCGCCTGCTCATCGCCGACGACCAGGCGCTCGTTCGAAGCGGGCTGCGCATGCTCGTGGACTCCGCCGACGACATCGCGATCGTGGGCGAGGCGGCCAACGGCGCGACGGCGGTCGAAATGGCGCATGAGTTGGTGCCCGACGTCGTTCTGATGGACATTCGCATGCCCGAGATGGACGGCGTGGAGGCGACGAGACGGATCTGCGCGGATCCTGCGACACCTGACGTTCGAGTGATGGTGCTGACAACCTTCGACCTCGACGAGTACGTCTTCAGCGCGCTGCGCGCAGGCGCGAGCGGGTTCGTCCTGAAGGACACCGACCCGGACGACCTGCTCGATGCGATTCGCACCGTCGCGAGCGGTGAGACGCTGCTCGCGCCCGCCGTCACCTCACGGCTCGTCGCCGAGTTCGTGCGCCAGCCGTCGACCGATCGTGCCGTGCCGACGGACCTCACCGATCTCACCGAACGCGAGCGCGAGATCCTTGCCGCCGTGGGTCGCGGGCTCTCGAACACCGAGATCGGCGCCGAGATGTTCATCAGCCCGGCGACGGTGAAGACGCATGTGGGCCGCGTGCTCCAGAAGCTTGGCGCTCGCGACCGTGCGCAGCTCGTCGTCATCGCCTACGAGACCGGGCTTGTCACCCCGCGCACCTCGGCGTAGCCGCGCGACCGCACTCGTCTGGCGTACCCCATTTGGCGTACAGGGACGCGCCGCTCGGCAGACGCGAACGCCCTCGCGAGCCCGTAGCGTGGTCCTCGGTAGAGAACGTCAACCGAGGAGGAACCATGCTTTCTGTCTCCGCTGCCGCCGGGATGCCCCGATGAGCGCCGCAGCGGCTCCGCGCACCGCCAAGAAGAAGCGCACGCGCTGGGCGATCATCGCGATCGTCGTCGCAGTGGTGGTCGTGTTGGCGGTCGCGGCCCCGATGGTGTTGGGCGGCCCCAAGAAGTCGACTGCCACCGTCCCGACGACGGCAGCCGCAGTCGGCACCCTTGCGGTCACAACCTCGGCTGACGGGCAGACCGAGGCCGACGACGCCTACGACGTCTACCCCGAAGTCTCGGGGACCGTGGAGACGGTCGACGTGAAGGTGGGCGACAAGGTCGAGACGGGCGACGAGCTGTTCACCGTCGACGACGCATCGCTGCAGTCGGCCGTCCGCCAGGCGAAAGCCCAGCTCTCGCAGGCCAATCAGCAGGTCGCCGCGCCAATCAGCAGGTCGCCTCGGCCAATCAGCAGGTCGCCTCGGCCAAGCTGCAGAAGCTGCAGGCCGAGAACAACCTCGACAGGCTCGAGAGCCAGACCGGCACCAGGACGGCCACCTCGAGCCAGATCGACGAGGCCGAGCGCAGCGTCAGCGTCGCGAAGGCCGGCGTCACGACCGCGAAGTCCTCCCAGAAGGCCGCGAAGGCGTCGCTTTCGAGCGCCCAGGTCGCGCGCAGCAACGCCCAGACGAACTACAACGAAGCCAAAGCCGACCTCGCCAAAGCCGTCGTGCTCGCTCCGGCCGACGGCGTGGTGACCGAGGTGAACGTTGCCGAGGGCGGTAGCGTCTCGACCGGCGGCAGCGCGAGTAGCTCCTCAAGCGGCTCGGGCTCCTCGGCGAGCATGGCCGGCGCAAGCGCATCGGCCGCATCGGCGGGGTCTTCGGCGCCCGTCGTCATCTCGGACAACTCGTTGCTCATCGCTACTGTCGCCGTCAACGAGGTCGACATCGCCGACGTGAAGAAGGGCCAGGAGGCGACCGTGACTTTCGACGCCGCGACCGGTCTCGCGATTCCCGCGACGGTGCGGTGGGTGTCGCCGAACTCGGTGACGAGCGGCAACGTGCGGACCTACGACGTCGAGCTCGATCTCGCCGAGCAGAACGAGCAGCTGCGGCCCGGCATGACCGCCTCGGCGGAGATCGCCACGCTCATGGTCGAAGACGCGCTGCTGATCCCCAAGACCGCCGTGCGGGTCGACGGAACCACCAAGTTCGTGACGGTCGTGAAGCCGGACGGCTCGCAGGAGAAGCGCACCGTCACCACCGGGCGCTCCGATGACGTGAACGTCCAGGTGCTCACAGGCCTGAAGGCGGGGGAGAAGGTCACGACGAACTTCACTGCGCCGGAGGAGAAGAGCGGCGGTGGATTCATGCCGCCTCGTCCTCCCGGCGGGCATGGGAGGCAACCGATGACCGCCATCGTCGAAGCGCGCGATCTCGTGAAGACCTACTTCACCGGCGAGACCGAGACCCACGCGCTGGCCGGCGTCTCGCTGGCGGTCGAGCGCGGTGAGTTCGTCGCGATCATGGGGCCGTCGGGCTCCGGCAAGTCGACGCTGATGAACCTGATGGGGCTGCTCGACACGCCTACGAGCGGCCAGTACCTGATCGACGGCATCGACGTCTCGACGCTCGATGACGACGAGCTTGCCGAGGCACGCAGCCGGTCCATCGGCTTCGTCTTCCAGTCGTTCAACCTGCTGTCGCGGGCGACGGTGCGCCGCAACGTGGGGCTGCCGCTGATCTACTCGGAGCTGGCCGTCTCGGAGCGCGAGTCTCGGGTTGTTGCGAGCCTGCGCGCCGCCGACCTCGACGAGGTGCTCTGGGACAAGCGCTCCAACCAGCTCTCGGGCGGGCAGATGCAGCGCGTCGCCATCGCACGCGCGCTCGTCAACGACCCCACGCTCATCCTCGCCGACGAGCCCACCGGCAATCTCGACTCCAAGACCGGCGACTTCATCCTCGCCACCTTCGAGCGGCTGCGCGATGAGGGCCACACTATCGTGCTCATCACGCACGAGGCCGACGTGGCTGCGCACGCGGACCGCACGCTTCACATCCGAGACGGCCTATCTGCGACGCCGCGGAGGTGGCGGCATGAGGGCACGCGACCTGACCGGCGAGACGATGCTGTCGCTGACGGCCAACACCGCCCGCTCGTTGCTGACCATCCTCGGCATCGTCATCGGCATCGTCTCGGTGATCGTGATGATCTCGATCGGCGACGCCACCAAGGCCTCGATCACCGGCGAGCTCTCCGCGGTAGGCTCGAACCTCTCATGGTCACGCCACGTTCCGATGCGCCCGGCGCCAGGGACCTCACGCTCGCGGACGCGGAGGCGATGGCCACGGTTCCCGGAGTGGCTGCGGTGGCCCCCCAATCGACCGGGCAGTACTCCGTGACCGCCGACTCCAACAGCGTCAACGTGAGCGTCACCGGCGCCACCGAGGCGTACGCTGCCGTGAAGAGTATCGAGACCTCCTTGGGCGGGTGGTTCACCGCCGAAGACGTGGCCCGTAGCTCGAAGGTGGCCGTACTGGGCTCCAAGACCGCGGAAGACCTGTTCGGCACCGGGTCGAACCCGGTAGGGCAACGCGTTCGCATCGGCGGGACGCAGTTCACGGTGGGAGGCGTCGCCAAGTCGAAGGGTTCCTCGGGCATGCAGAACACCGACGAGGCCGTCTACGTCACGCTCGGCGCGGCGAGCCAGTACCTCAAGGGGACCGATGCGCTCGACATGATCAACGTCCAGGCGGTCAGCCAGGAACAGATGGACGGCGTCAAGAACAGCATCGAGAACCTGATGATGTCGCGACACGACATCAACGACACCGCCGACGCGGACTTCGAGGTCGGCTCGATGGCCGAGCTGGCGGAATCGGTCGATACCATCACGTCGTTGCTGACGGTGGTGCTGGGGTCGATCGCCGGTATCTCGCTGCTTGTGGGCGGCATCGGGATCATGAACATGATGCTGACCAACGTCACCGAGCGGATCCGCGAGATCGGCTTGCGCAAGGCGATCGGCGCCACGCGCACCGACATCACCTCGCAGTTCCTGGCCGAGGCAGTCGCGCTTACGATGGTGGGCGGCGTGATCGGGATCCTGCTGGGGTGGGTGATCGCGGCGGTCGTCTCGGCGGTGTCCACGTTCGAGATGAGCCTGAGTGTGGGATCGGTGGCTCTGGCGTTCGGCGTCTCGACGGCGATCGGGCTGGTGTTCGGCTACTACCCGGCGAGGCGCGCGGCGAAGCTGGACCCGATCGAGGCGCTGCGGTACCAGTAGGAGGGCCGGGTGTTCGCGGATGAGGCCGTCTACTGCGCGCCCGCTACCGCGACGACTCTCGGTGACGCGATCGTCGGTCTGCCGGTGAGCCCGCGCCAGCGCCGCTCGAACCAGATCCCGATGCGAGTCCACGACCCCGGGGGCCTCGACCGCAGCGGTCGCGACCACGGGAACGCGCGCGACCGTCGTGCCCTTCTGCGAGTAGACGATCTCGCCGAGCCGATCGCCGGCGGTCACGGGCGCGCGCACCGCCCGGCGTAGCCGGACCGCGCGCTCGACCGGCGCTGCCGGGTCGAACGGCTCGACCGAGACGGACGCGTCCGCGGCGCGGGCCACGACCGAGCGATCGAGGTAGTCCGAGATCGGCACCGAGCCCACGGTCTCCTCGGCAGAGGCGACGTCTGTGGCCGCGACGACCGGGACGCTGGCTACGAACCGCTCGCCCTGCGTCAGTTCGATCCGGCCCAGCTCCTGCCCCTCGAAGACGGGCAGCGCCACCTGCTGCTGGAGCAAGAGCGCGCGCTTGACCGGACCGTCGATGTCGAACACCACCGCCGAGGTCGTCTCGGCGAAACGTGCCTGCACGCTGCGAGACGGATCGGCCACGAGTGGCACCGCGCCGACGGTCTCGGTGGCGATCGCGACCGTCTGCCGTCTCAGGTGCTTGAATCCCCAGTTGAGCAGCCGCTTCGAGTTGGTGAACCGCGCCTTGTTGCTGGGCGCGCCGAGCACCACCGAGGTAAGCGCTATCCCGTTGCGCTCGGCGGTCGTGACCACGCCGTACTTCGCGTCGCCGGTGTAGCCCGTCTTGCCGCCCAGCATGCCGCGATACTCGCCGAGCAGCTCGTTGGTGTTCTCGACCTTGCGGGCCTTGCGCTTCTTGTACGCCGGAAGCGTGACCTTCTTGAGCGCCACGATCCGCCGGAACTCGGGGTCCTTCATCGCGGTGTGCATGAGCGACGCGATGTCCGCTGCCGTGCTCCGGTGTCCGGGGGCGTCCAGACCGTGAGGGTTGGAGAATCGGGTGTCGTTCAGGCCCAGCTCGGCCGCCCGCGCGTTCATCTCTCGGACGAACGCAGGCATCGTCCCGCCCACGTGCTCGGCGAGCGCATACGCCGCGTCGTTGGAGGAGGCCACGAGCGCCAGTTCGAGGAGCTGCCGCACGGTGAGCGTCTCGCCTGCGCGCAGGCCAAGCGCGTAGTCCACGTTCGAGGCGGCCTTCGAGACCGTCACCTTGTCGTCGAGGTTCGCGCGGTCGAGCACCACGAGCGCGACCATGATCTTGGTGATGCTCGCCATCGCTCGGCGGGTCGTGGGTCGCCGAGCCCACAGCGCGCGTCCGTCAGCGCCTTCGAGCAGTCCTGCAGCCGCGTCGATGTCGGGCGCCGCCGACGTTGCACGGTCGGGCGAGCCGAGAGCGACGCCGCCGATCTGGTCGGTGGCGAGCCGCGCCGCCATCGCGGGCTGGGGAGCGAGCAGCGTCAGCGATCGCGATCGCGGCCGCGAGCAGGGCCGCCCCCACGCGCAGCGCGTCCACGCGCCGCGGAGCGCGCGCCAATGCTCGATCGCGTACCTGCGCGCTCACGACGCGCTCCTTCGTCCGGGGTTCGAGGTCAGCGCAAGCGTGCCACACGCCGCACCGGGAGCGCCAGCGATGCGGCGCTTCGGCGCAGCTGCTACTCGGGCTTGGTGGCCGTCACGAGGCTGTGCCACTCGAGCCCGGCCCACGCCGCGACCTCGGCGAAACCCGCTTCGCGCAGCATCGCGGCGATGTGCTCGGCGCTCGCCCGCACGTGGCGCGGCGGTCCCTTGGGCGTGTCGGCGTCGGCCCAGTCGACCACGCGCGAGGCGCCCGCCGGGTCGCAGCAGCCGCAGCGCCTCTCGGTAGCTCGTCGAGCGGATCGGCGAGCTCGTGGTGCAGGTTGATCATGATCGCCACGTCGGCCACACCGTCGTCGAGCGGGACCGCCGTCTCGTCGGCGAGCACCGGCACGATGCGCCCTTCGGCGACCTCGGGACGGTTCGCGCGCATCCACTCGACCATCGCGGGCTCGAGGTCCGCCGCGTACACGATCGCACCGGGCGCCATCTGCGCGAAGCGGGCGGCGAACAGCCCCGTACCCGCGCCGATGTCGACGATCGCGGAGGGCGCGGGCCGGTCGATCGCGGCCCAGATGACGTCGGGCTTGATCGATGTCGAAGCGCCCCTCGTCGTTGAGGCGTTCCATCTTCGCGAGGTCGAACTTGAGGTGCGCCATGTGCCTGGCCTTCCTGATCGCGCGCCGGCTACCCCAGGTCGAGGCAGACCCGGGTGACGCCGTTGACGGTCGAATCGACGCGGAAGCCGAGCGACTCGGTCAGTTCGAGCATCCGCGCGTTGTCCTGGGCGAACGTCCCGCCGAGCTGCGCGAAGCCCTTCTCCTCGGCGATGCCGATGATGATGTCCACCAGCTTGAAGCCCAGCCCCTTGCCGTGGAACTCGTTGTGCACGAGCACCGTGAACTCGCCCGTGCCGCGCTGCGCCTCCGGCCCGCGCTCGGGCTCGCCCAGCAGCCGCCCCACGCCGATGATGCGCTTGTGTCCGCCAACCTCGGTGAGCTCGGCGACGATCGCCAGCTCCCGCTCGTAGTCGATGTTGGTGAAGCGCACCAGCCGCTCGTGCGTCCACTCGGGGATGCCGTCGAAGAAGCGGCCCTTGAGCGACTCCTCGTCCATCGTCGCGAGCATCTCGCCGATCATCGGCTCGTCCTCGGGCTTGATGGGGCGCATGAGCACCTCGGTGCCGTCCGTGAGCTTCCACGGCGCCACGTAGCGCGTGGGGTAGGGCGTGATGACCAGGTGCGGCGTCTCGGGATGCCCGTCGAGCACCGACTGGTCGATGACGATGCGCGCGTCCACCGCGAAGGGGCTGCCCTTCCGAGACCACCACCGGGTTGATGTCGATCTCGGCGATCTCGGGGAAGTCGACCACGAGGTTCGAGAGCTCCGTGATCATCTCGTCGATCGCGCCGAGGTCCGGCTGCTTGATTCCGCGCGGGGGCTTGGTGAGCGAGCGGTAGATGCGCGTCTCCTCCATCATCCGGCGGGCGAGCACCTGGTTGAGCGGCGGCAGGCTTACCGAGAAGTCGGCGAGTCCCTCGGCGCGCACGCCGCCGGTGCCGAACACGATGACCGAGCCGAACTGCTGGTCCTTCTTCATGCCGAGGATCAGCTCGTAGTCCACGCGGCGCACCATCTTCTGCACCGAGATGCCCTCGATCGCGGCGTCGGGCTCGCTCTCGGCGACGCGGCGCATGATCTCGGCGTAGCCGCGCTCGAGGTCGGGCGGCGAGCAGATGCCCACCTCGACGCCGCCGGCGGCGTTCTTGTGCGTGATGTCGTGCGAGACGACCTTGAGCACCACCGGGTAGCCGATCTCCTCGGCGGCCTTGAGCGCCTCGTCGACGCCGTGCGCGGTGCGCTGCTCGACCACCGGCATGCCGTAGGTCGTGAGGAAGCGCTTCGACTCCTCCTCGGTGAGCACGAGGCGTCCGGTCTTGGCGGTGCGGCGCAGCATCGCCTCGAGGTTGTGGCGCGGCGGCGCGACGTCGATCGCGAGCTCGGAGGGCGTCTCGTAGAGCAGCTCGAGGTTGCGCGAGTAGCGGTACATGCCCAGGTAGATCTTGACCGCGTCCTCCGGCGTCTCGTAGGTGGGGATGCCCGCCTCGCTGAAGATGCGCCTGCCGTTGCGCACGGTCTCGCCACCCATCAGCACGGTGATGAGCGGCTTGTCCGAGCCCTGGACGAGAGCGGCCACCTTCTCGGCCATCTCGTCGGGGCGCGCGTTGCCCTGCGGCGTGTAGATGAGCAGGATGCCGTTGACCGACGTCGTCGTCGAGGCACGCCTGGACTGCGGCGACGAAGCGCTCGGAACCCGCGTCTCCCAGCACGTCGACGGGGTTGGCGTGGCTCCAGTACGGCGGAAGCGACTCGTTCAGCTTCGCCATCGTGGCTTCCGACAGACATGCGAGCTGTCCGCCGTACTCCACGATCGCGTCGGTCGCCATGACGCCCAGACCGCCTGCGTTGGTGACGATCGCGACGTCGCGGCCCAGGGGCAGGCGCTTCGAGTCGAGAACCGCCGCCGCGTGGAACAGACCCGGCGACCTCGTGCACGCGCACGACGCCTTCTCGGCGGAAGGCCGCCTCGTAGACCTCGTCGCCGCCGGCCATCGAGCCGGTGTGGGACAGCGCGGCCTTGGCGCTCTCGGCGTAGCGGCCGGGCTTGAGCACGATGATCGGCTTGTTGCGAGCGAAGCCGCGCGCCGCGCTCATGAAGCGGCGGGCGTTGCCGATGCTCTCCATGTAGATGAGGATCGCGCGCGTGTGCTCGTCTTCGCCCAGGAAGTCGACGAGGTCGGCGAAGTCGATGTCGACCATGCCGCCCACCGAGGCGAACATCGAGAAGCCGATGTGCGCGTCGATCGCCCAGTCGAGCATGCCGGTGCCCAGAGCGCCGCTCTGCGAGATCAGCGCGATGTTGCCCGGCTCCGGGTTGATGCGCAGGAACGAGGCGTTCAGCCCCACCGTGGGCCGGATCACTCCCAGGCAGTTGGGTCCGACGACCCGCATGGGGCTGTCGCGCAGGATGTCGCGGATCTGCGTCTCGAGCGCCGCGCCCTTCTCGCCGGTCTCCGAGAATCCGGCCGAGACCACGATGGCGCCGTGCACTCCCGCGGCCGCGCACTGCGCCAGCACGTCGGGGACGGTCGCCGCCGGCGTCGCGACCATCGCGAGGTCGATCTCCTCGGCGATGTCGCCGATCGCGGCGTGCGTGGGCAGGCCAAGGATCGTCGGGTGCTTCGGGTTGATCGGGTAGACGGTCCGGCCCGCCGAGGCCATCGCGTTCTCCATGATGGTCCGGCCGACCGAGCCCTCGGTCTCCGACGCGCCGATGACCGCGATCGTCTTGGGATCGAACATGCGCTGCATGACAACACCTCCGTAGCGAAGGTTCCCATCTGGCGGAGGTGCGAACGCGCGAGAGGCGGGCCTATCGGCCTCGAGCTTGCCGAGGTACTCCGCGTAGTCGGCGTCCTTGAGAAACGCGAGCACGCGCCGCCGGCCGATCCTCAGCAGCGCCCACGGCGCGAACTTGAACTGCAGGTGCAGCCACGCCCACTCGCGCAGCCGTTTCGCGGGCGGCAGACTGCGCAGGTAGGCGCGGTGCCCCTCGCCGAGCCGGCGATAGCGCAAGCAGCAGGCCGGCGGCGAACGCCCGAGCGATGCGCGTCCTCGAGTAGAACTTGCGGTACTCGGCGGTCACGATCTCCTGCATCTGTGCTGCCGTGACCCGCGTGGGACGGATCGAGAGGTGCATGCCGTCGAGGTACTTCAGGTCGGGTATCGTCGTGGAAGAGCACCTGGCCCGGCGGCCTCGTGCTCGGCTGTGCTCTTGGTCCCGGGAAGCGGAGTCTCGAACAGGTACTGGAGCGAGGTGACGTACTCGCGCGCGAACTCCCCGTTGCGCTTGAGCGTCTCGGCCGTGTCGCCCGCGAATGCGATGAACATGCCGTGCACGAGCAGCCCGTAGCGCCGGATCGCGGTCAGGGCCGTGGCGATCCGCTCGCTGCTGATGTGCTTGCCGATCTCGTCGAGGTCGCTGTCCTCGGATGACTCGACGCCGATGCACACCATCGTGACCGGTGCGAGATCCCGCAGTAGCTTCAGCAGCTCCCGATCGAGCCTGCCCTTGCGGTCGAACACGGCGTCGGCTCGCAGCTGAACCGCGATCGGCCGGGAGTAGCCGCGTTGTATGGCGCCTCGCAGGAACCGCTTGAGGGACGGCTTGTTGGCGGCGCAGTTGTCGTCGATCAGGAAGCTGCCGCCGCGGCCCTCTTCCTGGCATCGGAGCAACTCGTCGAGGCTCGTCTCCTCGTCGCGCAGGATGTAGCGCGGCCAGATCTCGTGGACCTCGCAAAACGCGCAGCGCTCGGGGCAGCCGCGCGAGCGCCAGACGAGGCCGGTGGTGCGGTTCTCGGCACCCTCGACCAGCGACATGTCGATCAGCGGCAGCGCGCAGACCTCGGCGCGAGTCAGCTGACGAGGTTCGCGGTCCGAAGTGCGCGTCGGCCGTCCTCCTGCCACACGATGCCGGGGACGCTGCGCAGCGGCCTCGCTAGGCGCAGAGTCGCGGGGACTCAGTCGTGCAACGCCTCCAAGGAACTGCGGCAGCGAGAACTCGGCCTCGCCCCTGATCACGTAGTCGGCGCCCGCCTCGAACGCCCGCTCGGGCGCGCACGTCGGCTCGGGGCCGCCGAGGACGATGGTCGCGCTCGGGGTTGCGCCGACGGGCTTCTCGGACGAGTCCGGCGGTTCTGGTGAGCGTGCACGTGATAGCCGAGAAGCCGACGACATCGGCGCTGCTCGACCCACGTCCCAGTCGATGGAGTCCTTGCCGGAGATGTCCTCGACGAACGCGCGCACCTCGTAGCCGCGATCGCGCAGAACCGTTGCGAGCAAAGGAACCCCGCGCCCCATGGCGACGTGGGAGTAGATGTTCAGCCCCGGCGAGCCCGCCTCGATCAAGGCCACGCGGGGAGTGTTTGGCGAAGCCATCAACCATCTCCTGCTACACTACTGTCTATTCCCGCCTGCAGACGATTCCCACTCGCAGCAGCGGGTCGCCCCGACGACGCAGACGCCAAGATGTGGGATACACCTATCACCACCGACGCGCTGCCCGTATAGGAGGAACAGGTCCATGGACGCCATCGAGGCGATTCTGGCCAGACGTAGCATCCGGAAGTTCTCGGCGGACGCCGGTCGCCGAGCAGGACCTCGAGCTGGTGTTGCGGGCCGCGATGGCCGCTCCATCGGCGTTCAACGAGCGGCCGTGGCACTTCGTGGTGGTGCGCGACGCGTCGATGCGCGAGCGGCTTTCGCGGATCTCGGAGTGGTCGGGGCCCATGGCCGGCGCGCAGGTGGGCGTGGTCGTGTGCGGCGACACCGAGGCTCTGCGCAAGCCGGGCACCGTCTACTGGATCTTCGACTGCGCGGCGGCGCTCGAGAACATGCTCATCGCTGCGAACGGGCGCGGGCTTGGCGCTGTGTGGCTCGGCATCCATCCCACTCCCGAGCGCATCGACTCGGTGCGCGAGTTGCTCGGACTGCCCGAGAACGTCGAGCCTCTCGGCATGGTCGCGCTTGGCTGGCCCGCCGAGGACAAGCCGCCCGCCGAACGCTACGACGAGAGCCGGATCCACAGCGAGCGCTGGTAGATCGCGCGGCGCCCGCCGCGACGCGAACAAGGAGGTGGACGCCGTGTCGGAGTCCACGATGAGTACTGTCCGGATGCTTGGCTTCTTGCACACTCACCGAGTCGAGCGGGGGCTGGCCCCGTCCGTTCAGGTAGAGCGTGCCCGCGGGCGGCATGACCGCACGGGAGCTGGCGAGCTCGCTGGGGCTTCCGCTCGAGCGCATCGATGGCGAGTTCATCAACCACCGAAGCGCCGATCTGGACACCGTGGTGCACCCGGGCGATAGGGTCGCGTTCGTGCCGCTCGGCACGCCGGCGTCGCATCCGGCGTTCTTCGGTCCGTTCGTCGTCCACGAGGACGCCCGCGGACTCTGATCGCGTCTCGGCGCGGACCACCTGCTCCTGCTACGCTGGGCAACCGACCATCCACGCGATAGGAGATCGATGGCTGAGACGCCGAGCAGGCGTGAGTCCGCAGCGGCGTCCGACCGCTCTGCACTTCCCGTCGTGGTCGCACTGAGCACGATGCTCGTGTGGGGCGGGACCCCGCTGTTCTCCAAGATCGCCGTGCGGGCAGATCGACCCGCTGATGGTGGGCATCCTGCAGGACCGTGTTGGCAGGTGCGCTCGCCCTGCCGCTGGTGCTCCTGTTTCGCCATCCGCTGCCCACGACCCGCCGAGACGGTCTGACGCTCGCGTTCTCGGGCTTCGCCGCATTCATCGCCTTCCCGCTGCTGTTCACGGTGGGGCAGGCGCGCACCTCGGCGACGCATGGCGCCCTGATTCTCGCGACGCTGCCGGTCTTCACGAGCCTCTTCGGCACTCTGGTGGAGCGCAGGCGGGTCACGGCGATGTGGGTTGTCGGGTGCACGGTCGCGCTCGTGGGCGAGGCGGCCGTCATCGTGTTGCGCAACGGCGGCGCGGCGTCCGGAGCCACGGTCGCCGGCGACCTGGTGGTGCTGGCGTCGTCGGTGATCTGCGCGACGGGCTATGTAGCGGGCGCGCGGCTCACGCAGCACGGCTACGGCAGCGTGCCGACCACCCTGTGGGGGGCGTCGGGTGCGGCTGTGGCGCTCCTGCCGCTCATGCTGTGGTCGGTCAGCCGCAGAGGGCTGGCCGCAGGCGGGCGCCGCCGCGTGGGCCTCCGTGCTCGTGCTCGCGTTTCTGACCTCGATCCTCGGCTACGTGGCGTGGTACTGGGCGCTCGCGCGAGGCGGCATCAGTCGCATCGCGCCGATCCAGTTCACGCAGCCGCTCTTCGGGCTGGCGCTTGCGGCGATCGTGCTGCAGGAGCGGCCGGCGCCCATCAACCTACGTCGCTGCCGTGGCGATTCTCGCCGGCGCATGGATCGTGCTGCGGGCGGCGCCGCGCTGAGGTGCGACATCGCGCGGACTATGCGCGCTCGCGGGTGAGCCCCGCGTCAACGCCGCCTCCGCCGGGGAACCATACTCGGTAGCGGGCAGGGCTGTTCGAAGCTGGGATCGTCGACCGCGACACGTGTGGTTCTTGAGCACCGGCGGGGCCGGGGCGGAGCCGAGGGGGTCGACGATGAAGTACGCGGTAGTTCGTTCGCATCGATGGGTTCGCGTTGTCTGCGCGCTTGGCGTGCTAGCTGGGCTTGTCGGGGTGATGGTGTCGGTGCCGGTGATGTCGGCGGGCGCTGTTGGCACGACCTACTGGGTCGACGCGGTGCACGGCAGCGACTCGAACGACGGCACGAGCACGGCCGCACCGTTCAAGACGATCACCAAGGCGCTGTCGCAGTCGAGCCCGGACGGCACCGTGATGATCAAACCCGGGCTCTACGACGTCGCCAACGGCGAGACCTTCCCGCTCTGACTCGTGGGGCGTGTCGCTCAAGAGCACGGACGGCACGTCCACGACGATCATCGATGCCGGTGGGACGGCGCACGGCTGCTAGAGCTCCATCCGCCGCGTCGACGCGACTCGAGATCAGCGGGCTCACGTTACGCAACGGAGGGGTACGGGGGCGCGGGCCTCTACGTCTACGACATCGTGGGGAACCACGGCCCCGGACTCCCCGCGAATCACCGGCAACTACTTCGACAGACAACGACGCGGGGACAACGTGCGGCGGCGCGCTGATCGGCATGTTCTCGGCGGGTCCCGGGCAGATGACGGCCGCTGATCGAGGACAACGTCTTCGTCGGCAACTCCGCGGCGTACGGTGGCGCGATCTACATCAGCATCTACACGAGCCCCGTGATCCGCGCGAACACCTTCGTGGGAAACACCGCCGATGGCGGCGGTGCGATTCGCTCCATGCCGACTACGGGCCAGGAGTTACCAGTTCACCGACAACCTGTTCCAGGGCAATCAGCGCGACGCGACGAGGGCGGCGTCATGCGAGCTCGATTCGTCGGGCGTCGGTCAGCGTGACCGGGCAACCGTCTTCGTCGACAACAGAGTCCGCCAAGGACGGCGGCGCTCTGTACCTCAGGCGGCACCTGGGGCAGGTACGTGATCTCGGGCAACGACGCGAGTGGAAACTCAGCCGGCATCTACGGCGGCTTCGCGTACCTTGCCTCGGGCGAGGTCACCTCAACCAACAACGCCATCGGCGGCGGAGACGCCGGCAACACGGGCGCGGCTGGTTCGTCCCTGGCGGACGGTTCCGCGCGTACAACGACACGATCGTCTCGCAGCCAGAGCGGCGCGACGCTGCTCTTCGCTGTAGCCGCCGCCGACGCCGAGCTCGGCAACTGCATCGTCTGGAACGAGGGCATGGCCGACGTTGGCGGCTTCGACCTCGGTCTCCTACAGCGACATCCGAGACACCGACGTCGCGCCAAGAACGTCTCGGTGGGCCCGGGCAACATCTTCGGCCGACCCGGTGTGGGCCGTATCCCGAGCGAGCATAAGCCCGACATCGCGGCGACCTCGCCGTGCATCGACGCCGGGAGCAACGCGCTCGCGCCGCCGACGACTTCTACGGCGTGGCGCGGCCCATCGACGGCGACTATGACGGGACCGCGGTCGCTGACATCGGCTGCTGCGAGCGTCAAGACAGGCACGGCACTCACGTTCTCGGCACCTTCGACCTGCGACTACGGCTCGGCGAAGGTGTCGGGCATGCTGAAGAACAGCGGCGGCGGGGTGCTGGTGGGCCTGCCGGTCACGATCGAGTACTCCTACGACAACTTCGCTCACGTCGCCGGGTCGCAAGACGGTCAACACGGTGGCTGGCGGGAAGTTCTCGTGGACCTTCGCGCCCACCCAGAAGACGTACTACCGGGCGCAGTTCAAGGGCGACGCCACGAGGCTGGCGAGCAACCGCATCACGCGCACCGTCCTGCCGAGGGTCTACCTGCCCAAGCCCTACGCCAAGTCGCCGCAGACCTACGGCAGGAGCTACACGCTGCGCGGCTCCTCAAGCCGCAACACGCCGCCGGCTCGACGGTGAGGATCAAGGCGTACCGCTACTCGAGCGGCAAGTACCGCTACAAGAAGACCTACTACGCCAAGGCCTACAACTACGACGGCTACTCGAAGTACAGCATCAAGATCAAGCTGCCGAGGACGGGCAAGTGGCGTCTGAAGGCGTACCACCCTGCCGACTCGCTCAACGCCGAGACGTCTTCGGCGTACCGGTACGTGAGGGTGAACTAGAGACGCAGGCTGCGGCTGTAGCGGGGCCGGCATTCGTCCCGGCCCACCGCTGCTTCGGAGGGCCTAGCCCGCCGGGGTCTGCCAGCGCTTGAGCCACCAGTCGACCGAGCGGTTCATCTCGGTCATGTACTCCGAGGTGAACTTGCGGCTGTAGACGTCCTGGGCGACGTTCGCGATTCCCGGCTTGAAGCCGTGGGGCGCGAACATCTCGGCGAGGTCGGCGGAGACTTCGTCGAGCTCCTCGGCGGTCAACCGGTGGTACCGGTCGCGCATCACGACGTACTTCTCCTGCCGAGGAACGGGCGCGCGCGTCGCCTTGGCGCGCCCGAAGCACAGCATCGCGATCGGCAACGTGTGCGGCGGGAGATCGAGCAGCCGGCAGTGCTCCTCGGCTTTCTCGAGGATGTCGCCGATGTAGCACGAGCCGATGCCGAGTGATTCGGCGGCTACGACGGCGTTTTGCGCGGCGATGAGCGCGTCCGAGCAGGCGAGCAGGAGATCGCCGATGCTCCGGGCGGCGCGGTGCTCCACGCCCTCCATTGACCGGACGTCGCCGTGGCGAACAGGTCCATCCACTTCTGCATGTCGGCCACGAAGACGAGCACCCAGGGCGACTTGGCGATGAAGGGCTGGTCGTCGCAGGTGACGGCGAGTCGGTCTTTGAGCGCCTGGTCCTCGATCTCGATGATCGAGTAGAGCATGAGGTTGCCCGCCGTGGGCGCGCGCATGGTCGTGTGCAGGATGGCCTGCTTCTCCTCGGCGGTGATTGGCTCGTCGCTGAACACGCGTGTCGAGCATCGGGCATTCATGAGTTCGATCGTGGGGTTCGTGGCTCTCAGCTCCCTAGAGTGAGTGAACTCCCCTAGCTTCCCACACCGGGCGCCGGCGTCACATGCCCGCCGACGGGATGCATCCGCGGGCGGTGAACCGCCGCGGAGCGATTCGTGGAACAATCTTTTGAGCACGTCCCGCCCGACGGGAGGGGGCCGGGCACCATGGCCGGCCGGTTGGCCTACTACGTGCGCTACGCGTGGCGCTTCGCCGTGCTGCGCCGCCCCGAGCCGCTGATCTACGGCATCGCGATCACCGACCGCTGCAACTTCTCGTGCAAGGGCTGCCACGTCGCCAACACCGGGCGCCCGGATATGACGTGGGACGCGCTCGTCGCCCACCTGCGCGACGCCTACGCGCGCGGCTTTCGGGAGGTCTACTTCACCGGCGGCGAGCCGACGCTGTGGCGCGACGGCGAGCGCGGACTGCTCGACGCGATCCAGGCCGCGCGCGACGCCGGCTTCTTCCACGTCCACATCTACACGAACGGCACGCAGGGCCTCGACTGGCCGGTGGATCTCGTGTGGGTCAGCATGGACGGCCTGCCCGAGACGTTCGCGCAGCGCCGAGGAGACCATTTCGCCGAGGTCGAGCGCGCCATCCGCCAGGAGCCGCATCCGAAGCTCGCCGTCATCTACACCATCGACCGCAACACCCAGGCGGGCATCGAGCCGTTCCTGGAGTGGGTGAGACGCTCGCACCTGCCGGTCATGGGCGTGATGTTCTACTTCCACACGCCCTACTACGGCATCGATGAGCTGTTCCTCTCGGCCGAGGAGCGAGCGCCGGTGATCGAGCGGCTCCAGGCCTGCATCCGCGAGGGGCTGCCCGTGCTCAACTCGCGCGCGGGGCTTGCACGCGCTCGAGACGGGGAAGTGGGAGCGGCGCACGCCGGCGGCGGTCGTCGTCGACGTCGACGGCGAGTCGGTGTGCTGCCGAGCGCCCGACGAGTGCTGCGAGGAGTGCGGCTACGCCGCGTGCACCGAGATCGTCGAGGCGCAGCACCTGCGGCCCAGCGCGGTGCTGGCGATGGCGAGGTACTGGTGAGCACTCCGGGGACAGGCATCTCGCGCGCGGTCACGCGAGCGGTGAGGCGCCACTTGGTGGGGCCCGAGCAGCGCTGGGTCTTCGAGCGCCCCGACCCGAGTGGGCGCCGCCGCCAGTCGAGCGGACCTCGCTCTACCTGCACGTTCCCTTCTGCCGAAACGCCTGCCCGTACTGCCCCTACACGAAGGTGCCGTACCAGGCCGAGCTGATCGAGCCGTACACGCGCGCCGCGCTCGCCGAAGTCGACCTGTGGGCCGACGCGGTCGGCCCGGCCGAGGCCACGAGCGTCTACGTTGGTGGCGGCACGCCCACGCTCGCGCTCGACGCCGTCTCGGCGGTGCTCGACCGCATGCGCGAGCGCTTCCGCCTGACCGGCGACGTGTGCATCGAGACCAATCCCGCCGACGTCGACGAGCGCACCGTCGCGCAGCTTCACGACGCCGGCGTCGCGCTCGTCTCGCTCGGCGTGCAGTCGTTTCGCCCCGAGAGCCTGAAGGTCATCGGCCGGCGCTACACCCCCGAGGTCGCCGAGAAGGCGCTGTCGCTGCTTGCGGACAGCGACTTCGCCTCCGTGAACGCCGACATCATGTTCGCGCTGCCCGGTCAGTCGGCCGCCGACGTCATCGCCGATCTCGAGCACGCCGCGGAGCTGGGTGCCGACCAGCTCACCACCTACCCGCTGTTCACGTTCCCGTACACGGCAGTGGGGGAGTACCTGCACCTCGCGGGCGTGCGGCTGCCCGACCTGCGCACCCGCCACGAGCACTACCGCGCGATCTCGGAGTGGTGCGAGGGCAACGGCTACGAGCGCGTCTCGGTGTGGGGTTTCAAGCGCGGCGAGGTGCCGCGGTACTCCTCGGTCACCCGCGACGGCTACATCGGCATCGGCCCGGGCTCGGGCTCGCACCTGCCGGACGGCTTCACGCTCAACACCTTCGACCTCGACGAGTGGGAGCGCGCTTGGCCGAGGGCGGCTGCCCATCGCCCTGCGGATGCCCTTCGAGGGCGAGATGAGCGGCTGGTGGTGGCTGTACTGGCGCTTCTACGACACGCGGATCCCGATGACCGCGCTCGACGAAGCGCTGGGCGACGACGCCGCCAAGGCGCGGCGCTGGCTCAAGGCGATCACGGCTGCGGGGCTTGCCGCGCGTCACAACGGGACGCTCGAGCTCACCGACGCCGGGCGCGTTCTGGCTCCACCTCGCGCAGAACCACTTCGCGCTCTCCTACGTGAACACGCTGTGGACCGAGGCGCGGGGAGAGCCGTGGCCGGAGTCGGTCGAGATCTAGCGCGTCGATGCTGTCGGTGCCGTTCGCCGCGCCGTTCGTCGCCGCCAGAACGCCGCTCACGCACTTACCAACGGTAAGAATGTGATGTTCGTCACACATCGCCCCAATAAACCTTCACCGGGCGCACAGTTGACGACTTCTTATGACCACCGGCTCGAGAGGAACAGCGGGAGGTGCGGCCTGCTGCCCGGCGCAGGCATCTCCGATGCAAGGAGGGCGTTCGAATGCTATCGCGAAGAAGGTTCATCCAACTGGGTGCGGCGATGGGGGCGGGGATGGTGCTCCCCATGGGCATGGTCGAGAAGGTGTTCGGCTTCACTCTCGGGCGGGAATCCGCAGCCGCTGCCGGCAAACCCGCTGCTTCTCACGAAGTTCGGGGATTCGCTGCCAATCGCGGACCTTCTGACGCCGTACACGCCGGTCAACGTTGGCGGTGTCGACACCTACGATGTGGGCGTCTATCAGTATCGGTCCCAAGTGCACTCGCAGATGGCCCCCACGACCGTGTGGGGCTACCGGCCGACAGGCTTCAACCCCTCGGTGGCTCCAGTCCAGAACACCTACCTGGGTAACGCGTTCCTGATCGCGCGCGGCACGCCCACCCAGGTAACGTGGCGCAACAACCTGGACGGCGTTGCACATCCCATGCCCGTGGACCCGTCC
>CAVSCA010000007.1:0-303162 GCA_963726325.1 uncultured Actinomycetes bacterium | reverse complement strand
ACCATCATCGTCGCCGCCATGCTCAGCGCGCTCGTCTACGCGGCGCTGGCGGCGCTCACCGACACGCAGTCGCATCGCGGCGGCGCTCCGGGGCTTCCCGCTGCCCGTGCTCGGCTGGATGGTGGCGCTCACGCTTGGGGTGCTACCTCACCAGGGCGATACGCTGGTCCTACCTGATGCGCGACGATGGGCACGCCGATGCGCGCGCGCGACGCCGTCTACACCCAGATCTCGGGCATGACGATGACCGTCACGCCGGGCAAGGTCGGCGAGGTGCTCAAGGCGTACCTGGCGCGCGAGTTCGCCGGGCTTGCCCATGGCAAGCGGCGTCGCGGTCGTGTTCTGCGAGCGGCTCGCCGACCTGATAGCGGTCATCGCGCTCTCCGCCGGGGCGGTCTCGGTGCTGGGCAGCAGTCTGCCGGCGCTCGTCGTCATCGCGCGTCGCCGTTCTCGGCGGGACTGCGCTGCTCAACTCCAAGCGCTTCCACGCCATCGTGCTTCGCGCTGCCGAGCGCCAGCCGTGGCTGCGCACCCATCATGGCTCGGCGACGGTCGTCTCGGACACGGTGCGCACGATGCTCTCGCCCAAGCCGCTCGTCGTCTCCGCACTGCTGTCGTGCTTCGCGTGGGGACTCGAAGGCATCGCCTTCGGACTGTGTATCCGCGGACTGGGCTTCGACGGGCTGACGATGGGCGCCGCGGTCGCCGTCTACGCGATCTCGACGATCCTGGGCGCGCTGACGTTCCTGCCCGGGGGCATCGGGCTCACCGAGGCATCGATGGCAGGGCTGCTCATCGCCGCCGGGATGACGGGACCCGACGCCTCGGCAGCCACCCTGCTCATCCGCTTGGTCACGATGTGGTTCGGCGTGGCGCTGGGCTGGGCGGTGCTGTTCACACGCCCGGCCGTGGTCCGCAAGCTGGCCGGCTTCGACTCTGCCGAGCCGGACTCTGCGAGCTAGGGCCTGCGCGCCCTGAGCCCGACGACGAGCGCGGTCACGCCCGTCACGAGCGGCGCGAGGAAGAACACCGCCGTCAGCGCGTAGAGCATCGCGTCCGGCATCAGGTAGTCGAAGCTGAACCGGAAGTACGTCCACACACCGCCGTAGAGCACTGCCGAGACGATCGGCGACCGCAGTGCCGACGGAGCGGGCCGGAACGGTCGAGAGCGGCCGCGAGCACGACCACCGCGAGCAGGGCGATCGTGAACCCTAGCGCCGAGTCCTCCATGTCCACTCCGGCGAACAGCCCGATCATCAGCGCGACCCAGCCGAGCCGTGCACAGCGCCCCGCAGACGACGGGCAGCAGCCACTTCGCGCTCACCGGCACGCTCGGCCTTCTGGATTTCGGGCGTGGTTGACTCCTCGGCCACTGCGGACCCTCCCCCTGGTATCGGAACTCCTGAAGCTGCTATTCGTGACCGGAGGTCGAGACTCCTACGTCGGCCGCGGCCTCTTCGAGCGAGCACTCGCCCTTCCACGCCGGCGGCTCGTAGGCGCAGTACGGCTCGGCCTCCATGTAGTCGCCGGTCGCCTCGAGCGCGCGCGCACGGCATCCGCCGCAGACGGCCTTGAACTCGCACGCCCCGCACTTGCCCTTGAGCAGCGAGTAGTCGCGCAGGTCGTTGAAGACCTTGCTCTCGGTCCAGATCTCCGAGAACGGCTTCTCCTTGACGTTGCCGAGCTGCATGTCGAAGTAGCCGCACGGCTGGATGTCGCCGATGTGGCTGATGAAGCAGAAGGTGATGCCGCCGAGACACCCGCGCGTCATCGCGTCGAGACCGTACTCCTCGCGCGTGACCTTCTTGCCCTCGGCCTTGGCGAGCTGGCGGATGATGCGGTAGTAGTGCGGCGCATCGGTGGGCTTGAAGTGCAGCGGGCTGGTCTTCTGGCGGTGGTACGCCCAGGTCAGCACCTTCTCGTACTCCTCGGGCGGCAGCTCCTCGGCGAGGATCTCCGAGCCGCGGCCGGTGGGCACGAGCATGAAGATGTGGAACGCGTCGACGTTGAGCGACTCGGCGAGGTCGTGGATCTCCTCGATGAGGTGCGCGTTGCGCGTGGTGACGGTGGTGTTGATCTGCACGCCGACGCCGTGCGCCTTGGCCATCTTGATGCCGGCGATGGTCTGGTCGAAGCAGCCGGGCTGCGCGCGGAACTCGTCGTGCCCCTCGGCCGTCGGGAAGTCGACCGAGACGCTGATGCGCGGGATCTTGTGCTCGGCCATCTTGGCCGCGATGTCCTCGGTGATCAGCGTGGCGTTGGTGCCGATGACCGGCATCGCGCCCTTCTCGTGCGCGTAGTCGACGATCTCCCAGATGTCGGGGCGCATGAGCGGCTCGCCGCCGGTGAGGATGATGATCGGGTTGGAGATGGTGACGATGTCGTCGATCGTCGCCTTGATCTCGTCGAGCGACAGCTCGCCGTGGTAGTGGCCGAACTCGGCGGCCGCGCGGCAGTGCACGCAGCTCAGGTTGCAGCTGCGCGTGATCTCCCACGCGATGATGCGCGGCGCCTTGATGCCGGTGCGCTCCTGGTACGCGATCGCCGCCGGGCCGCCGCCGGGGCGGAAGCCCACCGCGCGCGCGCCGCCGTGACGCTGGCGCTCGCGCCGGGATGCCCGCCGGGACCGCCGCGCCGGGGATGGCCGCGCCGGATGCCCGCCGGGTGCCCGACGAGCGCGCGGACGCCAGCGCGAGGAGTGGCCGCCCGGGTGGCCGCCCCCATCGGGATCGCCACGGCGGCCTGGCCGCAGCCGGCCTCGGCCTCGGCCATCTCCTGCTCGTCGATCGTGCCTTCGTCCTCGCCGAACTCCTCTTCGAGCTCGAGGTCCGGACGGGCGACGATCGCCTACGTTCTCAGCCATGTAGCACATGCCTTTCGGAGTTGTGTGCAACGACGCCCCGCAGGAGCAAATAGCCTGCCGAGCACGGTCGAGTCGGTCTAGCCCTCGGCAGCCACCTCGCGGCGTCCTTGGCGTGGTAGGTGAGGATCAGGTCGGCGCCGGCGCGCTTGAAGCCGAGCAGCGTCTCGAGCACCACGCGCTTCTCGTCGATCCATGTCGTCGGCCGCGGCGGCCTTCACCATCGCGTACTCGCCGGAGACGTTGTAGGCGGCGGTGGGATAGCCGAACTCGTCTTCACGCGGCAGATCATGTCCATGTAGGCGAGCGCCGGCTTGACCATGACGATGTCGGCGCCCTCGTCGATGTCGAGAGCTCGCCTCGCGGATGCCCTCCTCGGCGTTGGCCGGGTCCATCTGGTACTGCTTGCGATCGCCGAACGTGCGGCGTCGAGTCGGCGGCCTCGCGGAACGGGCCGTAGTAGCCGCTCGCGTACTTCACCGAGTACGCCATGATCGGGATGTTCTCGAAGCCCTCGGCGTCGAGCGCCGCGCGGATGGCGGCCACGCGGCCGTCCATCATGTCGCTGGGCGCGACCATGTCGGCGCCGGCCTCGGCGTGCGTCACGGCCTCGCGTGGCGAGCAGCTCGAGCGTGACGTCGTTGATGACGCAGCCGCGTTCGTCGAGCACGCCGCAGTGGCCGTGGTTCGTGTACTCGCACATGCACACGTCGGTGATGACGTAGAACTCGGGATCGTGCGCCTTGATCGCGCGGATCGCCTCCTGCACGATGCCGTGCTCGTCGTAGGCCTCGCTGCCGACCTCGTCCTTCGCTGGACGGCAGGCCGAACAGGATGACCGCCGGGATGCCGAGCGCCTTGAGCTCGTCGATCTCGGCGGGCAGCTGTCGAGCGAGAGCTGGAACACGCCGGGCATGGACGAGACCTCGTCACGCAGCCCGGTGCCCGGCTTCACGAACAGCGGGTAGATGAAGTCGGCCGGCGAGAGCGTCGTCTCGCGGACCATCGCGCGGATCGTCTCGTTGGCCCGCAGGCGGCGCGGGCGGTAGCTCGGGAACTGCATGGAGCGCTCCTACTCGACGAACTCGTCGACCGAGACACCCTTGCCTCGGGCTTGGCTGCCTCGACGGCCTTGGCTCCTTGCCGGCGCCGGCTTCCTCGGCCTTGCGCAGCTTGCCGCTCTTGCCAACGCCCATCTGGTAGTTCACCCAGCGCTTGTACTGCACGACGGCGTACGCGAGCAGCACGATCATGGCGAGCCAGTAGATGATCTGGGCGACGAACGCGACGATCTGGCCATACTGCATGATCCATCGCGTAGAAGCCGGTGGGCTGCTCGCTGACGAGAGTCGGGTCCATGTGGCGGTTCCTTTCGATCGTGGTGCGGCTGCCAGTGCATCAAGCAGTCGGGGCGGCCTGTGATGGTCACAGCCGCCCCGACATTCTACCCGTTGGTGGAGACGAGCGGATTCGAACCGCCGACCTCTGCCGTGCGAAGGCAGCGCTCTCCCAACTGAGCCACGTCCCCACAAGTACGCCCGCAGCACCCGCGAGGGCCCCGCAGAGCGAAGGATATGATGTCAGGCAGGGGTGTCACTGTCAATCTGGCCAGCGCCCCTCACCGCTGCCGGCCGAGGTCGCTCCGCGAGCGCCTCGACCAGCCCGTCGACCGGTGTACTCGGCGGGCTCGACCGCCCACCTCGTGACCCGCCGCGCGCACGGCATCGCTCGTGACCGGCCCGATCGACGCGATCACCATGCCGCGCAGCACCTCGTCGGCGTCAAGCCCCGCAGCCGTCGACCAGCGTCGCGGAAGTTCCGAAACGTCGACGGGCTCGTGAACGTCACGGCGTCGACGGACCCGCGCGCAGCCGCTCGATCGACCGCGGGGTCGGGCTCGCCGGCACGGTGCGGTACACGGGCACCACGTCGACCGTCGGCGCCCCGCGACGCGCAGCGTGTCGGGCAGCACCTCGCGCGCCTCGAGCGCGCGCGGCATGAGCACGCGGGCGCCCTCGCTCGACGCCCAGCTCCTCGAACGCGTCGACGAGCCCCTCGGCGCGGAAGTCCTCGGGGACGAGGTCCGGCGTGACACCGCCTCGGCGCGCAGCGGTGGCCGTCGCGCTGCCGACCGACGGCGACCTGCACGTGCTCGCGAGCGCGTCGCAGTCGCCCACGCCGCTCGTGCGAGAGCCGCGCGAGGAACGCGGTCGACCGCGTTCGCCGAGGTGAAGCACGATCCAGTCGTAGCTCGCCGAGCTGCGCGATCGCCTCGTCGGCCGGGCCCCAGTCCTCGGGGTCGACCGTCTGCGATGACGGGAAACGCGAGCACCTCGGCGCCGAGCGCCTCGAGCGGCTCGACGAGCGCGCGCGCCTGCTGGCGCGTGCGGGTCACGATGACAGAGCGCCCGGCGAGGGGCGCTCCGGAGTCCTGGCTGGTGGGTGTCGGTGCCTGAGACCACGCGCTCAGGTCTTGAGCAGACCGTCGACGCCGTCGGCAGCCGCCGCGGCCCTCACGGCGGCGAGGATCTCGCTGGCGCCCTTCTCGTGCAGCGCGGCCACCATGCGCTCGCCCAGCTCGACCGGGTCGTCGACCGGAGCCCTCGAGGTAGTCGCGCACGATGACGTCGCCCTCGACCGAGCCGACCATCGCGTCCATCACGAGCGTGTCGCCCTCGATGCGCGCGTACGCGCCGATCGGCACCTGGCAGCCGCCCTCGAGCTTGCGCATGACCACGCGCTCGGCGGTGACGCACGTGAACGTCTCGGCGTGGTTGATCTTGGCCATGACGTCGACCATGAACTCGTCGCCCTCGCGGATCTCGATGCCGATCGCGCCCTGGCCGACCGCCGAGACCATCTGCGAGGTGGGGATGTAGCCGGTGATGCGGTCGGCCCAGCCCATGCGGGTGATGCCGGCGGACGCGAGGATGACGACGTCGACCTCGCCGTCCTCGGCCTTGCGCATGCGGGTGTCGAGGTTGCCGCGCACGTCGACGATCTCGACGTCGGGGCGAAGCGCGCGCACCTGCGCGACGCGGCGCAGCGAGCTCGTGCCCACGCGACCGCCCTCGGGCAGCGACTCGAGGTCGTAGCCGGCGCCGGAGACGAGCGCGTCGCGCGGGTCGACGCGCTCGGGCATCGCGGCGATGTAGAGCCCCTCGGGCAGCTCGGTGGGGACGTCCTTCATCGAGTGCACGCACAGGTCGACGGTGCCGGCGGCGAGCTCGACCTCGAGCTCCTTGGTGAACAGCCCCTTGCCGCCCACCTTGGCCAGCGGCACGTCGAGGATCTTGTCGCCGGTGGTCTTGATGATCTTCAACTCAACAGGAAGGCCGGTGATCTCTTCCACCAGCCCCTTGATGTAGTTCGATTGCCACAGGGCGAGCTTGCTGCCCCGGGTCCCGATGACGAGCTTGTCTCGGTCAGACACCGATCGAATCCCCCATCTCCTTCTTCGATGGCGGCAGCGGACTTCTCTCCCCTGCCGAGAATGCTCTTGATCAGCCCCAGCGCCGTGCGGGCTCTTGCCCTCGGGGTTGCTGTCCAGGCCGTACAGGTACCGCGCGCTCTCGATGTGCTCGTAGCCGTCCTTCTCGGCGGCGACCTGCTTGAGGCGCGCGGTGGGGCCGTGCAGCATCTTGTTCACGATCGAGCACGGTGAGCGCATCGACCGTCTTGAGCTCCTTCTCCGACAGGCCGCCGAGGCGCTTGAGCGCCTTCTCGAGCTCCTCGGCGCGGATCGCTCTCGGCCTTGGCGCGGATCGCGGCGACCGTGGGCACGACCTCCATCGACTCGAGCCAGCGCTCGAACTCGGCGATCTCCTCGTCGATGATGACCTCGGCGCGCTCGGCCTCGACCATGCGCTCCTCGAGGTTCGGCCGAGACGACGCCGTTCAGGTCGTCGATGTCGTAGAGGAACACGTCGCCGACCTGGGCGCACGCGGGGTCGATGTCGCGCGGCACGGCGATGTCGATCAGGAACAGCGGGTCGCGGCGGTGCTTGACCGCGGCCGCGACCCGGTCCTTGGTGATCACGTAGTGCGTGGCCGCGGTCGAGGAGATGACGATGTCGGCCTCGGCCATGCGGTCGAACAGGTCGTCGTAGCGGATCGCCTCGCCCTCGAACTTCTCGGCGAGCTCCGCCGCGCGCTCGTAGGTGCGGTTCGCCACGAGCACGCTGCTTCACGCCGTTGCTCACGAGGTGCTTGGCGGTGAGCTCGCTCATCTTGCCGGCGCCGAGGATCAGCATCGCAGCGGCCCTCGAGGTTCTCGAAGACCCTCTTGGCGAGCTCGACGGCGGCGTAGCTGATCGAGACGGCGTTCTCGCCGATGTCGGTCTCGGTGCGCACGCGCTTGCCCACCTCGAAGCTCTGGCGGAACAGCTTGTTGAAGACGCGGCCGCACGAGCCGTTGGAGAAGGCGTGGTCGTAGGCCTCCTTGACCTGGCCGAGGATCTGCGCCTCGCCGAGCACCATCGAGTCGAGCGAGGCGACGACGCGGAACAGGTGCTTGACGACGGCTTCGCCCTGCGAGATGTAGAGGTAGCGAACGAGCTCGTGGCGGTCGAGGTCGTGGTAGTCGGCGATGAAGTCGATGACGGCTTCGGGGCCGTCGAAGCCCGACGCGGTGACCGCGTAGATCTCGGTGCGGTTGCACGTCGAGACGATGACCGCTTCTGCCACCGCGTCCATCTCACGTGAGCCGCCTCAGCGCCTCCGCCTGCAGGTGCGCAGGGAACGTGAGCTTCTCACGGATCTCGACCGGGGCGGTCTTATGGCTCAAGCCGACGAGAGTCAGGTGCATGTCTGCTTTGCTCGCCTCGCCACGTTCTATAGGTTCGCCGCCTGTTTGCAGGCGACGCTCGGACACAGAAGCGCCCTCGCCGGAGCGGTGCGTTGTTGTTCAGGCAAGCAGGCCCGGCGAGGGCGATATCAAACGCGATATGTCGCACCACTGCGCTTTGCCTGAACGCTCGGATTCTACCATCTGCAGGCCTGCTGGAGCAATCCGAGAAGCCCCTTCCCAGTGACTCGCAACGAAGCGAGAAAGATGCCAGCCGAGCGGTTAAGTATCATTATCGGTGCTGGTTGGAAGCGTTGGCCTTGCGCACGTCGCTGTCGACGATCGCGAAGAAGACCTCCGGCAGCAGGCCCTTGAGGCGGAAGTAGAACGCCGAGAGCGCGTCGGGAATCACGAGGTAGTGCCCGCGGTCGACCGCCTTGACGATCGCGGCGGCGACCTTCTCGGCGGGAATCGGCTTGATGTTGCCCGCGATCACGTCGGTCGCGTGCGGACGCAGCGTGTGCTCGAAGTCGAGCGCCGGGGTCTCGGTGTCGGGCGGGCAGACCACCGACACGCGCACGCCGGCGGGCTTCATCTCGAAGCGAAGCGCCTCGGTGAATCCCATGACCGCGAACTTCGCCGCCGAGTAGCCCGTGTAGCCGTAGATGCCCAGGAAGCCTGCGACCGACGAGACGTTCACGATGTGCCCGCGACCCCGCTCGACCATCCCCGGCGCCGACCGCACGACACGGGTTGACCACGCTCCAGAAGCCGCAGTCGATGTTGATCTCGAAGTGCTCGACCGGCATGCTCACGAACTCGCCGGGGTAGATCACGCCCGCCGAGTTCACGAGCACGTCGGGCACGAAGCCCTCGGCCGCGAGCTCGTCGAACGCGAGCTGCGTTGCCGCCAGGTCGGAGAGGTCCGCGCTCCGGGATGCGACCCGCTGCTCCGTCGACGCGGCGGCGTCGCGAATCTCGGCGACGGCGCGCCCGAGTCTTGCGGCATCACGCGCCACGATCGCGACGTCGCAGCCCTTCTCGGCGAACGCCTTGGCGGTGGCCAGGCCGATGCCGCTGCTTCCACCCGTGACGATGACGCACGTTCGACCCACTACGACTCCCCCTTGTCGGACTGGCGTGGCTGCAGTGCGAAGGTCGACAGCGCCGGCGCGCCATCCACGTAGACGAGACAGCCCACCGCTCGTGCCTCAGCTGCGAATCCGGCCGCAGCCTCATCGTCGGCCGAGAAGCACAGCGCGAGATCGGCGCCCGCCAGATCGCCGCGAATGTAGCCTCGGGACTCGACGGTGAGCGCGCCATCCGGGGTCGCGGCGAGCTCGAAGACCGCCCGGCTTCGCTCGTGATGACGGTGACGCTGCGCCCCGGCCGCGCGCAGGCGCTCGACCGCATCGACACACGCCGCCCCGCCGCCCAGCACGAGCTGCTCGGCGGTCGCGCAGATCGAGAAGGACCGGCAGCGCGGGATACGAGTCGCCGGTCATCCGCGGGTGCTAGAGGCCGAAGATGTGGAACCCGACGGGCAGCGTGCGCGCCAGGATGGCGAGGATCACCACGAAGATGGCGCCGAACACCGAGATCCACGCGGCCACCCTGCTCGAGACCTCGGCGCGGTAGACCACCGCGAGATAGGCGGCGAACGTGAACAGCACCACGCCCGACATCATGATGCGCGGGTCGAGCCACCAGCCCTGCACGTCCACCTGAACGGCGCGCACGATGCCCAGCAGCAGCCCGGCGCAGTAGACCGGATAGGCCAGCGCGATGGAGCGGCGGCCGACCGTCTGCAGAGTGGCGAGCGACGGCAGACGCCGGACGAACTTGTTCGTCTTGTGCCGCTTGAGCTGGGAGCCCTGGTAGAGGTAGAGCGCGTTGGACACCGCTCCGAAGATGAAGCCCGCGTTCGCGAAGACGATGAGCGCGACGTGGAAGCCGACGCGCCAGTTGGCAAGTTGAGCGGCGACGACCGGATCGCCCACGAGCGAGCCCTGCCCGGTCCCACCCATCAGTTCGGCGGCGACCATGAGAAGCACCGCGACGGGAATCAGGAACGCGCCGTACGCCCGGATGCGCAGGATGTGCTCCATCACGAAGTACAGCAGGACGAGCGCCCACGACGCCAAGACCAGCTGGTTGCTGCCCGTGAGCGGAGTGCCGTCGTTGGCGATCGAGTTGGCGCCGATGGCGAGTGTCTGGCAGATGAAGCCGGCGCCGGTCGCGAACCGCGCCCACCAGCTCACCTTCTGCCTGCGCAGGATGAACTGGTACGCGTAGAGGACCGTCGCCGCCACGTACAGCGCGAACGAGAACCAGAAGAGGACTAGTGAGACCTGCTCCACGTGAGCCGCATTCCCTTCGGCGCGACGACCCGGACTTCGGACGCGAGTGCGCCCGTGACACAAGTATACGGCTCACGCGTCCGCGTGAGCGGACGAAGCCGCGCTAGGCGGACGTCCCCTCGGCGCGCCGGGTGATCGACTGCTCGAGCACCTCGAGCTGCTTCTCGACCGCCGTCACCTTGCGCACGCCGTACGCCACGTACACGACGAACCCGAGCCACAGCAGGAAGTACGCTGCGATGACGTACGGTGCGGCATCCAGTACCGTCTTGTAGATCTCAACTAGGACGGGATCCATCTGGTCCTCGCTTCCGTGAGACTAGCCCTCGAGGGCAGCCTTGATCTCCTCGATGTGCTCCTGCGCGAACTCCTCACGCAGGCGAAGCCTGAACACGACCCACGCGATCATCAGCATGCCGAACATGCCCATCAGAAACGCCGCGAGCTGCGAGCCGGTGAGGCCGCCGCCGGAGCGCAACACCACCGGGTGGACCGAGCTGGGCACGAGCCGGGTGATCGCGAACGAGATCGGCGCGTCCATGAACGCGAAGATGCCGAACACGGCGGCGTACGTCGCTCGGCGCTCCTCGTCTTCGATGGAGTTGCGCAACACGAAGTACGCGATGACGAGCAGCGTCATGATGAAGTACGTCGTGAGCCGCGGCTCCCACACCCACCACGTGCCCCACTCGAAGCGGGTCCACAGGTCGCCGGTGATCAGAGTCAGGATGACGAACACCAGCGTGACCTCGGTCGCGATCTTGGCGCGCGTGTCGTACTTCTTGTCCTTGGTCATCAGGAAGCGCACGCCGTAGTACGCGGTGAAGAAGAAGACGAGGAAGCTCGATATCGCCACCGGCACGTGGAAGAAGAATATCTTCTGGCTGAACAGCAGCTGGTTGCTGATCGCGACGCCGCCGATCATGGCGGTACCGCCCACACCACCGCCGAGAACCACCGGCGCTACGAGAAACGCCAGCAGGAAGTCGATCGAGGTGAGTATCGCGCCCAGCGAGAGCAGCAGATACAACCACGTGTTCTCGGTGAGGCCGAGAAGACTGCGCTTCACGTGCACGCCTCCGTATCGTCGTCGGGCGCCTAGGCGCCGATGATGAACTCGTACAGACCAAACGCCGCGAGCAGCATTATCGCATCGTAACCTGCCGCGATGCCGAGCGAGCGCCAGTAGACCTCGATCCAGCCATCCACGAACACCGCGTCACCCATGACGACGCCGGTTGCGGCCCCGACACAGGCGTAGAGCAGCGGGAACATGATCGGGATGAACATCACCGCGAGGATGAAGTCCTTGCCCTTCGTGTTCACGGACATAGTCGCAAGCATCGTGCCCATTCCCGCGATGCCGATCGAACCCACCAGAAGCACAAGAGCCAGCATCCACACCGGTCCCGCCAGGCTCTGCCCCGAGAGGAAGAAGAAGTAGAACATCGGCACGATGATCACTTCGACGATGAGCAAGAAGAGCAGGTTGCCCACTGACTTGCCGAAGAAGATGATCGGCCGGTCGATGGGCGAGAGCAGCAGCGCGTCGAGACAGCCCTGGTCCTTCTCGTGCACGAGCGAGCGGTTCAGGCCCAGCAGCGACGTGAAGATGATCGCGAGCCACAGCAGGCCCGCCGCGATGTAGCCCACGTCGAACTTCGATCCCGCCTGAGCCAGCGCGAGGTAGTAGACGACGAGCACGAGCAGCGCGTAGAGGCCCATCGAAGTGAGCATCTCTTTGGTGCGCAGCTCCATGACGATGTCCTTGCGAAGAATCGCCTTGAACTGCCGCCACGACGACATCCGCGAGCTCGAGGTCTTCTCGGCCATCTACGACACCCCCAGCCCGACGGTGGTGCGATAGGTGGTCGCGAACTCGTCCTCGTCGATGAACTCCTTGTCCTGGAACAGCACGATCTTGCCCTTTGCCAGGATGAGCGCGTGGCTGCACAGCTCGAGGCCCTTGGCGAGATCGTGGCTGACCATCACGAACGTGTGCCGGTCGCGCACCGACGCGATCAGGTCGTCGAGGATGTCCATCGCGTGCGGGTCGAGCCCGGAGTACGGCTCGTCGAGGAAGATGACTTCGGGGTCGTGCAGCAGCGAGCGGGCGATCGAAAGCCGCTGGATCATGCCGCGCGAGAACGTGCTGACCAGGTCGAGCCGGCGGTGATCCAGCTCGACGGCGGTCAGCAGCTCGTGGATGCGCTCCTTGGGGTTGTCGAGGCAGTAGAGCTCGGCGAAGAACTCGAGGTTCTCCTCGGCGGAGAGGTCGGGGTAGAGCAGCGGGTTGTGGCTGATGAAGCCGATGCGCTCTCTGAGCTCGACCGCGTCCTCGATGACGTCGAGCCCGAGTACCCGCGCCTTGCCCTTCGACGGGATGGTGAGCGTCGAGAGCACCTTGAGCAGTGTCGACTTGCCGGCTCCGTTGGGGCCGAAGATCGACAGGAACGCGCCCTTGGGCAGCTCGAAGTCGACCTTGTCGAGGGCCTTGCGCGCGCCGAAGGTCCGGGAAACCTCCCGGACCTCCAGTGCGAGTATCTGTGCGGGTCTCGTCGGCCATGCGCTAGCGCTTGCCGCCCTTGCCCTTGCCGGCCGGCGCCTCGGCCACCAGCGCCCGGGCCTTCTTCGGCCAGGCCGCGAGCGCCGTGCCGAAGAGCAGGAGCAGGAAGCCGCCCCACGCGAACCAGATGAGCGGGTTGATCTTGACGTTCATCGACAGCTGCGACGTGCCTCCCGGCCCGTCCTGCTGGCCCTGGTACACGACGAAGATGTCGCGAAGCAGCTCCGAGTGAACCGACGCGTCGAGACGAGTCTGCCCCTGGCGCGCGAAGGCCGTGAGCCCCGGATCGATCTCGCCGAGCGTCTTGCCGTCGCGCTCGACGGTGAGCACCGCCACCTGCCGCTCGTCGCCGTTGGGCAGCGTGGTGTCCACCACCTTCTTCAAGGTGAACGTGTAGTCCGAGACCTCCATCTTGGCTCCGGGCTTGTTCTCCATCAGCGTGCTCACGTCGCGCACGTACATGGACGAGCCGACGAGTCCGATCAGGATGATCCCGATGCCGATGTGCGCCATGTAGCCGCCGGACTGCGTGCGCGCCTTGAACACGATGTTGCCGAGCGACGCGAAGAAGTTCTCGCCCTTGGCCGCCGAGCGCTTGCGCGCGCCTGAGATGAACAGCGACATCGTGGTTGAGATCAGCAGCGCCGCTGCGAGCAGGCCGAGAACCGAGATGACGTCGTAGACCGCCTGCGGCCCGAACGCCTCGAGCGCGGCCGCGCCCTTGCCGCCAGCGGCGATCGTGAGCGCGTAGATCGGACGCAGGTTGACGATCCACTCCCACATGAGCAGAGCCGAAGATGACCGCGGTCGAGACGAGCGGCCACTTGATCCGCGACCAGAACGTCGCACCGTCGGTCTTGCGCCAGGCAAGCAGCGGGCAGACGGCGATGATGAACACGTACAGAACGCCGATCGGCCGCGCGAGCAGGTCGTAGGAGACCGCGCCGATCGACTGGCCGCCGAACGGCAGCCACGCCGGCAGCGCCGAGGTGACGGTCATGTACGCGACGAGCAGCCCCGCCACCAGCATGATCAGGTTGTTGAAGTAGTACGCGGCCTCTTTGCCGGTGAGCGAGTCGAACTCGTCGTTGCCGGCGAACGTGTCCCAGCGCAACCACAGTCCGATTCCGGCCGCCAGCACCGAGCCCAGGATCATGCTCAGGAAGAAGACGAGCGACACGATGTCGGGTGCGAACGCGTGTACCGACTGGACGACGCCCGAGCGCGTGATGAACGTGCCGAGGATGACGAGCGCGAACGTGAACGCCGCCATCATGACCGCCCAGCGTTTGAAGCCCTCACGCCGCCGGTAGATCGTGAAGCTGTGCAGCAGGCCAACGCCGGTGAGCCACGGAAGCAGCGAGGCGTTCTCGACCGGGTCCCATGCCCAGTAGCCGCCCCATCCCAAGACCACGTACGCCCACACGGAGCCAAGACCGATGCCCATGCCCAGGAACAGCCACGAGAACACGGTGATGCGGTCGACGATCTGGACCCAACGGCTGGAGCCGTCGTTGACGATGAGCGCCGCGATGGCGAAGGCGAACGGGATCGTGAGACCCGCGTAGCCGATGAACAGCGTGGGCGGGTGCAGGATCATGGCCCAGTGCTGGAGGAGCGGGTTCATGCCCGTAGCTCGCCGCCTCGCCCACCAGCTCGCCGTTCGGGCCCAGCAGCATGCGCGGGCGTTGCCTTGAAGGGCTGGTTGGGCTCGGAGAACAGCATCGCCGCGCCGAACAGCGCCAAGACGAGGTTGGTGACCATCAGACCCATGTTGGACAGGTCGTCGGTCTCGTCCATGCGGCGATAGGCCACGTACGACGAGAAGAGCGAGAGCAGCCACGCCCAGAAGAGCAGCGAGCCTTCTCGGCCGGCCCACCACCCCGATAGCTGGTAGAGCCACGCAAGCCTGGAGACGTCGGTCGAGTGGTTCTCGGCGACGTAGAGAAGCGAGTAGTCGCCCCGGAAGAACGCGAACACCAAGACCAGCGAGGCGATGGTGAGAGAGGCCATCGCGGCGAAGGTCATGATGTAGCCGAAGTTGGTGGCGCCTTCGCCGGCCTTCGGACCCATCCTCCTGCCGGCGAGAAGCGCGATGACCGAGATCACCGCGGCCACGAACCCGAGCGCCAGGAAGGTCTGCCCCAGCATGATCATGTAGGTCTCCCCTGTCGTTGAGAACCATCAAGCGAGGCGCCCCGGGACAGTTCCCGGGGCGCCTCGAGAAGGCTACTTCTGTCCCTGCTCCAGCGAAACGTTCGTCGCGACGAAGTTGCCGTCGGCCTCGATGGCGCCCGTCATGACGACCTGCGAGCCGTCGGTCATACCGCTGGGCAGCGCCCCCTCGTAGACGACCGCCACCTCCTTGCCGCCGGTCGGAGTCGAGGTCACGAAGAACCTCGCCGCCCCACCCGGCGCCACGATGGATCCGGCCTTGACGTACCCGGTCGTCTTGACGGTCTTGCCGACCATGTCCTGGCCCTTGCCGAGCAGGTCGGCCACGGGCAGAGCGCCGGTCGCCGACTCGTACTTGGACGGGCACTTGGTGATCATCTCGTCGGCATCGATCGAGCCGTTCGCCGCGAGCTTGCCCGTCACGATGGCGGTCACGCCGTCACCGAACGTCGAGGGCACCGCGCCGTTGTAGACGACCTTGACGGTCGCACCCGTTCCCGCGGTGTCCTTCTCGTCACGGATGGTGAAGCGCATCGGGTTGCTCTTCTTGTCCCACGATCCGGCCACCACAGCGCCGCCGACCTTGACGCGCTCGCCTTGCAGCGCGGTGTCCGAGGCGATCTCCTTGACCGACTTGTAGTAGGCGGTGCCACCGCGTCCGCCGATGCTCGCAAAGATCGCGACGATTGCGAGCAGGACGATCGCGGTCACGCCGATGAGCCTGTTGCGGGCCCGCTTGTTCACTAGCGCTCACTCCCTTGACGCAGCCGTGAAACGGCCGCCTACGCACACGTCAGGACGAGGGCGCTTCGCGCGGATAGCGCTGAGTTCGCACCGATGACCTGACCTGCTTGCCTGAACACTCGGATACTACCACCGTCCGCGAGCCCCGGACAATCGCCCGCCCGTCACTCGCCGACGCACCGTTTCAGGTCGCTTCATGCAACCCGCATGCCGTTCCCGTTGCGTTTCGAAAGCCGCCTAGAAAGTCACCAGGCCGGTGTTGGAGAGGGCTCCCTTGATCGCGTCCTCGGTCGTGCTGGATTCGCAAAACTGCACCTCGACGCGGGAGTCCTCGGTGTAGAGCGTCACGGCTCCGACGCCCTGCATCCCCGAGAAGGCGTCGAGGATCTCCTCGCCGCTCTTGGCCAGATCCACGCCTTGGGCGGGCGTGATCGCGATCGTCGTCGAGGTACAGGCCGACGCCTCACCGCCGAACGACTTCGTGAGCTTGCCGTCCGCAACTTGAGGACCGGAGGCCATGCTGATCGTGAACACGGCGGCGACGGCCACCACGCCGACCGCGATGATCATGACCGTCGCGGGACTCAGCTTGCGGGGCTTGCTCGCGCTCGACTCCTCGGCAGTGTCCTCGCCCGCCTCCGAGACCGGCTCCTCGGACATCGCCGTCAGCGGCATCCGTCGCCGCCGCCTCGCGCCGCGCTCTTCGCGGACAGCTTGCGGGAGACAGCGAACAGCAGTGCGACCACGGCGGCCAGCGCTGCGAGGCCCAGGACGATCGGGACCGCAGTGCCGGACGCCTGGCTACCTGCGCGGCGCCGCCGGGGCGACGGCCGGGGCGCCGTAGGCGAACTCGAGCGCAAGCGGTGCTCCCGCCTCGACGCCCTCGAAGGTGCGGGTGTAGTAGCTGGAGCCGTCTGCCGCGGGCTCGAGCTTCGAGTTCTCGGCCGCTCTGACCAGCGGCGCTCCCTGAGGTACCTGCACGCTCAGCCGGACCGTCGGTACCGGCTCGCTGCTCGTCCACTTCAGAGCGGCGGCGTAGGCGCTGCCATCGAATGCGGCGACGGCCGGCACGGCGAGCTCGAGCTGACCGCGTCGGGCCTTGGTGAGGGTGAACGAGTAGATGTCCGAGTCGCCCTTGGTGACCTTCGTGGGCTCGACGGCCGGGTCGTTCTCGGCAGGCCCACCCAGGATCTCCCCTGCCCAGATCAGCTGGGCGCCAGCGGGCACGGCGAGCGAGACTTCGGCCGGAAGCTTCGCGTCTTCGGGCAGCGCGCCAGAGACGAGCAGCAGCGAGCCGGAGTCCTCCGTCTTCGCGGTGACGTCGACGCTCTCCCACGACTCGGGAGCGGCGAATGCGGGTGCGGCGATGCACAGGGCCAGTGCTAGAGTGCCGGCCACGAGGGCCAGCCGGAATATGCGAGACACATCGAACTCCTTGCGTGGGAAGCGGCTAGGCGAGCGCGGTGCGACGCTCTACCTCAGACGCGCAAAGAGACCGATGCGAGCGAAGTCGCCGAGAAGGGTGCGGATGCGAGCACGCCGCAGCTGCGCGCGATGCTCGCGATGGTGAAGCCGTCGCTCGCGGCCGAGAAGACCCGCGCGAGCACGGTCGCGACACGGCGCTGGATCCGCTCCGCACGATCGACCCGCCCGCAGCACGCGTGCACGAACGACTCGCAGGCCAACTCCCCGCAGACCGCAGTCAGCACGAGAGCGAACAGGACCAGCACGGCGAAGCAGGCGTATTTGAGAACGGGCGACATGCAGGACAACTTAGCAGAGAGCGTGCCGCGCGTGGGGCATCTCCACTATCTCTGCAACCATTCCACGTCCGGAGTGAAGCCGGTCGACTTGAGAAGCTCCATGTAGCGCTCGGGCGAGAGCCGCTTTCCGGAACCATCGAGAGCGACCATCGTCGCCTCGATGATGTTGGTGCCGAAGCTGCGGCCCTCGAGCCGAGGAGTGCTCGTCACCAGCAGCTCGACGCCTCTGCCGCGCAGGAACTCGACATCCTCGGCGGTCGTGGTGTTGGTGACGACCCACTTGCCGCTCATGTCCTCAGGCATGTACTTGCGCACGTACTTGTAGTCGCCCGCGATGATGTCGGCGTCTCTGCGTGAGCTGCGAGTGCTTGGACTCCTGCTCGACCTGAGCTCTCGTGGTCCGCATCGGCGGGATAGAGCCACCTGTACGGCAGTTGGACGGCGATCGGCGCGATGGCACGCACCACCCGGATGAGTGTCGAGCGCTTGTGGATCATGATCGGGACGTCGAGCACGTAGAGCAGGTCGGCGTAGGTCATCTCACAGCCGGCGTCGGCGAAAGCCATCGCCATGCCCCAGCGGTCCACCGCGGAGGTGATCAGCACCTTCTTGCCGGCGAGATCGAGCCCGAGACCTTCCCGCATGTGTGCGACGACCGCGCCTTCGACCGCGCCCTTGAGCCCCGTGCCGTCCAGGATCGGCGTCTTGCTGACAGCAGCGCGGAAGCGCTTCGCGTCGCGGAAGTAGAAGTCCCTGTCGGCGGCGTGCAGGAACAGGTCGATGCCGCCAAGACCGAACGCGTCGACGGTGCCGTCGAGCTCTCGCAGGCGCGCCGCGGCCTTCTCCATGTCGCCGTCGGTGCCTTCTCGGCGGATCTTGAACACCTCGCCGAACAGCTCGACCTCGACGGAGTGATCGCGCTTGGACGACCCGATGCTGACGCCTACGACTTCCTTGATTGCGTCCACCTCCCGGCCAGCTCCTCGGCCGCGTCGCGCAACGCGCCACCCACGCGGCCGCTGTGCGCGCGCTTGCCGACCGGCGCCGACATCACTGCCGAGAGCACCTTGTCGAGCTCGGCCGTGTCGACCCGCTTGTCCTCCCGAAGGGGCGTGTGCCCCAGAGGGATACCCACGACCTCGGTGCCCAGGATCTTCTCGATGGTCCGGATGCGCCAGTCGCTCGCCATGAGGATCAGCGTGTCGAAGTCGCGCATCGCGGCGAGCGTCTCGAGCAGTTGGTTGAAGACCTGGGTGGGCGATCCGCTCTCGATGCTCTCGCGATCGGACTGGCTCACCACGAGGACGAAGTCGACCGCGTGCGAGGCGGCGAGGGCACGCACCTCGTCGCAGTTGGCCACGGGGAACCCCACGAGCGCCACGCGCGGACCACGGCGGACCTCGCCAAGCGTCTCGAGGAAGCTGACGAAGCTGCGCTGAACTCCGGCGTCGCGGGCCGCCTCTTCCTGCGTGGCACCCGACTCGCGGCTCGACAGGATCGCGTCGAGCGCGTCGAGGAGCTTCTCGCGGCTGACGACCTTCTCGCCGATGCGGTAGAACTTCACCCGAGCGCCCCCTCCCCGTGTACAGACCTGTGCACACAGCGCACACGCGGAAGTATACGCGAGGCGCGAGGGGCGAAGTGAGTCCTGCGCGGAAGCGCTACCTGTTGCGGTCGCGGATGATGCGCAGGCCCGTGAGCGTGAGGTCCACGTCGACGTGGCCCACCGTCTCACACAGCGGCGCCATGCGCGGCGCGAGACCGCCCGTGGCGACGACCGGCGTCTCGGTGCCGAGCTCGGCCCACACCCGGCGCACCAAGCCGTCGACCATCGCGGCTTCGCCGAGCATCAGCCCGGACTGCACGCTCTCGCGCGTGTTCGTGCCGATGACCTTCGCCGGCGGCTCGAGATCGACCTTGGACAGACGCGCCGCCTTCGAGAACAGCGCCTCGGCGCTGGTCTCGACCCCGGGGGCGATCGCGCCGCCCAGGTACGCGCCGTCGTCGGAGATGACGTCGATCGTAGTGGCCGTCCCGAAGTCCACGACCACCACCGGACCGCCGAGAGACTCGTAGGCGGCGACACCGTTGACGATTCGGTCCGCGCCAACCTCGTGGGGGTTGTCGTAGCGGATCGGCATGCCCGTCTTGAGCCCCGGCCCCACCACGAGCGCCTCACAGCCGCAGGCCGCCGAGACGACCTCCTCCCACGCGATGGTCAGTCGCGGCACGACCGACGCGAGCACGACCTCGTCGATCTGCTCCCAGCCGCACTCCGACAGCGCGAGCAGGCCGCCGACCTTCACTCGCAGCTCGTCGGCTGTGAGCGACGAGTCGGTGGAGATGCGCCAGTGCCCGCCCAGAGCCGTCGTCCTCGAACAGGCCGAGCACGGTCTGGGTGTTGCCTACATCCACGGCGAGCAGCACGCTCGTCTCCCCCTCGGTCCGTTTCGCACGTGACGGCACGGTGACGCACCCACGGGGGTCACCGCAGCCCGGTGCTATCATCGGCGCGGGACTGCTCGGCGCGCAAGCGTGCCCGCTCAAGACCCCGCTGAGCAGCCATGATACGCCGATCCATCTTGGAGGCGCTTCGCCATGAGTGAAACCCCCGCCCGCATCCTCGTCGTGGACGACGAGCCCTCGATCACCGAGTTCGTCTCGTACAACCTCAAGAAGGAGGGCTACGAGGTCGCTGTCGCCGAGAACGGTGATGAAGCGCTCGAGCTCGCGGCGGCCACGTCGTTCGATCTCGTCGTGCTCGACGTGATGCTGCCGGGCATGGACGGCTACGAGGTGTGCCGCCGCCTCCGCGCGACCTCGAGCGTGCCGGTGCTGTTCCTCTCGGCCCGCGATACCGAGCTCGACAAGGTCGTGGGCCTCGAGATCGGTGGCGACGACTACCTCGCGAAGCCCTTCGGCGTTCGCGAGCTGACCGCACGCGTCAAAGCGCTGCTCCGCCGCGTGCAGACCGGCTCGCGCGAGGTGGCCGCCAGTCCCGAGAAGGTCGTCGTCTCCGGAGTCACCCTCGACGAGGCCGCGCACGAGGCGACCGCGGACGGCTCGCCGATCGACCTGACGCCGCGCGAGTTCGAGCTGCTCGCGTGCTTGATGCGCCACGCCGGCAAGGTGCTCTCGCGCGACCAGCTGCTGCGCGAGGCCTGGGGCTGGGAGTACCTCGTCGAGACCAAGACCGTCGACACGCACGTCAAGCGGCTGCGCGACAAGCTGGAGTCGGCCGGCGTGGATCCGGCGCTCGTCGAGACGGTGCGTGGCTACGGCTACCGCTTCAAGGCGGTCTAGCCCATGCGCGGCACCATCCGCTCGGGTATCGCCCGCGCGATCTTCCTGACCGCACTCGTCAGCTCGCTCGCCACCGCTGGCGCCGCCTACGTGGCCGGATCGACCGACCTGCTCGTGCTCGCTGCGATCGTGGCCGTGGTGGTAGCGGCGGCGGCTGTCGTGGGACTCGCCGCGGCCCGCCGCCAGACGGTCACGCTCGAGCGTCTCGCCGCGGCCGCCGCTTCGTTCGCCGCGGGCAACTTCGACGTGCGCGCCAAGGTCGAGGGGCCACGCGAGGTGCGCCTGATCGCCGACTCCTTCAACCGTATGGCCGATGAGGTCTCGGCGGCGCTCCAGCAAGTGACCGCCGAGGAGCACCGCAAGACGCAGTTCGTCTCGGACGTGAGCCACGAGCTTCGCACCCCGCTCACCGCGATCCGCGGCGCGGCCGAGACGCTGCTCGACGGTGACGTCGCGCCCGACGACCAGGAGCGCTTCCTCTCGACGATCGCGATGGAGGCAGAGCGCCTCACGCGGCTCGCGAACGACCTGCTGCAGCTGCAGCGCATAGAGGGTGCGACCGGCGAGCTGCCGCTTCGCATGGTCGACCTGCGCCTGGCCGCCGACCGCGCGGCCGCGATGCTCGAGCCGCTCATCGAAGACCGCGGCGTGACGCTCACCGTCCAAGGCGAGGCGCCCAAGGTGCTGGGCGACGTGGACCGGCTCCAGCAGGTGGTGGCGAACCTCGTCGACAACGCGAGCCGCATGGTGGGCCCCGGCGGTCGCGTCGACGTCGAGCTCTCCGCAGAGCCCAAGCTCGCGGTGCTCTCGGTCACCGACGACGGGCCCGGAGTTCCCGACGAAGACCTGCCGCGCCTGTTCGACCGGTTCTACCGCGCGGACTCGAGCCGCACTCGGACCAGCGGCGGCGCCGGACTGGGGCTCGCGATCGTGCGGGCCATCGTGCGCGCGCACGGCGGCACGATCGAAGCCGAGAACCTCGAGCGTGGCGGCTCGCGCTTCGTGGTGAAGCTGCCGGCGAGCGGCGAGTAGGCGCGCTTCGGCGGCAGCGCTACGCTCGCGAGCCTAGCGCTGAACGGCCTTGTCGATCGCCCTCGCGAGCAGCGCGGCGACGATCGCCTTCGCGATGTCGGGCATCAGGAACGGCAGCACCGCGACCGCCAGTGCCTGCCCCACCTGCATACCGGTCTGAGCGACGAGCCACGGAACCCCGATCAGGTAGATCGTCGCCCCGCCCGCGAGCATCGCCGCTGCGGCACGGACGAACCACCGCGGGCCCGCCGAGGATGGCCCTCTCAGCGCCCGGAAGACCCCGGAGACCGCTGCCGCCGCTATCGGGAACGCGAGCAGGAAGCCGCCGGTCGGACCGAACAGCACGCCCATCCCTCCTTGCGCCCCCGAGAAGACCGGCAGCCCTGCCGCCCCGAGCGCCACGTAGAGCGCCATCGAGCCCGCCGCCCAACCCGGCGGGAGAAGCAGCCCGGCCAGCAGCACGAACATCGACTGCAAGCGTGAAGGGCACGGGACCGAAGGGGACGATGATCCACGACGTCGCGGCGATCAGCGCCGCGAGCAGCGCCGCGACGGCGAGATCGCGCGTGCGGCTCGGCACGCGAGGCCTGGCATCATCGTGCAAAGGTACCCCCCTCACCTGCAGCGACTGTGCTCCACAGCGAGGGTTCACGGTATCGACTGCGCGCCAGCCCGTCAACGGATCCGTCAGCGTCGACGGCGTTGGCTCCCGGGCGCGCGCTTGGCCGGACTCACCGCCGCAGCGTGACTTCCCCCGAGGCCACTCGCACCACTCCCGCGTCCCCCCGCAAGACGAGCCGCCCCTCGCGATCGACGCCGACGACCGTACCCTTCTCTCGCACGACCCCGGCGCCGTCGCTGACCACGACGGACTCGCCCGTGAGCGCCGAGAGCCGATCGAACTGCTCGGCCATGCGATCGAACCCCTCGGCGAGCCAGCGCCGGTATGCCGCGGCGACGCTGTCGAGAACCGACGCGGTCACCTCGGCGACGCCGAGATCGTCTCGCACGTCGCTGACGTAGGCCGCGGCTGCGGGCGAGTCCGCAGTGCGAACCACGTTGAGCCCGAACCCCGCGACCACCCACTCGACGCGGTCGGCCTCGGTGGTCATCTCGAGCAAGACGCCGGCTACCTTCCTGCCATCCAGCCACACGTCGTTAGGCCACTTGAGCCGCGGGGTCAGCCCGAACGCCTCGAGCCCGGTGGCGATGCCCAGCGCGACCACGAGAGCGAGCGGGCCGGTCAGCGCCGGGGTCGTGGGGGGACGCAGCACGACCGAAACGTACGCCCCTCCCTCGGGCGACTCCCAGGCCCTGCCGAGACGCCCCCTGCCGGCGCTCTGCCGACTCGCGACGACCGCCGTTCCCTCGGGCGCCCCTGCCTCTGCGAGCGCTCGAGCATCGTCGTTCGTGGAACCGGTCTCAGCATCTCCCTCGACGCGCACCCAGAGTGGATCGGCCAGCAACGGTGCGACCTCGCGGGCAAGTGCCACGCCTCCGCGAGCGCCATCACTCGTCCTCGGGCGCCTGCGCGCTGCGACGAGCGCGCATCCGATTGCGCGCGATGATCACGCCGGCCACGAAGACGCCGAAGACGAACAACCCGACCCATCCGATTCCCGAGGCCACTCGAAGCGCCAGGTCGAGGTTCTCGCCGAGAAACCAGCCGAGCAGACACATCAGCGTCGTGTAGAGCACGGCGCCGAAGAAGGTGTAGAGCTCGAACCAGAACACCGGCATCCGCGTCGCACCCGCCACGGCGGGCACGAAGTTCTTGGCGCCGATGGCGAACCGCGACAGCAGCACCGTCTTGGCGCCTTGGGTGTGGAAGTGCGTGTGCACCTCCTGGACATCCGAGGCATCGATGCGAAGCAACCTGCCCACCCGGGTCTCCGAAACGCGCTGGGTGAAGTCGTGCACGGTTTCGAGCCCCGCCCGGCGACCCAGCCAGTAGCTGATGTTGCTGCCGATGACGGTCCCCACCACCGAGGCGATCCACACCAGCCAGATGATGAGGTCGCCGCGCGACGCCACGAACGCAGCAGCGATGACCACCGTCTCGCCCGGCGTGAACGAGCCCACGACGAACAGGTTCTCGAAGACGGTGAAGCCGAACACGATGACGTAGCCCCAGGTGTCCAGGACAGCAAGGAACCAGTCGACGACCGGGATGCCGGTCTGAATCATCGGCCGAACCTGCTCGGCTGCTGGGATCGATCGCCGTTCACGTGCGCGGACCTACTCTCCATCGATGCCGCTCGACGTCGGATTCGCCTCACGATTCATCGAATCCGAAGTCGACCGGTGGCGCAAGGGTCAGTGCGCTCGACGACACCCTGTCGACACCGGCCCGTCGAAGTGCGGGCAACCGTTCGAAGCCGATCGCCCCCGAGGCCTCGGTGAGACAGGCGTGCCCGGAGGCGTGGGCGGCGTCTCGAACCGCAGCCACCGCCTCGGACAGTGACACATCGTCCATGTTGTCGAGAAGCACGATATCGGCGCCGGCGCGCACGGCCTCAAGCGCCTGGCCGATGGTGTCGGCCTCGACCTCGACCACGAGTCCGTCCGCCGCGGGCCCGTGCGAGCTCGACCGCCCGAGCCACGCTGCCGGCACGCGCGAGGTGGTTGTCCTTGACCAGCACCATGTCGAACAGGCCGAAGCGATGATTCGTGCCGCCTCCAACCCGCACGGCGTACTTGGACAACGCGCGCAGGCCCGGCAGCGTCTTGCGAGTGTCACACACGGCGAGATCCGGCCCCGCCGCCTCGACCCATCGCGCGGTCTCGGTCGCGATGCCGGACAGCACCATCATGAAGTCCAGCGCGGTCCTCTCGGCAGCCAGAACCGCCACGGCAAGACCGGAGACCTCGGCGACCGCAGTACCGGCGCTCACCCGCGATCCCTCGGCCACCAGCGGAAAGAAGTCGACCGGGTCGAACAGGCCCGCAGCGGCCGACAGCGTCTCGAAGGTCGACGCGGCGACCGGCAGCCCGCACACGACGCACTCCTCGCGCGCCACCACTCTGCCCGTGAAGATGGCGTCGAGCCCGACCACCGAGAAGCTCGTGACGTCGCGCTCCAGCAGGTCCGCCGAAGCGTGCGCGCCATCGGCGAACACCTCCGGACCGACGCCGAGGTCCTCGGCCAGTGCCGCGGCGACCACGCTCGTTACGTCAGGCAGTTCGAACACGGCTACTCCTCTCCACCCGACGGCACGTGCCGAGCCGTCGCGTCCGCCGCCGAGACGGGTCCCGCCGCCGACTCGGACGGGGTGGATCCGCAAGCCCCTCGGCGCGAGACATCGTCACGCGGCCGAGCCAGTTCGCGTCGTCGCGCTCGGGGAAGTCGGTGCGGTAGTGGCACCCTCGCGACTCGTGGCGAGCGGCCGCCGCGGTGGCGACGAGCCTCGCGGTCGTGATCAGGTTCGCCGTCTCGACGTCAGCCTGCTCGCCGACACCGCAGCACTCGGCTTCCAGGCGCTCGAGATCGCGAAGCGCCTCGGCGAGACCCTCTGCCGAGCGGCCCATGCCCAGGTGGGCTCCGGCAACGCCGCGTGCAGCCGCCGAAGCGCGTCGCCGGTGGCCGCCGCCGGCAGCAGCGTGCGTCGGTTCAGCGGCGACCAGATGCGGGGTGGAGATGCGGCGCCCCGCCTCGGGCAGCACGCGAGCGATCCGCCGAGAGAACACCAGCCCTTCGAGCAGCGAGTTCGACGCGAGGCGGTTGGCGCCGTGGAGCCCGCTGGCGGCCACCTCGCCCGACGCGTAGAGGCCGGGGATCGTCGTGCGCCCGTCGATATCGACGAGCACGCCGCCCACCATGTAGTGCGCCGCCGGCGCGACAGGCACGAGATCGCGCGACAGGTCGTAGCCTGCCTCGGCGCATACCTTCCAGATGGTCGGGAAGCGGGCACGCAAACGTGCTTCTCCAAGGTGGCGAGCGTCGAGCCACACGTTGTCGCGCCGGCAGCGCCGCATCACGCGCTCTATCTCCCGGCTCACCACGTCGCGCGGCGCGAGCTCGGCGAGCGGGTGTACGTCGAGCATGAAGCGCTGCAGATCGCAGTCGAGCAGGTAGGCGCCCTCGCCCCTGAGCGCCTCGCTCACGAGAAAGCGCGGGGCCGCATCGTGGTCGAGCGCCGTGGGGTGGAACTGGACGAACTCCATGTCGGCGACGGTGGCCCCGGCACGCCACGCCGCGGCCACCCCGTCCCCGGTCGCGACAGCCGGGTTCGTCGTGACCGGGAAGACCTGGCCCGCGCCACCCGTCGCAAGCACTACCGCCGGCGCGTAGTGGACCTCGAGTTCGCCGGTCGTCGAGTCCATCAGCAGCGCGCCTACGCACGACCCTTCGTGCGTGAGCAGATCGACCAGGAAGCGGTGCTCGAGAACGGGGATGCGCCCCCTGGCCGCGAGCGCATCGGTCAGCGCGTGCTGGATGGTCGCCCCGGTCTTGTCGCCGGAGTGCAGGACCCTCGGCAACGAATGGCCGCCCTCACGCGCGAGCGCGACGCCGCCGCCCTCGGCCAGATCGAAGCGCACGCCGAAGCCCTGGAGCGATTCGAGGGCCTCGGGCGCCTCGGCCACCACGGCTCGCACGACGGCCTCGTCGCACAGCCCCTGGCCGACGACGAGCGTATCGGCGATGTGCAGCTCGACCGAGTCGGCCTCTCCCACCGCTCCGGCGATCCCGCCCTGCGCGTACCAGGTGTTGGTCTCGGCCAGCCGCCCCTTGGTCACCAGCGTTACCGACCGCTCCGTCGAGGCGTGCAGCGCCGCAGTAAGCCCCGCGATGCCGCTGCCGATGACGAGCACTTCGCTCTCGTGCTGCGCGAGAGTGCCGGTGTCGAAGCCGGTGCGGTAGCGGCGCGACTCGAGCAGGACCGCTGACGGGCGGCTCAGCCAATCGACACCATCCGCTCGACCGCACGCCTTGCGCGCATGGCGATGTCGTCCGGGACCCTGATGACGTGCCGGTTCTCGACGAGTGCGTTGCGTACCGACTCGAGCGTCGTCAGCTTCATGTTGGGACAGAACATCGCGGGCGACAGCTGGAAGAAGAGCTTGCCGGGTGCCGCCTTGGCGAGCGCATGGAGCAGCCCGCCTTCGGTGACCACGATGTACTCACCTGCCGAGTCGGTCGCCGCGAACGAGAGCATCTGCGAGGTCGAGAGCACCGCATCGCCCAGGTCGACAACGTCGGGCCGGCACTCCGGATGCACCATCACCTTCGCGTCGGGGTGCTCCTCCCGGGCAGCCATGACCCGCTCGACGGTCACCCGCTCGTGCGTGGGGCACCAGCCGTCCCACAGCACGACCTCGACGTCGGGCAGCGAGCGGGCGACCCACGAGCCGAGGTTGCGGTCCGGGGCGAACAGGATCTTCTCGGCGCCGAGCGCCCGCACGACCGCCACCGCGTTGGCGCTCGTCACGCACACGTCGCTCTCGGCTTTGACCTCCGCCGAGGAGTTCACGTAGGTGACCACCGCGACGCCGGGGTTCTCGGCCTTCCACTCGCACAGCTGCTCGCCCGTGACCATGTCGGCCATTGGGCAGCCGGCACGAAGCTCGGGCAAGAGCACGGTCTTGTCGGGCGCGAGTATCTTCGCGGTCTCGGCCATGAAGTGCACGCCCGCGAAGACGACCGTCGACGCATCGGTCGAAGCGGCCTGACGCGAGAGCCCGAGCGAGTCGCCAACGAAGTCCGCGACGTCTTGCACCTCGGGGCGCTGGTAGTTGTGGGCGATGATGACGGCGTCGCGCTCGGCGGCGAGCTTGCGGATCTCGGCGGCAAGGGCGGTCGACTCGGTCACGTGCTGCTCTCCTTGCGGGTGGGTTCGATGACGTGCGGGGTGTCGGGATGGTCGCCCACGGTTCTACTCGGCCGGCGGCGCCAGCGCGCAGTTGTCGATGAGTCGGGTGCGGCCCAGCCGACCCGCGATGATGGCCCGCGCACCGCCTTCGACGCGTGTGAGCTGCTCGAGTGAGTCGGGATCGATCACCGCGGCATACTCGAGCGAGAGCGTCTCGCCGCCACGCTGCTGTGCGGCCTCGCGCATGGCGGACTCGAGCTCGGAGACGTCGCGCTCCCCCCAGGCGAGCGCCCTTGCCGCGGCCTCGAGGGCATCCGGTATGCCGAGCGCGGCCGAGCGCTCCTCGGCACTCAGGTACGCGTTGCGGCTCGACATCGCGAGCCCGTCGGGCTCTCGAACGGTCGGACAGCCGATCACGCCCACGCCCAGGTCGAGGTCGCCCACGAGGCGCTGCACGATCTTGAGCTGCTGGTAGTCCTTCTCGCCGAAGAAGGCCAGGTCCGGCCGGACGACCCCGAGCAGCTTGGCGACCACCGTGGCCATGCCCGTGAAGTGCCCGGGGCGCTTTGCTCCCTCCCAGTGCTGGGCGAGCGATCCGGGATCGACGGTGACCTGCGGCAGCGCTCCGTACATCTCGTTCGTGCTCGGCGTGAAGACGAGTCCGACGCCCTCCGCGGCGAGCATGTCGATGTCGGCGTCGATGCGGCGCGGGTAGGCGTCGAAGTCCTCGTTTGGCCCGAACTGCGTGGGATTGACGAAGATCGACACGACCACCACATCGGTACGAGCACACGCGGCGCGCACGAGCGAGAGGTGGCCCTCGTGCAGCGCGCCCATCGTCGGCACGAAACCGACGCGCTTGTTCTCGCGGCGCGCCTCGGCGACCGCAGAGCGCATCTCGGCCTTGCTGGCGATGCGCTCGATCACTCGACGGCCTCCTCGGCAAGGTCCGCCGCGAGGATCAGCGCGGCCTGGGTGACGGTCGCCGCGTCGACGTGCGTCGACTGCGCCTCGCCGGGAAACGTACGCGAGCGCACGTCCTCGGCGTACTCGGTGACAGACGAGCGGATCGTTTCGGAGAGCTCCGCATAGCGCTTGGCGTGCTTGGGCACGAACTCCCCGATGCCCAGCAGGTCGTGGAAGACCTGCACCTGCCCGTCGCAGCCCAGGCCCGCGCCGATGCCGATCGTGGGGATCTCGAGCAGTTCGCTCGCCTTCGAGGCCAGCTCGGCCGGGATGCACTCGAGTACCACCGCGAACGCACCGGCGTCCTGAAGCGCGAGGCACTCCTCGAGCAGCACTGCGGCAGCCGTGGCGTCGCGGGCCTGAGTGGAGTAGCCGCCAAGCGCGTTGACGGACTGCGGCGTCAGCCCCACGTGACCCATCACCGGCACGCCGGCCTCGACGAGCTCGGAGGTGACGGCGAGCGCCTGACCGCCTGCGCCTTCGATCTTGACGGCGTGCGCGCCGCCCTCGGCAAGCATTCGGCCGGCGTTGAGCATGGCGAGCTCGACACTGGGCTGGTAGCTCATGAACGGCATGTCGGCCACGACGAGCGCGCGGCTCGTGCCCCGAGACACCGCAGAGGTGTGGCGCACGATGTCATCGACGGTGACCCGCAGCGTCGATGCGTGCCCAAGCACCGTCATGCCCAGCGAGTCGCCCACCAGGATCGCGTCCACTCCCGCCTCTTCCACCAGGCGAGCCGAGTGGTAGTCGTACGCGGTGATCATCACGATGGGGCGGCCGGAGCGCTTCAGTCCGGCGAAGGTGTTCACGGTGACGCGAGGCGCGGGTGAGGCGGCAGGCTGCACGCTCATTGGGTCTCCTTTACGGTCCGCCGTCGCAGCCCATGCGGGGTCCACGCGGCCCTCCGGCGAGGGAGTGCGAGTATAGCACTGCGACCGCTCCGACCTGCGCAGTATCCGTCTCGAGCTACTCCGACGACGACGTCTCGTCCGGGCCGTAGCCCGGCGGGTAGACCGCGGGCGCGGCGTCCACGAGCGAGAGCAGCGCGTGAGCGGTCTGCGCGTACTCCGCCGGGACCATCAGCTGGAACGTCACCTGCATGCCGAACGGGTCCATATCGGTGCCCGGCTCGTAGGGCGAGTAGGCGAACGGGATGCCCTCGGACTCGAGAACCTCCTGCTTGAGCTTGAGGCCGGCGTCGAAGCCGGCGGTCGTGTCCGAGGCCGACTCGCTCTGGGCGACGGTCACCCACTCGACATCCTCGACGGGTACGTTGTGCTCGACGCCGGCGTCCGGCACCGGGCCGAGGTCGCGCAGCACGGGACCGACCGATGCCGAGGACCTGCGCAGCGGCGTGCCGTCGGGCAGGGTCGTGCGCGGCGCGATCTCCAGAAGAGGCGTGACCACGAAGTCGCGCTCCGCGAGCGCGGGGTGCGGAATCGTCAACCCGGGGCTGTTCCACTCTTCGTCGCCGAAGAGCAGCAGGTCCAGATCGATCGTCCGCGGACCCTTCGCCTCCTCGCGTGTCCTCCCCATCTTCGTCTCGAGTTCGAGCAGGTACTCGAGCAGCGCGTCGGCGGCGAGTCCCGTTGAGACCTCCACCACCGCGTTGATGAAGTTCGGTTGCTCCTCGTTGTAGGCGGCAGCGGACTCGTAGGCGCTGGAGACGTTCTCGACGTGCGTCTCGGGAAGGTGCGCTATCGCATCGACCGCCGCAGACACGTTGCCGAGGCGATCGCCGATGTTGCTGCCCAGTCCGATGAATGCGGTAGTCGACATGGCTGATCCTCCCGCTGTGGAAAGACACTCTTCAAGAGAGGTATTCCCTTCCAGCAGCCCTGTCGATTGGGGCGAGCTAGGAATCGTGGATCGCCCTTGTCACGGCGATGGCCTGCACGGTCGCGCCCACGTCGTGCACGCGCACGACAGACGCTCCGCGAGAGACGGCTTCGAGCGCCGCGCCTACCGACCCGCCCAGTCGTTCGCGCGGTTCTGGTTCCCCGGTGATCTCGCCGATGAACCGCTTGCGAGAGGCACCTATCAGCACCGGGTAGCCGTAGGCTGCCAGCTCGGGGATCGCGCGCAGACAGAGCGAGGTTGTGCTCGAGGTTCTTGCCGAAGCCGATGCCCGGATCGATGACGATTCGCTCCGCTTCGACACCCGCCCCTCTGAGAACCGCCGCCTGAGCGAGCAGGAAGCCGCCCACCTCCCGCACGACGTCGTCGTAGCGGGGCGCGCGCTGCATCGTCGCAGGATCCCCGAGCATGTGCATGACGACGACGCCCGCGTCACACGCGGCCGCCACCTCCACCATCTCGGGGTCGCGAAAGCCCGAAACGTCGTTGATGATCGATGCCCCCGCCTCGACGCACGCCTTCGCGACCGGCGCATGCCGGGTGTCGATCGAGACGGCGATCTCCTCGGCCGAGAGCCGCTGGACGACCGGCCTCACGCGCGCCAGCTCCTCGGCCTCGAGCAGTTGGTTGGCGCCCGGCCTGGTCGATTCGCCGCCCACGTCGATCACGTGAGCGCCCTCGGCCACGAGCCGCTCGCCTCTGGCAACGGCGCTGGCCGGATCGTCGTAGAGGCCGCCGTCCGAGAACGAGTCCGGCGTCGCGTTCACGATCCCCATCACGAGCGGGGCCGCGAGCGAGAGCTCGTAGCGCCCGCACCGCCACGTTCGTTGAGGCGCGTCTGAGGCCATCAGCGGCTGGTCCGCTGCGTGATCAGACTCATCGCCTCGGCCCGCGTCGCCGCACTGCTTTCGAAGATGCCGCGCACCGCGCTCGTCACTGTCCGAGATCCCGGCTTCTTCACGCCTCGCATGGACATGCAGAGGTGTTCGGCCTCGATCACCACGATCACGCCGGCGGGGTCGAGGTACTCCACGATCGTGTCGGCGATCTGCGAGGTCATGCGCTCTTGGACCTGCGGCCGCTTCGCGAACACGTCGACGACTCGAGCGAGCTTCGACAGGCCGCATATGCGCCCGTGCTTGCCGGGCACGTAAGCGACGTGCGCCGAGCCCAGGAAGGGGACCAGGTGGTGCTCGCACACCGAGTACAGGGGGATGTCACGCACCAGCACCATCTCCTGGTGCCCCTCGTTGAACGTCACGCAGAAGTGCTCGGCGGGATCGCTCTCCAGCCCGGCGAAGATCTCCGTGTACATCTCGGCGACGCGGCGCGGGGTGTCGATGAGTCCTTCTCGGCCGGGATCCTCCCCGATGCCTTCGAGAATGAGTCGGACACCGTGCTCGATCTTCTCGCGGTCCATAACGGCACTCCTGCAGCGGCGCGATTCAACGGATGTCGCCTTAGCGTACCCGAACCACCGCCCTGCCTAGACCCATGTCGCGCTCAGCGCTGCTAGGGGAGTCCTCCGAATGCCCGCGCAATCGACAGCACAGCTGGTCCGGCCAACACTATCAATGTCGCTGGCAGGATACACAAGATGAGGGGGAAGACCATCTTGGCGGGCGCCTTCTGCGCCATCTCCTGCGCCCGCTGGCGACGCTTGACCCGCATCTCGTGGGACTGGGCTCGAAGAACCTTCGAGATGGTCACGCCGAAGACATCGGCTTGGATCATCGCCATGATGAAGCCGTTGAGCTCCGGCACGTCGTTGCGCTCCGACAGGCGACGCAGGGCCTCCCGGCGTGTGAGGCCGGCCTGTTCGTCGCGCAGCATCCGCCCGAACTCCTCGCCGAGAGGGCCCGGCGCGCGTCGAACGAGTTTCGCAACCGCAGCATCGAAGCCAAGACCAGCCTCGACCGAGATCAGCAGCATGTCGAGCATGTCAGGCATCTCGCGCCTGATCTCGTCCTGACGCTTGGTCGCCTTCATCGAAATCCAGACGTGCGGCAAGAAGAACGCCGCGAGCCCGCCGGCCGCACCCGCCAGGAGCGCGGCCGCCAGGGACTGCCCGGCGAGCAACCTTCCCAACCCGAAGACCGTCCCGGCAATCAGACCGGCGAACGCCTGCAGCGCAAAGAGCCTAGGTGCGTCCAGACCACGAGGGGAGCCCGCATTCAACAACCGGCGGGATAGCAGATCGAGATAGGAAGAAGGGGCGATCGCGTGCAGCGCCCTTGGGACCCAGAGAACCACCGGCATGACCACGCGCGATCTGAACGGGCTCAGCGTGGGCTCGGCCACCACCGCCTGCGATGACTCGTAGGCCGACAGGGTGTCGAGTTGGACGCGAACACGGCGCTCTTCCGAGAAGAACAGAGATCAGCAGGCTGTACGCGAGTAGCGCGACTCCAAACCCAGTTGCCACCACCACGAGAGTCATTGCGTCACACCTCCACTTTCGAGACCTTGAACAACCAGATCCCGCCCACCAGCAGCAGCAGCGCCGCAAGGCCGAGCATGGCAAGGCCGTATATCGACGAGGTCATCTGACCGATGTAGCGCGGCCCGACGAAGAGCAGCCCGCCGAACATCACGAATGGCAGCCCCACCAAGATGATCGCCGAGAATCGACCCTCCGCTGTCAGCGCGACCACTTCGCGGCGCAGCTCTGCGCGCTCTCGGATGGCCGCCGCGGCTATGTCGAGGACCTCGGCGAGATTCCCTCCGACCTCTCGCTGGATTCCGATGGCGGACACGATCCAAGCGAAATCGACGCTATCGAGCCGAGCTGCCATCTTGTTCAGAGACTCCTCCAGCGAGAGTCCCAAGCGGGTCTCGGACTGGACACGGCGAAACTCCGTTGCGGCCGGATCCCTGGTCTCATCCACGATCAGGTCGATCGCTTGCTGAATCCCCCATCCGGACCTCAGCGACCCTGCGATGAGCGACACGATGTCTGGCAGGTCAGCCTCGAACCGGGCCCTTCGCCGATCCGCCGCCCAGCCGAGGAACCAGATCGGTATGGCAACGGTCAGCGCGACCGCCGCCAGCGTAACGATCGGCATGCGCAGCCGCAAGCTGAACGAGGACCCCGACAACGGCGACGCCGAGAAGGTGCAGATACATGAACTCACTCGGGCGCAGCCGGTAGCCGGCTCGCTCGAGTCGTATCTTGAAGTCGGCCGTGAAGCCTCGCTTGCCGGCAACTTGCGCGACCGCATCCCCGAGCCGCGACCGGATTCCCCGGCGATCGGCGTCCTCTTCGCGCAGGTCCTGCGGGTCCATCCGGGTCGCGCGAAGCTGGTCGTAGTACTGGAGTTGGTCGATGGCCGTGCCCTCGCGCCTGAGCAGCAACCCGGTTCCCGCGACGGCAAAGCCTACGGCGAGACCGGCGAGTATGGCTATCCCCCAGCCAGAGATCGCGAACAGCGGGCTGAGCTTGACCGGATTCCACGGCTGGCCCTTCGCGGCCTCGAACGAAGGGTTGTCCGTTATCGCGGTGGCCTTCCCCCGCAGCCCGTCGCTCGTCGCGCTTCAGTGTGATCTCCAGATCGGGTGCAGCTGGGTCGGCGCTGCGATACGCCACGAGCCACGTCGTCTGGATCTCCTCGGCGATCGCCTTGAAGATGTCTGTGAGCTTGTCGGACTCTCGAGTCGACAGCAGGGTCCCGCGAGTGCCCCGCGCCAGTGCCTTGACCGCGCGCGGGTTGTACTCAGGTGAGCTGAGCGCGACCGCGTAGACCGGCGCACCCGCGCTCTTCACCCGGCTCACGGCCTTGTCGAGCGAGGCGGAGCTGACGGTGTCTCCACCGTCTGAGAGCAAGACGACGTAGCGTTGCTGCGCTGCCGACTGGTCAATCAGTGAAGCCGCTCGGACAAGCGAGTCGTAGAGTGCGGTCTCTCCCTTGGCCTCCACCGAGGCGATGGCACGGTCCAGCGCAGTTCGATCGGCAGTGAAGGACGTGATCACCTTCGGGGTCTCGCCAATCGCGACCACCGCGATTCGGTCGGACGGTCCCAAGGACGCGACGAACTCGCGTGCAGCCGCCTGCGCAGCTGCGAGCGGCTTGCCCGCCATGCTGCCGCTGGCATCGAGGAGCAGCACCACGTCGATGGACTGACGGACGAAGCTGCTTTCCGGATCAGCCGAGGTGATGACACGATCGACCCCATTCTCGGACAGTTCGAAGCGCGGAACTGCGCCATCGACTACCATCTCCGGCGGCAAGGCGACGCGGAGTTCGACCGCGGGGAACTCTGAGGTGTTCACCGATTGGACGACGAGATCCGCGGCGAACGCCGGCGAGGCGCCGGCGGCCAGCGCACAGAGCAGCGCCGCGATCACCAGGAGCCGAACAGGCCCGCGCATCACCGTCACCCCCCTATCCCAGTGCCGACCGAGAAGATCTCAGCGGGCAGCCTGATGCCCATGTGTCCGAGCTTCTCTGTGAACTTGGGTCGGATGCCGGTTGCCGCAAGGGAGCCCAGGAACCTGCCGTCCTCGTCGCGGCCGGCGGAGTAGTCGAACTTGAAGATGTCTTGCATGACGATCGTGTCGCCCTCGAGCCCTTCGACCTCGGTGACCGCGACCACGCGGCGGGTGCCGTCTTGCAGCCTCGAGAGATGGATGACCACATCGAGCGCCGCAGCGACCTGCTCGCGAATGGCGCGAATAGGAAGGTCGAACCCTGCCATCAACACCATGGTCTCGATTCGTGCCATCGCGTCGCGCGGCGAGTTGGCGTGTACGGTCGAGAGCGAACCCTCGTGGCCGGTGTTCATCGCCTGGAGCATATCGAGCGCCTCGGCGCCTCGCACCTCGCCGACGACGATTCGATCGGGGCGCATGCGTAGCGAGTTGCGAACGAGGTCGCGGATCGTGACCTGCCCTTTGCCCTCGATGTTGGCCGGACGTGATTCGAGCCTCAGCACGTGGCTCTGGTGCAGCCGCAGCTCAGCCGCGTCCTCGATGGTGACGATGCGCTCATCCGAAGGGATGTACTGGCTGACGCACGTTGAGCATGGTCGTCTTGCCGGTGCCGGTACCGCCACTTATCAAGATGTTGAGCTTCCCTCGGACGCATGCCTCGATGAGCTCGTACGAGCATCGGTGTGAGGGTGCCGAAGCCGATGAGATCGTCGACACTGAACGGGTCCTTCGAGAACTTGCGGATCGTGAGCATCGGCCCGTTCAGGGCGAGCGGCGCGATGATCGCGTTCACTCGAGACCCGTCAGGCAGGCGGGCGTCCACCATCGGAGAGGACTCGTCGACGCGGCGGCCGACCTGGCCAACGATCTTGTCGATGATCCTGACGAGGTGCGCCTCATCCAAGAACCGCGCGCCCGTCTCGGTAGATCTTCCCGAAGCGCTCGACGTAGATCGTGCGGTCGTTGTTGACCATGACCTCGGTGACGAGATCGTCTTCCAGGTACTCCTGGATGGGGCCGTAGCCAAGGATGTTGTCGACTACGTCCTTCTCGATCTCCTCGCGATCCGCGGTCGACAGCGGCGTGGCCTCCGAGCTCAGATGCTTGCGCACGCGCGCGACGATCCGGCGCCGCAACTCCTCGTCGTCGGGAGGGGCGTCCGCGATCTCGGCGCCGAGGTCTTCGATCACCAGGTAGTGCAGGCTCCGCTTCACCGCGTCCTTGCCCGAAGCGCCGTCGGGACGACCGGACACCGTGCCGTTCGCCCAATCGGTTGCGACGGATCCTTCACGCTGGGTGGTAGCCATAATCACACCTCGTTCGCCGAGAGGGTTCGCGAAAGCCCGACGAGCGCCTTGGCGACAGCCGAGCGTGGTGCTTCGATCACGATCGGGACGCCCATGTTCACTGAGCGCGGCACTGCCCTATCGCTGGGGATACGCGTGGACACGCCTCGCCCAAGTGCCTTCTCGACGTCCTTCTCGTCAACGAGCACCTTGCTGTCCGCGCGGTTGAGTACCACGTGGACCTGACCGTTCAGCCGGCCGAGCTGCTCGAGCCTTCCGAGCATGACCGCGGTGTTCTTGATGCTCGGTACATCCATCCCGGTGACCGCGAGGATGCGGCTGCTTGCGTCGACAGCCGCCAAGGTGGTCTCGTCCCACACCGACGGTGTGTCGACAACGACGACATCGGCGATGTCAGTCATCAGGCTGAGTACGCGGGCGACACGCGCAGCGGTGACTATGTCGCTGTCCTCGGGGCGAATCGGCGCGAGCAAGACCCGGGCACCCGAGCGATGCTGGGTGAGGAATCCGGCGAGCATCGAAGAGTCGAGTCGTTCCGAGGCAGCCGCGGCGTCGCGTATCGTATGCAGCGGCTCGAGCGACAGCATTATGCCGGTGTCGCCGGAGTGCAGGTCCAAGTCGACCAGAACCACGTCGCTCCCCTGCTCCGCCATGCTCGCGGCAAGGTTCGTGGCGATGACCGACTTGCCAACGCCGCCCTTCGTTCCCATCACCGCGATGACCGTCCCGCGCGACGTCGGCTCCGCCGGGGCGGCGGTGCCCTCCTCCCAGCGCGCGACCGCATCCGAGGCTGCATCCACCACCGCGGCGACAACCTCGGCCCAGGTCTGGTCGGCTGCCGACAACATGTCGTGCAGGCCTGCGCGCATGGCCCGGCGCAGCAGATCGGTGTCGACCGCGGGCGCTACCGCCACGAGGGAGGGCTCCGGGCAAAGCGCCAGGAGATCGCCGGCTGCCGCGAGCATCTGGGTTTCGTCGACGGAGGGGCCGAGCACAACGACCGAGATGGACTTGCCCGCGGCGAAGGCCGGCACGTCGCCGACGCCATCCACCATCTGGACGTCGTACTCCTCGATCGGGAGCAGGGGCTGCAGCTTGGCGCCGAAGTCCCTGTCGGTGCCAACGATGACGACCGTTCGCATGGCCGCTTGGCTCATCTCAAGACGTCCTGGAGCGAGACTCCGGCAGTCACGGCCGGTGCGTCGTCGGACTTCGAGATCAGCGCAAGGCGAAGCCTGCCTGCGTCATCGGCGAACACTACCCGCTCGACCTGCTCGGGAGTGATCGCCAGCGTGACCGTGTTGACCTCGAGCGATCCGGAGCCCGACTTGCCGGGGTTGGCGAGCGCGCCCCCCGTGTTGCTGGCGGTTTCGGTCGAACCATCCTCCTCGGCAGCGGTCAGGCTCTGATCGACCGCGAGCACGCGAGCACGCGGCACTACGATCTTGGTCCTGTAGTCGACGCCCTTTCCCGACTGGACCTCGAAGGTGGAGACCACCGTGACGAAGTCGCCCGGCTTGAGCATGCGCGACACGCCCACCACCGGATCGTCCTTCACCGACACGGCGAGGAGACCCTCCGGAACGCTATAGGCCGCGCCCGCATCGCTCGAATACCGGAAATCGCCCTGCGTGACCTGCTCGCCCACGGACAAGTCGACGGCGCTCACCTGGCCGTCGATCGTGGCGAAGGAAGACACGGCCTCGTCGGCGACGTACTGGCGAGCCACGTTCTTCTTGACGACGGATCCGTCCTTGAGCGCCTGCTCCGCAGTGACTCCCGGGGCCACAGGCTTGGCGGCGACGAGTACTTGGATAGGCTGTGTTCCCGCCTCGACCTGCCGGCGCGCGTCGTCGAGGTAGCGGCCGGCGGCGAAGGCGGCGATCGAGACCTAGAACGATGGCTGCTCCGAGAATGAACACTCTCGAACGCATGGTGTCCTCCTGACGTAAGTCTGTTCTACTCGACGAGTCTGAAGCCGATGGCCCCATAGGGATCGATCGGACCCCATTCGCCGACGTTCTCCTCGGGACCAACGGGGCGAACGAACCGGCCGTCGACGTAGCAGTCGTTTCCCTGCGTGCCGACGCCCTCTATGTAGAAGTAGGCGAAGCCGATTACCAGCACAGGCTTCGAGCCTTCGATGTCATCCCAGTTGTACTGAACGGGAGGTCCAGGCGCGACGATGATCGGGCATACGATCAGCCGCGGGCAGTCCGGGTCGAGGAGCTCGACGAAACCATCCTCGTTGAGCTGACACACCTCGTCGAACTGGTGGCCGTCCCCTTGCAATCCATTCGTTCAGGGCCTTCGAAACGTTCTTGCCGTTGATGCCCGTCTTGGTGTTGTAGAGCGTGTTGATGTAGACGGGGTTCGGTACCCCGCCGTTCTCGAGGGCCCAACGAATGTCGCTCGCTCCGACGTGCCCACCGGCGGGGTTGGTCAGCGACAGGAACTGGAAGTTGCCTGACTCGCCGTCTCCGGCCGGCTGCTTGAGCCGCACGGAAGCGCCGAAGGGGTAGCCGAACGGCGCGGTGCCCGAGGGCTCCAGTGACATGATCCCGAACGGCATGACGCCTCGGGAGAACGACGACGGTGACTGAACCGCAGCGGTCGCCCGCGCACCCACACGTGCGGTGTCGTGATTGATGAACCGGGCGAACATCAGAGGACGGCTCGCGTCCCTGACCACGCATTCGACTCGATTGCCACCGAGAACCCGAGCGGTGATGGTCGGGTCGGTCACGCCCAGACCGCTCACATTGCGGCTCGCGAAGGCCACAGCGGCTCCGGCAGCGGAACTCGGACTGCCAGGCAACTCCTGCACCCCCGCCAGGGCGCCCGCATCGGCGGCGCCTTGAAGGGAACGCCGCTCCGAATACAGCGCGCCGGCATCGATCGCGAACGCGCCAAGTCCGAGTAGCACCACGAGCATCACGGCGAAGAGCACCGCCGTGGCGCCGCTATCATCTTCGAATGTCCGAGCCAATCCGACGCATCTTCGTCACCCGATCTCTCGATTGGCCATGGCTACTCGGCGCGCATCTCCACCGTTACCGGCGGGATCGTCCAGTCCAGATCCGGAAGCAGCAGTGGGAGATACGCATACGACACTGTCACCGCGGACCACATCGTTGCGCCGGTATCCACCGACGTGCCCACGCTCAGCCGAGCGCTACTGAGGGGATACGCTCGGCTCAGAACCGTCGCTCTCGCAGCCCCGGTGTCGTGTGTCCCTACCGCCAGAACCCGCGCGCCTTCTCGCGCCGCATAGCTCATGGCCAGTCTCGCCTGATACATGCGGCTGCCCTCGATGAAGCCGTAGAGCATGAGCAGAAGTACCGGGAGAAGGATCGCGAACTCGAGCGCCGCGGCTCCGCGATCACACAATGCCCAACGCGTGCGACCGGACTTGCTGTGACGACATGTTCGTTTCCCCTCCTCCCAATCGCAGAGGGGGCGCGGACGGTTTGGCCCGAGCCCCCTCCGTTGGTGTCCTGCGACATCTTCCGGGGAAGGCCTCAGAACGGAACCGCCTCCGCGATACCGGCGAAGAACGTATCGAGCGCCGTGCCGAAGAGACCGACACCAGCGATGATGACCAGGGCGATCAGGGCGACCAGAACGCCGTACTCCAGAGCGGTCGCACCTTCGTCATCGGCAAAGCGAGTCCACAGTGCGTGCATCATTCCGAGACACCTCCCCTCGTGGGAAGCGGCGCTTCCCGAGGTCCGCCGGCGTGCCCGTCAGGGCGTGTGCTGAGCCTGGATTGCCAGCGGCCATAATGGCTCACTGGTATCGTGGGCCGAACGCGCTCGACTCCGCATCAGGCACGCGGTCCGAGCTTCGCGCCCTGGGGATGGTTCGGAGTCATCCCGATGGTCGGGGAGCGCTCGTCCTTCTGGGGCGGGTCGAAGGGGGTGGCTGGTCAGCCGCCCAGTCGCACGAGCCCGAGCTTCACGGCAGCAAGGACGGCCTGGGTCCTATCGGCCTGGCCAAGCTTGCGCAGGATGTGGCTGACGTGCGTCTTGACCGTGGTCTCGCCGATCCAGAGCTCCTTGCTGATCTGCTTGTTCGGAAGCCCCTTGGCCATGAGCTCGAGGACCTCCATCTCGCGCTCCGAGAGCGGCTCGGCCAAGTCGGTCGTTGCTGCGTTTGTCGTTGAGGATCCGGTCGACCACTGCATTGTCGAAGACCGCCTCGCCGTCGGAGACGAGCCGGATCGGCGTGGACGATCCGCTCCGGCCGCGTGTCCTTGAGCAGGTACCCGCAGGCGCCGACGGACAGCACGCCGAACAGCTCCTCGTCTCCGTCGAAGCTCGTCAGCACCAGTACGGCCGTATCGGGGCAGGCCTCGCGGACCTTCCGGCAGACTGCCACGCCGCCCTCGCCGGGCATACGCATGTCGAGCACCAAGACGTCCGGAGCGGTAGCGACACAACCGGAGACGGCCTCGTCACAGTCCCCTGCCTCGCCGACGACCTCCATGTCACCCTCGTCCTCGAGCACCGTGCGCAACGCATAGCGGACGAGCTCGTGGTCGTCGGCGACAAACACCTTGATGCGGTCCATCAGCTCGACCCCCCAATCGGCATCTCTATCGAGATGGCGGTGCCCGCATCCCCGCTTGAGATGTTGAACGTGCCTGCCTCGTCGAGCATCCTGTCCCTGATGCTCTTGCAGGCCCAAGCCCTTGGGTTCCGCCCAGACATCACTCGGTCGGGATCGAAACCGTCACCGTCATCCTCGATGCTGACACTCGCGCGAGAGCCACTGAATGCCATTCGTACCTCGAACTGCGCCGCCCCGGCGTGGCGACTGACGTTGCTGACCGACTCCTTGATCACCCTGTACAGGCATGCCTCCTCGGACGGCGACAGCAGGGGCATCGTGCCCTCCACCACAAGTCGCCCGCGAATGGGCCGTCCCTTGCGTCACCTCGACCACCCAGAACTCGACCGCGCCGACAAGGCCGAGCTCGGCGAGCTTCATCGGCCGCAGATCGTATATGAAGCGCCGCAGCTCGGTCATCGACATGTTCAGACGCGTCCTGCAGCTCCTCGAGTCTCACCGAGACCGCGACCGGGTCGCGCAGGACCTGCTTCTTGCACAGCTCCAGGCCCAGCGAGACGGCGAACAGCGACTGCACGACGCCATCGTGCATCTCGCGCGCGATGCGGTCCCGTTCGCTCGCCAGCAAGACGTAGCGGCTCTGCTCGGCGAGCTGCGCGTTCTCGATGGCCGACGCGGCGAACGCCGAGAGCACCGAGAGGAAGTCGGCCTGCTCTCGCGAGAACGGCCTTTCCGCCGAGTTGATCGCGCACAGCAGACCGACCGGGCGCTCGCGGACGAGCACCGGGCAGGCGAGCAGCAGCGCGTTCTGGTCGGCGTGCCGTTCGATCACGGGGCGTCCGGACTCGAAGACGCGCTCGCCGAGCACGACGAGGCGCGACTCCCACCAGTCCTGAGCATGCTGCTCGCGGCTGCCGCGCACGACCATCATGTCGAAGTCGAGCCGCTCGCTATGGTGATCGGCGAGCACGAGCACGGCCTTGTCGGTGTCGGTCACGCGCTTCGCGCGCTCCACGATCGCATCGAGAACCTCTTCGACGCTCATCGCCGAGGAGACCGCGCTCGCAACCTCATTCAGCGTTGCGATGAGTTCGGTCTCGGGGACCGGGCGGGACGCCACGTTGTCGAAGAAGCGCATCGCGGCGTCGCGAGCGCGGCCCATCAGGCCCTCCGAGCCCGCCGCGACCGCACGCCGGCTCCTCGGTCCGTCACCCGCCCGACCCATTGGCCGACCCTCGGTCGTCGTGCGAGGCTCCGCTCCCTCGTTTGGCGCCACAGGACTCCCCCTGAATCCGTCGCCACTCCCAACGCCAAGTTCGGCGCGATGACTTATGAACCTGCCTTAATCTACCCTATTGTAGCCTCTACCTGCGACAGAGCGCTCGTCCGCCGTCGCTGGAGGTACTCCGCGAGCATCGCGCGGCTCGCCGATTCGAGCCGGCGGCGCACCCTCGGGCCGCGTCTGTCGAAGTGATCGATCCCGTCCCAGTGCACCACGTGGCCCCAGAATCCATGGCCGATCGCGTCTTGGCGACAGTGCAGCGCCTCGCCGAGCAGCCGCAGGTCTCCCCCGTCGACCGCCTCGGACAGAAGACGCCTGGCCCGGCGATTCGCACCGAGCCAGGCGAAGTGGTAGCCCTTGTTCGCCCACACTCGTACGTCGTGGACGGCGTCGACGTTCCAGTCGGCGGCTGCTATCTGCCTCGGAGTCCTCCTCCGAGAACCCGGCCTCGAGCGCCCAGCGCCGGGTCATCTCGTAGTGAACCTCCCTGTTCACGCCCGCGGGAGCACTACGCGTTGTAGACAGGCGGCCCGGCAGGAGGCGGCTCGGGGGCGGTCGAGGGGCGCTCCGCCACGGGCTCGTCCTCAACGGCCGCGGCGGCCTCTTCCTCGACCGCCGGCGGCCTGGCGGCCTCCTCCTTGAGGTACTCGTCCCATCGGTTCTCGAGCAGCGCAGCGAGCTCCTCGCGGTCGACGGTCTCGCGCTCGACGAGCACGTCGGCCATCAGGTCGAGCTGGCCCTTGCGCTCGGTGAGGATGTTGCGCGCCCGCTCGTACGCATCGTCGATGAGCCGCGAGATCTCCTTGTCGATCTCGTAGGCGATCTCGGGTGAGTAGTCGGCGTTGGCCGAGAAGTCGCGGCCCAGGAAGACCTCGTGGTTGGCATCGCCGAACGTCTGCGGCCCGAGCTTCTCGGACATGCCGAAGCGCGTGACCATCTGCTTGGCGATCTTGGTCGCGCGCTCGATGTCGTTGCTGGCGCCGGTGGTGATGTCGCCCACCGAGATCTCCTCGGCAACGCGCCCGCCGAGCATCATCGCGATCTGGTCCATCATCTGGTGCTTGCTCGTGAGGAACTTGTCCTCCGTGGGCAAGGCGAGCGTGTAGCCCAGCGCCTGGCCGCGGGCGATGATCGAGATCTTGTGAATCGGGTCGGTCTCCGGCAACACGTGGCCCACGAGCGCGTGACCCGCCTCGTGGAAGGCGATGATCCGCTTCTCCTCTTCCGAGATGAGCCGGCTCTTGCGCTCCGGGCCCGAAAGGACGCGCTCGATCGACTCGTCGAGCTCGGCCATGTCGATCTTCTTCTTGCCGTGGCGCGCAGCGAGCAGGGCGGCCTCGTTCACGAGGTTCGCGAGGTCGGCGCCGGTGAAGCCCGGCGTGCGGCGTGCGAGCGTCTCGAGGTCGATGTCGTCGGCGAGAGGCTTGCCCCGCGAATGGATCTTGAGGATGCCGAGCCGGCCCTTGAGGTCGGGGCGGTCCACCACGATCTGGCGGTCGAAGCGGCCCGGGCGCAGGAGCGCCGGATCGAGGATGTCGGGCCGGTTGGTCGCCGCGATCAGGATGACGTTGTCCTTGAGGTCGAAGCCGTCCATCTCGACGAGCAGCTGGTTGAGTGTCTGCTCGCGCTCGTCGTGGCCGCCACCCAGACCCGCGCCACGCTGCCGGCCGACCGCGTCGATCTCGTCCATGAAGATGATGCAGGGATTGGCCGCCTTGGCCTGCTCGAACAGGTCGCGCACGCGGCTCGCGCCGACGCCCACGAACATCTCCACGAAGTCCGAGCCGGAGATCGAGAAGAACGGCACCGCCGCCTCGCCCGCGACTGCGCGCGCGAGCAGGGTCTTGCCGGTGCCCGGAGGGCCTACGAGCAAGACGCCCTTGGGGATCTTCGCCCCGAGCGCCTGGAACTTGCCGGGGTTGGCGAGGAACTCCTTGATCTCGTCGAGCTCCTCGATGGCCTCGTCGCAACCGGCCACGTCCTTGAAGGTGATGCGTGGCTGATCGCGTGTCATTCGTTTGGCCTTGGCCTTGCCGAAGCTCATGATCTTCGAGTTGCCGCCCTGCATCTGGTTCAAGAAGAAGAACATCACGAACACGAGCAGCAGGATGGGAAGCAGAGACGAGATGATCGTGAACCACGGGCTCGGCCCGGAGGTATCGACTTCGTAGCTCAGGTTGTTCTTCTGGGCGAAGACGGTGAACGAGTCCGAGCCGGCCCAGGTCGATCGTGAACTCGACCGGCTTGGCTTTGGCCGTCTTCGCTTCCTCGTCGGCCCAGTACGTGCCGGAGAGGTTGTTGTCCCGCAGCACGAACTTGACCTTGCTCACGAGCCCGGCCTCGGCCGCCGTGGAGAACTGGCTCGTGGTGAGTTCCTTGGGTGCCTCGGGCGAGTTCCCGAACGAGTTCATGACGAAAGCGACGAGCACTCCCAGCAGAACCAGGTAGATGATGACGGTGCGGAAGTTCTTGTTCACCTTGGTTGGTCTCCTTGGCCCGGCGCGCCTACAGCGCCGCTAGTCCGCGTATACCTCGGGCTTGAGTACCCCGATGTAGGGCAGGTTGCGATAGTGCTCAGCGAAATCGAGACCGTATCCGATCACGAACTCATCGGCGATGTCGAATCCTATGTACTTGCAGTCGATAGGTACCCGCTGCTTGCCGGCTTTGCTCAGCAGTGTGACAACCTCGAGCGAGCGGGGCTTGCGAGATGCGAGGTTGCGCAGCAGGTACTTCAGCGTGAGGCCGGTGTCGAGGATGTCCTCCACGACAAGCACGTGCCGTCCCCCGATGTTCTCGTCGAGGTCCTTGATGATGCGGACCACACCCGAGGACTTGGTGGACGAGCCGTAGCTGGAGACCGCCATGAAGTCCAGCTCGACCGGCGTTGAGATGGCGCGAGCAAGGTCGGCGACGAACAGCGCCGCCCCCCTCAGGACCGCGACCAGCAGCACCGACTCGTCACCGTAGTCGGCGCTGATCTCTTCGCCAAGCTCGGCGACGCGCTCGCGAATCTGCTCCTCGCTCAGGATCAGGTGCGAGACATCCGGGTGCAGGGGCTCCATTGGCCTAACCATCTCCATTTCGTGTGCCGTCCGCCTCGACGGCGATCGGGCTCTTGCCTGTCGCTCCACGTAAGGCGCATCGCGGTTCCCGTCCCCGCGCCCACGCGGTACTCCTCGCTCATCCGCACTCCTGCGAGCCACACGATACGCTCGCCGTCCCTGACCACAGGCATCGCTTGCCTGAGGCGTCGTGGGACCTTCGCGTCGGTGAGGATGTCCGACAGCTTGCGAGTGCCCGACATCCCCAACGGCCGCATCCTGTCGCCCTCGCGAACTGAGTCGATCGTAAGCTCTCCCCGTACCGCCGTGGCATCGATCACCACCGAGTGAGCCGTTCCGGTCGTGATGTCGCGTGAGACCTTCTCGGCAGTGATCCTTCCAGCGGGGCCCAGGTCCGCGCTTCCGGGTAGCGTGAGCAAGCTGGGTGCCACGCGCGGGACCTCGACACCTGTACACGAGACCACCATATTACCGTACTCGGTCTCGGCCCTCAGGCCCTCGGGCAGGTCGCGCGCGAAGTCGTCCGAGGAAAGCCCCGTGACCAGGGCGTCCACGTGCGACGCCTCGAGCCTCGCCGCCTGCGGAAAGGTGTCGATGAGTGCCGCACGAATCGTCCGGCGCGCCATCGCCCGATCGAGGGTCCGCATCCACTGTCGCTCGAAGGTCACCCGCTCGCCCGGCTCGCTGTGCGCGAAGTCGCGCCCGAAGGCCGCGGCCATCGTCGATAGCAGCGCGTCGTCATCGCCGAGCAACTCCATCGTGCGCACGACCGCCGAGCGCACGCCGGGGTTGAGACGCTCGGCCACGGGCATCAGCTCCGCTCGCACCAGCGCGCGAGCGCGCGACGTATCGCTGTTGGTCGGGTCCTCGCGCCACTCCTGGCCGACCGATTCGAGCCACGCCCTCACGTCGGCCCGATCGCACTCCACGAGCGGGCGTATCACCCGCCCGCGAACGGGCGCGAGCGCGTTGAGTGCGCCGGTGCCGCTACCTGCGATCGCGCGCATGAAGAACGTCTCGACCCGGTCGTCTCGGGTGTGCGCCACGGCGATGCGGCCGATGTCGGACACCTCGCCCAGCTCCGCGCACCAGGCGTCGAGTTCCTCCTCGGCGAACCGGTAGCGCACGCGTCTCCCGGCGTCTTCGAGGTTGAGGTGCTCGGCCTCGGCGTAGCCCGCGACGTCGTAGCGCGCCGTGCGGCACTCGACGCCAAGCGAGCCGCACAGGTCGGTCGACGAAGCGCTCGTCGGCGTCGGACTGCTCGGCTCGCAGCAGGTGGTTGACGTGGAGGACCCGCAACGGGTGCTCGCCGAGCTCTCCGCTCGCCAGAAGCTTGAGCAGCGCCACCGAGTCACCTCCGCCGCTCACCATGACGAGCACGGGCGCACCGCTGGGAAGCATGGCGTGGCGAGCGATGGTCGCTCGCGCGATCTCGATGAGCGCGGTCATGGAGGTAGCGTACCCGAAGGTGGCTGCCCGGGTGCGGCTAGAACCAGCGCTCCCTCTCGGCGATCTCGACGACCCAGCGGGCGGTCCTGCCCACGAGAAGCGTGCAGTGGGCCCACCGCTGCGGGAGCCGCATGCCGCCGATGCGCGACACCACCTCGTCGCAGGTCTCCGCGTCCTGGTCGTCCACCCACCGCGAGCGAAGTTCCGCGGCCGCGTCGTAGCTCGGCTCCCAGCGGTCGGTCGCCGCTTCCCTGCCCGAGAGGAGCCCGGTCGCCATCACGCCGCCCGCAAGCGCACCGCACACGCACCGCGAGCCGCCCAGACCCTCGCAGAACCCCGACGCCATGCGCATGACTTCGGCCGGGAGCGGCTCGCCAGCGATCTCGTTGATCGCTTTCACCACCGACTCGCCGCAGTGATACCCCTGGGCGTAGAACTCCGAGGCGAGCTCCTCTGCGCGCTCGGCGCGCGACTCACCGAACGGCCCTGCGGCAGTACCCAGGGGCTGCGGTGCGGGCAGGTCGACAGCTGGCATCAGGTTCTCCGATAGACCTCATAGTGAAACCTGATTCAGTGTAGCACCGCCTCGACCGATCGTGCCACTCGGGGCCGCCACGCGCGGGATGCTCGTACCACCCGTGGCGCGACGAGGGCGGCGCTTTCGCGCACGAGGGCAACTTGGGGATACATACTCCAGCGCCCTCGAAGCACGGCGGATCTCGCGGCCACAGGTCCTATGTATAATCGGCAGTGATAGCACGCTTCATCGAAGTTGAACTGAAACGGAGGGGTACCGATGTCGGCCAGATTGACTCGAATCGTGTTGGCGGTGCTGATCGCCACCGCGCTCGCGCTCGTGGGATGCGCCCAGGGAGCCCAGGAGCCCGCGGAGCCCGCCGCACCGGCGGCAAAGGAAGGCCCAACGGTCAAGGTCGCCTCGCTTCTCGACTCCGAGGGCGTGGTGCTGGGGTCCATGGTCATCAAGATGCTCGAGGACAACGGCATCAAGACCGAGGACAAGACGAAGTTCGGTACGCCCGACGTGGTGCGCAAGGCGCTTCTCGCAGGCGACGTGGACGCGTCGATCGACTACACCGGCTCGGGCCAGTACTACGTGGGCCCGGAGGGCGATCCCATGTGGAACGACCCGGTGAAGGGCTACGAGCAGATCAAGGCCGAGGACGCGAAGAACGGCCTGGCGTGGCTCACCCCCGCACCGGCGAACAACGGCGAGTACCTCGCCGTCACGAAGGAGTTCGCAGATGCGAACAAGCTCGTCACCATGGAGGACTTCGCGAAGTTCGTGAACGGCGGGGGCACGGTCAAGCTGGTGGGCGACCAGTCGTGGATGGACAACCCCTCCGGCCTCAAGGCATACGAGAAGGCGTACGGCTTCACGCTGAAAGACGACCAGAAGATCGGGCTGTCCAACGGCGTGACCGCTCAGTTCATCGAGGCCGTCGTCAAGGGCACCGACGGCGCGAACGTCGCCGAGGTGTACGCCACCGACGGCGGACTTGCCGAGCAGGGCCTGGTGGTACTGACGGACTCGAAGAACGTCCCGCCGGTCTACGCGCCGACGCCGGTGTTCCGCAACGCGATCGTCGAGGCGTATCCTGAGATCGACTCGATCCTCGCACCGGTCTTCCAAGTCGCTCACGACCGAGAAGCTCCAAGAGCTCAACCGCGAGGTCGCGTTCGGCGGCAAGTCGGGTGCGGTCGTCGCCGAGGAGTGGCTGAAGGCGAACGGTTTCCTCAAGTAGAAAGCCGGGCAGTGGCGCAAGTCACCGGCGCAGTCAGAGAACACGCGAAGGTCGTCGCGGTCACCGGGGCACTGCTCGGGACCGTGGCGGCCTTCGTTCCTCACGGCATCTCCTTCAACGAGAACCGCATCATCGAAGGCGAGCGGCTCTCGCTCGTGTCGGGACTTGGCGTGTGGGGCTGGGTGCTCGTCGGGGTCTGGGTCGCCGCCGCGCTGCTGGCGCTGAGCCCGCTTCCCGACCGCGTGCGCGGAGTGGCGTGTCACGCTGCTTGGCGGCGCGGCCCCTGTCCTGATGCTCTGGAGCGCCGGAGCCGCTGCGGCAGCGTGGGTCGCCGAAACGAGCGACATCGCTCGCACCTCGCTGCTGTGGGCCGCGTGGCTGTCGCTGTTCGCGTCCTACGTCGTGATCTTCGCCGCGACGGCGTGGCTCCCGCCCGGCCGGATGCGGGGGCTGCTGACCTACCTTCCGGTGCTTGGCGATCGTCGCACTCATGGTCACGGGCCGGCTCTCAGAGCTCGCGGTAGCGCGCGAGTACCAGAACAACGCCGAGGACTTCGCCATCGAGCTGAGACTGCACCTCGCCTACGTGGCGAGCGCCGTGTCGATCGGGCTGGTATCCGGGCTGGCGCTCGGGCTGCTGGCGGTCCGGCGCAGAGCGCTCGAGCCCGCGGTCTTCGGCACGCTCAACGTCTTGCAGGTCTTCCCGACACTCGCCTTCATCGGCCTGATGAATCCGATCCTGGCGGGCCTGTCGGACCGGGTCCCTCTGTTCGAGCAGCTCGGCGTGAGAGGCGTGGGCTGGGCACCGGTGGTCATCGTGCTGTCCGCCTACGCCGTCTACCCCATCGCCAGAAACACCTACACCTCGCTGGCCAGTCTGGACCCCTCGGTGCTCGACGCGGCCCGCGGCGTGGGTATGGGCAGGAGCCGGATGCTCGCCGAGGTCGAGCTGCCGCTCGCGCTGCCCGGTCATCGTGGCGGGCCTGCGCGTCGCGCTCGTGCAGACGACCGCCGGAGCCATCGTCGCGGGGCTCGTCGGCGGGGGCGGACTCGGCACCTTCGTCTTCCTCGGCGCCGGTGAGACCGCGACCGATCTGATCTTGCTCGGCGTGATCCCCATCATGGTGCTCGCGCTGTTCTTCGACCGGTCCGTGCTCGCCCTGCAACGCAAGCTCCAGCCCTGGGACGCGAACGCATGATCGAGATCTCCGGCCTCACCAAGCGCTACGGCGACTTCACCGCCGTCGACAACGTCGACCTCGACGTGGCCGACGCGCAGTTCGTCGTGCTTCTCGGCCCGTCGGGCTCGGGCAAGACGACGATGCTTCGCATGGTCAACCGGATGGTCGAGCCGACGAGCGGCACGGTGAGGGTCGACGGGCGCGACACGGCGAGCCTCAAGCCCGAGGAGCTGCGCCGGTCGATGGGGTACGTCATCCAGAACACCGGCCTGTTCCCGAACATGACCATACGCAGCAACGTCGCGACGGTGCCGCGACTTCTGGGCTGGGACCGCAAGCGAACCGACGCGCGCGTCGACGAGCTGCTCGATCTCGTGGGGCTCGACCCGGACACCTACGGGCCCAAGCTCCCCTCGCAGCTGTCGGGCGGAGAAGCGCAGAGGGTCGGAGTCGCCCGAGCACTCGCGGCCGACCCGCCCTTGCTGCTGATGGACGAGCCGTTCGGCGCGGTCGATCCGCTCACCCGCGAGCGCCTGCAACAGGAGATGAAGCGGCTGCAGGAGAAGGTGCAGAAGACGGTCCTGTTCGTCACGCACGATATCGACGAAGCCGTGCTGCTGGCCGACCGGATCGCGCTGCTGCGAGCCGGCGTGCTGCAGCAGTACTCGACGCCCGAGCTCATGTGGCGCGAGCCGGCCAACGAGTTCGTTCGCGGGTTCTTCGGCGAGAACCTCGGCCTGCGGATCATGGCGCGGCACTGCTTGAGCTCCGTGGCGCTCGACCCGCTGCCGCCGGACACGAACGTGGACGCGCTGCCTCGCGTGCCGGCGAGCGCGACGCTCAAGGAGGCGCTGGCCGAACTCGTCGGTTCGCGTGCCGACCGGGTGCTCGTGGTGGACGGGGACAAGCCGGTCGGCACCTTCGCCTTCGACGCGCTCGTGCGTGCCCTGGGCGACGGGAGCGAGACCGACGATGGCGGGCCGTGCGGCGCGAGTGATCGCGCCGAGCAGGGCGACTCGCAGTGAAGCGTGAGCCGCACACGCCTCATCGTGCACTGGGCGACGATCGCCGCACTTGCCGGCGTGACGCTGTGGATGACCTTCGACACCGAGGGGTTCGCGAGGCTGCTCTCGGCGCTCGTGCCCGACGCCGAGACGGTGATCTACCCCACCAAGCCGCTCTCGACGCTGATGGCCGAGCAGATCTACGTCGTCGCGATCGCGAGCGCGTTCGCGCTGGTCGTGGGCACGGCGCTGGGCGCACTGGCCCTCTCGCGAGTGGGCCGGCCGTTTCGCGACATCATCGTGAGCATGGGGAGCCTCGCGCAGACCGTGCCGAGCGTGGCGATCATGGCACTCGCGGTGCCGGTGATCGGCTACGGCGCCGAGCCGGTCGTGCTCGCGCTGGTCCTCTACAGCATCCTGCCGATCATGCTCAACGTCATCGCGGGCATCGAGGGCGTCTCGCCCGACGCCTACGACGCCGCGGTGGGAATGGGCATGTCCGCGCCCCAACGGTTCTTCTCGGTGCAGCTGCCGCTCGCGATGCCGGTGATCGTGGGCGGCATCAAGAACATGCTCGTCATCAACGTGAGTGCGGCGACGATGGGCGCGGTCGTCGCGGCAGGCGGTCTCGGCATGCCGATCCTTGCCGGCTTCCACGACTACAACAACGCGTACATCCTGGAAGGTGCGCTGCCTGCCATCACGCTCGCGCTGCTGCTCGACCGGTTGCTGACATCGCCCGGCGAGCTCGAGGTCGAGGCGGTCGTGTAGGCAGGCCGCTTCTCGTCAGCGGCTTCGCCGGTCCCGCGGGTGGCGTCCGAGGAATCTCGGGCATAGACTGGTCGGCGTTGTCCCCGACGCGACACCACGAAGGAGCGCATCCGCCGTGCACCCGTTCCACCTCACCGACTCCTCACTGTCCCCCATCGCCGAGAAGGTACGTCGCGGGCGAGCGCCTGTCCCGCGAGGACGGCATCGCGCTGTACGCGAGCAACGACCTGCTCGGCATCGGGCAGATGGCCGACTTCGCCCGCCAGCGCATCAACGGCGAGCGCGTCTACTTCATGGTGAACCGGCACATCAACCCCACGAACATCTGCCGCAACCGCTGCAAGTTCTGCGCGTTCGCCCGCAACGCCGACGAAGAGGGCGCCTACGAGATGACGCTCGACACGGTCGCCGAGGCGGCAGCCGAGGGTGCGGCCGACGGCGCGTACGAGATCCACATCGTGAGCGGCCTGCACCCCGACTGGGACTACGACTTCTACCTCGACATGGTCCGCCGCACGCGCGCGGCCGTGCCCGACCACGTGATCGTGCAGGCCTTCACCGCCGTCGAGATCGAGCACATGGCGATCATCAGCGGCAAGCCCACGCTCGAGGTCCTGCGCGACCTGCAAGACGCCGGGCTCGACGCGCTGCCCGGCGGCGGGGCCGAGATCTTCTCGGACCGGACGCGCATGGCGGCGTGGGACAAGAAGACGAAGTCGGACGTGTGGCTGCGCATCCACGGCGAGGCGCACTCGCTGGGCATCAAGACCAACTGCACGATGCTCTACGGTCACATCGAGACGCTCGACGAGCGCGTCGACCACCTCATCCGCCTGCGCGAGCAGCAAGATGCGAGCGGCGGCTTCCTCGCATTCATCCCGCTCTCGTTCCACCCCGCCAACACCGAGCTCGAGGACCTGCCGGCGACGACCGGCTTCGACGACCTCAAGACGCTCGCGATCGCGCGACTGATGCTCGACAACATCCCGCACATCAAGGCGTTCTGGATCATGGTGGGCCTCAAGATCGCCCAGATCTCGACCGCGTTCGGTGTCGACGACATCGACGGCACCGTGGTCGAGGAGCGCATCACGCACATGGCCGGCGCGACGACGCCCGAGGCGCTGTCGAAAGAGCGACCTCATCGGCATGATCCGCGAGAGCGGTCACGTGCCGGTCGAGCGCGACACGCTCTACCGGATCGTCGCCACGTACGCCGAGGAGACCGAGGCGCCCGCGTGGGACGCCGGGCCGATCGCGGAACGGCTCCTGAGCTACGCGCGGCCCCAGACGGGAGTCGCTGCCGAGACGCGTCAGGCGTCGCCCGCCGGCGCGTAGCGCTAGCTGCCGCAGCGAGGAACGACGCTGGTCCCCGCCTCGCCTGCGACGATGCGCTCGATGTCGTCCAGGTTGCCGATGGCCGCACGCTTGCCGGTCGCCTCGACGAACCTGATCGCCGCCTCGACCTTGGGGCCCATCGAGCCGGCGGCGAACTCGTGCGCTCGAAGCTCCTCAGGCGTGACGCACGTCAGGAGCCGCTGCTCCGGGGTGCCCCAACCGGCGAAGACGCCCTCCGCGTCGGTCGCCATGACGAAGAGGTCCGCGTCGAGGTTCTTGGCGAGCAGCTCGCTCGCGAGGTCCTTGTCGATCACGCATTCGGAGCCCACGAGCGTGCGGGTGCCGTCCGGCAGATACGCGGTGGGAATGCCTCCGCCGCCGGCGCAGATGACGATCGTCCCGTTCTCGAGCAGCCACTTGATGGGGTCGAGTTCGAAGATCCGCTTGGGCTCGGGCGAGGCAACGACGCGACGCGGCTTGCCGCCGTCGAGCTTGAAGACCCAGCCCTTCTCCTCGGCGAGGCGCTCGGCCTCCTCGGGCTCGTAGAGCGGCCCGACGAACTTCGTGGGGTCTCCGAACGCCGGGTCGTTCGGGTCGATCTCGACCATGGTGAGGATGGTGGCAAGCGGCTTCTCGAACGGCAGCAGGTTGCCCAGCTCCTGTTCGATCATGTAGCCGATCATGCCTTCGGTCTGCGCACCGAGCACGTCGAGCGGGTACGGCTCCACCTCGGTGTAGGCGGCCGACTGCAGCGCCAACAGTCCCACCTGCGGGCCGTTGCCGTGGGCCAGCACCAGATTGTGTTGCTCGGCGACGGGCGCGAGCGCCTTGCAGGCTATGCGTACGTTCCTGCGCTGAGCCTCGGCGGTCATCGGCTCGGAGCGCTTGAGAAGGGCGTTGCCGCCCAGTGCCACCACGATCGTCTGCTTGTCGGACATGCACGGACTCCTTCTGGCGGATACTGGCGTCGCTCCCGGCTGACCGAGGAGCTGCATGGGCTCGATTCGACGTGCGCAGGGAGTGTGTTCCCCGCCTCGCTCCGGCCCGCACTCGTAGCGCGGGCGAGCGTCACGATATCATGCGGTGTCGCACCGCACACCGAGGAGCCATAGATGCCCCGACCGCGCCTGGGCCACATCCAGTTCATCAACTGCCTGCCGCTCTACTACGGCATGGTGAAGAACGACGTGCTTGCTCGACGTCGACCTGGTGCGGGCGAACCCGGCCGACCTCGCGCGCATGATCCTCGACGGCGAGCTCGACCTCGCCCCGATTCCGGCGATCGAGTACGCCCGCCACGCCGACGATCTGGTCCTTCTGCCCGACATCGCCATCTCGAGCGACGGCGAAGTGCAGTCGATCCTGCTGCTCTCGAAGGTGCCCGTCGGCGAGCTTGACGGCCGCACCGTCGCGCTGGCGAACACATCGCGCACCTCGCAGGTGCTCTGCCGCATCCTGCTGGAGAAGCGCTGGGGCGTGACCCCCGAGTACGTGCAGATGCCACCGGACCTGCCCGCGATGCTGCGAGACGCCGACGCCGCGCTGCTCATCGGCGACGAGGCGCTGCGCGCGTACTGGGACTCCCCCCTCGACGTGCACGTGTACGACCTGGGCGCGGAGTGGACGGACTGGACCCACCTGCCCATGGTCTACGCGGTGTGGGCGGTGCGCCGCGACTTCGCCGAGTCGCAGCCGCAGGCCGTGCAGGAGGTCGCCGACTCCCTTTCGGGCTCGCTCGCCTACTGTCGCACCCACCTCGACGACATCTCCCAGTACGCAGCTCGGTGGGAGCCGTTCGGTGCCGACCGCTTCCGCAGCTACTTCGAGGCGCTGCACTTCCGCTACGAGCCGCGCTACCGGGAGGGCCTCAAGCGCTACTTCGCCGAGGCGGTCGCCCTCGGACAGCTCGACGCCGTGCCCGACATGCGCATCTTCGGGGAGGACGAGTGAGCGTGCCGAGAACCCCGAGCGAAGCCGCCGACCTCGCGTTCGCCGCAGCAGCGGGCGAGACGCGCCTGACCGCCGAGGACGCGCTCGGCCTGCTGGAGCACGGGCGGCTGCTCGATCTGGGCGCGGCGGCGAGCGCGATGCGTCGCAGGCTCGTGCCCGGCGACGAGGTCACCTTCATCGTCGATCGCAACGTCAACTACACCAACGTCTGCGTCTCGGGCTGCCGCTTCTGCGCCTTCTACCGAAGCGACGGCGCGCCCGACGCCTACGTGCTCACCCGCGAGCAGCTCGCCGAGAAGGTCGCCGAGACGATCGCGCTCGACGGCACGGCGATCCTGCTGCAGGGCGGCATGCATCCCGATCTCGGCATCGAGTGGTACGAGGGCATGCTCCGCGACATCAAGGCCGACCACCCGGGCATCCACGTGCACGGCTTCGGCCCGCCCGAGATCGTGCACATCGCCAAGCTCTCGGGCATCAGCACGCGCGAGGTGCTCGAGCGGCTGCGCGACGCCGGGCTCGACTCGCTGCCCGGCGGCGGCGCCGAGATCCTCGTCGACCGCGTGCGCAGCCACGTGTCGCCCAAGAAGGCCACGAGCGACCAGTGGCTCGACGTGATGCGCGAGGCCCACGCGCTCGACATCTCCACGACCGCCACGATGATGTTCGGCTCGGTCGAGACGCTCGCCGAGCGAGTCGAGCACCTCCAGCGCATCCGCGACGTGCAGGACGAGGCGGTCGCCGCCGGCCACGTGGGCTTTCGCGCGTTCATCCCGTGGAGCTTCCAGCCCGGCAACACCGAGCTCGCGCTCGACGAGGGCGCGGCGGTCGGCGAGCCGATGGCGGCTGCCAGCGGCTGGGACTACCTGCGCACGCTCGCGGTCTCGCGGCTGTTCCTCGACAGCGTGCGCAACATCCAGGCGAGCTGGGTCACGCAGGGCGGCAAGGTCGGCCAGGTCGCGCTCGCGTTCGGCAGCAACGACATGGGCTCGACGATGATCGAGGAGAACGTGGTCGCCGCGGCCGGGACGCGCTTCATGCTCGCGCGCGAGGAGCTGGTTCGCCTGATCCGCGACGCGGGCTACACGCCGGTGCAGCGCGACACCCTCTACCGAGAGGTGCGGCGCTTCTAGCGGCGCGCGCCTCAGGTGCCGGGCTGCGAGACGCTCGGCTACCCGCACCGCACCTGCTAGGATTCGGGTGCCGGCCCGAGGACGCTGGAGGGGTCCGATGGAAACCTGGTTCTGGGTCTGGCTCGTGGCAGCGGTGGTTCTGTCCGTGGCCGAGATCTTCACCGCCGGCTTCTTCATGCTCCCGTTCGGCATCGGGGCGGCGGTCGCCGCGGCACTCGCGTACTTCGGTCTGTCCGTCGCTTGGCAGTGGGCGGCGTTCATCGGCGTCTCGGCGCTCTCGCCTGCTGCGTGCTGCGCCACTTCTCCGACCGGATGACCCATGAGCCACCGCAGAAGGTCGCCGGCAACCGCCTCATCGGCAAGGTGGGCACTGTCACCGAGCGGATCGACAACCACCGCAACACCGGGACGAGTACGCGTGGAGCGCGAGGAGTGGGTAGCCGACTCCGAAGGCGACGCGATCATCGAGCCGGGTGCCCGCGTCGAGGTCACGGGTGTCGTTGGCGCGCACCTCGTGGTCGAGGTGTCCGGTCACCACCGACAACGGTTCGCTCTAGGGAGGAGCCATCATGGCCAGCGTCTGGGGAGCCGCGTTCCTCGGATTCATCGCCTTCGTCTTCCTGTTCGTCTACATCGCGGCCGCGATCCGCATCATCCGCCCGTACGAGAAGGGCGTCGTCGAGCGGCTCGGCAAGTACCAGCGAGACCTACGAGCCGGGACTGCACATCATCATCCCGTTCCTCGACCGGGTCACGAAGGTCGACATGCGCGAGAACGTCGTCGACGTGCCTCCGCAGGAGGTCATCACCAAGGACAACGTCGTCGTCACCGTCGACGCTGTCGTCTACTACGAGGCCACCGACCCCGTGAAGCTGATCTACAACGTCGCGAACTTCTACCTCGCTGCGACCAAGCTCGCGCAGACGAACCTGCGAAACGTCATCGGCGAGATGCAGCTCGACGAGTCGCTCACCAGCCGCGAGAAGATCAACGCCGCTCTGCGCGCAGATCCTGGACGACGCCACCGACGCCGCGGCGGAGCTCGACGCCGCCTCGGCCGCGGCCGACAGACTCCCTAGACCGGCGGATGAGCCCGCACTAGGCGGCTCGCCGCCGCCGGCGACGGGGCTGCCAGCCTCGGCCGGGACCTCGACCGGCGCAGGCGGCTACCGCAGCAGCCACGGGTGCGGGAGCCGCGATGACGCCTTCTGCCCGCAGGCTCGCCAGCGCCTGCAACTCACGCATCTTGCTTGAACACCGGCCACTCGGTGAACGCGAACCACAGCAGCATCCCGAGGTTGACGAGCGGGATGAACATGAGCAGACCGAGCAGTCCGTTGAAGCCGGCCTTCTTGTAGATCTGGTAGAACGCGATACCGAGAACCACCAGCGTGGCCGCCAAGATGATCCATGCCGCCGGTCCGGCGAACATCAGCATGCGCAGACCACCCGGGCGGCCGCCCGGCGGCCGCCCTCCAGGGAATCCTCCCGGAGGTCCACCTTGTGGGAATCCTTGGGGTACTCCTTGTTCCATCACGCACTCCTTTCAATGTGCGCTACTGATAGCGCAGTGACTCAATGGGGTCGAGCTTGGCCGCGCGGCGCGCGGGATAGAAGCCGAACACCAGTCCGATGACGGTAGACACGCCCGCCGCAAGCACGACCGATATGGGCGAGACCGTGGTCGTCAGCGAAGAGAACGCGCTGATGGCTGCCGAGACGCCCCACCCCAGCGCGATTCCCACCACGCCGCCGATGAGCGTGAGCGCGACCGCCTCTGTGAGGAACTGCAGCGTGACGTCGCCCGCGGTGGCACCGACCGCCTTGCGCAGCCCGATCTCGCGGATGCGCTCGGTGACCGAGGTGAGCATCATGTTCATGATCCCGATACCGCCGACCAACAGCGAGATGCCGGCGATCGCGCCAAGCAGCAACGTGAGCGTGTTGGTGATGGTGGACACCGTGTCGGCGAGGCTCTGCTGGGACTGCACCTGGAAGTCGGCGTCCGCCGCATCGCTGATGCGGTGGCGGCTCAGTAGCAGGTCGGTCGTGTCGGTCTGGACCTGGGTCATCGATTCCTGCGTGGCTGCGGTGAGGTAGACCATCGAGATTCCCGACGAGAGGCCCGAGAGATTCCGGCGCATCGCCTGCAGCGGTATGTAGACCGCCTCGTCGGCATTGTCGAAACCGGAGCCGCCCTTCGAGGTGGTGACGCCTATGACGGTGAAGGGTTGGCCGGAGATGCGCATGCGCTGCCCCAGCGCGCCCGCCTGCGATCCGAAGAGCGTCTCGGCCGTCGTGGGGCCCAAGACGGCGACTCGGGCGCCGGTGGAATCCTGCTCCTTGGTGAACCAGGCGCCCGACTTCATCTCGATGTTGCGCACCGTGAGGTAGTCCGCGCTCGTGCCGGTGACAGAGACGTTGGTGTTGCTCGCTTCAGCGGACACCTGGTACTGCCCGGAGATGACGGGTGCCACCGCCGCGACGTCACGGACGCCACGCAGTGCTTCGACGTCCTCAGTCGTGAGCGAGTCGGTGTTGGCACCCGCGCCGCCACCACCGATCTGGCGGCTCGACTCTCCACCCGGTGAGATCATCAGCAAGTTCGAGCCGATCGACTGGATCTGTGACTCGATCGACGTCTTGGTCCCTTGGCCGATCGCCACCATGACTATGACCGACGAGATGCCGATCACGATGCCGAGGACCGTGAGAAACGAGCGGGCCTTGTGAGTCGTTAGCGACAGGAATGTCTCGGCAAGCAGGTCTCGGAGCATCACGAGACATCACCCGTTCCAGACGGTGTCGACTCGGCAGCAAGGGCTGCGAGCTGCTCGTCTGTCGCGTAGGCGGTCTCAGCGTCGGTGATGAGACCGTCTCGGATGTGGATGGTGCGATCGGCGTGCTCGGCGACTTCGGGCTCGTGGGTGATGAGCACGATCGTGCGACCCTCGTCGCGCAGGCGCTCGAACGTCTGGAGGATGAAAGCGCCCGTCTTCGTATCGAGGTTGCCGGTCGGCTCGTCGGCCAGTATGAGTGCCGGGTTGTTGACGAGCGAGCGGGCGATAGCGACGCGCTGCATCTGACCGCCCGACATCTGGTTGGGGGCCTTGCCCCATAGCGACTCCTCCAGGTCGGCTGCGCGCAGTGCTGCCTCGACGCGGGCCTGGCGTTCGTGGACCGGAACCCGCGTGTAGATCAAGGGCAGCACCACGTTGCGCTCGGCGCTTGCCCGGGGCAGCAAGTTGAACGATTGGAAGACGAACCCGATCTCGCGGGCGCGCACCTCGGCGAGCTCGATCTCCTCGAGCTTCGAGACGTCGGCTCCACGGATGTGGTAGGTGCCGGCGGTCGCCGTATCCAGTAGGCCGAGGACGTTCATCAGCGTCGACTTGCCCGAACCTGACGGCCCCATGATCGCCAGGAACTCGCCCTCCTCCACATGGAGTGAGACTCCGCGCAGCGCGGGCGTGTAGGTGTCGCCGTTCACGTAGGTCTTGACCACGTTGCAGACTTCGATGACCGCACTGCCACTGGGAGGGCATTGCTGGCCGGTGCCCGCGTTCGTGACCTCGGTGGCGCCCATCAGTCTCCGCCCGGCCGGCCGCCGCCCGGAGGCCCGCCCATCATTCCGCCGCCAAAACCGCCGCGGTCGTTCGAAGTTGCCGAGCTGCTCGCGCTCGCCGTGAGAACGCGCTCGCCCTGCTGCACGCCGGTCACGACCTGCGTGTACGTGTCGTCGCTGATACCGATCTTGACCACGCGCCTCGTGCCGGCACCGCCGTTGACTGAGACCAAGACGTACTTGGTGGCGCCGTCGGACTTGATTGCGGAGTTGGGCACGACCACGGCGGCCTCGGCCACGTTGGTGACGATGTCGGTCGTCGCCGTCATGTCCGGGCGCAGGCGCTCGTCGCCTTCGTTGAGCGCCACCTCGACGCTGTAGTTCACGACGCCCGAGGAGTTCGTGCCGTTGGGCGCTATCGATTTGACGGTGCCCGGAAACGTCTCAGCCGGAGAGCGCGTCGATCGTGGTCGTGGACTCCATGCCCACCGCCAGATTCGACACGTCGACCTCGCTCACCGCAACCGTCACTTCCAGGTTGGTGAGGTCCGCGATCACGACCGAGCTGCCCGACGAGCTCGTCGAAGATGCCGAGGAACCGCCGGCCGACGACGCTCCCGATGCGGCTCCCGACGACCCGCCCGAACTCGAGCTGGACGACCCCGAAGAGCTGGCCGCCACGTAGTCGCCCTTGGACAGCGGCAACGAGGTGACCGTGCCGTCGATGGGGGCGGTCACGACGGTGTTGTCCAAGTCGGCCGCGGCTTCGTCGTACGTGTTCTGTGCTTCGGTGTAGTTGGCGTTGGCAGCGCTCACGCCTGCCTCGGCCGAGTCCACGCCCTTGCTGGCCGCCGTGACGCTCTTCTTCGCGCTCGTCAGTTGGCGCTTCGCGATCTCGACAGCGTCTTGCGCGGCGGCCGACGTCGCGGGCTGGCTCTCCAGACGATCGAGCTTCTGCTGCGCCTCGATCTTCTGGGTCTTGGCGGCGTATAGCTGGTTGTTCGCCTGGCTCAGAGACTGCTGCGCCTGCAGCTTGGACTGGCGAGACTGAAGTAGCGAGCTCTTGGCCCGGAGCAGCGCCTCCTGCGCGTCCGAATCCGAGATGCGGTACAGCTTGTCGCCCTCCTGCACCGTGTCACCCAGACTCACGTACAGCTTCGTAACGGTCCCGCTGACCTCTGGGTTCACGCTCACTGACTCCGCGGCCACCGTGCTGCCTGAACCCGAGACCACCTGGGTGATGGTGCGTGTCTCGACGGCGACGGTGGCCGGTGCTGTCGTGGTGTCCTTGGTCGCCTTGAGGATCACAGGCACCACTGCGGCGATCGCGGCGATCGCGACCACTACTACGACGGCGATCGCCCAGCGCGCGCGGCGCTTGCGTTGGGCCGCGAGCGGTGCGACGGCGCTCATCGTGCCACCGCCGCGCTCGCGAGCGCGGCGCAGGTCAGGGTCGGGACGGGCATGGTTCCTCCTCGGTAGGTCGCTCACTTCCGAGAAGAACCCTACGCGCGGCCGTCTCCCGTGCGTCAGCCTGCGGGAGTGACTTCGGGCTCGTGGCTACTCTGCGGGGAGTACGCGACGAAGCGCAGCCTCAGGCGACGCGTCGGCGAACCCTACGAGGAGCCGGGCATCACGAGACCGGACTCGTACGCGACCACCACCAGCTGCGCGCGATCGCGCGCGCCGAGCTTGAGCATGATGTGGCTCACGTGCGTCTTCGCAGTCGCCGGACTGATGTAGAGCGTCGCGCCGATCTCGGCGTTGGAGAGCCCGCGACCGACCAGCGCCAGCACCTCACGCTCGCGCTCAGTCAGCTGCTCAAGAGCGGCCTGGTTCGTTTCCGCGGCGGCAGGGCGCCGTGCGAACTCGGCCACGAGGCGACGAGTCACGCTGGGGGCCAGGAGCGCGTCGCCCCTCGCCACGACGCGGATGCCTTCGAGCAGATCGTCGGGGAAGGTGTCCTTGAGCAGGAAGCCGCTGGCGCCTGCGCGCAGCGCGCGGAACACGTACTCGTCGAGGTCGAAGGTGGTGAGGACGAGCACGCGCACGCCTGCCGTGGCGGGGTCCTCGGTAAGCGCGCGGGTGGCCTCGATGCCATCCATCCCGGGCATGCGGATGTCCATCAACACCACGTCGGGGTCCAGTTCGCGAGCCTGCGCCACCGCCTCGAGCCCATCCCCGGCCTCGCCAACGACCTCGAGGTCGTCGGCCGAGTCGACCAGCATGCGCAGCCCACTTCGCACGAGCGACTGGTCGTCGGCGATGAGTACCCGGATCGAAGTCGATTCGCTCACGCGCCGCCCCCAACCAGCGGAATGCGAGCGCTCACCTTGAAACCTCCGCCACTGACAGGGCCCGCCGAGAACTCCCCGCCCAGCGCCGAGACTCGCTCCCGCATACCCGTGATGCCGTGACCCTCGGTGGCGTCTGCTGCAGCGGTCACGGTCCCGTCGTCGGCCACCTCGACCGTGAGCAGCTCACCGTCCACGCGCAGCGACACCGTCGCCTCCGTCGCCCCGGCATGACGGACGACGTTTGTCAGCGCCTCTTGGATGATTCGGTACGCCGAGACATCCGCATACGCGGGCAGGCTCTCCACGCCGTTCGTCTGAACCCCGACGTGCACGCCCGCGCTCTCAACCGTAGCGGCGAGCTCGCTGATCCGAGCGATGCTTCCCGCTGGCGCGAGCGGCGGTCCTTCATCGCCGCCTCGCAGCACGCCGAGAATGGCCCGCAGCTCATCGAGCGAGGACTTGCTCGTCGTGCGGATAGTCTCGAGCGCCTGCTTCGCCGCCGCTGGGATCGCTGTCGACCACACGCTGCGCCGCACCGGCCTGGACTGCAATGATCGAGAGCGAATGCGCGGTCACGTCGTGCAGCTCGCGAGCGATGCGCAACCGCTCCTCCTCGACCCGGCGCCGCGCCTCTTCGTCGCGCGTTCGCTCGGCCTGTACGGCGCGCTCCTCGACCTCGGCGACGTACGCCCGGCGGTTGCGAGTCGCATCCCCCAGTGCCGCAGCGAACGCAAACATCGCGGTCACGCGGACGCCCTCGGCAAGCAGACGGGTCGCTGGCTGTCCCGGCAAGGACACAGCGAGCGCGAATACGATGGTGCTCAGCGCGGTGCGCACGAGCGTCTTGCGCTCGAGCAGCGTGCCCACCGTGTAGAGCGCGATCAGCGGACCGAGGATGACCAGCACCGGGGGCTGACGAGTGAGATCGAAGATGCTCGCGAACAGCACAGTCGCCGCGAGCACGGGAATCGGGAAGCGGCGTCTCCAGCCAAGGGGCAGGGAGGCTAGCGCCACCAGCACATATGCCGTCAGCGTTGGCGCCGCAATCTCAAACGCGAGGAACGGCACCCTGGCCGCGATGCCCCCGGGGGCCGGACCTTGAGGCCCGCCGATGCCCCCCGGACCGGGACCCATCAGCATCGGCACCAGCGCCAGCTGCGCCCAGCCGAACAACGTGAGCCCGATCGCGAGCGCCCAGTCCCGCAGCGTCTCTCGGCGGTCAAGCGCTATGTCGCTCCTCAACTTCACGCTGCCGATAGTACGCCCTTTGATGGGCCCGACGCATGAACCCACGGGAGCGTCGCGCGTACTCCGTGGGGAGTAGGAAGTGCGCGTCAGAGGGGTTGCTCGCGCGCCCGCAGGGGAAACCACTTCTACGTAGGCAGCGGTCGGGTCGGGCGTGCTTCCGGCCCTCCGCTGTTGTGACTGCAACGCACATGGGTCGCACTCGACCGGGTGGGCATGCGCGTCGCGCGGTGACTGACAGGGCCGACGGCACCAGTGACCCTGTCAGCGGCGTCATACGGGGCGCGAGTGGAGCACGTGGGGCGGCCTTCGCCGTTCCGCCTGCTCGCCGGGTGCCCGAACGTCCGATAACCGAGCGGCTGGCACCGCACGTCTGGCAGGTGCACCCGCGTGCGCGCAGTACTCCTATGATGGGACGACCCAGCGAACGCGCGGTGCCGGCTGCCCTCCCGCAGGGAACGGCAGGCTTCCCGGACCGCGCACACGGATGGAGGACGGATGAAGTCTGACTTGGACATCGCCCAGGAAGCGCCGCTGCGTCGCATCGTCGACGTAGCCGAGGAGATCGGCATCTCCGAGGAGCAGCTCGAGCTCTACGGCCCCTACAAGGCCAAGGTCTCGCTCGACGTGCTGGCTCGGCTGGCCGACCGCCCGCAGGGCCGCTACATCGACGTGACCGCGATCAACCCTACGCCGCTGGGCGAGGGCAAGACCGTGACCACCGTCGGGCTCGGCCAGGCGCTCAAGCACATCGGCAAGAACGTCATCACCTGCATCCGGCAGCCCTCGCTGGGCCCGGTCTTCGGCATCAAGGGCGGGGCGGCCGGCGGCGGCTACTCGCAGGTCATTCCGATGGAGGACTTCAACCTTCACCTGACCGGCGACGTTCATGCCGTGACCATGGCCAACAACCTCCTCGCCGCCTACATCGACAACCACATCTACCAGGGCAACGACCTCGACATCGACCCGCATTCGATCACGTGGCGGCGCGTCGTCGACCTCAACGACCGGGCCTTGCGAAACGTGGTCGTCGGTCTGGGCACCAAGCTCGACGGCGTGCCGCGCGAGACCGGCTTCGATATCTCCGTCGCGAGCGAGGTCATGGCCGTGCTCGCCATGGCCACCGACCTCAAGGACATGCGCGCGCGCCTGGGCCGCATGGTCATCGGCATGAACACGAAGGGCGAGCCCGTCACCGCCGAGGATCTCAAGTGCGCCGGCGCGATGGCGGTGCTCATGAAGGACGCCATCAAGCCCAACCTCATGCAGAACCTCGAAGGCGGAGCGGTGTTCGTGCACGCCGGACCGTTCGCCAACATCGCGCAGGGCAACAACTCGATCATCGCCGACAAGATCGCGCTCAAGATCGCCGACTACGTGGTGACCGAGTCGGGCTTCGGGGCCGACATGGGCGCCGAGAAGTTCATGAACATCAAGTGCCGGGCATCGGGCCTCACTCCCGACTGCGTGGTCATCGTCGCGACGGTGCGCGCCCTCAAGGCCGCCTCGGGACGGTTCGAGGTCACGCCGGGCAAGCCGCTGGACGAGCGTCTCAAGACCGAGGACCTCGAGAGCCTCGCCGAGGGCATCGTCAACCTCGAGAAGCACGTCGAGAACATGAAGAAGTTCGGCGTGCCTGTCGTCGTGACGGTCAACCACTTCCCCACCGACACCGACAACGAGCACGACTTCATCAAGCAGCGTGCACTGGCGGCCGGCGCCGACTTCGCGGTGACCCACAAGGTCCACGCGGAGGGCGGGGCGGGCGGCGCCGAGCTGGCCGAAGCGGTGGTTGCGGCCTGCGAGATGCCCAAGGAGTTTCGACTGCTCTACCCGGACGACGCGTCGATCAAGGAGAAGATCGAGACGATCGCGACCGAGATCTACGGCGCCGACGGCGTCGACTACCTGCCGGCAGCCGAGGCCAAGATCAAGCTCTACACCCAGCTCGGCTACTCGCACCTGCCGATGTGCATGGCCAAGACGCACCTCTCGCTCTCCCACGACCCGACGCTGAAGGGCCGGCCAACCGGCTGGCGCCTGCCGATCCGCGACATCCGCGCGAGCGTAGGTGCCGGGTTCCTCTACCCGCTCTGCGGCGACATGCGCACGATGCCCGGCCTACCGAAAGTGCCCGCCGGCGATGCGATCGACTTGGACGAGAACGGCCAAGTCGTGGGGCTGTTCTAGGTCGCGACCGACCTGAGCAGCACCACCTGGAGCTGATGCGAATGCCAACCGTGACCTTCAACCCTGACGGGCGCACCGTCGATGTGGCACACGGCGAGAACCTGCTGCGAGCAGCGCTGCTGGCCGACATCGTCGTGCACGCGTCGTGCGGGGGTGACGGCACGTGCGGCAAGTGCCTCATGGTGGTCGAGGAGGGCGAGGTCACTGCGCTGCCTTCGCACCGGCTCAGTGTCGAGCAGGCGGCCAACGGGTGGGTCGTCGGCTGCCAGACGACGGTGCACGGAGACGTCACCGTGCGGATCCCCGATGAGTCTCGCCCTGGCTCGGTCCCGGTTGCCGGCGGTGCTCGACGGCCCGTCAACCCGGTGCTGTCCCAGCAGGAGCGGATCGCCCGGCTTCCTCGGCACACCTCCCCACCGCCCGTGGCGAAGCGGCTTCTGCGCATGATGCCGCCGGACGGCACCGACAACGTCAACGACGCTGCGCGCGTCAAGCTCGCCCTGCGACGCGCCCACGGGATCAAGGACGCGACGATCTCGCTGCCTGCGCTCCGCGAGCTTCCGCGCGTTGTCCGCGAAGGCGACTGGACGGTGACCGCGATCGCCGCCGAACCCTGCGACACGATGCCCGGAGTCTCCGGCTTCCAGCCCGGGGACACGACCGAGCGGCAGTTCGCCGTCGCGGTCGACATCGGCACCACGACCGTGGAGGTCGCGGTCGTCGATCTGAACACCGGCCGTATCGTCGCTCGCACGGCGGACTACAATCCGCAGTCGCGCATCGGCGACGACGTGATCAGCCGAATCCTCGCCTGCGACGAAGGAGGGCGGCCTGCAGGAGCTCCACGAGCTCGTCGTCGGATGCGTGAGCGACCTCACCTCACGAGCGCTCGCCGACGCGGGCGCGGACGCCGAGGACGTCGTGTCGTACTACGTCGCGGGCAACACCGTGATGACGCACCTGTTCCTCGACATCACGCCGGAGCACATCCGTGCGGCGCCCTACATACCCGCGACATCGACGTTCCCGTGGATGAGCGCGCGGGAGGCGGGGCTGCCGGGCGGCCGCACGACTCGACTCTACGCGATGCCCTGCCCGCGAGCTGGCTGGGAGGCGACATCGTCGCAGGCGTCACCGCGGCCGGCATGCCGTGGACCGAGAAGCTCACGCTCTTCATCGACGTGGGCACCAACGGCGAGATCGTGCTGGGCAACAGCGAGTGGCTGGTGAGCGCGTCGTGCTCGGCAGGCCCGGCGTTCGAGGGCGGCGGCATCCTGCACGGGATGCGCGCTGCCGATGGCGCCATCGAGCAGGTCCGCATCGACGACGAGACGCTCGAGCCGAGCTTCCTGACCATCGGCGCCGCAGAAGCCCCAGGGCATCTGCGGCAGCGGGCTGATCGACTGCGTGTCCGAGCTGTTCTTGTCCGGCGCGCTCGACCGCAACGGCCGCTTCGTCGAGCGGGCGTTCGGTGACGTACGTTCGCGAGGGCGACCACGGCCTCGAGTACGTGCTGGTCTCGGGCGAGTCCTCGGCGCACGGGCGCGACATCGTGCATCACCGAGAAGGACATCGACAACCTCATGCGCGCGAAGGCGGCGATCTACGCGGGCATCAACGTGCTGGTCGAGAGCCTCGACGCCAGCATCGACGACATCGAGGAGGTCGTGATCGCCGGCGGCTTCGGGCGCTACCTGGACCTCGAGCGCATACAGGCGCTCGGCATGGTGCCGGAGCTGCCCGCCGAGCGCTTCGTCTTTCTCGGCAACGGGTCCCTGCTCGGAGCGTCACTCGTCGCGACCTCTCGCGAGGTTCTGCGGACCGCGCGCAAGACCGCCGAGATGATGACGTACCTCGAACTCTCGGTGAACGCGGGCTTCATGGACAGCTACGTCTCGGCGCTCTTCTTCCCGCACACCGAGATCGGGCAGTTCCCGATGACCGAGGCGCTGCGCGCCGAGCGCTCCCGCTCCAAGGCGGTGAGCTGAGATGGCGTTCACGATCGCTGTCGCCGGCAAGGGCGGCACCGGCAAGACGACGATCGCGGCACTTGTCGTGCGCGCGCTGCGCGAGGCCGGCGCCCGCTCGGTACTGGCGGTGGATGCCGATCCCAACGCGTGTCTGCACGAGTCGCTCGGCACGCAGGTCGAACGCTCGGTGGGAGAGATCACCGAGGAGATGCTCGCCAACGCGAACTCGAACCCGAGCGGCATGACCAAGGACGCGTGGCTCGAGTACAACGTGCAGATGTTCGTGGTCGAAGAGCCCGAGTTCGACCTGCTGTCGATGGGGCGCCCGGAAGGATCGGGCTGCTACTGCTACGCGAACAACCTCGTGCGCGGCTGCCTCGACGGCCTCCAGCGCGGATACGAGTTCGTCGTCATGGACAACGAGGCCGGTCTCGAGCACCTCTCCAGGCGAACCACCAGAAACGTCGACGTGCTGCTCATGGTGGCCGATCCAAGCGTGCGGGGGATCCGCACCGCGGCCACCCTCAACTCGCTCGCCGACGAGCTCAAGGTCGCCGTCGGGGCGCGCTACCTCATCGTCAACCGCGCGCAAGGAGCCGCTCGACCCGGCGCTGCACGCCGCCATCGAGCAGACCGGCGTGCCCCTGCTCGGCGTCGTGCCCGACGACAGCGGAGTGACCCGCATCGATCTTGACGGCCAGGGCGTGTTCTCGCTGGCCGAGGAGTCGCCGGCGCTCGCGGCCGTCAGCACGCTCATGAGAACCGCGGTGCCTGCCCTCGCGCAGCCTGCATGACGCAACCGGGCCGCGAGGGCCCACAGATTGGAGCTAGGGAGCATGAGTGCACGCATCATCGATGGCAACGCGATAGCCGAGCGGCGGCGTAAGGCCATCGCGCAACGGGTGACCGAGCTCAAGGCCAAAGGGATAGAACCCGGACTCGCCGTGGTCATCGTGGGTGAGGACCCCGCGTCGCAGATCTACGTGCGCATGAAGCACAAGGACTGCGCCGAGGTGGGCATCTACTCGGAGCAGCACGCGCTGAGCGCCGAGACGACACAGGACGAGCTCCTGGCTCTCGTCGCCGACCTCAACGAGCGACCGGAGATCCACGGGATGATCGTGCAGCTTCCGCTACCCGCTCACATCGACGAGGACACCGTGCTCGACGCCATCCACCCGGAGAAGGACGTCGACGGATTCCACCCCTTCAACGTGGGCAACATGCTCATCGGCAAGGACACGATGCTTCCGTGCACGCCCCACGGATGCATCGTGATGCTCGACGAGGAGGGCATCGATCTCAGCGGCAAGGAAGCCGTCGTCATCGGCAGAAGCAACATCGTGGGCAAGCCGGTCGCGGTGCTGCTGCTCGAGCGCAACGCGACCGTGACGATCTGCCACAGCCGCACCCACGACCTCCCCGGCGTCGTGAGACGCGCTGACGTCGTGGTCGCGGCGGTCGGGCGACCCGAGATGGTCAAGGGCGACTGGCTCAAGCCCGGCGCGGTGGTCATCGACGTCGGCATCAACCGCCTCGACGACGGCTCGATGGTCGGCGACGTCGAGTTCTCCTCGGCAGTCGAGGTGGCCTCGGCGATCACGCCGGTACCCGGCGGTGTCGGCCCGATGACGCGGGCCATGCTGCTCGAGAACACCCTCAAGGCGGCCGAGCGCGCCGCGAACGCATAGGACAGGAGAGAGCATGCCGTACGTAGAACCCATCGAGTCGCCCGCAGGCACCATCCGGGAGGTCACGCTCGGCAAGCCGGGCCACACCGTCACCGTGGGCGGCGAGAACGCCATGGCGTTCCAGGGCTTCGATGGAGCGCTGCCGCACAGGCCGGCCATCGCGATGGAGGTCTTCGACGTCGCGCCCGAGGGCTGGCCGGCCGCGCTCGCAGACGCGCTCGGAGACGTGATGGGCGACCCCGCCGCGTGGGCGAAGGCCTGCGTGGAGCGGTGGGGCGCCGACATGGTGTGCGTGCAGCTCGCCGGCACCGACCCCAACGGCGCCGACCGCTCGCCCGACGAGGCCGCCGAGACCGTTGCGGCAGTCGCCGCGGCGGTGGACGTGCCGCTGGTCGTCTACGGCTGCGGCAACGCGGAGAAGGACGCCGAGGTCCTCAAGAAGGTCGCCGAGCGGGTCACCGACACGGTGCTCGCGATCGGCTCGGCCACCGACGAGAACTACAAGCCGATCACGGCAGCCGCCCTGGGCTACGGGCATGCGGTCATCGCCGAGACGCCCATCGACGTCAACATGGCCAAGCAGCTCAACATCCTCATCACGCAGATCGGCCTGGCCGCCGACCGCGTGCTCATCGACCCTTCGGTCGGCGCGGTTGGCTACGGCGTGGAGTACGCGTTCACCGTGATGCAGCGGCTGCGGCTGGCCGCGCTCAACCAGAACGACGACATGACGCAGATGCCGATGATCTGCAACCTCGGCCGGGAGGCGTGGCGCACCAAGGAGGCGCGCGCGACCGCCGAGGAGGAGCCCGCGTGGGGCGACGCGACCAAGCGCGGCGTCCTGTGGGAGGCCACGACCGCCATCACCTTCGCCCTGGCCGGTGCCGACGTGCTCGTCATGCGGCACCCCGAGGCGGTAGCCACCGTCCGCAAGGCCATCGACGGACTGCTCGATCAGTAGCGCCGCATCCCTAGGAAGCAGGTACACGCCATGAGCAAAGAGATGACTCACGAAACCGAGACCTGGAGCATCGACCCGACCGCGGCCGAGATGCTCAAGATCGCCGAGGACGAGCACATCGAGACGGCCTTCTCGCGCTCGCGCGAGATCAAGCCGTGCTCGACCGGAGCGACCGGCGGGTGCTGCAAGCTGTGCGCGATGGGCCCGTGCCGCCTCATCGGCAAGCACGACCGCGGAGTCTGCGGCGCCACCCGCGAGACCGTCGCGGCGCGCAACTTCCTGCGCCAGGTGGCTGCCGGCACAGCCGCCCACTCCGACCACGGTCGCGACGTCGCCCTCACGCTTCGTGCGATCGCCAAGGGCGAGATCGAGGGCGCGACCATCGCCGACCCGGTCAAGCTCGCCAAGGTCGCCGGCAACATGGGCATCGAAGCCGCCGGCAAGGACGTGAACCAGCTCGCCCTCGAGGTGGCCGAGTGCGCGCTCGCTCAGTTCGGTCAGCAGACCGGCGAGCTCGTCTTCATCTCACGCGCACCGCAGAAGCGTCAGGACCTGTGGCGCAAGTACGACGTGGTGCCCCGCGGCATCGACCGCGAGATCGTCGAGGCCATGCACCGCACGGCCGCCGGCACCGACCAGAACTACGAGACGCTCCTCGACGATGCGATCAAGTGCGCGCTCGCCAGCGGCTGGGGCGGCTCGATGATCGCCACCGACCTGCAAGACGTCTTGTACGGCACGCCGCAGCCGGTCCGCTCCTCGGCCAACCTCGGCGTGCTCTCGGAAGACAAGGTCAACATCCTGATCCACGGCCACGAGCCGCTGCTCGCCTCCATGATCATCGACGCGACGCGCGAGCCCGAGATGATCGCTCTGGCCGAGAAGGTGGGCGCCACCGGCATCAACGTCGCCGGCATCTGCTGCACCGCGAACGAGTCGCTCATGCGCAAGGGCGTGCCGCCGGCCGGCAACATGCTCCACCAGGAGCTCGCCGTGCTCACCGGTGCCGTCGAGGCGATGGTCGTCGACGTGCAGTGCATCTTCCAGGGGCTGACCGAGGTGGCCGACCACTTCCACACCAAGCTCATCTCCTCGAGCCCCAAGGCGTGCGTCGGCGACTCCGAGCAGATCGTCGTCGACGAGCACAACCCGCGCGAGTCCGCGCGAAGGATCGTGCGCGAGGCGATCGAGAACTTCACCAACCGCAGACCCGGACCACGTGCACATCCCCAACATCTCCGAGCCGCTCGTCGCGGGCTTCAGCCACGAGTACATCCGCTACATGCTCGGCGGCAAGATGCGCGCGTCGCTGACGCCGCTCAACGAGAACATCGTCAACGGCCGCATCCGCGGCGTGGCCGCGGTCGTGGGCTGCTCGAGCCCCCGCGCGGTGCAGGACTACGCGGTCGTCAACGTCGTGCGCGAGCTCATCGCCAACAACGTGCTCGTGGTCGTGACGGGATGCGCCGCGATCACGAGCGGCAAGCACGGCCTGCTGACCCCCGAGACGATGGAGTTCGCCGGCGAGTCGCTGCGCGAGGTCTGCGAGACCATCGGCATCCCGCCGGTGCTCCACATGGGCAGCTGCGTCGACAACTCCCGCATCCTCACGGTGCTCGCCGACGTCGCCGCCACCGGCGGCCTCGGTGACGACATCGCGGGCCTGCCCGGCAGTCGCGCTCTCGCCCGAGTGGTTCTCGGAGAAGGCGCTCGAGATCGCCACCTACGCCGTGGGCAGCGGCGCGCACGTCATCTTCGGAGGCGTCGGCTCCCCCACCGAGAACAGCCAGGTCGTGACGGACTACATGATCGACGGGTGGACCGAGCGCTACGGAGGCTCGCTTGCGCTTCATCAAGGAGCCCCAGGACATGGTCGTCGCCACGCTCGATCTGATCGACGGCGCTCGCAAGGCACTCAAGATAGACGTCGCCGCCGAGCGCGTGCTCTTCGATATGGACATGAGGAGGGAGCTCAATGTCTAAGATCATCGCCTCTGCGGCCATCCGGGGTGCGCATTCCATCTTCGGCAAGACCGAGGCGAAGCTGGCGCGCGCCAAGGAAAGCTTCGGCGCCGATCACGCCATCGAGCTCCCCAACACCGGCTACTACCTGCCGGTCATCTACGGCCTCACGGGCGAGAAGGTCGAGAAGCTCTCGGACATGGACCGCGTCCTCGACTACGCGCGCGACCTGCTGCCCGAAGTTCCGAGCGAGAAGCTCTACCTGCCGTACCTGGGCACCACGCTCGACGCCGGCATCGCGACGCTGCTCGCCGAGGAGTGCCACGAGGCGCTCAACTACCTCGACAACGACCCGCCGCCCGTGACCGACCTGTGGCTCGGCGCCGCCGACGACGTGATCATGCGCGCCAAGGGCGTCGAGTTCGTCGACGGCTCCGCGCCCGGCTTCGCGGCCGTGGTCGGCGCGGCACCGGACAGCGCGACCGCCGTGAAGCTCGCCCGCGAGATGCAGGAGAAGATGCTCTACGTCTTCATGGCGGGCTCCACGAACGGCAACTCGTTCGGCAAGCAGCTCGCCGATGAGGGCATCCAGCTGGGCTGGGACACGCGCCTCGTGCCCTTCGGCGAGGAGGTCTACAGCCAGATCTACTCGGTCGGCTTCGCCACCCGTGCCGCGATGGCCTTCGGCGGCGTGCAGCCCGGCGACTACGAGCGCATCCTGGCCTACAACAAGAGCCGCGTCTTCGCCTTCGTGCTCGCCTTGGGCGAGGTCACCGACGAGTGGTACGCCACCGCGGCCGGCGCCATCAGCTACGGCTTCCCCACCATCGCCACGAGCGACATACCGCAGATCCTGCCCACCGGCGTGTGCACCTACGAGCACGTCGTCTCCAACATCACCTGCGACGATCTCGTGCAGAAGGCGATCGAGGTCCGCGGCCTCAAGATCAAGGTCACCGAGCTGCCGATCCCGGTCGCGTACGGCCCCGCGTTCGAGGGCGAGCGCGTCCGCAAGGAGGACACCTTCGCCGAGGCGGGCGGCCAGCGCACGACCGCGTTCGAGTTCGTCCGCACGCTCGACGCCGCCGAGATCACCGACGGCAAGATCGAGGTCGTCGGCCCCGAGCTCGACGAGCTCGAAGAGGGCTGCGCGCGTGCCCCTCGCGATCGTCGTGGACGTGGCCGGACGCAAGATGCAGTCCGACTTCGAGCCGGTCATCGAGCGCCAGTTCCACCACCTCATGAACTTCGCCGAAGGCGTGCTCCACATGGGGCAGCGCGACCTCATCTGGATCCGCATCAGCAAGGCCGCCAAGGACAAGGGGTTCAAGTTCGCGCACCTCGGCGAGATCCTGCACGCCAAGCTGCTCGACGAGTTCGAGGCGATCGTGGACAAGGTCCAGGTCACCATCTACACCGAGCAGGACAAGGTCGACGAGATGCTCGCCGTCGCGCGCAAGACCTACGACGTCCGCGACGAGCGCATGGCCCAGCTCACCGACGACAACGCCGACGTCTTCTACTCGTGCTCGCTGTGCCAGAGTTTCGCGCCCAGTCACATCTGCGTCGTGACGCCCGAGCGCCTGGGGCTGTGCGGCGCGTACAACTGGCTCGACGCCAAGGCGTCCAACGAGCTGAACCCGACCGGCCCGAACCAGCCCATCACCAAGGGCGCGTGCGTCAGCACGCTCACCGGCGAGTGGGAGGGCGTCAACGACTTCATCCGCGAGAAGAGCGGCGGCGCCGTCGAGCGCATGACGTGCTACTCGCTCATGGACAACCCCATGACCAGCTGCGGATGCTTCATGGCGATCATCGCGCTCATGCCCATGTGCAACGGCGTGATGATCGTGAACCGCGAGTACGCGGGCATGACCCCCTCGGGCATGAAGTTCTCCACGCTCGCCGGCATGGTGGGCGGCGGAGTGCAGGCACCCGGCTTCATGGGCATCGGCCGAGGCTACATCGCCTCCAAGAAGTTCATGTCCGCCGAGGGTGGGCTCGCCCGCGTGGTGTGGATGCCCAAGGAGCTCAAGGAGGCGATGCGCTCCTCGCTCGAGCCGCGCTTCGCCGAGATGGGCGACCCGAACTTCCTCGACAAGATCGCCGACGAGGGCGTCGGCGAGACCGAGGACGCAGTGCTCGAGTTCCTCACCACCGTGGGCCACCCGGCCCTGATCATGGATCCGATGTTCTAGTAGCCGCGTCGACCGTTAGGAGTGATCTTCGATGGGCCTGTCCGGCATCGAGATCTTCAAGCAGCTCCCCAAGACCAACTGTGGCGACTGCGGCGTGCCTACCTGCCTCGCCTTCGCCATGAAGCTCGCCCAGGGCCAGGCCGAACTCGCCTCGTGCCCGCACGTCTCCGATGAGGCGAAGGCCGCGCTGTCCGAGGCCTCCGCACCCCCGATGCGGGCCGTGACCGTCGGGACCGGCGAGGCGGCGTTCACCGTGGGCGAAGAGACGGTCATGTACCGCCACGACAAGACCTTCGTCAACCCGTCGGCGATCGGCGCGTCGGTGGACGCGTCAGCGACCGATGCCGACATCGACGCAGTCGTGACGGCGGCGCTCGCAGCCGACTTCGAGCGCGTGGGCCAGCGTCTCCGGTGCGACTTCGTTGCCGTGACGTCGGGGGGCGACGCCGCCCGGTTCGCCGCGGTCGCCAAGCGCGTCGTCGACTCGGCGAAGCTGCCGGTGCTGCTCGTGAGCGACAGCGTCGACGAGATGCGGGCCGCACTTGACGCCGTGGGCACCAGCAAGCCGCTCATCTGCTCGGCGACCGAGGACAACGCCGACGGGATGCTCGAGCTCGCGAAGGCGCACGCGTGCCCGGTCGTCGTCCGGGCCGACGGGCTCGAGGCGGTCGCCCAGATCGCAGAACGCGCCGTTGCGATGGGCGTGAACGACCTCGTCATCGACGCGAACCCCACGAGTGCGGGCCGTGCTCTGCGCGACCGCGTGTACGCTCGCCGCTCGGCGCTGGTCAAGAAGTTCGCCCCGCTCGGCTTCCCCGTCATCAGCTGGCCGGGACGCTTCTCGGCAGGGGACCCGCTGCTCGAGGCCACCTATGCGGCCGCCGACGTAGCCACGTACGGCAGCATCATCGTGCTCTCGAGCGCCGAAGCGTGGCAGATGCTCCCGCTGCTCGTGCTGCGCCAGAACATCTACACCGACCCGCAGCGGCCCATGCAGGCCGAGGCGAAGGTCTACGCGATCAACAACCCCGGCCCGGACGCTCCCTTCTTCATCACCACCAACTTCTCGCTCACCTACTTCATCGTCTCCTCCGAGATCGAGGGCGGCAGGATGCCGGCGTACCTGGGCGTGGTCGAGTCCGAGGGGCTGTCGGTACTCACGGCGTGGGCGGCGGGCAAGTTCGTGCCCGAGCGCATCGCCAAGTTCGTCAACGACAGCAACATCGCCGATGACCTGTCGCATCGCGAGGTCATCATCCCGGGTGCGGTCGCGCAGATCAGCGGCGAGCTTGCCGAGGAACTCGACGGCTGGAACGTCACCGTGGGGCCGTACGAGGCCGCCGACATCCCGGTCTTCCTCAAACGTCGAGCCGGGTAGCGCGACACTGTGAGAGTAGGCACTGCCCTCATGGACACAAAGAACGCCCACAAGATCACCGAACTCGGAGAGGGCAACCGGGTCTTCGCACCATGCCGGTCGAAGTGCCCCGTGCACATCGACGTCCCCGGCTACATCACCGCCATCGCCGAGGGCCGGTTCACCGACGCGCTCGAGATCGTGCTCGAGCGCAACCCCTTGCCGTCGGTGTGCGGCCGAGTCTGTCTGCGCCCGTGCGAGCTGGGGTGCAGGCGCTGCAACGTCGACGAGCCGCTCGCCATCGCATCGCTCAAGAGGGCCGCGGCCGACTTCGGCGCGTACCCGAGCGTCACGCCCGGACCGCGCCTGGGGCTCTCGGCGGCGGTCGTGGGGGGCGGGCCCGCCGGGCTCACGGCCGCCTACGATCTGGCGCTCGCGGGCTTCGACGTCACGATCTACGAGTCCAGCGAGCGCCTGGGCGGCATGATGCGCTACGGCATCCCCAACTACCGGCTGCCCGACTCGGCGCTCGACAAGGACATCGACCACATCCTGTCGCTCGGCATCACCGCGCGGACCGACACGGTCGTGGGCCGCGACATCACCATCGAAGGGCTGCGCGACGCGCACGACGCGGTGATCGTGACCGCCGGACTGCAGGGGAGTCGCGCGCTTCCGATTCCCGGCGCCGACGCGGGAAGCGTGCTCGCCGCGCTCCCCTTCCTGGCGGCGGCGGCCCGAGGCGAGCGCATCGATCTGGGGCGCAGTGTCGTGGTCGTGGGCGGCGGCAACGTCGCGATGGACGTCGCGCGTACCGCCCGCAGAATGGGCGCCGACGAGGTCCACGTCGTGTGCCTGGAGTCGGCCGACGAGATGCCCGCCTCGGAAGAGGAGATCCGCGAGGCGCGGACCGAGGGCGTGAAGGTCCACTGTTCCTGGGGGCCCACCGCCGTGGCGGTCGAAGAGGGCGGCGTGTGCGGTCTCGACGTCCAGCGCTGCGTGTCGGTCTTCGACGATGCGAAGCGGTTCAGCCCCTCGTTCGACTCCGACGTCGTCGAGCGGTTCGGCGGCGACACCGTGATCTTCGCCACCGGGCAATCCGCCGACGTGGCCGATCTGGGGCTCGACCTCACCGCGCGTGGCGCTATCTCGGTCGACCCGATGACGCTGCTGACGAGTGCACCGGGCGTCTACTCGGCCGGAGACGTCGTCAGCGGACCGACCAAGATCATCGACGCGATCGCCGCAGGTCACCGCGTGGCCGGATGCGTGCTGCGCGACCTCGCCGACCGCCCCGAAGTCCTCGCGGAGCTCGACGAAGAGAACGTCGTGCTCGGCCAGGTGCCTGACTCGATGAAGGCCAAGACGGAGTCAGCGGCGCCGCGTTCGGCAAGAGACACTCGAGTTCTACGAAGCGGTGGGGACCTTCGACGAGGTCGAGCAGGGCTACACGGAGTACGAAGCTGCCCGAGAGGCGCAGCGCTGCCTGGGTTGCACGACCGGGGCGCGCCTCGCGCGCGAGAAGTGCGCGTCGTGCCTCACGTGCATGCGCGTGTGCCCCTACGGCGCACCGGGCGTGAAGGTGGCGGGGTTCCTGTACTTCGACGCCGAGACCTGCCACGCATGCGGCGCGTGCGCGTCCCAGTGCCCCGCGCAGGCGATCAGCCTGGAGGGTCACTCGGAAGAGGACCTCCTGCGGCGCATCGAGGCCACCCTCGCGGGTGCCGGCCCCGACACCACGCTGGTCTTCGGGTGCGGGTGCACGCCCGTGCTGCCCTCGGTCCCCGGCGCCGACGTGCGCATCCTGAGGGTGACGTGCCTCCTGCGCGTGAGCGAGGCCGTGGCGCTGAAGACGCTTCGTCTCGGCGCTCATCGTATCGCGCTCGCCGGCTGCGTCGAGTCGAACTGCCGCTACCCGCACACGCGAGACCTCGTCGGGCAGCGGATAGCCGCCATTCGCGCGACGCTGGCGCAGCTCGGCCTCGAGGACCGGCTCATCGTCACCGGCGCTTCACCCGAACAGGATGTGCACCTCCGATGATCGTCGTGCGCCTCAAACCCATTCCGGAGATCCGCTCGATGCTCGAGGGGCACTCCAACGTCCTTCTCGTGGGCTGCAACACCTGCGCGGCGGTCTCGTTGGCCGGCGGCGAACAAGAGGTGGAGACGCTCGCCGAGACGCTTCGCCTCGCCGCGAGTGTCGAGGGACGCGACGCCGAGTACTGCGAGAGCGTCATCCAGCGCCAGTGCGAGCCCGAGTTCGTCGAAGAGATCGACCTCGAAGGCTACGACGCCGTGCTCTCGTTGGGGTGCGGGGCCGGGGTCGCCTTCATCGCCGAGAACGCCTCGATCCCCGTCTACCCCGCGCTCGACACCATGTTCATCGGCGCGGCGCGCGGCTTCGCGAGCTGGCAGGCCGAGTGCTCGGCGTGCGGCTCGTGCGTGCTGGGCGAGACCGGCGGGATCTGCCCCGTGACGCGCTGCGCGAAGGGCATCATGAACGGTCCGTGCGGCGGAGTGAAGGACGGCCGCTGCGAGCTCGGCGACCGGGACTGCGCGTGGGTGCTCATCCACGACCGGCTCGAGCAGCTCGGCGAGCCGGAGTCCACGTGCGACATCAACCCGCCCAAGGACAACGCCGCGAAGGGGTCGTGCCCCACCTGGGACATGACCGGCGATGCGGGAGAGCCGCGATGAGCCTCAGGCAGGCCCTCGAGAGCGGGCGGTTCGCGGTCACCTCCGAGGTGGGCCCGCCCAAAGGCACCGACGTGGCCGAGATGCTCGAGACCGCCGAGATGCTTCGCGGCCGCGTCGACGCGCTCAACGTGACCGACAATCAGGCCGCCGTGATGCGCCTGTCCACGATCGCGGCGTGCGTGCACCTCAAGCTCGCGGGCCACGAGCCGGTGCTCCAGGTGACCGGTCGCGACCGCAACCGCATCGGCATCCAGTCCGATCTGCTGGGCGCCGCCTCTTTCGGCATCGACAACGTGCTCGCGCTGACCGGCGATCACGTGATGGTGGGCGACCACCGCGAGGCGAAGCCCGTGTTCGACCTCGAGTCGGTGCAGATCCTGCAGGTGATCGACGCGCTCAACGGCGGGCACGACATGACCGGCAACGACCTGCACGGCACGCCGCACTTCTTCGCGGGAGCCGTCGTCACGCCCGACTCGGTCCCGCTCGCTCCGCAGCTCTCGAAGTTCGAGAAGAAGGTCGCCGCCGGCGCGCGCTACTTCCAGACCCAGGCCGTCTACGACATCGAGAGCTTCTCGCGCTTCATGGAGACCGCCCGAGACTACGAGGCAAAGGTGCTCGCCGGTATCGTCGTCCTGCGCTCGGCTCGCATGGCGCGCTTCATGAACGCGAACATCCCCGGCATCTCGGTGCCCGATTCGGTCATCCGCGAACTCGACGGCGCATCCGATCCCGAATCCGCGGGCGTCGACATCGCGGCCCGCTTCATCGAGCAGGCGCGCGAGATCTGCCACGGAGTGCACATCATGGCGATCGGCGCCGAGCGCCTCGTCCCCCGCGTCTTGGACGCGGCAGGCCTTTCGGAGGTGACCGTGTGAAGCTCGCCATCTCGGGCAAGGGCGGCGTGGGCAAGACCACGCTCTCTGCCAACCTCGCGCGCTTGTGGGCGGCCGAGGGGCACCGAGTGATCGCCATCGACGCCGACCCCGACGCCAACCTCGCCGCGGCCCTCGGCGCGGACGAGCAGGCGGCGCAGGCGTGCGTGCCGCTCTCGGAGCTCGACGACCTCATCGAGGAGCGCACGGGCGTGCGGCCGGGCCGCGGCGGCATGTTCCGCATGAACCCCGATGTCGCGGACGTCGTCGAGTCGTGCGGCGTGCAGGTCGAGGGCGTGACGCTCCTGCGGATGGGTACCGTCGAGCGCGGTGGCACGGGCTGCATGTGCTCGGAAGGCATATTCCTCAAGGCGTTCGTCGACCACCTGCTGCTCCAGCGCGACGAGATCGCCATCCTCGACATGGAGGCGGGCATCGAGCACCTGGGCCGAGGAACCGCCGAGGCGGTCGACGCGTTCGTCGTCGTGGTCGAGCCCGGGATGCGCAGCGTCCAGACCGCCCACGTGGTGCACCGGCTCGCCGCCGACATCGGCGTGCGTGAGGTCGTCGCAGTCGCCAACCGCGTCCGCGGCGATGACGATCTCGCGTACCTGCGCGACGCTCTCGACACCATCGAGCTTCTCGGCGCTCTGCCCGACAGCGATGCCGTTCGACAGGCGGACCGAGAAGGACGCTCGCCGTACCTCGAGGACCCCGGATTCGACGCAGCACTTCGCGACATCGCGGACAAGCTGCTGGCCAAAGCGACCACTGCCCCGACGAGCTAGAGGAAAGGCATCACAGATGATCGTCATCGGAGAGAAGATCAACGTCATGAGCAAGTCGATCGGCGCCGCGATGAAGGAGCGCGACCCGGAGCCGATACAGCGTATGGCCCGCTCGCAGGTCGAGCACGGCGCCGACGTGCTCGACATCAACCTGGGCCCCGCCACCAAGAACGGGCCGGAGACGATGCGCTGGGTCGTGGGCGTCGTGCAAGAGGCGGTGCCCGGAACGCGTCTGTGCCTCGACACGATGAACCCCGATGCGATGCGCGCCGGACTCGAGCTGTGCGCCCAGCAGCCGATCATCAACTCGACCTCTGCCGAGCGGGCGCGCCTCGAGACGTACCTGCCGATGGCGAAGCAGTTCGAGGCCGAGATCATCGGGCTGGCGATGACCGAGGCGGGCATCAGCCGAGACACCGACGAGCGCCTGATGGCGGCGACCACCATCATGGCGGCGATGGCCGAGTTCGACGTTCCGCTGGATCGGCTCTACCTCGACCCGCTGCTCCTGCCGATAGCCGTCGCGCAGCAGCAGGCCCCCGAGGCGCTCATGTCGATCACGCTCTTCAAGCAGCTCAACGACCCGCCGCTCAAGACCGTGGTGGGGCTCTCCAACATCTACAACGGCTGCCCCGAGCACACCAAGTCCCCGCTCGCGGCGGCGTTCCTGACGCTTCTCATCCCCGCGGGACTGGACGCCGCGATCATGGACGCCGACGACGAGCTGCAGATGAAGGTGGTCCGAGGCGACAGCGCCGAGCTCTCGAGCGACGAGAACGTGCGCAAGTCGGTCGCCGTGCTCAACAACGAGACGCTCTACTGCAACTCGTTCCTGGACTGAGCCGCCGGGTCACAGCCGAGCGGCCGGCGGAGTGCCGCCAGCCTACTCGTCGGCCGTGGCGGACGCGAGGTCCGGTGCGCCCCTGAGCAGCGCGCACGTCGAAGCCGCGCTGCACCACTCGGCGCAGTTGTTCGTCGGCACCCTGCCGACCCGAGTCCCGCACGAGGGGCACTTGCGGGTGCGCTCGTCCGAGAAGAACTCGACCGCGTAGCCGCACTGCGGGCACGGGAGGTCCTCGGCGGTCAGCGACCGACCGTCCTGTCCCGGGCAACGTGCTTGGACCTCTGCCATGGTGACTCCGACTCGAGTTGGGCTACTACATGTATACCGCCCGCCGACCCGCGGCAGCGCGGCGCATCGGCGCGCGGAGCCGGACCAGCGGTGAGTGGAGCGACAGCGGCACCTCGCTCCGCCGAGCGGCAGCCACGACCGGGCGCTCCCATCGCGTCGGCCGGTTAGCCGTCCGTATCGAGCTTGGGGTACGCTGGCAACGAGGAGGTCTTCCATGCCCGAACAGGTGGTTCCTACAGCGCACTTCGGCATCTGCGGCGGCAGCGGCTCGCTGTCGTTCGACTTCCCGGCCGCCCTGGACGACGAGCGGGCCGAGGTGCTCGGCGACGGGCTTGTCTTCGACACCCCGTTCGGGCGCTCGCCCGAGTTCACCCACTTCCGCGTCACGGGCCCGCACGGACCGCGCGAGGCGCTGGCGGTCAAGATGCACGGGTGGCGTCGGGGCGTGAAGCGTGGCGACGCCTCGCTGCAGGTCTTCTGGGTCTTCTCGGAAGCGGGCGTGAAGAAGGTCGTTGCCGACGGCGGCGTGGGCACGCTCAATCACCTGCTCGATCCGCGCGACGTCGTGATCCCCAACGACTTCATCGACCTGACCACCAAGCAGGACATCTACGTCCGAGGCGACCACCTGCTCATCATGCGCCGGCCCATCTGCCCCGAGCTCGCCGACCACCTCTACGCGGGCGCCTCGGCGGAGTTCTCGCGCGTCTTCAAGCGCGGCACCTACCTCGTGACGGACGGCCCGCGCTTCGAGTCGGTGGCCGAGGTCGACTACATGCGGCGGCTCGGCGGCGACATCATCGGCCAGTCGCTCGCGCCCGAGGTCTTCCTCGCCCGCGACATCGGCGCGTGCTACGCGGGCATCTACCTCGTCGTCAACTACGGCGAGGGCGTCGTGCGCGAATGGGAGCACGGCGAGCTCAAGGCGATCTTCTTCGAGGAGTCGGCGACCATCTCCCGCATCGTGCTCGACACGGTCGCCAACGCCGATCTCGGCGACTCGTGCGGCTGCATGGAGTTCCGCAAGCCGAGCCTGCTCAAGATCCCCGACGACGCGGGAAGCGCTGAGAGCGCACATGCTGCTCTCAGCCGATTGGGTGCTTCCGGTCTGCCAGCCGCCGATCCGCGACGGCGCGGTGCTCGTCGCCGGCCAGCGCATCGCCGCCGTCGGCGAGCTGGCGCGGCTGCGGGCAGAGCACCCGCACGAGCCGCACGAGCACTTCGCCGGCTGCACGATGATGCCGGGACTCGTGAACGCGCACACCCACCTCACTCTCACCGCACTGGCGGGCGTCATCGAGTCGCGGCCCTTCGCCGAGTGGCTGCCTCGCCTGGTCACGGCGCTCAAGCCGTGGGAGATCGCGGACCACGAGGCATCCGGCGTCCTCGGCGCCGAGGAGTCGCTCGCGTGCGGCGTGACGGTCGTGGGCGACATCGCGTACGGCGCCGCGGAGGTCGCGAGTGCGAGCGCGGCGGGGCTGGGCGGCGTCTACTACTGGGAGCTGCTCGGCCTTGACGCTGACGACGTGGCCGCTCAACTCGACTACCTGCGCTACCCCGCATCGGCCGAGGTCTACGGCGACCGGGTCGTCTGCGGCCTGTCGCCGCACTCGCCCGTACACGGCGGGCCCGGGGCTGCTGGCCGAGGTGCATGCGACCGCCGAGCGCCTGGGCGTGCCCACCGCCATCCACGTCGCCGAGTCCGCCGCCGAGGTGCAGCTGCTGCTCGACGGCACCGGGCCGCTCGCCGGCACGGCCGCGCGCACCGCGCACGGCTTCACGCCGCCCGGCACCTCCACCGCGGCGTACCTCGCTGCGCTCGGCGCGCTCGATCGCGCGACCGCCGTGCACCTGTGCCACGCGACCGAGGCCGACGTCGCGCTCCTCGCGCGTCACGCGTGCGGCGCCGTGACGTGCCCGCGCTCGAACTACTACCTGGACAACCCGCCGCCACGCGTGACGCCGCTCCTCGAGGCGCGAATCCCGGTGGGCGTGGGCACCGACTCCTCGGCAAGCAACTACGACCTCGACCTGTTCGCCGAGGTGCGCGCGCTGCATGCCGCCGAGCCCCACCTTGGCTCCGAGATGCTGATCCGTATCGCGACCGCGGGCGGCGCCGAGGCCATCGGTGTCGCCGATCGCTACGGCACGCTGGAGGCCGGCAAGTTCGCAGACATCGCCCTGTTCGCGGTCGGCGCTGCCGAGGACCCGCAGACAGCCCTTGTGGAGCGAGGGCGGCGCCGACAGCCTGCAAGCCGTCATGAGCGGCGGCGAGTGGCGTGTCCGCGACGGCCGCCTCCTGGCCACCGACAAGGCGGCCGCGCTGCGCGCCATGCATGCTCGGGAGCGGTCTATCGCCGCGCTCGAAGGCGCGTAGCGGGCAGGAGCGCCCGAAGCGCGTGCAGCTAGCTCTCGCCGAGGTACGCCTTGCGGACGTCCTCGTTGGCCGCAAGCTCCTTGCCCGTGCCGGTGAGCTTGATCTCGCCGGTCTCGAGCACGTAGCCGCGGTCGGCGATCGACAGCGCCAGGTTCGCGTTCTGCTCGACGAGCAGGATCGTGATCCCGTCCTTGTTGAGCTTCTCGATGATCTCGAAGATGGTCTCGACCACGACCGGAGCCAGGCCCATCGACGGCTCGTCAAGCATGAGCAGTTTCGGACTGGCCATCAGCCCGCGTCCCATAGCGAGCATCTGCTGCTCGCCTCCGGACAGCGTGCCGCCCTTCTGCGCGATACGCTCCTTGAGGCGAGGGAAGAGCTCGAAGACGTGGTCCATGTCCGACTTGATGGCGTCGGCGTCGTTGCGCAGAAACGCCCCCATCTCCAGGTTCTCGAGCACGGTCATGCGCGAGAAGATGCGGCGGCCTTCCGGCACCTGGACGATGCCCTTCGTGGCGACCTTGATGCGCGCGCGTGCCGCCGATCTGCTCGCCCTCGAACTCGATGGTGCCGCCGGTGGGAGCGAGCTGTCCCGATATCGTCTTCAGCGTCGTGGACTTGCCGGCACCGTTCGCGCCGATGAGCGTGACGATCTCGCCGTCGTTGACCTCGAGCGAGATGCCCTTGAGCGCTTCGATCTTGCCGTAGTGGGTCTTGAGGTCGGTGACTCGAAGCACGGCTAACCCTCCTGCCCGTCAGACGGAGCGGGCTCGGCTGAAGCCGCGAAGGCGGCCTCCTCGGCATCGACGAGCGCCTTGGCGTCCTTGCCCAGGTACGCCTCGATGACCTGCGGGTTGCGCTGGATCTCGGCCGGCAGCCCCTCGGCGATCAGCTCGCCGAAGTCGAGCACGTAGATGCGGTCGGCGATATCCATGACGACCTTCATGTCGTGCTCGATGAGCAAGACCGTGACCCCGGTCTCGCGGACCTTGCGGACCAGCGCGTTGAGCCGCTGAGTCTCCTGCGGATTCATGCCGGCGGCCGGCTCGTCGAGCAGGATCAGCGTGGGCTCGGTCGCCAGAGCGCGGGCGATCTCGAGGCGGCGCTGGTCGCCGTAGGGCAGGTTCTTGGCAAGCTCGTTCGCGGCCCAGTCCAGCCCCACGAAGCTGAGTATCTCGCGCGCCTTGCTCTCGGTACCGCGCTCCTCGCGCTTGAACTTGGGCGTGCGGAACACCGCGCCGATCGGGCCCTCGAGGCTGCGGGTGTGCCGGCCGACCATCACGTTCTCGAGCGCGGTCATGTTCGCGAAGAGCCGGATGTTCTGGAACGTTCTCGAGATACCCATCTTCGCGATCTTGTGCGGCTTGAGACCGCCCACGGGCTGCCCCTTGAACGTGAGCGTGCCCTGCGTGGGAGGGTAGATGCCGGTGAGCATGTTGAAGAACGTCGTCTTGCCGGCGCCGTTGGGTCCGATGAGGGCGACGATCTCGCCCTCGTCGATGTTCATCGTCACGTCGCTCACGGCCTTCAGGCCGCCGAACTGCATCGTGACGTTGTTCGCTTCTACCAGGCGTGTCATCTCAGCAGTGCCTCTCTCGCCCGGCTACAGGTCTTCGCCCGGGAGGGCGGTGTCGTGTGCGGCGTCATACAGCGTCTGGTTCTGATCGTCGAGCATCCTCTCGTCATCCGGATGCAGCTCTCGCGCTCGGCGTTTGGACGGAATGAGGCCTTGTGGTCGCCAGGCCATCATGACCACCATCAGCAGGCCGAAGACCAGATAGCGGTAGTTGGAGATCGCGGACTGCGCCTCGGCCGGCACGTGGATTCCGGTGAGCGTCGTGAGCAGGCCCGAGGAGGCCATGCCGCGGATGAGCTCCGGCACGCCCTGGATGATGAGCGCGCCGATGACAGCGCCGGGAATCGAGCCCATGCCACCGAGCACGATGACGCAGACGACGAAGACCGACTCCATGAACGTGAACGACTCGGGGCTCACGAACCCCTGGAAGTTCGCGAAGGTGACGCCGGCGATACCGCCCCACAGGGCGCCCAGCGAGAAGGCGTAGAGCTTCGCGCCGCGTGATGTTGACGCCCATCGATGAGGCGGCGACCTCGTCCTCGCGCATCGCGGTCCACGAGCGACCCAGCCGGGAATCGTCGAGGCGCTGAACCACGAACATCGTGAAGATGCACAGACAGGACGATGACGTAGTACCAGTACACGTTCGCCGTGAACGTGAAGGCGAACCCGTTGGCGCCGATGTCGGGGAACTGGAAGTACAGCTTGTTCTGCAGCCACATGAGACCCAGGGGCTTCGGAACCACCTGTCCCGCCTCGGGCAGACCGGCCGCACCGTTGGACAGCCCGAAGATGTTGTTGTTGAGCGCGATTCGCACGATCTCGCCGAACCCGAGCGTGACGATCGCGAGGTAGTCTCCGCGAAGCCGCAGCACCGGAGTGCCCAATGCGATGCCGGTCAGAGCAGCGCACGCAGCCGCCACCGGGATCATGAGGAAGTACGTCACTCCCGGCAGCCACGGTATGGCCGGGAACGTCTCGGCGAGCCAGGTCGAGAACGGCATGCCGATGACCATGCCCGCGTACGCGCCGATCGCGTAGAACGCGATGTAGCCCAAGTCGAGCAGGCCCGCGTAGCCGACGACGATGTTCAGACCGAGCGCGAGCATGACGTAGAGGCCGACGATCGCCAGGATGCGGACGAGGAAGAGCTGCCCGAAGCCCTGGAAGACGATCGGCATGAGGAATACGAGTGCGCCGAGCCCGAGGTAGAGCACCTTCTGGCGCCCGCTCATCTTGCTCGAGGCGACGTTCGTGTTGATGTCCATTTTGGTTCCGCCCATGGCCTACACCTTCTCCACGACGGATTCGCCGAGCAGACCGCCCGGCCGGAAGATGAGAACGAGGATCAGGATCGCGAAGGCGATGACGTCCTTGTAGCCGGTCGACAGGAAGCCCGCGCCGAGCGACTCGACGATCCCGAGCACGAAGCCTCCGAGCATCGCGCCTCGAAGGTTACCGATACCGCCGAGCACCGCCGCCGTGAACGACTTGATGCCGGGGATGAATCCCATGCTGAAGATGATGGCGCCGTAGTACATGCCGTGGAAGATGCCGGCCACCGCGCCCGAGCGCCGGTCCGATGAAGAAGGCGAGCGCAACGGTGCGGTTGATGTCGATGCCCATCAGACCCGCTGCCTCGCGGTCCTGGGACGTCGCACGCATCGCCTTGCCGATCCTGGTGCGCGAGATGAAGGTGTCGAGAATCACCAGCAGCGTCGACCGAGGTGAAGATGATCAGCAACTGCAGGGTGTTGATGCTCGCACTGCCGATGGCGAAGACCGTCTCCACCGGGAACAGCTGCGGGTACGGGATCGCGCTCGAGTCCACCCACAGCAGCACGGCGTTCTGCAGGAAGATCGAGACGCCGATCGCCGAGATGAGCGGAGCGAGCCGCGGCGCGTTGCGCAGCGGCCGGTACGCCAGCCGCTCGATGACGACACCCACGATGCCGATCGCGACCATCGCGACCGCGAAGGTGATCAGCGTACAGGCAGATGATCCCGAAGGTGCTGCCGGTGAAGAAGCTGCTTGCCGGCACTGCCGGGTTCGACAGCAACGTGAGAACGCCGAGACCAACGTACGCGCCAAGCATGAACATCTCGCTGTGCGCGAAGTTGATCATCAGCAGGATGCCGTAGACCAGCGTGTACCCCAGCGCGATAAGCGCGTACATCCCGCCCAGGGTCACCCCGTTCACGAGCTGCTGGATGATGACGTCTAGTGACACGTGAGGGATTCCTGATTCTCTTCAGGCGCGGGCGAGAAGCCGCCCCGAGCGACACCCTTCACACACTGTCCGGGCGGGCACCTTGTCGGCGCCCGCCCGGACGGGTGTTGATGCAGTTACTCTACGTGCGTTCTAGCCTACTCGCCAGGGATTGCGACAGGGGTCCACGCGCCACTCTTGACCTGGTAGCCAGTGATGGCCTTGTTGGTGGTGTCGCCGTTCTGGTCGAACGCGATGGCGCCGGTCACGCCGTCGGTGCTGGTGGCAGCGACCGCGGCGATGATGGCCGTCTTGCCCGCGGGCGAGGCGACCTTGTCAGCGCCCTGCTCCTTGGCGACCTTGAGGATCGCGTTGATGATGAGGTTCGTCGCGTCGTACGCGTAGGCGTCGTAGGCAGCGATCTCATCGTTGGGGTACTCGGCCTTGTAGGCATCGATGAACGCCTGGCCGTTGGGCAGCTTGTCGATCGGCAGACCAACGGAGGTGCAGTAGTCGCCCTCGGCCTGCTCGGCGCCGGCGAGGTTGACGTACTCGGCGTCGTACAGACCGTCGCCGCCCATCAGCGGAGCCTTGATGCCGGCGTCAGAGGCCTGCTTGGCCAGGAGCGCGCCGGCGTTGTAGATGCCGCCGTAGTAGATCATCTCCGGGTTGGCGTCCTTGATCTTGGTGACCAGAGCGTTGAAGTCGGTGTCCTTGTCCGAGGTCTTCTCGGTGAACAGGACCTTGCCGCCCTTGGTCTGGAACTCCTTGGCGAACTCCGCCGCGAGACCCTCACCGTAGGGGGTGGAGTCGTCGATGACGACCGCGGTCTTGAGCCCGAACTTGTCGAACGCGTAGTCGGCGCCGATGGGGCCCTGGACCGAGTCGATCGTGCAGACGCGGAAGACGTTGTCGAAGCCCTGCAGCGTGAGCTGCGGGTTCGTCGACGCCGGCGAGATCTGGACGAGCTTGTTCTCGTTGTAGACCTTCGATGCCGGGAATCGAGACACCCGAGTTCAGGTGGCCCATGACGCCCAGCAGGCCCGGGGTCGACGCGAACGTGTTGGCCACGGTGACGCCCGTCTTGGGGTCGCCCTGGTCGTCGCCGTCGACGCCCTCGAACGTGATGCCGAGACCCTTGGCCTCTTCGCCCTCGTTGGCCTGCTTGATGGCGAGAAGCGCGCCGCGCTTCATGCCCTGGCCGAGTGCGACCGCGCCTTGCGTGAGCGGAGCGCCGATACCGATCTTGACCGTGGTGGCCTTGGCCGAACCGGCCCCGCCTCCCGTGGTTCCTCCACCGCAACCCGTGGCGATCATGGCGACCGCGACGAGGGCGGCGAGGACGGCGAGGATACGCGTGTTACGCATCTTCATACAGTCCCTCCCTTGCTCCCGTTAGACCCACCTGAACTGAATGCGGCCGTCGTGTGTCGTCCCCTCGGACTACGCGGCCCCCACAGCCATCCCGCTGCAGGACTTTCGGAGCGTAGCATATAGCCGACATATGCAACAACGAACGACGCCTATTCGACGGGGCGCCCGACAAGCCCTGCGAAGCGACGTCTCGCGCCCCGTTGCGACCAGCGGGTTGCCCGCGCCTCAGATGAAGTACATGGGGGACGCGTGGGCGTCGAGTTCCCTCTGGCGACGCGCCAGCGCACCGAGGTTGACTCGGTCGAGGTGTGCCGCCAGGACATCGGCCGTCGCCGCCCACGCCTCCGCGCTGGCCGACCCGGGCTGCCGAGGAACGTCGAGCACCGCGCCTTCGAGTGCCACGACCACCTCGCGCACGGTGATGCTGTCGGCTGGCCGGGCGAGCGCGCAGCCGCCCGCAGCTCCGCGCCTGCATCGGACGACGCCTGCACGCGCCAACGCGCTCATCTGCTGCTCCGCGAAACGGCGCGGCAGCCCCATGCGTTCCGCAAGATCGCCCACCACCACGTAGTCGCCCGGCGGCTGCATCGCGAGCAACACCAGCAGGCGCAGGGCGTAGTCGAGTCGCTGCGAGACACGCATCTACTCGAGCCCCTCCCACAACGGGGTGCTCAGATAGCGCTCGCCGGTCGAGGGCGCCACCGTCACAACGAGCTTGCCGGCGAACTCCTCACGGGCGGCGAGCCGCAGCGCCGCGACGACGTTCGCCCCGCTCGAGATGCCGGCGAGGATCCCCTCCTCGGCGGCGAGACGGCGGGCCATCGCGATCGCCTCCTCGCCGGTCACGTGCTCCACGCCATCGAGCACCGACAGGTCCAGGTTGCCGGGAACGAAGTTCGCGCCGATTCCTTGAATGACGTGCGGAGCCGGCGTGAGCTCCTCGCCTCGCAGGCGCTGGGCGATGAGCGGCGACTCGGCGGGCTCGACTGCGATCGCGAGCGTGCCGGCGTCCCGCTCCTTGAGGTAGCGTCCGGTACCCGAGATGGTGCCGCCGGTGCCCACGCCCGCCACGAACGCCGCGATCTTGGTGCCCGTCGGCCGCCGACTCGATCTCCGGGCCGGTCGTACGGTAGTGGGCCGCGGGGTTCGAGGGGTTCTCGAACTGCTGGGGGATCCACGCGCCGAGCTCGGCCGCGAGCCGCTCGGCCTCCGCGACGGCCCCGGCCATCCCCTTCTCCTTGGGCGTCAGGACGAGCTCGGCGCCGTACGCCCGCAGCAGTTTGCGGCGCTCGACCGACATCGACTCGGGCATCGTGAGAACGGTGCGGTAGCCGCGCTCGGCCCCCACGAGCGCCAGCGCGATGCCCGTGTTGCCGCTCGTGGGCTCGACGATCACGGTGCGCCCGCGCTCGATCTCGCCGCGGGCCTCGGCGTCGTCGATCATCGCCAGTCCGATCCGGTCCTTGACCGAACCGCCGGGGTTGCGCGACTCGAGCTTGACGGCGACCGTCGCAGGCAGCCCCGCCGCGAGAACGTTCAACCTCACGAGCGGGGTGTTCCCGATGGTCTTGTCGACAGCGTTCATGATGCCGTTCATCGCTGGTCTCCTCAGAGCGTGGCTCGTCCCTGACGCGTGGATTGTACGCCGCGCGCACGCGATTATCACGCACTATTATCATGCGTAATATGCGCTTTTTGCTGCGCTTCGCTCCGGGCGACCCATCGGCTACGCTTCGGATGTGCTCGCACTCGGCCGGAAGGGAGACGCATGGGCCTCGAGTTCTGGGCGTGGCTCACAGTCTGCGTGATCCTGCTGGCCGGCGAGGTCCTCAGCCCCGGACTGTTCATGCTCCCCTTCGGACTGGGGGCACTGAGCGCGGCCATCGCGAGTGTCGTCACCGATCAGACCGCCGTGCCGTGGATCGCGTTCTTCGGCGTGTCGAGCGTGCTGATGGTGCTGTTCCAGCGCGTGCTCGCTCGCCGCAAGAACCGCTAGCGCGAGGGCACGGAGACGTAGGCGGCAAGGTGCATCGCGCCTTGCGCCTCCGAGCCGCCCGCCGTTCCCGCGCTCTGTGTGGTCTCGGCCGAGTCCTCCTCGACGACCCACAACACGTATCCGTCCTTGACCGCGCGCAGTCTCTCGCACGACTCGTTGATGCCGATCCTCCAGCCGTCCGCCGCGATCGCGAGTGCGAGCGCGTCCCACGCCCTCACGCGGTTGCGCGTGCGCACGCTCCAGCGCCCGGCCCAACGCCCTCCCGACGCCTGCTCGACAGCCATCCGAGGCGGTGACGACGCCGTGCTGCCGGGCTGCGAAACGTCTTGCGGCAGCGATTCGAGCACCGCCCTGCCGGCGGGAGGCCAGTTCATGCGTACGTACTGGCCCAGCCCCAGCGCCGAGAGCAGCAGCAGCGAGAGCACCGCGACGACGGTGACGCCCATGATGGGGTCTTGCCCTTCTCGGCCGATCAGATCCAGCAGCCCCGCAAGCAGAGTCGCCGCGCCGGCCCAGAAGCTTGTCAGCAGCCACGGCACAGCGCCCACCCTGGCGAAGGCGACCGCGCAGGCGACACATATCGCGGTCCCCAGGGCGAGAAGCGCGATGGTGCCCGCACGCGGCTGCACCAGGTAGATGATGGCGGCGACGAGTACCGCGACCCCGGTGCTCACGTAGATCTCGGGCCGCAGCGGCCCGGTGACGACGATCAGCGCTGCCGCGCCGGCGATGGCCGAGCCCGTGACCGCGACGCGCAACATCGGCGGACGCCGATCGTCCCGTCCCACGGCCGCGGTGTGGCCGGATCCTGACTGCGTCGCCATCGGGAGTCGGCTACCGCGTGCGGCCGAGCGCCACCGTCACGAGCACTTCACCCTCGCGAACGGCCGTCGGGTACGTGCGTACGTCCGCATTGGGGTGGTCGGTGGTACCGTTGCGAACGTCGTATCGCCAGCCATGCCAGGGGCACACGAGCGTGGGCCCGTCCACGAAGCCCTCCGCCAGCGGGGCGAACGCATGCCTGCACACGTTCGACAGCGCGAAGACGTCGTCGCCCACGCGCACCACGGCGATGTCGTTCTTGCCGATCTTGACGTGGCGTGCGGTGTTCTCGGCGAGGTCCTCGAGACGACACACGGGAACCTCGACGCTGGTGCCCGGCTCGGCCTCCTCGATCACTCCGATGAGCTCCGCGCCGTCCTCGACGTCGGTGCGAATGAACAGCCCGCACCAGCACTTCCCGAGCGCCGCGAACTGGTCGCGGAAGAACGGGATACACGGGCACACGATCTTGAAGTCCTCTTTGGGGTCGCCGGTCCTGACTCGGCACGGGCAGAACACGTCGCCGTCCCGCTCGAGGATCTCGAGCTCGCTTGCGAGCACCTCGTCGACGAACTCGGTCTCGGTGTTGAACTTGTAGCCCAGACGCTCGGCGAACGGGCCCATGTACTCCTTGAGGTCGTCGATGGTGACGCCGGGGTGGAAGACCCGCCGGACGCTCCGCTGGTCAGCAGTCATGAGGCCCGCCTACAAGCCGATGACCTTGGCGATCTTGGACTTGTTGAAGCCCACGACCACCTCGCTGTCGGCGACGAGCACCGGGAAACGACGTCCCGCCCGAGAGTTCCTTGACCTTGTCGATGGCAGCTTGCTTCTCGTCACCCTCGAGCATGTCGACCTCAGTGAGCGTGTACGTGATCCCGTGGTCGTCGAGGTAGCGCTTGGTCATTCGGCAGTACGGGCAGGTAGACAGCGCATAGAGGTGAATGTCCATGGTAGCTCCTTGCGCGGCTTCGAGAAGCGGCGGGCCAAAGTCGTTGCGTATCTGTGGGCGTGTATTCCCGAAAGTGCGCCGATGAAGCGATTTGGGGCATCAATGCATCTGGACGAAGACCGAGGAGAGCGCCCATGAGCCCGACACCCAACCCGTGCACGCCGGCGGACGACACCACCAAGCGGGTGGTCATCGTCGGCGGCGGGTACGCGGGCACGACACTGGCGGTCCGGCTAGGCCGCGCGCTCAAGCGCAGGGCGACCCGCGACGTCGAAGTGCTGCTGATCGAACCCAACCCCTGCCAGCAGGCGCTCTCCGAGCTCGACCTCGTCGCAGTGGGCCCCGAGCGCCCCGAGTTCTGCGAGCTGTGGCTTCCGGCGGTGCTCAAGGACATGCCGGTGCGCACGTGCTTCAACCGCGTCGAGACGATCGACCCCGAGCGGCAGATCGTGACCACCTCGGACGGGAACGAGGTGAGCTACTGGCGCATCGCCGTGTGCACCGGGGCCGTCCCGAGCGTGCCGCCCATCCCGGGACTCGCCGAGCATGCCGTGACGATGTGGTCGGTCGCCGACGCGCAGGAGCTCCAGCGACGTGTCAACGCGCAGCTCAAGCTTGCGGCACGCATGCCAGACTCCTCGCAGCGCCAAGAGGCGCTCTCGGTGACGGTATGCGGCGGCGGCGCGACGGGGCTCGAGATCATCGGGACCATCGGCCAGCTGCTGCCCAAACGGGCCGCCGAGATCGGCCTGGACCCGGAGGACCTGCGCATGAGCCTCGTCGAGGGTCGACCGCAGATCCTCTACGACCTGCCCGAGGCGCAGCGGCTTCGGGCCGCGAGCTCGGCTCGAGAAGCTGGGCGTGCGGGTGTACGCCGGCTCGATGGTCGAGCGCGTGACCGCCGAGGAGGTCGTCCTCGAAGACGGCACGAGCGTCCCCTCGACCGTGCTGGTGTGGGCCGGCGGAGCCAAGGCCGACCCGCACGCCGCCCTGTGGGGGTTCGAGCTCTCGGCATCGCGCCGGATCCTGGTGACGCCCGATCTCAAGGCGCAGGGCTTCGACAGCGCGTACGCGCTAGGTGATGTGTCCGAGTTCCGCGACCCGGAGACCAACCGCGTGCTGCCGATGCTCGCTCAGTTCGCGATCAGAGAGGCCCAGCACACCGGCGACAACATCCTGCGCGAGCTTGACGGCCGGGCAACCGAGCCCTACGTCCCGCACATGCACGGCGAGTTCGTCAGCGTGGGTCCGAGTTGGGGCGTGGGATGGATGTGGAACCTGAAGCTGTCCGGAGTCCCGGCCATCTTCATGAAGCGCCTGACGTACGTGCTGTACTGGTGGCAGGTCGGCGGAGTGAGGCTCGCGTGGCGCAGAGGGCGCGAGTTGCTCGCGATGCAGCGCTAGGCGCGAGCGCCCGTTCGGCGCGGGCACGCCCGGTTCAACCACGGTGGATACGAGTCACCAACGCGCGAATCATTAGGGTATACTCATCGACGGTGACCCGCCCGCACGCAGCGATGCGTGTCAGTGGGGAGGGGAGTGAAAAGGCGAGCCGGCTGGCTCGCCTTCTCGCATCTCATGAAGTCAGTCCCGCGGTGTACACTGCGCTGCATGGTCAATGCTCATTCCCTGCGGGTCGTGTTCCTCGGGTCGGGTTCCTCGGGAAACGCCGCGGCGATCACCGACGGCACGACGACGGTCCTGATGGACTGCGGGTTCTCGGCACGCGAGACCGCTCGCAGGCTGGCCGAGGCGGGTATCTCGGCCCAGAGCGTGCAGGCGCTACTCGTGACCCACGAGCACAGCGACCACATCCGTGGCATCGACGTGTTCAGCCGCCGCCACGCGTCCGTTTGCCCGGTCTACGCGACGCGGGGCACCCTGGCTGCCCTTACGTCGAAGGCGCGCGTGGACTGCCCGAGCGCCGTGCGCCCCGGCGAGCCGCTGCGGATCGGGACGCTGTCGATACTCCCCTTCCGCACCTCGCACGACGCGGCGGAACCCGTGGGCTACCGGTTCGAAAGCGCGGACTCGGCGATCGGGATCGCAACCGACACGGGGGTACTCACCAGCGAGGCGGCCGAGGCGCTCGCCGATGTCGACATCCTGTGCCTCGAGAGCAACCACGACCTGCGCATGCTCGAGCACGGCCCGTATCCCGCGTTTCTCAAGCGCCGGATCCGCTCGAGATCGGGCCATCTGTCAAACGACGACGCCGCCGAAGCGCTCGCGAGACTGGCGTCCGACCGTCTTCGAACCGTCTTCGCGCTGCACCGCTCCCGCACGAACAACACCGCGGACCTCGCTGCCGAGACACTCGGCGGAAGCGCCAGACGGATCGGCCTCGACGTGCGCATCGTGGTCGCGCCTCAGCACGAGGTGTGCGACTCCCACCCGCCTCAAGGTGAGCTCTTCGGCGCCGAGTAGGGTTCTCCGTCGGGAGCCGCGGCTCGCGAGGACCGCTAGCGGGGCGGCAGAATGTCGTCGAGCGCCCGCTCGACATCGTCGAGTGTCGCCACGACCCGCGCTCCAGCAGCGAGCGCTTCGGCCCAGTAGGCGGCAGCGGCGCCGCCCGCGAAGTCCCTGTGCGAGATGTCGCCCACGAGGACGACCGGCCGACCGGCCCGCACGCCGACGAGCAGGTTGTCGATGTTGCCGTGCCCGAAGGGCACCTCGCACACGACGATCGCCTCGGCGGCGTCCGCGAGCTTCGCGCACCTCACCGCGGCCTCGGCGTCCATCGGGGCGAACGGCGGGATCGGCGCGTACTCCAACCCGAGTGCCTCGGCGAGCGTCGCATCGGCGTCGCCGACGTTGAGTGCCCCGGCGGTGACGACCCACCCCTTGAGGACGAGCCGCCTCAGCAGCGGCGCAGCCACGCCCGAACCGCCGATGACGTGGACCCGGCCGCGATGGGCGCGAGCGACCGCACCGTCGCGAAGCACCGGAGTCACCGTGACCGAGCCGGTCACGGGGTCGGTGCCGACGACCGCACGCACCCCGAACGTCTCCCGCAGCATCTCGGCGGTGATGACGGCCGCCGGCACGTCGGCGGACGCGAGCGACCCGGACGCCACGACCGCGACACGGTCGGAGTAGCGGGCGGCGAGATCGAGATCGTGGAAGACGGCGAGCACCGCGAGGCCATCGTCGGCCAGCTCGCGTGTCAGATCGAGCACCTGCAGCCGGTGGTTGAGGTCGAGGTGGCTCACCGGCTCATCGAGCAGCAGCACCTTCGGCTCGGTGGCAAGCGCCTGGGCGAAGGCGAGGCGTTGCAGGTCGCCGCCGGACAGCGCGTCGACGGGCTTGTCGGCGAGATGCTCGGTATCGGTGAGGTGCATCGCGCTGCGCACGGCTTCACGGTCCGCCGGGCCGGGCCTGCCGAAGCGCGGCAGGTGCGGATGTCGCCCCATCTCCACGAACTCGGCCGCCGGGAACGAGAAGGCCGCGCTCACCTGCTGCGGCACCACGCCGACGAGCGAAGCGCGCTGCAGCGGAGTCATCGCCGCCAGGGAGACGCCGCCGATCTCGATCGGTGCCCGACTGCAGTTGCGAGTCACCGGTGACCGCCCGAAGCAGCGTGGACTTGCCGGCTCCGTTGGGCCCCACGAGGCCCACGATCTCGCCGGCCGCCACGGACAGCTCGGCGTCCGACACGATCGGCTCGCCCGCGTAGCCGACGGTCGCGCGGTCGTAGCGCAGCAGCGTCTCTCGGCCGCTCACACCCGCTCCCCCTTCACGAGCAGCCACAGGAAGAAGGGACCGCCGATCAGCGCGGTGACGATCCCGACGGGGATCTCCACGGGCGCGAGCACGGTGCGAGCGATGAGGTCGGCCAGCACGAGCACGATCGCCCCGCCAAGCAGCGAAGCAGGCAGCAGCGTGCGGTGGTCGGGACCCAGCGTGAGCCGGACCATGTGCGGGACCATGAGGCCGACGAATCCGATGAGTCCCGCCACGGCCACCGCCGCCGCCGTGAGCAGCGATGCGACGGCCAGCGACACGAGCTTGAAGCGCGCGACGTTGACCCCAAGGTGCCCGGCGCGCTCGTCGCCCAGCAGCATGAGGTTGAGCTCGCGGGTGAACATGAGCGAGGCCACCGCGCCGACCGCGAACATCGGGGCGATCATGACGACGTAGGGCCATGACGCGCCGCTCAACCCCCCCATCATCCAGAACACGACGGTGGCCATCTGCTCTCGAGCGAACACCATCACGAACGAAGTGAGCGCGGCCAGCGTGTACGACACGGCGACGCCGGCGAGCAGAAGCGACGCGGTGTCCAGCCGGCCTCGCCACGACGCAAGACGGGTCACGAGCACCATCGTGAGCAGCGCCCCCGCGAACGCCGCGAGCGGCACCACGCCGTAGCGCAGAGCGGTCGCCTGGGCCGTCAGCGTCAGGGCGATCACGGCGCCCAGCCCGGCACCACTCGAGATGCCCAGGATGTAGGGATCGGCCAGGGGGTTTCGGAACAGCGCCTGAAAGATCGTGCCGGCGCCGGCGAGCGCCGCCCCCACCAGCGCCGCCAAGACAACGCGCGGCAGTCTGACCTGCAGCACGAGCGTGTCGATCATGCCCGACTGCGTGCCGGTGAGCGCGCGGCCGAACGCGCCGAGCACCTCGCTGGCCGGAACGCGCACCGCGCCGAACGCCACGGCAGCCACGACCGCCGCGAACAGCCCCGCGGCAAGCAGCGCAAGCGCGGGGCCGGTGCGGATGTTGCGGCGAGGCGACACGCTACTTGCCGAAGGCCTGCGGATGAAGCGCCTCGGCGATCTGCTTCAGTCCCAGAACGACCCGAGGACCGGGGCGCGACACGTAGTTGTCCTCGAGGATCACGACTCGGCCGTTCTTGACCGCCGTCAGATCGCCGAAGCCGGCGCGCTGCTCGAGCTGGCTCGGGTCGCTCATGGAGCCCTTGGTCGCCATGTACACCTCGGGGTCCGCCTTGACGACCTCCTCGGCCGAGTAGGGCACGTAGCCCGGCTGCGTCACGATGTTGGTGCCGCCCGCCAGCGCTATGAGCTCGTCGATCAGCGTGCCCGAGCCGACGGTGAACAGCGGGTTCTGGCCGATCTCGACGAACGTGCCCACCGGCTCCTCGCTGCCCGGCCTTGGCGGTGATCGCGTCGACCTGCGTCTTCATGTCGGTCACGGTCTTCTCGGCACCCTCGACCTCACCGGTCGCTTGCCCGATCTCGGTGATGTCCTCGTAGAGCCCGTCGAGCGTGGTGGGATCGACGGCGATGACCGTCGCGCCGAGCTCTTCGAGCTTGGTGATGACGTCTGCCTGCACGCCGGTCGTCGCCACGACGAGATCGGGCTTGGCCGCGGCCACGGCCTCGAGGTTGGGCCCGGCGAAGTCGCCGACCTTCGCGATATCGGCAACCTCGGCGGGGTAGTCGTCGTAGCTCGTGACGCCCACGACCCGCTTCCCCGCGCCGATCGCGAACAGGATCTCGGTGTTGGCTGGCGCGAGCGAGACGATGCGGGCGGGCTTGGCCGCGATCTCGACCGTGCGGCTCGCGTCGTCGGTGATGGTGACGGGGAAGCTCGCCGCGGGAGGTGCGGGCTTCTCGGCGGGCTTCGACGCAGGGGCGGCGCAGCCACCCAGGGCGGCCGCGACTGCGACCAGCGAGACAGACAGGGCGATGAAGCGGGCCATTCGGGTCATGCGGGCTCCTTCTCTAGAGGCGGTTTCGACGCGCCTCGCCCGAAGAATCGAAAAGACCCACTGCCCTTGAGGGGCTGCGGGTCTTCTGAGTGCCGTGAGCGGTGCGGTTCGGGGCCCGACGATGCGGACCGCGAGCCGGCCTTGGTCCTCGAAGGCCGCGTCGCGCATCACTCGGCAGGTCTCCTGACTTAGCTCGGTCTTCACGCCGAGCATCACAGTGGCGGGTCCGTCCCGGGTTCTCACCGGGTTCCCTATTCTCCCGCTGCCGATCGATGGCATGCGGGCACCGAGTGACGCCTATTCGATTGACAACGTGGATGCAGTCTAGCGCAGAGGAGAGACCCGCAGCCTAGAAGAGACCTCGGAACATCTCGCCTGCAGCACCGGCGGCGTTCTCGGCGGTGAAGTCGTCGGGTGTCAGGTAGACGCGCGGGTCCAGCGCAACGCCCAGAGACTGCAGCGCGCGAAGGATCTCGTCGATGAGGGTGCGATGCTCGAGCGCGAGGTCGAGAACCTCGGGATCGATCATGAACTCCATGTCGCCGGCCAGACTGAAGCGAGACGCCCCGACCTCGATGACGATCGCCTCGCACTCGGTTCCCTGGCCGATGAACTCGAGCGTGAAACCGCCTCGCTCGCCCTCGAAGAATCGGCGGTACGAGTTCACGCACCGCTCGTAGCCGGCGACGAGCTCGAGGACCTCGATCGGCTGCCCTGTGAGGAAGGGCGTCTCGGGTATCTCGGCGATGACCTCCCGCAGATTCGCCAGCATCAGCAGCGAACCGTCGGGCACCACTCCGCGCAGCGAGGTGTAGGCCGCGGCCGCGTCGAGCATCGAGCGTGACACGAGCAGATCGCGCACGAGATCTGGATCCACCGCGAGCGTTTCGATCATGTCGAAGACACGCCGGGTCTTTGGCATTGTGGCGTCACCCTTCGCTTGCAGGACCGTCACCGGGGGCCGAATTCACCCACTGAATCGGCATGGGTCCAGGCGAACTGAGTGACCAATCTCACGGAGTGACAGGTGCCTCCGCGGCAGCCGGAATCGCATCGACCGGGCGAGCGCGAAACCTGCGCACGATCATGACCGCGCCGAGAGACGCCACGCCGATTCCGGCCACGATGCCGAAGAACATCAGCTTGATGAAGATCTCGTCGGAGTTCATGACCGGGCTGTCGGGATGCAGCGCACGACCGGGTCCCAGAATCGCTCTGCATCAGGACGACCCACGCGAAGGCGACGAACCCCACATCGGCGATCGCAAGCCACCGCCGCTCCTCGGTGACGAGCCCCAGGGCCAGCACGCCCAGGCCCGCGATCATGACCCAGAACTGCGCGAGGAGGCGCGGGTCGGCGGCGGCCACCGTGAGCGGAGAGGACTTGGAGCCCGTGAAGTCCCACGTGTTGAGTGCGGCCATGAAGCCGAGCACGCTGCCCACGACCCACATCGGCACACCGATGAAGCGCACCGCCTCGGCCCAACCGTAGACAGACTCGCGCTTCATCGCGAGATACACGATCGCAAGCACCGCGAGTACCGAGAAGAGAGCGAGATTCACCCAGGTCATCGCGCCGTGGAACACCGGCAGACGCACCTTGGTACCCAGGCCCTCGACGGCGGGAAACGAGAGCGTGAATCCGAGCGCGGCGATCAGGCCTGCAGCGACGAGCAAGGGGCCAAGGACGCTCGACCCTCGGTTCTCAGAAGACATGGGCTGACTCCGAAATGTCGTGGTGGACTGCGCTCGCTAGTCTAGCAAGCCGTGCGCCGCAGCACGCACAGGAGCGTCTGGCAGGACGATATCGCAAGCCGGTGAGCTACGATGTCTTCGATTACCGCGTCTCCGTGCCCCTTCCGTCTTCGATTGGAAAGAACATGGACGGCATCGACCACCTTCTGCTCTCAGCGCTTCAAGACGATGCGCGAGCGAGCTACGCGGAGCTTGGCCGCCGAGTCGGGCTCACTCCGCCCGCAGTGGCCGAGCGTGTGCGGCGGCTCGAGCAATCCGGCGTGATCTCGGGCTACCACGCACAGATCGACTTGAAGAAGGCGGGCTTCGGGCTCGTGGCGTTCATCCGGCTCACGTCGCCACCCGAGCTCGCACAGCAGCTCGGCCGAGTCGCCTCGGAGACGCCGGAGGTGCTCGAGTTCCATCACGTCACGGGCACCGAGGGCTACGTGCTCAAGGCCGCCGCGCGCTCCATCGAGCACCTGGAGCGAGTGATAGTCCGGCTGCTCCCCTACGGGCAGACCACCACGTCGATCGTGCTGTCGTCCCCCGTCACGTGGCGCAGGATCGAGATCGACGAATCAGACGGCTAGCCCCGGTTCGGCTCGCGAGCGACTGCTCGAGCTCGGTGCCGAGCGCGACCGCATCGGCAAGCGTATGGCGCGCCAGATACCCCTCGATGAGCACGTCGAGGCCGCGCCACACTCCCACGTGGATCGCGCACGTCTCGACTCGACCGCATACGGCCGGGTTCTTCGTGCACAGGCTGAGCGACGCCTCGTCGTCCATCGCCTTCATGATGTCGAGAATCGTGATCTCCTCGGCGGGACGGGCAAGCACGACACCCCCGCCAACGCCCCTGCGTGAGGTGAGCAAGCCGGCCGAGACCAGGTCACGGGCGATCGTACGTGCGTAGTCGTAGGGCACCGACACCGCATCCGCGGTGCGGCGGACCGTGTCGCGTTCGCCGGCGCTGTTCTTCGCGAGCTCGCACATCAGGCGGATCGCGTAGTCGGTACGCCAGTTGATAGCCACGTCCGTTCCTCTCCCTCACTCATCGGCCGCTACCTGTCCGCGGTTCTCGCCTGCCGAGCCCGATCGTGCAGCCGGCCGCGAAGCCCCGCGCGAATCCCCCGTCGCGTCGAGCGACGATTGGGGACCCGACGAGTACTGTATCGGCATTCGCGGCGGCGACATGAACACCTCCGGTGCGGCGAGACCACGCCCGCGCGTGGTACAAGTTCACGTAGAAGCCGAGAGGAGATGGCATCGCAACCGCAGCGCTCATCTACGACCCGTCGGTGGCCGGCATACCGGTTCCCCGAGGGGCATCCCATGCGGCCCGAGCGCTTCACGCTCGCCGTGTCGCTGATGCGGTCGTGGGGCCTTCTCGAGCCGCCTGCCGATGAACCGGTTGCGGGCGGCGACGTGGCTCGCGCGCCGTGCTGGGCGCCCGAACCCGCGACCGACGACGACGTGCTGCTCGTGCACTCGGCGGAGTACCTGCGCGCGCTTCGCGCCGCCGACGCCCATCCCGAGGCCGCCGATGCCGGCTACGGGCTCGGCCCCGGCGACACCCCCGCTTTCCGCGGCATCCTCGATGCGTCGCTGTGGGCCGTCGGTGCCACCTCGCTGGCCCTCGACGCGGTGCTTGAGGGGCGCGTCGCTGCGCTCCTTCAACCCGGCCGGCGGGCTGCACCATGCGATGCGGTCCCGAGCCTCCGGCTTCTGCACGCTCAACGACTGCGCCATCGCCATCGAGCGCGCCGTGCGTGCGCGACCCGGGCGTGCGCATCGCCTACATCGACATCGACGCCCACCACGGCGACGGCGTCGAGGCGGCGTTCGTCGACCGCAGCGACGTGCTCACCGTCTCGATCCACGAGTCGGGCCGCTACCTGTTCCCGGGTACCGGCGCGTCCCGTGACGTCGGCGAAGGCGCCGGCCGCGGCTTCGCGGTCAACGTGGGGCTGCCCCCCTACGCCGGCCCGGACGACCTTCTCGCCGCGTTCGAGCAGGTCGCGGCACCCGCGGTGCGCGCCTTCAAGCCGGACGTCATCGTCGCGCAGCTGGGCGCCGACTCTCACCGTGGGGACCCTCTCACACACCTCGCGAACACGATCGCCGGCCATGCCCGTCTTGTCGCGGGCATCGTCGAGCTGGCCGAGGACGTGTGCGCCGGCCGCGTGGCAGCCACGGGCGGCGGCGGCTACCAGCCGTTCTCGGCGGTCCCGCGCATGTGGGCGTGCGCCATGGCGACGCTGATGGGCGCAGCGATTCCCGCCGAAGTCCCCGACGAGTGGCTTGCCGAGGCGAACGCCGCCGCCGGCAGCGTGTCGGCTGCTGGGTCGTCCGCGACCTTCGACGACGGCGCCGATTCTGTCGATGCGGAGCAGCGGCAGATGGCGGCAGAGCTCACGGTCCGGGCGATCGCGGAGGCGCGGGCCGCTTCGCCGCTGCTCGGATGGCGACTGGCCTGCGCAGAGCTCGCCGATCGCTAGAGAACCGTGGGATTCACGCCGCCGAGATACCCGAGGACCGACCAGGCGAACATGCCCACGGCGACGGTCAGCAACCCTGCGGCGAGCAGTGTGGGCAGCCTCGGCGAGCAGGCACGCCGGAAGTAGACTCCCAGAGCCACGGCGGGCCCCAGAAGAATGAGCGCCATGCCCGGCGAGGGCGTCACCCACAGGAGCGGGGCATACAGCAGCATGCCCTGGGCGAACAGCGCGCTCATGGCGATGCCGGCGACGTGACCAGCGACCAGCAGCGCGACGATGAGCGGCAGCCTCGGCGGAGTGCGCACGTAGGACCGAACCGCAAGCCACATCAGCAGCGACGCCAGCACCTGCCCGGGAACCGCCGCGAACACCGCGAACGACTCCATGCCGTTCACGGCGTAGTGCCCGCCCGAGCCGGACGCCAGTCCGTGCCCGTAGAACAGCACCGCGCCCCACGCCATGAGCGACGCGGCGATCGCCATGAGCACGAATGCGGCAGCGTTCGGGTGACGACGCACGAAGCCGAGCCCGGGTGCGGGCATCGGCTCGGGAGCCCACGCGTGAGCGTTGTGTGCGTAGTCGACCGGCGCCATAGTGACGAGCATTTCACGCTCGCGCGCCGCGCGAATCCGTCTTCGGGTCGCAGTTCGGATGAGTCGAGGATGAGACCGGCATCATCCGTCAGGATGCCCGCGCTCAGACGCGCGCCCGCCTGAAGCCGGGGTCGCGAGGCTAGGGTCCGCCGCAGCCACTCCTTCTCGACGTACGGCGAGGTGAACAGCGCGAGCGTGGCCGAGTAGCCCGGAACGAAGCGGATCGGCTCGCCGAGAGCGGGCGGACGGTCGAGGTCGTGCACGTCGAGGATGAGGTGGTCGCTCGACGCGCCGAGCACCCTCACGCGAGGGTCGACCGGCACGAGACCGCCGGGAACCACGTCCTGGCGGCCGATCGCGCAGATCGCGCGGCGGCGCTCGCCCAGGTCCTCGAACTCCGGCTGGCCTCCGAACGCATCTTGGGCCGAGGTGCCGATGGGCATGGACGGCTTCACCTTGCACTCGATGACCGGCGCGGACAGGGTGACCGCATCGGTGTGCAGGCCCAGGATGTTCTCGCGGGTCGCGGGGCTCACCCCGAGCACGATCGCCTCGCCGATACGCAGGTTGTCGATGCGGCCCGGCATGATGCCCGCCGAGAAGGCGTCGAGCGTGGTCGACATGCCGCCCGACACCGTGAGCCGGCGGCCGAGCTGCGCTTCCGCGGCCTCCGCGAGCTCGACGAGCTGGGAGAGGTTGCGCTCGTCGGGCACGATCGCGCCGTAGCACGTCAGGCTCGTGCCGATGCCCGCGACCTCGACGTGCTCGAATCCGCGCACCTCGTCGAGGAAGCCCGGCAGGTCGGACGGCATCATGCCCTCACGCAGGTCCCCGAGGTCGACCATCGCGACGATCCGGTGGCGGACTCCCGCGCGCTCGCATGCGCGCTCGAGTGCCGCGACCGTCTCCACTTCGCTTTGCAGCGACACGTCGGCGAGGCGCACGGTGTCCTCGGCCAGATCGGGCGTGGGTGCGCGCAGCAGCCAGTACGGGCAGTCGATCCCGGCGGCCCGCATGCGCTCCACGTTCTCCAGGCGCGACTCCCCGATGCCCGAGACGCCTCCAGCGAGCATCGCGCGAGCGATCTCGGGAGAGCCGCACGTGACCTTCGTGACGCCGATGATCTCGACGCCGGGAAGCGCCGAGACGACCGTGCGGGCGTTGTCGGCGATCTTGGCGAGGTCGACGGTGACGGTGGCTTTCGCGGTCATGCGGGCGGGCTCCTTGGTCCGTGGGTGTCACAGTCCGGCGCTGCGGCGCATCAGCGCGACGACGGCCTCGGCATCGAAGTGGCCGACGAGCGCCCCGCAGCACGCGAAGACGTAGTCGGCGTCGAGCGCGCAGCGCGCGTCGGCGGGCGGCAGCAGCCGCTCGTCAGCCGCACCGCTCGCGCGCGCGGCGGCCAGTGCGGCCTCGCCTGCCGGCAGGCGTGTGAGCGCGCCGCCGGTGCCGACGAGCAGCCGGCAGGCGGTCAGGTCACGGCCACGCGCGACGGTCTGGCGGCCGGTGGGCGTGTACAGGTGCGTGAACCGTCCGGCGTGGCGCGCCATGGCCGTGACCGTGGCCGCGCGCGCGAGCGCCGTGGCCGCGGCGATCTCGGCAGGCTCGCTGGGCATCGCCGGCGGCAGCGGGTCGGGGCGCTCGGCCTCGGGCATGAGGGCAGCCACGTGCGCCGCGCTCACGAAGGTGCCGAGGTCTCCCTCGACGGTGCGCTTCGAGTGCGGCTGCGGCTCGATCGAGATCGCGGCGATCTCGGGGCTGCCGTCGGTGATCGAGTGAACGTCGGTGGTCGCTCCGCCCACGTCCACGACCACGAGGTCGCCCAGGTGCTCGGCGAGGTTCTCGGCGGCGATGAGCACGGCGCCGGGCGTGGGCAGGATGCTCCCCGTGACCCACTGCCCGATGCGCTCCATGCCGGGCGCGTGGGTGATGTGCTCCTCGAAGGCGTCGTGGATCACGGCTCTTGCAGGCACGATGTCGAGCTCGTCGATGCCCGGGTAGACGTTCGCGGTGACGCGCACGCGAAAGCCCGCCGCCTCGAGCAGCGCCTGCGCCTGCGGCGCCGCCACCGAGTTGCCGCCGTAGACGACGATCGGGCGCATGGGCAGCGCCGAGAGTCGCTCGGCGTTGTGGAGCACCGTCTCGTAGTCGCCGCCCTCGACCCCACCGGCGAGCAGGATCAGGCTGGGCCGGGCTTCTTCGATGCGGACGAGATCGTGGTCGTGCAGCTTGCCGGAGGTCTGGTACTCGACGACCGCGCCCGCGCCCAGCGCCGCCTCGCGCGCGGCCATCGCCGTCATCTTGGCGGTCAGGCCGTGCACCGTCATGCGCAGGCCGCCCGCCGCGGAGGACGTCGCGAGCACGATCGACGGCTCGAGCACGCCGATCTTCGCCTCGAGCGCCGCACGCGCCGCATCGAGCCCGATGCCCACGTCGCCCTGCGCCACCGAGGTGGGCGCCACGCCCTGGCCGAGCAGCGCCGGCTCGGTATCCGGCCAGCCCGCCAAGCCGTCGAACGCCGAGACCGACGTCGTCGTCGAGCCGATCTCGGCTACGAGCGCATCGATGCGGCGGGCGGCGTCAGTCACGGCGCGGCGCTCACAGCCCGCGCTCGCGCATGTCGTTCACGATGAACGTCGCGACATCGATGCCCTTGGTCTTGCGGCCGAACCCGGCGTCCATGCCCCAGCTCTTGGCCTGCTCGTCGGTGACCTGCGTGCCGCCCGCGATGAGCACGAGCTTGTCGCGCACGCCCTTCTCGACCGCCAGGTCGGCGAGCTTCTCCATGTTGTTGCGGTGCATGTCGCCGTGGGTGATGATCGTGGAGATGAGCACCACCTGGGCGGCGTGCTCGATCGCGGCGTCGAGCACCTTCTCGACCGGGACCGAGGTCCCCAGGTACGTCGCCGCGAAGCCCCACTTCTCCAGGCCGCCGTGCTTGATGTCGATGATCTCGAGCATGCCGACCGAGTGCTCGTCCATGCCCGACGGTCGCCGCGATGCAGCGCACGTTCTTCTCGGCGACGAACTCGCGGATCTCCTCGTCGGAGAGCGGCGGGATCGGGCTCGGAGATCACGAGCGTAGCCGGGTCGATCGGCGACGTCGAGCGCACCCTTGATCTCGACGAGCGTGCCTTCCGCCGGGTGCATGACCGCCTTGTGGATGACCTCGGGCTCGATCAGGTTCATCGCGCGACCGATCTCGAGCGCCGCCGCCTCGGCGACCCGCTCCGCCACCGGCAGGAACATCGTCACCGCGACGATGCCGTCGCCGGCCCACTCGACCTCGGGCTTGATGAGCCCGTTCTCGCGCAGCTCGGCGGTGGCGGCGAGGCGCGTGTTCACGTTGTCCTCGGGGTCGAGCTCGTCGATGAACGGGATCTTCTCGGGGTCGCACAGCGTGCAGCCGCCGATCGAGTGGCACGGCTTCTCGACGCTTCGGGGCAGGTGGTTGTCGCCGAAGTGGTGGCACACCGGCGCCATGTAGTCGTCGGCGCGCGGGACGATGGTGTTCACGCCCACGCCGCCGTCGGCGGTGCGGCGGATGCCGTCGTCGTGGGTCTCGGGGTACTCGCCCGAGTCGACGAAGTACGCCTCCTCCACGCTGGCGAAGTAGCCGCCGTCGGCGACCATCGCCTCGAGGAAGAGCACCGCGCGCTCCTTGAGCTCGCGGATGCGGTTGCGAAGCTCGGGGTTCTCGCGGTCGAGCTTGACCATCTCGCGCATGCCGTCCATGCCCAGCAGCGACTGCTTGGCGGTGTCGACCGCGGCGATGTTGTTGTAGTGCCACGGCACGTTGCGGCCCTCGTCGGGCGTGATCGTCGACTGGATGTCTGCGCTGGTGAGCCGCGAGATCATCAGGTTCATCACGTGGCTGACGGTCGCGTCGCGCGCGTCGGACTCCATGTAGCGCGTGTTCTGCTGGGCGCGCATCTTGTACTCGCCGAACAGGTCGCGCAGCGCGACAGCGTAGGGCAGGTCCATCCGCATGCACGGCGCCGGCGCGGCATCGGGCGGCACCGTCGAGAGCGCGATGTCTTCCTTCGGCATGCCCACCGCCACCGAGAACGCGCAGTTGATCGCGTGCTGCACGAGCAGCTCGGGCATGACCTTCCACGCCTTGATGGCGGTGGCGTTCGCGTTGTGCGCGCCGTCGATCTGCAGCATGCGCACCGAGCGCATGATCCGCTTGGCGACCGCCGCGTCCACGAAGCTGCGGTACATGTTGATGTTGCGGTAGAGCACGTTGTACTGCGGGTCCTGGTGGGCGCCGTTCACGCCCTCCTCGGCGAACATGACCGCGATCTCGGGGCCGGCCACGCCCGAGACGTAGCTGTGGTAGTTGATGGGCCGGCCGACCTCGTCCTCGATCAGGTCGAGCGCGCGGCGCGTGAGCCGGCACTGCTTGCGCGTGACCGCGATGCCGCCCGACGCCCTCCGGCGTGCCCTCGAGCAGCCCGTCGATGTGGGACTGGCCCGCGGTGCGGATGACCATCATGTGGTCGGCGCCGTGCCAGGCGGCCATGCGCATGCGGCGGATGTCGTCTTCAGGGCGTCCCGAGGCGATCTCGGTGGTCACCACGCAGTCCGGCTGCGGGTCGATGTTGTCGAAGTAGTGCGCGGCCGGCAGCGGGATGCTCTGCTTGATCCCCTCGGCGGTCTCGCGGTAGCAGAACTCGTAGAGCGTCTGGTCGGTGACCTTCTTGCGCCACGTCCAGCCCTTGCGGCGCGGGTGGTAGTCCTCGAGGCCCTCGAGCAGCGCGGCGATGTCGAGCTTCTCGTTGGGTTGCAGCGGAGGCAGCTTGTCGCTCATCGCGCGCCACCCCACTTCGCGTCCACGATGGCCCACGCCTCGGCATCGCCGTCGGCGAGCCGGCGCGCGGCAGCCGGCGGCTCGAGCTCGAGCGCCTGCATCACCACGATCACGACGTGCCCCGCCCCGTGGCCGAGAAGCCCGCGCTTCTCCACCTCGGCGACGACCGCGATGCACGTGGGCGAGTCGATGCCCATGCGCATGAGCACGCTTCGCTCGATCGAGGGCGAGGTGTGCGTCCGCGCCAGCTCGACGAGCGGATCGACGATCTCTTGCGCCAGGTGCCAGAAGCGCATGTGCAGTTCCTCATCGGTGAGCCCCATGAGGTACTGGTGCGCGTGGTCGAAGGTGTCCTCGCGGACCATGTGCTAGGCCTCCTTGAGTGCGGCGATCGCCGCCTCGACGAACGACGGGTCGGTGTTGGTGTCCGCCGCGAGGAACTCGATGTCCTCGGCGGTCGGTACGTAGCCCTCGCCCGCGTGCGCGAGCGCGTTGCGGATGTAGCTGCGGCGCATGCGCGTGAGGTCGAAGTCGGTCGCGCGAATCTGCTCGAGCCGCTCCGGGATCACGATCGCCGTGCCGGGCTTGTTCTCGCGCCGGATCGCCCGCGCGCACCTCAACGCCTTGCTCGCGCGCGAAGTTGAGCTGCGCCCAGTGGTGCTTGCCCGCGCCGGTGTACTCGGTCTCCTGCACCACGATCGTCGCGTCGCGGTCCGCCTCGCGTGCGAGCGAGACCGCCGCCGCCATCGCGGTGTTGCCGGCCGGGCCGCGCTCGAGCCCCTCGAGCTTGGCGAGCGCCTCGGTCACGTAGAAGACCTCGCCTTGCGTGACCGTGAGGTAGCGGTCCATGTAGCGAAGCGAGCGCGCGGCGTTGCGCGGCACGTCGGCGCGGTCGGGCCACGTCGCGAACGGCACGCCGAAGCCGGTGTGGCCGGTCGTGAACGACTTGCGGTTGAAGTCGGTGTCGCTCGCCATGTGCAGCCCGGAGAGGTCCACGCTCGCCGAGACGATCTGCGTGCCGGTCGCGCCCGCGCGCTTGAGCCCGCGCGCGGTGCCGGTCGTGTTGCCGCCGCCTGCGTGCGTGATCACGCAGTAGTCGGGCGGCGCGCCGGTGAGCGCGGTCATGTCGCGCGCGACCTCGGCGCCGAGCGTCTCGATGCCGCTCACGCCGAAGCTCGAGTACAGCGACGCCGAGAAGTACCCGGTCGCGTCGAGCAGCTCGAGCATGTGGCTGAAGAGCTCGGGACCCACCGTGAGCTGCACGACCTCGGCGCCGAACGCCTCGCAGATGCGCGACTTCTCGACGATCTCGGGCTGACCGACGTGCCGCGAGTCGAACGTCTCTTGCACGATGATGCAGTTCAGCCCGTTGCGCGCGGCCTGGCTCGCCACGGCGGCGCCGTAGTTGCCGCTGGTCGCGGCGATGACGCCCGCGTAGCCCTTCTCGGCAGCGACGTGGATGCTCATCGAGGCTCGGCGGTCCTTGAAGGACCCGGCCATGTTCGCGGCCTCGTCCTTGACGAAGATGCGCGCACCCTTGCCCGGCTCGCTCACCGACCGCACGAGATCGGTCAGGTTCCTGAGCTCGAGCAGCGGCGTGTTGCCCACGCCGGCTCGCGTCTGGATCGCGGCGATGTCGTCGAGCGAGTAGCCGTGCGCCGCCATCATCCCCTCGTAGTCGAAGGCGATGGGGCTTTGCTCGAACGCCGAGTAGTCCATGCCGAGCGCGCGCACCATGATCTCGCCGCGGCGCGCCATGATCTCGTCGAAGCGGCTCATCGCGGCTCACCGTCCATGGCGGCACGGTACTGCGCGAGCTGAGCGCGCAGGTCGGCCCCCACGTGCACGAGCTCGGGCACCGGATCGCCGAAGGTGTGGTAGTAGCCCGGGTTGATCGCCGAGAGCACGCCGGTGACGGTACGCCCGGTCATCGTGGTGATCGAGATCTCGTCACCGAGCGTCCCTTCGGCGAGCGCGAAGCCCTTCACCCACACCATGAGCGGCTTGGTCGCGGTCTCGGCAGGCAGGTTGGGCGAGCGGTCTGCAGGCTCGAGCAAGACGCGCTCGACCTCGACCCAGTCGCCCGCCTTGCAGGTTGCGGCAGCGGACATCTGCTTCAGGTCCCCTCTAGACGGTCGGCGCCCAGAAACGCGGCAACGGCATGTCGACTACGGTGAGTATGCCCGAGGGAGCGTCCACGATGAGCGGGATGTAGTTGCCCGTGCTCGCGTAGGTGCCCTTGCCTCCGGGCATCTCGGGGGAGTTGGCCATCTGCACCTCGGGATCGCCGACGATCCGGATGTAGTCCCCGGTGTCCACGCCCTCCATCTGAGGGTGGATCTGCTGCGGGTGAACGAGCTCGATCTTGAGCTCGCCGTTGCTGTAGCCCTTGCCGATGTGCCGGCAGCCGCACACGTTGCCCGGGGCGACGTGCACGTGCGGGGTCGAGCGCTCGACGGTGCTCACGATGGGCTCGCGCGTCTCGACGATCTCGTCGATCTTCCAGCCGAGCGCGCGGGCGATCAGGTTGATGGACTCCGGGAAGCCGATGTGGCCCACGATGCTGCCGTCGGCCACTCCGCGCTCGAACTCCTCGACCGTCGTGCCGACGCCCTGGGAGATCATGACCGTGGGGCCGAACGGCGACAGGTCGTTGACTCGCTGCGCCTCGATGCGGTCGACCTTCAGACACGCCGAGGTCCACATGACCACGAGCGCGTCGAGGATGAAGCCCGGGTTCACGCCGGTGCCCAGGATCGACACGCCGTGCTCCTTGGCCAGCGCGTCGAAGCGCTCCGCCCACGCAGGATCGCTCGCCCACGGGTACGCGAGCGTCTCGGCGATGCACAGCACGTTGCAGCCGGCCTTCACGGTGGGCTCGACCTGGTCGGTGATCTCGTGCAGGTTGCTCGCGGTCATGATGCACACGACGTCGGGGCGCAGCGCGAGAACCGAGTCGTAGTCGGCGGTGACGGGGATGTCGCAGTCCGTGCCGAGGACCTCGCCCACGGTGAGACCGTGCTTCTCGGGATGACGGTCGATGACCCCGACGATCTCGACGTCCTTGGGCCGGTCGAGCAGGAACCGCATAAGCCCCTGGCCCATCATCCCCGCGCCCCACACAGCAACCTTGATCATGCGAAACCCTCCTGGTCTATATACAGAACTACGCCCGTCCGATACATGAATACCGCCCGGCGGCGGCTTGTCAACACGCGCACATACGGTGGAACGGCATTGCTGCCTGAATGAGTATGCGGAAAGGACGCCGAACAAGCGCGCTCGCGCAGCGGGTGCGAGCTCTCACCCTCCAAGCCACGATGTACCCATCGAGGCGGGTCGCGCCTTCCTGCCTGAGACGGCGCAGCGCGATGCGGGTACGCTCCCCATGGGGAACTGAAGCGACTCATCGGTTCGAACGGAGGGATGGCCATGAGACGCAGTATTCGTATGATCGTCGTCCTCGTCGTGGTCTTGGGTGTGCTATCGACAGTGTCGACGGCACTAGCAGCGCCGCAGACAACCGTTTCTGGCACGGTAGGCTGCAGCGACGGACGCGCCATTCCCGGCGCCACCATCGTGGTGAGCATGAAGGGGAGAAATGGCGCGTACGCGCCGGTAGCGACTCTCGCTGCAAGCACCGCGGGCACGTGGAGCTACGGCGGCAAAGCCGGCGACTACCGATTCGTGTTCGGCGCGCAGGATGCCGATTCGCAGACGCGCGACCTCACCATGGTGAACAAGGGCGCCTACGTACTGGATGTGACCCTGCAGGGCTACGGCGCCATCGCCGGACTCGCCGTGGACGCTGCGACCGGTCTGCCGCTCGCGAACGCAACGGTCGAGCTCTACAAGCGCGACGCCGACGGCACCTGGCCCACCACCGCGGTGACATCAGTGGTCACTCCTGACGGCTCCTACGCGATTCCGCGACTGAGCACGGGCGTGTACGCGGTGTGTGCGAGCGCCCCAGGATACGGCACCACCTTCCATGAGAGTGCGGCAACGATAGACTCGGCGTACCCGCTGGTCGTCGAGCGCGGTTCGGCCTTGGCCGACGCCAACGTCGCCCTGCCAGCGCTGCCCATGACGGGCACGATATCCGGCCACGTCTACATCGGTGCTAGCCGGATCGCCGATGACCGCCTACGTATCGTTCTACCGCCAGAGAGATGACGGAACGTGGCCCACGCCCGGCTACGGCTTATGACGTGGTGACCGGAAGCGACGGGTCGTACATCAGTGGCGATCTGCCGTTCGGAACCTACAAGGTCCGATTCTTCGGCACACACACCGGCTCTCAGTACTGGGAGTACGCTCCTACGATGGATCTTGGCGACGACCGTCACGATCTCGTCGCCCGGTCAGGCGATCACGAACATCGACGGGTGGTTCAACAGGCCGTAGACGCTCGACGCCCGACCACGCGAGCGCAGCCCGCAAGACAAGGGACCCCGCCGAAACACTCGGCGGGGTCCTGCGCAAGACCTGCTGCTGCGTACCGGCGTCCTAGCGGGTGACGAAAGCGTCCACTTCGATACGGTTGCCGGTCCCGAAGGTGCCGTGAGCCGCTGAGGGAACGATCCTCACCGTGTGGTTGGCCTTCGAAAGCCCCGAGACGCTGAAGATCGGACGGCGGTTGACTGTGCGGCCGGCCCAAAGGTCCGCTGTTCCGCGCAGCACCCCGTCGACGAACACCGACGCCTTGCCGCTTGCGGTGCTCTTGGTTCCCAGCCATGTCACGCCCGTGCCGCGGAAGGAGTACGTGAGGCTCGCGGTGTTCTCCTCCGAGGCTATCGCGCTGGCCGCCGAGTAGCCCGCGCCAGTCAGCGGAGTCCATGTGCCAACGGGCCTCGCCGCCGTCTGTTCCTGATTGAGCCCGGGTGCGATGCCGGTGAACGCGAACGAGTCGACGTCCACTCGGCGGCCGGTCGCCCGACGGTTCTTCGACGAACTCACGACGACGGTCAGGGTGTGCGCGGCGTCGCTGAGGCCCGTCTTGGTGAAGAGCGCGCGGTTGTAGCGAGTCGAACGGTAGTACAGGTCAACCGTGCGCTGGTAGGTTCCGTCCACGTAGACCTTGGCCTTGCCGAACGACTTGCCGCGCGTGCCGTACCAAGTGACCTTCGTCCCGCGGAAAGGCACCGTGATGCGCTTGCCCGCCCTCGAGACCGATCGGGTCGATCCGCCGTAGTAGCGCGAGCCCGTGCGAGTCGCCCACCCGGTGGCGGTCAGCTGCGAGAGGGAGCTGTCGACCCTCACCGTGGGCGTACCGTACGTGGCGACCGAGACTGTCGGCGAGGCCGGCCCCAGCAGGGACCCTGAGTCGATTCCCTTGACCTGGTAGTAGTAGCGGACGCCCGCGCTTCGTCCGGTGTCGCTGTAGGCCAGCCCGGCGGTCGTCGCGATTGCGGCGAAGGGGCCGGAAGCGGACGTGGCTCGAAGCACGCGATACGCCACCGCGCCACTCACGGGTGTCCAGGCTACGGAGACCTCCGAGCCGCTGACAGCCGAGACCGCTGCGATCGGCGCCGGGATGCCCGCGACTGGCGCGGGAAGGACCCTATGGCATCCGGCGCAGTTGCTGCCACGCGAGTTGTGGGTCGCTCGATCACCCTCGGTGATGGTCGGCGCCGGCCACACCGAGAAGCTGTGACAGTCGGTGCACAGGCCCGGGTAGGTGCCATGGGGACCGTCTGCCCAACCGACGCCCCTGCCGAGCCGGGGTGCCGCCACGGCCGTGGAGGCAACGCCCATCAGTGCTACGACGACGAGTACGAACAAGATGGTGCGTAGAGGCATTCGCATTGATGGCTTCTCTCTGCCGGAGACATGTCCTTTAGGAAGTCTCGGCAGACACCACCCCGGATTCCATGAGAGGCGGGTGTGAGTTCTCTAACCTCTACGTCGTCTCGTCGCTGGGCTTGGGCTTGGGCTTGGGCGCGGGTGGCTTCGGCGTGTGCCTGTAGTAGCGCCAGTCGCTCTTGTCGCTCTTGTTCCCGGCAGCGTCTTGCGCCCATACCCGCCAGCGCCTCGTCACGTAGAGCACTCGCGCCGAGTAGGTGGTGTCCTTGAGCCCCGAGATGACCTGCGTCTTGCCGTACTTGCCGCTCGGAGAGCTTGTCTTGGATCTCGAAGGCGTACGTGACCGGCTCGCCCGAGTCGTCCTCGACCTCGCTCCATCGCAGGTTGACGCGTGCAGCGTCGATGCGCGCACCGTCCTTGGGCGACTTCTGCTCAGGGGTCGGAGGCGGCTCTTCGTCGGTAGTGGTGGCCTCTTGGGAGGCGAGATCCTCCTCGGCAGCCAGGTCCGCATCGGAGGTATCGGTGGGGACCGCCTCCACGACACCGGCGGGCAGTGTCGTCTCGGCCTGGACGGGCGGTTGCGGCTCTGGCTCGGGCACGCTCGAGCGGCCCCACGCGTAGCCGATCGCGACACCGGCGCCCAGCATCATCAGGCCGCCGACCACCAGCGTGATCGTCAGGCGCTGCTCCCGGCTCAGTCCGCTCTTGTCGGTACGACCGGCGCTGGATACTGCCGAAGTCGTCCCTGCGCCCGAAGTTGCTCATCCGTCCCCCCGCACGAAGATGGCGTCTGTGCCAACCCTAGTGCTCGGAGCCGAGAGGGGCAAGGGCTCGCGGCGCACGTTCGCCCCAACGAGCATGCCGCGAGACGCCGGCGCTTCAGGATCTGCCGCTAGACGAGCGGCAGACGAACGCGGAACTCGCTGCCCGCCTCTGAGCTGTCGAACTCCACGCTACCGCCCATATGCTCGACGGCCGCGTAGACGATCGGCAGGCCGAGACCGCTTCCTGGATAGGCGGCGACGTTGCGCGCGCGGTGGAAACGATCGAAGACGTTCGGCCTGCTCGGCCGCGGGGATGCCCACTCCCGTGTCGGCGACGCTCAGCAGCACAGAACCGGCATCGGGGCGAACGGACAGCGTGACGCTTCCGCCCCCGGGAGTGAACTTGATCGCGTTGTCCAACAGGTTCGACAGCACGGTCTGCAACTCGGATCGCTCTGCGGCCACTACAAGCGGGCCCGCTGCGATCTCGGCCGTGAACTCGATACCCGCCTGCTCGGCGCGCGATGCGACACCATCGGCCGCCTCGCCCGGCCAGCACCGCGACATCGACGAGCGACGGTTCGTCCGGCGACTCGCCGGCCTCGATACGCGATAGGCGCAGCAGGTTGCCCGAGAGCGCCTCGAGCCTGCGCGACTGCTCGAGCGCGCGGCCCACGAGTCGTCGCTCATCCTCGGTCACGGCGGCCTGCTCGGCGAGCTCCAGATCGGCCTGGAGCGCGGTGAGCGGCGTGCCGATCTCGTGGGCGGCGTCAGCGACGAACCGGCGCAGCGCGGCGACGGTCGCCTCGATACGCCCGGCCATCGCGTTGAAAGACTCGGCAAGCCGGCCGACCTCGTCATCGCGCTCGACGTTCGCGCGCGCACCCAAATCGCCCTCGGCCATCTGGTCGCTCGCCTCCGTGAGCGCAACGATTGGCTCGGAGATGCGCGACGACAGCGCGTAGCCTGCGAGTGCCGCAAGGATCACGGCGAACGCTGCGGCGATGGTCCACGCCTGTGCCGCACTCACGAGGGCCGCGCGTCCAGAGGCGGGCGCCTCGGACACCTCGACGTAGCCCTGGCCGTTCGTGAACGCGAGCCTGAGAGCGCGTTTCGATACCGCGGGCGCGTCGCCATTGGTGGCGCCTCCGAAGATGCCCTCTGCCCAAGGGTGACGGGAGCCTGTCCCGGCCACGGCCTTCACCGTGCTCGCCGCGAGCTTCACCCAACCCGGCGATCGAGCGCGGGTCGACGTCAGCCGGCGATCCCGAGTCGACGACAGTCTCGCCCTCGGCATCGATGACCCTCACCCGGGTCTGAGTCGACAGCGCTGCGACCTGTGCCCACGCCGCGAGGTCGCCCTTGGCCCCGGAGATCGGCGGATCTGCGGCGATGCGCTCTGCAGCAGCTTGAAGGTACGCGTCCTCCGAGCGGGCGTAGTAGCCGCTCAGCACGCCGAGCAGAATGCCGCCGAGGATCGCCGCAGTCAGCAACGCCATCGCTGCGTAGGTGAGCGCGAGCCGGAAACGAAGCGAGCGCGTGGGGTGCATCGGCGTCATGCCTGCGTCGCCAGCCGATAGCCGATGCCCGGTACCGTGAGGACGATGTGCGGGTTGCTCGGCTCGACTTCGATCTTCTCGCGGAGGCGACGAACGTGGACGCTCACGGTCTTGTCGTCGTAGTAGTCGCCGCCGCTGCCCCACACGTTCTCGATCAGTTGCGTGCGCGAGAACGCCTGCCCCGGGTGCTGCGCGAGGAACACGAGCAGCCTGAACTCGGTGGGTGTGAGGTTGATCTCGCGACCGCCGCGCGACACCGTACCGCTGCGGCGGTCGATGGTGAGATCGTCGGCGTACAGGACGTCGGCCTCTGCCGAGGAGAGCTCTCCGTATGCGCGGCGTAGCAGCGAGCGTATCCGCGCGATGAGCTCGCGCAGCCGGTACGGCTTCGTGAGGTAGTCGTCCGCGCCCATCTCCAGACCGAGTACCTTGTCGACCTCGTCGGACTGGACGGTGAGCATCAGGATGGGCTGGCGCAGACCGAGCTGGCGAATCTGCCTGCAGAAATCGAAACCCGAGCCATCCGGGAGACGTACGTCGAGCACGATGAGCTGCGGAGAGCCGTCGCGAGCGAAGGCGACTCCCGCGCCGCCTGTGGACTCCCAGTGCACGTCGAAGCCCTCGTTGCCTATGCCCTCGACGAGCGCCTCGGCGACCGCCGGGTCGTCTTCGATCACGAGGATGCGGGGGCTTCGATCGGCCATGGTGTCAGCCTAGCACGGGCGGAGCCGCCCTCAGCACGCGAAGGCGGCTCCCGCTGCTCGGGCTACTGTCCCGGCGGGACCGGGCTCTGGCCTTGCGGCAGGGGCTGCTGACCGTAGCCTTGGCGCCCGCCGTCACCGTCTTGGCCATACTCGCCGCGCTCGCGACCGTCGAAGCCACCGCGGCCGTGACCTCGGCCACCCTGGCCGCCCGGAGCCATCTGCCCGCGCCGCCCTGCTGGGCCGCTCGGCAGCTGACCCATCATGCCGGCGCCTCGGCGGTCGGAGCCGCCGGCGCCTATGCGACCGCCGACAGCAGCGCCGGCGGCGAACGTGCCCGCAAGTACCACGAAGCCGACCGCGGCGGCGACACCGATCACCAGCCAGCGGTTCGGCCGGTTGGACTGCGGGCTTGTGTGCGTCGGGTGCGGCGGTGACGTCACCCTCCTGCACGGCCGGCTCCTGCACGGCGCTCTCGGCAGCCGACGGTGTCTCGGATGCGAGCGGAGCGGTCTCGGCGATCTCGTTGTCGTACTCGGACATGTGAGCACCTCTTTCGTTGGGAACGCGTGCGGGCAGGCTACCCAGCCGGCCACATGACACGACTATGCGACCGCCACCTTGCGAAGCGCCTGTGACGCGGTTACAGACCCGTAATCCGCCGATGACGAGCGCCGAGGGCCTCGATTACGAGACCGTAGACGCCCCGCAACCGCGACAGAACCCCGGCGCGGCAAAGTCATGTCAACGGGTCGGCAGGGACACGGCCGGCCCGCCGCCAGGAATCGATACGGAAGGGACCGTCATGTCCACACGAACACGGCTCGTTCTCGACCTCGGGATGTTCGGCGCGCTGCTCGTCGCGTTCAACCCGGCGTGGACCGGAATCGCGATTCACGAGTGGCTGAGTGTCGCAGTCATCGTCCCGCTGCTGTTCCACCTGATCATCAACTGGGAGTGGACGCTTCGAGTCATCGAGCGTTTCGCGGAGCGGCTGCTGCACGCCTCACGCCTCAACCTTGTCGTGGACATCGCGCTGTTCGTCTCGACGGTCACGGTGATGCTCAGCGGGCTGCTGATCTCCCAGGCTATCGCGGGAGCGATGGGTCTGAGCGTCGCCCCCAGCGCGATGTGGGTGGCCGTCCACTCGGTCTCGGCCGACACCACGATCGCGTTGCTGCTCGCGCACCTCGCACTGCACGCCGGATGGGTGGTCAACGTCGCCCGTAGGTCCGGCGTCGCGTCAGCGCCACCCAGCGCGCCTGCACCGCTAGCTGAATGCTCGATCCCCGACCCAAGCCAAGGAGGCAACCATGAACCGCACCATCGGCAACACCATCTCGGTCCTGATAGTCACCCTCTTCGTCGCACTCGCGGTCTTCGGGACCGTGCAACTCACCGGACGCGTGGTGGGCACGACCGCCATCGACAGCGGAACGAACGTCGTGGCCGCAGCCAACGTAGTGGCTGCGTCCAACAGCCTCGGGGCAGACCCTGGTCTGTCCGAGAACCGGATGCTCCGCGACCTCGTGCCACGCAATGCAGTAAGCCGGGGCGCAGCGCACGCCCCTTCACGTACGGATCGCACCTACAGAACAGGAGAGAGACGATGAACAAGAACAAGACAGCCGGGCTCGTTGTCGCGGCGACTCGTCGCAGGGCTCGCAATCGGTTCGATCGGCATCGCGAGCGCAGCCAGCACCGCGAAGACGTCGTCGACGTCGGCCACGTCGACTGCAGCGAGGGTCGACCGTGACGGAGACGGACGCGGCCCAGACGGCGCAGGTCATCCGCGCGGCCTCGAAGGCCGGGGCGCCGGCGACATCGCTGAGGCGCTCGCGGGCCTCTCGGACCTGACCGTGGCCGACATCCGGACCCAGCGCGAGGCGGGCAAGAGCTATGCCGCGATCGCGAAGGCGGCAGGAGTCACCACCGACGAGCTCGTCGCCGCGACGACCAAGATCGAGACGGCCGAACTGGACGCCGACGTCAAGGCGGGCACCATCACATCGGCCCAGCGAACGCAGGTCCTCTCGGGCCTGAAGGCATTCCTGACCACCGAGATCGCGAGCACGGATGCGATGCGTGGCGGTCACGGTGGGCCCGGCAGACACGGAGGGCGTGGCGGCTTTGGCGGTATCGGCGACATCGCAGAGGCGATCGCCAACTTGACCGATCTTGAGGTCAGTGACGTCCAGACCCAGCGCGAGGCGGGCAAGAGCTACGCCGCGATCGCGAAGGCCGCCGGCGTCAGCACCGACAAGGTGATCGCCGAGACGACCAAGATCGAGACCGCCGAACTCGATGCGGCCGTGAAGGCCGGCACGATGACGGCGGCCCAGCGCACGCAGATCCTCTCGGGGATGAAGGCCAACCTGGAGCAGGCGATGACCGATACCCAGACCGGCCGCGGACCCGATGCCCGCTAGCCTGCAGCACCAGCGCTGAGCCGCTCTACCCCTCCCGGCGGTTCGGCGATCAGCTTCGGTGCCGGCGCCGCCTTGCCGGAAGGCAGCGCCCCGAGCGACCCGCAGGGGTCGACCCGAGATGGGTCGACCCCTGCGCACGCTCAGCTCATCTGGTTCGCCGGCGATATGCCGAGAGCGTCAGTCCCGCCGTCTGAAGACCACCGAGCCCGTCGCGCCCAGCACGATGCCGGTCTCTCCGGGCCACACGGGCAACAGCGGTGGTGCGCCCGTATCGGTTCCCAGCAGGCTCGGCGTGGCCTCCACGCTCGCGGTGGCCGCAGCGGAAACGCTGGCGTCGATGGAGGTGCTGGCGGGAAGCGACGCGCTCGCGTCCAGCGACCCCGTCGCCACGACCGACGCGGTGACCTCCACGGTCATGGACGGCGGAAGGCTCGACACCGCGTCCAGCAGCAGCTGCGCGGCAAGCCCGTCATCGACGCCGTCGTCAGGGTTGTGGACGTTGTAGCCGCCGGCTGAGTAGCTGTCCCCGTGGCACGTGTAGCACGACTCGGTGTCGGCGCGCGCGTGCCCCGGGCTATCCGGCAGGTGCAGGACGCCTCCGTCGCGCGGCAAGCCCACGACCTCTCCCGCGGAGGCGGCCGCCGTGTAGGTCCCGGCGACGCTGTCCCAGCCCTCGGTCGTGTCGTTCGTGGTGTGGCAGGTGAAGCAGAAAGCCCTCACGCTGCCAGCGCTCGTCGTCGTATCGAGCGATGCGCCGCGCTCGTCGCTGATCAGCGAGGCGTTTCCGCGAGTGGAGCCGTGCGGATTGTGGCACTCGAAGCACGGGAGCGGCGCGCCCACCGGCAACGTCCCGCCGCTCGTCACGATGGAGTGCCCTGCGCCCGTGGACCCCGCTGCGAACTGCTCGATGTCGACGGTCGCGGTTGCGAAGCCGCTGGGCTTGGCGCCCCCATGGCACCTGAAGCACAGCGCGGCGTACGAGCCATCGACCGGGCTCGAAGCGCTCGCTGACTGCGCGGGGACCGTGTACGTCGCGACCAGGCCGTCGTAGGCGTTGGGACCGCCATGGGCCGCATGGCAGTAGCGGCAGTCGCCCTGCTCCCGACCCACGGGATCGCTCTGGCCGACGGTCTGCGTCGTCTCGGGAATCAGCCGGTGCGCGTTGTCCGCCGAGAAGTAGGTGTCCGGCCCCGTCCAGGTGCCCGAGACCGGATAGCCGGTCTCGTCGCGCGAAGGCTCGGATGTCGAGGGGTAGCCGGGACCGTACCAGTCGTCGTTCGACGAGTGACACGCGAGGCACATCTCCGAGCCTGCCGAGGAGACCGCGGTCCCGTTGACCATCCTGGCCGGGATCATCCTGGCATCCTCAGATCGCAGCGTGGCTGTCGTGACACGTCGAGCACCCGCCGATGTCGGCGCTTCCGGCGCCGTCGGCACCCAAGAGATGACCGCTCGGAAGGCCGAACGAGTCGACCGACCCGCTGGCGATGTTGGAGGCCGTGCTGTCGCTGCCGTCGTGACAGCCCAGACACACGATGCCCGCATCGTCGGTGGCGGCTCCGGCACGCAGAAGCATCGGCGCCGTGGCGCCGTGAATCGAGTGGCATGCGGCGCATCGGCTGGTGTCCTCGGTCGAACGGATGTGGGGCGACACGGCATGCGCCTGAACCACGAAAGCGACGAACAGGGCTCCTGTCACCAGCAAGAACTCTGCGGTGCGGCCCCATCCCTTCGACATCCTGTGCCCGGCGCTACTCACTGCCCGTCCAATCCGTCGGAAATGCGTCCCGACGAATCACATAAGCGCAACTCCCGAGCCAACTATTAGGCGGGATTAATGGGGTTTGTATGGAGTGGCGACGCGAAGAAACCGCACTTCAGCGCGGTAGTGTGACAGGGTGCGGCCGCCCTACTTGGCGAGGATCGCGTAGATCTCGCGGCGTGCTCGCTCGAGCGAGTCGGTCGCCGCGAGTCGCTGTGTGGGACCGCCGGCGTGCTCCACCTCGTGCACCGCCTCCGAGAGTTGCCACAATGCGTCGCGAAGCGTGCGGTCGGCTCCACCGGCGGGTTCGGTACCGGCGTCTTCGGCGTCGCCGGCGCGCAGCCGGTAGCCGAAGCCGCGAACCGTCTCGACCGCATCGGGCGCGCCCGATGCAGATAGCTTGTGGCGAAGCCGTGACATGTGGACGCTCACCGACTCGGACGAGTACTCCCGCGCATCCGAGTCCTCGGCAAGCTGATCGGCCGAGAAGACCCACCCGGGGTGCTCGGCGAGTCTGGCGAGGATCTCGAACTCCCGAGACGTGAGTTCGACGGGGACGCCGCCCACGAGCACCTCTCGCTCGTGCGGACGAAGCTCCAAACCGCACGCAACTATGTCACCCGACGGTGACACCTCACTACCCCCTGACGAGGCCTCGCGCACGAGGCCTCTCACACGCTCCATATACCCGCTATGGCGCTACTTGAGGTAGTCCGACGCGTTCGCGGGCGGCAACTGCTCGCCCCAGTCGATCCGACCGTTGTCGCGCCAGTCGATCACGTGCCAGATCTCGTGGGCGACGATGTCTTCGAGGGTGGCGGTGTGATCGGGGCTGATCACGATCTCACCGTCCGTGTAGTACGAGACCGCCTGCTCGCCCTTCGGCGTGGGGCCTTCGTGAATCGTGACGCCGTCGAGGTAGCGGTAGGTCCCGGCATGCTCGGCAAGCAACTCGGCAGCACGCTCGGTGATGTCGGACCCGGGTGCGGGCTCGGGTGCACCCGAAGGCGCAGCGGGAGCCTCGGCGAAGGGCGCGGCGAGTGCGAGCGTCGCAACGTCAGCAGGCCGAGCACCAAGCGGGGCTGCGAGGAGGATGGCGCCGAGAACGGCGGCCAAGAGGAGCGAGCGAAGAACCTTCATGCCGTATGGCAGCAAGCGAGATGCGTGCCGACCGCTCTCAGTCGGCCACCCGCAGCTCATCGCGGTCGTTCATGATCTCGATGCCGGCCTGGTATCCGGTTCCTTCGAATACGACCGCCGCTCGTCCGCCCTTCACCGCACGCAAGGTGACGTCGATCGTGCCGCCCAGCGACTCGGCGTCGCGACCTTCCATCGCGCCCAGCACGGGCGCCTTCAAGATGAGGGTCTCGCATCCGCGGAGGTGCACCTCGAGCTCCTCTCGGCGATCGCCGACCACCACGTGCGCCTCGTTCTCGCCCGTCTCGACGAGCTTGATGCGGGCGCCGGTGTAGGTCGCGAAGCGGCGGAGTCGCCCGTCGTGGAGCAGCCCCGCGATGTTGCCCACGAACGAGCCGCCCATCCACGGGATCTTGGCGACCGAGACCATCACCGAGGTGCCTCGTGCCGCGAAGCTGTTGGACTGGGCCCAGATCCACGAGCTGGGAAACGAGCGCCCCCAGTCCTTCTCGACGTAGCCACGCCCGCGGTCGAAACAGGTCTCGTCGTCGTCGATGGTGATGGAGCCGAGCAGCGAGTGATCCATCGACAGCACGCCGTGGTAGGTCTCCATGCGCGGCACGAACCGGTACCAGCCCATGATGCCAGGCGAGAACGTCGTCACCGGCCACGGGTCCCACGGTCCGTAGCGCACGGCACCGGTGACCACGCACTCGCCGTCGGCCAGGTCGAGCGAGATGCCATGCCGGTCGAAGTAGTTGCCGCCGATGCTCACGCGGTACGGGTCGCGAGCGTCCCAGCCGGAAGAGGTCGATCGGATACGCGAAGTAGTGGGCCCTCCCGCCTGACGGGACGACCTGCACGAACGCATGGCTCGCTTCACCGTCCGCCGAGAACGACACGCCGGGTATGACCGAAACCGTCCGGCCGTGTTCGGCGTCGACGTGTTTGTAGTACCACCCCTCGAAGTACCGCCGAGACACGCTTCCGCCCTGATAGGCGGCCGGACGCCAGATGCGGTGCGGCGGGAGCGGCATTCGGCTAGCTCAGGCCATGCTTCTTCGTGTGGGCTCGGCCACCGACGATCAGGCGATCGTGACGCGCCCGGGCACGAAGGGCGCCCAGATCTGCCAACCGAGCACGATCGGGGTCGGACCCCTCGGCTCGCTTCGCCTTCCGACCTGCGCTTGCCCAGATATCGCCGGTGAACGGCCAATGGCTCTTCTCGGTCATCAGGTACTCCACCTCCGGCCATGGATCGCCGTGCTCACAGCAAGTACATACCCTCGTGGCCACGCGATTCCGTGATGCGAAGGTCCCCAACCTTCGGCCTCACTAGCAAGCGAAGACCGCTGTCGAAGCTGAGTGAGACTCAGGTGAACCGCGTCCCTAGAGAAAGCCGATCCTCTCGGTCGCGGCGACCACGATGTAGCAGCGCTTGGTGTTCGAGTCCGCGTCGGCGGGCACGAAGAAGAACCCGGGGCTATCGGGCTGGTATCCCGTCGCGGTTCCCACTAGCACCTCGCCGTCCTTGAACTTCACGATCATCCTTCGTCCGGAAGGTGGGCCTGAGGGGTCGAACGACTTGCGCTCGACATGCTCTGGGTCGCCGATGAGATCCTTGACGAAGAAGAGGGCCTTGAGGTCCTTCGTCTGGATCTCGAGAGGTTGATCGCCAAGTGGGGCCATCGCGACGTCGAGGTGAAAGAGCTCCTTGGCCGGGAAGAAGTCGGCTGTCGTTCCCTTGAGTACTCGACCATCGGCGAAGCGTGCGACGACCTTGTCCACCAGCTCCTCCTCGCGCAGCGGCGTACCCCCGAAGAACTGCTTCGATGCGTCCACCCCATAGTAGGCCAAGCGCTTCTTGGCGACAGCACCGCATCCCGGCTCGGTCGACCGACGTGGCCGGCTGTGTGATGCGGAGGTCCTCTATCGGGGCACAGGCATAGTAGGACTAGTGATTGTCTGCCCTCCGCTTGGGTGCTTCGTGTATCCCGGCTGGAGGGCAATTCGGTGACGAGCCCCGCTTAGCGACCAAAGTCGCCAGGCTCCGTACGCCGAGAGGAGCACCATGCCACCCACCCCGCCCACGAGCCCTTGGATACCCATGGCCCGGGCCCGAAACGCAGAGGCGCCAAACGCGCGCCGCTGGACGCAGCAAGCGAGCGGCTCCACTCATCCGTGCTCGAAGGTGGAACCGCGATCGTGTACTGCGAGGCGAACTTCGGCGCCGACGACGGCAAGACCGCCAACGGGCTCGTCCGCTACTCCGAGAAGTACCAGATCGTCTCCGTGATCGACAGCCAGAAGTCCGGACTGGACGCCGGCGAGGTACTGGACGGCAAGCCCAAGGGGATCCCCATCTCGGCGAGTCTCGCCGACGCCATCGCCACGGCCGGCTACGTTCCCGACTTCTTCATCTTCGGGATGGCTCCGTCGAGCGGCATGCTGTCTCCGCTCGAGCGAGGCGTGGTGCTCGACGCGATCCGCCGAGGGATGAACATCGTCAACGGCCTGCACGAGTTTCTCAACGACGACCCGGAGTTCGCGGCGGCGAGCGAGTCACACGGCGTCAAGATCTTCGACGTGCGCCGCCCGCACCAGAAGAAGAACCTGCGCATGTTCAGCGGCAAGATCGCATCGGTCACGTGCCCTCGCATCGCGGTGCTGGGCACCGACAGCGCGATCGGCAAGCGAACCACCGCCACCATCCTGGCCCAAGCGCTCAACGAGCGCGGGATCAAGGCGGTGATGGTCGGTACGGGGCAGACGAGCATCATCCAGGGCGTCCGATACGGCGTCGCGCTCGACGCCATCCCCTGCCAGTTCGGCTCGGGCGAGATGGAGGCCACCGTCGTCGAGGCATTCGAAGGCGAGAACCCCGACGTGATCGTCATCGAGGGCCAGGGCGCGCTCAGCCATCCCGCCTACGTGTCGTCGACCTACATCCTGCGGGGCGCGAGGCCCGACGCCGTCATCTTGCAGCACGCGCCCGCGCGCGAGAGGCTGGGCGACTTCCACAGCCTGCCGATGCCGACCCCGGCAAGCGAGATCAACTTGCTTCGAGACCTTCGCCGACACGAAGGTGATCGGCCTGACCATCAACCACGAGCGCATGACCGACGCCCAGATCACCGAGGCGATCAAGTTCTACGAGTTGGCCCTGGGTATTCCGGTCACCGACGCGCTCGCGCGACCGACCGATGAGCTGGTGGACATGGTCGTCGGAGCGTTCCCGCAGTTGGAAGGGAAGCTGCACGCGATCGCGAAATGACCGGGTCGGGCCGAGGGCCTGTCACGCGACCCGCACCACGGTCGCGTGCGCTGCGACGCCTCAGTTGAGAGGCAGCTGCGCGAGCAGGAACTCGTAGGCGTTCGCGAACGCGAACTTCTCGGCCAGGCCATGCCCGTAGATGCTGCCGACCGCCTCCACGAGCCCGACAAGAGACTCCGGGCCGCCGAGTTCGCCCATCGGTGCCACTCCCCAGTCGCTGCCGATCGAGACTGCTCCCTCGCCTGCCAGCGAGGCGATCCTGTCGATATGCCGAAGGGCCTCGTCGACGGTCCCTTGGCCGAGGAAGTCCCGGTCGAACGCCAGACCGACGAGACCACCGTGCTCGCCCAGCAGCCGCAGCTGATCGTCGGCCAACCCCCGGGGGTGGGCGGTGATCGATCGGCTGAACGAGTGGGTCACGAGTACGGGAGGCGCGTACAGGTCGAGTGCTTGATAGAAGCCGCCATCGTTGAGATGGGCCAGGTCGAGGAAGAGCGGGCTGTCGCCGAGCGCTTCCACCAGTCTGCGGCCCGCCGGCTTGAGCGGGGCGGTCGTGTCGTTGTAGCAGCTGAACCCGTAGTCGGTCTCGTGGTTCCACGTGAGCGCGAGACTGCGCAGAGAGTGCTCGGACCACAGAAGACGCAGCGTGTCAGGCTCGATAGCCGGCAGGTGGAAGCCCTCGGAGTGCGGCAGCACGCCGATTCGCGGGTCCTCGGCATCGAGGTCGGCGACGGTCGTGACGAGACGCAGCGACGAACTATGCGATTCGAGCAGCTCACCGTGGGCCTCGAGCTGACTGACGAGGCTGCTATGCGGCGTATCCGGGTACAGCGACGACCAGACGGCGGCGGCATGCGACGACCCGGTGAGGTAGTTCGAACCGTAGTCCGGGAAGCCGCCCTCGAGCTGCGCCACCCCGGACAGCATGTCCTGGTGCAGGTCGATGAAGCGAGGCTTCTGAAGGACGCTCTGAGATGACGCCGCACTCACCTGGACGGGTCTCCGCTCACTCGACGATCCGACTTGGGTTGCGTCCTAGCGAATAGGGTTCCAGCAGCAGCTCGCGTTGCCGGAACGTCGCTTCATCCTGGGTGATCGCGCTGGTCGATTGACCCGCTCCCGGAACGGACATACATGTAGTGGAAATGGATGACTCTGCCTGCTAGGTTGCCCGAGAGCCGGGAAGGATCCTGGCGCTGCAGAACCAGGTAGGCCATCCGCGGTGCTGGGCGGGGGTGCACCAGCATGCCTGTGGGCGAGCGCCAGCCGGTGGGCCTGCACCTGGCTTGGCTGCTCTCGGTCATCATCGCGGGCGCGTTCGTCACCGTTCTCATCATCGTGACCGGCGACCTCACGACGTTCTGGCCGCTCTACCTCGTCCCGATCGTCTTGGCGTCGCTTGCCTATCACGCGCCCGGCGCCATCGTGAGCGTCGCGGTCTGCGGGGCGCTCATCGTGCTCCTCGCCTACGGGGCAGGCAACGATGCCCCTACGGTACAGGCGCTGGTCGTCGGCGCCCTTGCGTTCGCCGTGTCCGGGCTCGTGGTGGGAGTGCAGGCGCGGCGGTACCAACAGCAGCGTCAGCGGTTGGAGCACGACACGACCCGGGACGACGTCACCGGCGCCTACGGAGCAGACTACTTCTCGGCGCGGCTCGCCGAAGAGGTAGGCCGCTGTGCGCGCTACGGCGAGAGCCTCACGCTCGCGCTCGTGCGCCCCAGCAGGTTTCGCGGACTTCCAGCACGTCTACGGGCGGGTCAAGGGCGACTTGCTCCTGGAGCGGTTCGCCGAGGTGCTTCATCTCACGGTGCGAGACACCGACCTCGTCGGGCGCCTCGAGTCCGAGCTCTTCTCGGTGATGATGCCGTCCACGACCGCCGAGGAGGCACGGCCGGTTGCCGAGCGGCTGGTCGCAGCCATTCGCGAGGCGGAGTTCGAGGGCGACGCGCTCGAACCGGTCGTTCACTGCACGGCCGAGCTCGCGGCCGCCTCCTACCCGGACGACGCCACCGACTCGGACGAGGTGCTGAGCGTTGCGCGCGAGCGGCTCGGTGCTCGGACGCCCCGCGGCGGCGACCCAGGCAGACGAGGCGAGCCGAAGCAGCTGCCCGAGTCCTGGGAGACGCGCCGTCATGAGGGCGCTCAAGGCGGCCACACCACTGCTCATCTTCTGGTTGGCGATCACCGGCTCGCTCAAACCGCTCGACGTCGCGCTCGGTGTCGCCTTCTCGGCGCTGCTGGGAATCCTCGCGGCGCGGTACCTCTGGGCCGAGGATGCGCCAGTGCTCACCTGGAGACAGGGCGGCAGGTTCGCGTTCTACTTCCTTCGACTGCTATGGGACATCGTGCTCGCGGCGGTCGGCGTGGCCGAAGTCGTGCTCGATCCGCGCATGCCCATCGCGCCGGTCTTGATCGCTCACCGGACCTCGTTCACACGTGAGGTCTCGCGGGTGGCGTTCGCCAACTCGATCACGCTGACCCCCGGAACGCTCACGGTCGACGTGGAGGGCGACATCTTCTACATCCACTGCATAGCCGAGCGGTTCGCCGACGACATCGCGAGCGGAGACCTGGAACGCAGGATCGCACGCGTCTTCGAGGAGTGATCCGACGTGGACGCCTTCTTCTGGGGCATCGCCATCTTCCTGCTGGTCAACGCATTCGCCTGCCTGTACCGCGCATACGCGGGGCCCACCGTCGTCGACCGGGTCCTGGCCATCAACATCGTCGTCACGAAGACGCTCGTCGTACTCGCGCTTCTGGCCACGGTCTTCGGCCGAGGGATGTTCCTCGACGTCGCGATCGTCTACGGGCTGCTCAACTTCGTGCTCACGATCGTGGCCAGCCGCTACATCGAGACCGAGCGGCTGCGGGGTGACTGGTCATGACGGCCGCTCGAACCCGTCCGGACCGCACTCGTGATCGTGCTGTGCTGCGTCGGCGCGCTGTTCTTCTTCATCGGCACCTTCGGCATGCTACGGCTGCCCGACTTCTTCACCCGCACGCATGCGGCCACCAAGTGCGACACCGTCGGAGCGGGCTCGGTCCTCCTCGCGCTGGCGCTCGTCTCCGGCGCGACGATCCCGGCTCGCTCAAGATCCTCGTGCTCGTGCTCATCATCCTGATTGCGAGTCCCACGAGCGGTCACGCACTCGCCCGCGCGGCGTATCGGACGGGACTCGAGCCGTGGCTCAGCCGAGAGGAGCGTGAGGAGTCGTGAGCACCGCCTTCGACGTGGTCCTGCTTCTGATGCTGATCACCATCGCGCTCGCGGTCGCGCGCACGAAGGACCTGCTCGCCGCCACGATCATCTTCTCGGCGTACAGCCTCGTGCTGTGCCTGCTCTGGCTACACCGAGGCGCGCCTGACGTGGCCATGACCGAGGCTGCCGTCGGAGCCGGGATCACAACCGTGCTGTTCCTGGTCGCCATCAGCAAGACGGTGAGGCGAGAGAAGTGAAGAAGGCGCTCGTCGCAGCGCTGCTCATCATCGCAGCCGCGCCCTTCCTGATCGTGGCCGCCTCGCTGCCGCCGCACGGGGACCTGAGCACGCCCGTGCAGACAGGCGCCTCGGCGTTCTACCTGAAGCACGGCGCCGAGCAGACCGGGGCCGAGAACATCGTCACCGGGGTCATCCTCAACTACCGAGGCTTGGACACCAACGGTGAGGTGACCGTCATCTTCACGGGATTCGCAGCGGCCTTCGCCGTGCTGCTGCCGGCGTCGATGAGCCGAGCGCGCGTTCCCTCGCACGCCCCGGTGCCGGTCAGCCCGGTAGTGAGCTTCGCGGTCCGATTGCTCGCGCCGTTCACCGCCCTGTTCACCATCTACGTGATTCTGAACGGGCACCTGACACCGGGCGGCGGCTTCCAGGGTGGGGCGATTCTCGGCGGGCTGTTCATCGTGCTGGCGACCGCGCTCGAGCCGGGCCGGATGGCCGCAGCGATACCCGATCGCCTCGGTCCATGGCTGCGCGCGGCAGCGCCTCTGGCCTTCTCGGCGATGGGCGTGCTCGGCCTGGTCACTACCGGCTACTACCTGGGCTTCCCGATGGCTGAGCCGCTGCACGCCGTTCGGGCGCTGATGCTTCTGGTGATCGAGATCGGCATCGGTCTGGGCGGCGCGGCGATCTTCGCCGCGCTCTTCGTAGAGATGGAGGCCCAGTGATGTTGGCGGCGATCTGGACCAACCTCGACTACGTCGCTCCGTTCGTCCTGTTCTTCATCGGGCTGTACGTGATCATCGCCAAGAACAACCTGATCAAGAAGTTCCTGGGCCTGAACATCATGGAGACCGCGATCTTCTCGTTCGTGATCGCCCAGGGAGTCGTCGAAGGCGGCACCGCTCCGATCATGGGGGCCGGCGCCCGTCCTCCGTTCACCAGCCCACTGCCCCAAGCACTCATCCTCACCGGCATCGTTGTGGCGGTTTCGACGACCGCCCTGGCACTGAGTCTCGTCATCCGCATCTACCAGCAGCGAGGGACCATCGAGGCCGATGAGTTGAGGGAGGCGGAGTAGTGGCCGCCTGGCCGCACTGGATCATCGTCGTCGTCTTCACTCCGCTGCTCGGCGGGGTGCTGACGCCCGCGGTATCGCTGGCCTCGCGCCACGTGGCGAAGTGGTGGGCGCTCGCGATCATGACGGTCGCCTCGTTCGCGGCGTACATGCTGGCCGTCCGCGTGAGCGCGGAAGGCCCGTTCTCGTACTACGCCAGCGGCTGGAAGCCGCCGTACGGCATCGAGCTGCGCTTCGACGAGTTCAGTGTCGTGACCGCGGCCATCTGCCTGATCGCGCTGGCTCGCGGTGCTCTACTCGTTTCGCTACACCGAGTGGCTGCGCGCACTTGCCCAAAGAGCGCGTCCCCTACTACTACGCGCTGCTGCTGCTCAACGTGGGCGGGATGATCGGCTTCTGCGTCACTGGAGACCTGTTCAACCTCTACGTCTTCACCGAGATCCTCTCGCTGTCGGGCTACGCGCTCGTGGCCATCAGCGGCGAGCCCACCGCAGCGATGGCCTCGTTCAAGTACCTGCTCATGGGCGCCATCTCATCACTGCTCATACTCACCGCCATCGGCATCGTGCTCGCCATCACCGGCAGCCTGAACATGGCCGACATCGCCCAGCGACTCGGTTCGGTTGCCCTCACCGGCTCCGGCGGCGCTCGCCTTAGGAGCGTTCGCGACCGGGTTCATGGTGAAAGCGGCGCTCTTCCCCGTGCACATATGGCTGCCTGACGCCCACGCCATCGCGCCCTCACCGATCAGCGCCATCCTGTCGGGACTCGTCGTCAAGATCGGCATCGTCGGACTGCTGCGCGTCTACCAGATCTACTACGCGTCGGGCGCCTTCGACCTGTCGCTGCTCAACGAGGTGCTCGTGTGGCTCGGCGCGATCTCGATCCTCATGGGCGCGTTCTTCGCCATCTTCCAGGACGACATCAAGCTCATGCTCGCGTACTCCACCATCTCGAACGTGGGCTACATCGTCATGGGCCTCGGGCTCGCCTCGCAGCTTGGCGTGATGGGCGGCATCGTCCACATCTTCAACCACGCGCTCATCAAAGCGACGCTCTTCCTCGCGGCCGGTGCGCTCATCTACGGGACGGGCCTGCGCACGCTGAGCGAACTGCGGGGCGCCGGGCGAACGATGCCGATCACGAGCGCAGCCATGACCATCGGGGCCCTCTCCATCGTCGGAATCCCCCCGACCGCAGGTTTCCTGTGCAAGTGGTACATCGCGCTGGGCGCATTCCAGGCGAACCAGGCGTTCTTCGGTTTCGTGCTCGTCTTCGGCGCGCTGTTCATCTTCATCTACTACGTGCGGATGCTCACGGCGCTCTACTTCCAGGCACCGGTCAACGATGCCGTGGTCAACGCGAAGGACCCGCCGCTCTCCATGCTCGCGCCCATCCTGATACTGGCCGCGCTGTGCCTGGTCATGGGCGTCCTCGGCCGAATCCCACTGAGCTTCATCGAACCGGCGACACTGCGCATGCTCGCCCCCCTGGGAGGCTGAGATGGAAGTCGTCGACATCCGCCCGCTGGTCGCGCCGGTGATCTCGCTTGTGTGCGCGGGGCTCGTCATCGCATTCGGTCGCACGGCGTTCTGGCGAGGGTTCTGGAGCCTGTCTTCGGCCGCGCTCAAGTTCGCGGTCGTGCTCTCGATGCTCCCAGGCTCGCTTCGCGGGGTCGTCTACGTGTGGAACGTAGTCGAGTTCACTCAAGGAATCGGGTTGGGATTCCGAGCAGACGCCTTGGGGATGTTCTTCTCGCTCGTGTCCTCGACGCTGTGGATCCTCACGACCATCTACGCGATCGGCTACATGCGCCCGGAGCATGCGAAGCGGCGCTTCTTCAGCTTCTTCGCACTGTGCGTCTCAACCACGGTCGGAATCGCGTTTGCCGAGAACATGCTCACGCTCTTCTTGTTCTACGAGATGCTCACCGTGTGCACGTATCCTCTCGTGATCCACGAAGAGACTCCCGAGGCGTTGCGAGCGGGGCGCAAGTACCTCGTCTACACGCTGACCGGCGGCGCTTGCGTACTCGTCGCCTCGGCCATCACGTTCAGCGTCGCCGGGACCCTGTCGTTCGCCTCGACCGGCATCTTCGGACGAGACGCCGGCACCGGGGTCTTGCTGCTGATCTTCGGACTGTTCATGGGCGGCTTCGGCGTCAAGGCTGCGATCATGCCGCTGCACGGCTGGCTGCCGAGCGCGATGGTCGCGCCCACGCCGGTGAGTGCACTCCTGCACGCGGTCGCGGTGGTCAAGGCGGGCGCGTTCGGAATCCTGCGCGTGATCTACTGCATCTTCGGCGTCGACCTGCTGAGGAGACTGGGCTTCACCACGCCGCTCGCGTGGATCGCGAGCTTTCACCATCATCGGCGGATCGCTGATGGCGCTCATGCAAGACAACCTCAAGCGGCGGCTCGCGTACTCCACGATCAGCCAGCTGTCCTACATCGTGCTCGGCGCAGCGCTGCTCACGCCCTACGCGGCGACGGCGGCGGTCGTGCACGTGGCCAACCAGGCGTTTCCCAAGATCACCATGTTCTTCGTCGCCGGCGCCATACAGCGCAAGACCGGCAAGACCAAGGTCAGCGAGCTGCAGGGCATCGGACACCAGATGCCCTACACGATGGCCGCGTTCACCGTGGCCGCGTTGAGTTTCATCGCGGTGCCGCTGTTCGCCGGGTTCATCACGAAGTGGTACCTGTCGCTCGGCGCTCTGCAGGCCGACGCATGGTGGTACGTGATCGTGATGGTGATCTCGTCGCTGCTCAACGCCACCTACTGGCTCCCGATCGTCTACGACGCGTACTTCAAGCCTCCCGAGGGCGACATGCTCACAGTGGGCCATGCTCCGATGATTCTGCTCGTGCCCATCATCATCTGCGCGGTCTACGTGGTCTTGCTCGGCACGACCTCCGAGGTGCCCGGCATGCCCCTCTCGCTCGCGCAGGCCGCCGTACGATTCGTCTTCGGAATGTAGGGGGAGTCCGGTGCAGACCTCGTCAGTCACCTCAGTGGTCCCGGCGGTCGCGATCCTGCTGCCCCTGCTCGGCTCGCTGCTCGGCCTGCCGGCCGTCCGCATCGCCGAGAAGCTGCGCATCTGGGTGCTTGCCGTGATGGTCGGGCTCTCCACACTGCTGACGATCTCACTCGTCCCCGGGGTGCTGCGAGGCACCGAGTACGAGGCGTACCTGTTCAGGCTCACGCCGACCGCATGGCTGCAGCTCAAAGTCGACGCGATGGGCACCCTGTTCGCCGTGACCGCGACGACGCTTTGGCTGCTCGCGCTCGTCTACTCGGCGGGCTACATGCCCCGCGAACGGAAGCTGGGCCGCTACTGGCTGTTCTTCATGATCTGTCTTTCGTGGACGCTCGGCGTCGCGTACGCGGGCAACCTGCTCACCTTCATCGTCTTCTACGAGCTGTTCTCGGTGATGACCTATCCGCTCGTGATCCACGAAGAGACGCCTCAGGCGCGCGCTGCCGCGCTCAAGTACATCGTCTACATCCTGATCGGCGGCAGCCTGGTGCTGCTCGCCGTGGTTGGCACCTACTTCGTCTCCGGTCGGCTCGCTTTCGAGGCCGGCGGGATACTGAGCGCAGACGTCGGCCGCACGGGGCTTCTGGTGATCTTCTGGTGCTTCGTGGCCGGCTTCGGCGTCAAGGCAGCGCTCTTCCCGCTGCACGGCTGGGTGCCGGACGCTCACCCGGCCGCACCCGCCCCGTTCTCGGCGGTGCTTTCGGGCGTGATGGTCGCGGCGGGCGCGTTCGGGATCGGGCGCGCGCTGTACTTCGTCTTCGGTGTCGATCTGCTGACCGAGCTCGGGGCGGCCAGGGTACTCGCGGGTATCGCGGCTTTCACCGTGATCTTCGCCGGCGTACTCGCGGTCAACCAAGACAACCTGAAGCGGCGCCTGGCGTACTCGACCATCAGCCAGATGGCCTACGTGACTCTTGGGCTCGCGCTGCTGGGCCAAGACGCGGCCGTGGGCGGCCTCGTGCATATCGCGAACCACGCGTTCATGAAGGGCACGCTGTTCTTCTGCGCGGGGCTGCTGATCAAGCGCGCCGGCATCCACAACGTCAGCGAGATGGCCGGAGTCGCCCGGCGCATGCCGCTCACGATGGCGTCGTTCGCCCTGGCAGCGCTGGGCATGATCGGCACCCCGCCGCTCTCAGGCTTCGTGAGCAAGTGGTATCTGGGCCTTGGCATGCTCGAGGTCGACCAGCCCTACTACCTCATCGTGCTGCTTGGCGGAGCACTGCATCGCCGCCGTCTACCTGCTGCCCATCGTCTACGTCGCCTACTTCAAGTCACCTGACGCCGCCCGCCGAGGCGACACACCCTGCAGGCACCCCCGAGCCCGCCGTCGACGACGCCGACCCGCCCGCGGAGCGCCGAGAGGGTCCGCGCTCGATGCTGATTCCCACCGCGATCGCCGCGTCGCTGACGATCGTGCTCGGCGTGGCGGCATCGGTGCCCGGCCTACCGCTCTCGCTCGCGCAGAAGGCGGCCGAGATGATCTTCCGCTAGGAGGTGGAGCTCACGGAGCAGGCGGTACAGGCGGTCGCCAGCCCGCTGCCAGCGCTGCTGGTCGCGTGGCCGCTCGCGTGCGCGCTGCTGGTCTACCCGCTCGGGCGCGTGCGTGAGAGCGTGCGCAACGGCTTCGTCGCATTCGTCACGGCCACGACGCTGCTCGGCGCCGTGGCGCTCGTGCCGCTCATCGCCCAGTACCGCGTGATCGGCATCCGGGTGCCGATGCTGCTGGGCGACATCGTGTTCGCGGTCGACTCGTTCTCGATGCTCTTCGCGATCTTCTCGGCGTTCGTGTGGTTCGCCGCGACCCTCTACTCGCTCGACTACATGGTGCACGAGGGCAAGCGGGACCGCTTCCAGACGACGAGCCTGGTAGTGCTGGGCGCCATGCTCGGCGTCGTGATGGCGGGCGACCTGGTCACGCTCTACCTGTTCTTCGAGATGCTCGGGCATGACCGCATTCCTCTTCGTCATCCACACCGAGACCGACCAGGCCAAGCAGGCGGCGATCAAGTACTTCTGGATGACCGCGCTCGGCGGACTGGCGCTGGTTGCCGGCATCCTGCTCACCTACGAGATCGGCGGACACGGCGCGCTGCTGCCGCTGCCGCTCGAGCGGGCAAGCGAGACGCTCAAGTGGGTGACGTTCGGCCTGCTGCTGCTGGGCTTTGGCGTCAAGGCGGGAATGCTGCCCGTGCACGTGTGGCTTCCCGATGCCCACCCGGTCGCGCCGTCGCCGGCAAGCGCGCTGCTCTCGGGCGTGATGATCAAGGCCGGCGCCTACGGGATCTTCCGGACCGCCTGCGCGCTCTTCCGCCCGCCGATCGGTGCGGTCGAGGAGGAGCTCTGGCACGCCACTGCCGAGTTCGGTCTCGTCATCCTGTGGATCGGGATAGCGACGATGGCCGTGGGTGTGGTCATGGCGCTGGGCCAGAGCAACGCCAAGCGCATGCTCGCCTACCACAGCATCAGCCAGATGGGATTCATACTCGCCGGCATCGGCGCGGCGGCGTACCTGGGCACGCACGGCGCGATGGGTGTGGCCGGCGGGCTCTACCACGTGGTCAACCACGCGCTGTTCAAAGGTGCGCTCTTCCTTGGCGTGGGGGCGGTGGCGTTTCGCACCGGCGAACTCGACATGTACAAGCTCGGCGGCCTGTGGAAGCGCATGCCGCTGACGTTCCTGTTCACGCTCGTCGCCGCAGCGGGCATCACGGGCGTGCCGCTGTTCAACGGCTTCGTCAGCAAGTGCCTCATCCATCATGCACTCGTCGAGGCGTTCGAGTACCAGCACCTCGCATCGCTCGCGTTCGCCGAGAAGGTCTACATCGTGACTTGCGGCGGAACGGCGTGCTCGTTCATCAAGCTCATCGGCTTCGTCTTCCTCGGAACGGCCAAACGAGAGTACGGGCCCGAGGTGGTCGACGCACCGCCGAGGATGCTCGCAGGCATGGCGCTGCTCAGCGTGCCGATCCTCGTGCTGGGCCTGTGGCCCGCGCTGCTGCTCGAAGGCGTGTTCGCACCCGGCCTGCAGACCTGGGGCCTCTCCTCGGAGCTGCTCACCGAGTTCCTCGAGTCGATGTTCTTGAGCCCCGCCGATCTGCTCTCGGCCGTCACCGCGTTCGCCATCGGCGCCGTCATCTTCGTGGTGGGCGTGCGCTTCGGGCTGTTCCACCTGCATGCGCCGGCCTGGTTCGGCGTCAACTACTGGTACGTGGCGGGCGCACGCACTTTCATGCGGGGATGCGAGGCCGTTCAGCGGTGGTACGAGCGCTACCTCGCGGCACTCTCGCACTGGTCGAGGACGGCCTTCATGCGGGGATGCGAGGCCGTTCGGCGGTGGTACGAGCGCTACCTCGCGGCACTCTCGCACTGGTCGAGGACGGGTATCGCAGCCACGTTGGAGACCATCCGGCTATTCGCAGCGCCGTGGCGCCGGCTCGTGGCGGAGCCTGCCTGGGGTACGCCCGAGGTGCGCAACGCGCGCTTCCTGCGCCAAGCCCTCCTCCAACTTGAGCGAGCGAGGCAGACGAGTGTCCGCTCGGCCATCCACGAGGCGGATGTCGCACTTCGTGGTGCGCGTCGCCGGGACTCGAGCCGCCGAAGGGCGGTGCTGGCGGCGGTGGGCGAGCTTGCACGGCCGCTCGCTGATCGAGTGTACGTTCATCGAGAAGAGGTACTGCGGGACTTCGCCCGCCTGAACGAGATCAACCAGATGCGCGGGGACTTCTCCGACATCCTGCGACGAGGCCTGCAAGCGCTCGGACGCGACGATCGCAGCGGTCGCGATCGGCCTGTGCGAGCGCCATATGGGGGGCAACGACGTGAGCGACGACCTGGCTGTCGCCGCGGGTGGCATCGTGCGCGAAGAGGACTTCCCTCGCATGCTGCTCGATGCAGCAGCCGCGGCACGCCCGCTCACCTACGCCGAGCGCAGGTCGGGAGGCGCAAGTACCATCGAGCTGCTGACGGGATGGGCGAGCGACGCCGTACCCGATATGCGCGCGACTGGCGCCGGGACGCTCGAGACCGTCACCGGCTCGCTGATGTACGTGACGCACGTGTTGGTCGAGGCGGCGACCCAAGAGCATGAGGACGTGTTCTCGCGGCGCTTGGATGCTGCGACCGTGGTGCGGACCCGCGGGCAGATACAACGCTACGCCCGCGACATGAGCTTCAACGTCGCGGTGATCATCGTCGTGCTGCTGGTGCTGCTCGCCGCCGTCGTCGCCAAGTTGTGACCGACGCCCGCCGCTCAAGGCGGCGGTGCGTCAACTCCCGGACACGTGCTTGCCGCGCCCGGTTGCGCGCTCGGCCCTACTCCTCGCTGCGGTCCTCGGGATCCCCGCCGCGCAGCCGCAAGACGTATCCGGCCACGATGCCTATGCCAACGGCGATCAAGATGGCCGGCCACCACTGGTCCCACTGCAGATCGAACAGGAAGATGCTGGCGATCACCGCAAGAACCAGGCCCCAGATGAGCGATCCGCTCGCGGCAGAGCCGAATCCCCCGTGCAATCGGTATGAGCGCCATGCGTTCACGAAGCTGGCGACAGACGCAAGGTAGATGAACAGCGCCCACCAGTTCCCGGTCAGGGTCAGATAGCCCGCGTTCTCGAGGAGGAACACGACACCCAGCGCGATCAGAAACGCGCCGATGATCCAGCTGGTCGCTTCCTTGTCCCCGCGCCGTCGCCGATCCGTCACCCCAAGCGGATGCTGCGTTGTCTCGGCCATGATTCCTCCTCAGTTCGAGGGCGCCGCCAGACTTCGGCTGGGTTGCTTGCCCCGAGCATGACGCCCACATAGTGAGTCTTCCCCCTTCGCAGCTTCTCGCGCGCAAGTCACAGGCCGCGCGCCAGTTCGGGAATGCTCCTACTGAACGCACCAACTCCGACCGGGGGCCCTCGATGAACAGCAGCCAGCCGATAGTCGTGACCGGTGCCACCGGCCAACAGGGAGGCGCAGCAGCACGCCACCTGCTCGCGGCCGGGTGGCCCATCCGCATCCTCGTGCGCGACCCCGACAAGCCGGCAGCTCGAGATCTCGCTGCGGCAGGCGCCGAGATCGTCATCGGCGACATGCTCGATCCGGGCTCGCTACACGACGCGTTCGAGGGAGCTCACGGCGTGTTCTCGGTACAGACGTGGCGCGGCCCTGGCGGTGTAGAGGCCGAGAAGCGGGCCGGCTTCAACGTCGCCGAGGCGGCAGCAGGCGCCGGCGTGAAACACCTCGTCTATACGAGCGTCGGCGGGGCAGATCGCGCACCCGAACTCGCTCACTTCGCGAGCAAGCGTGAGATCGAGTTGCGCATCGAAGCGCTCGGCATCCCCGCGACGATCCTTCGACCGGTCTTCTTCATGGACAACTTCCGCTGGCAGGCCGATGGCATCCGTGCGGGCCATCTTGTCCAGGGCGTGAAACCGACGACCCGCCTGCAGATCATCGCGGTAGACGACATCGGCGGCCTCGCGGCGCACGTCTTCGGCTCGCCCGATGAGTGGATCGGGCGCACCGTCGAGCTGGCCGGCGACGAGGTCACGATGGTCGAAGCGGCGGCGATCTTCGCCGAGCGGCTGGGCCGGCCGGTGACCTACGCGCCCGAGCACGAGGACCGACCGGGTGGCGGCGACGAGGCACGCAAGATGGCCGCTTGGTTCGACGATCACGGCTACGAGGCCGACATCGCGGCGTTGCGCGCCATCTACCCGCCCCTTGCGGACCTCAGGGCCTTCGTGGCCCGCGCGGAATGGCTCACGGCGTAGCGCCGGCCCCTCCAAGCGTGTGACCGATGTCACCACCACGAGGCGCTCAGCTGGACGAGCGGCTCATGTACCCTCGGCGTGGGGCCGATACCCCTTGCGGAGGTTATAACCCAGATGAGTGCCGCACACGACGCGAGCTTGCCCCGCCGCCGAACGCCTGTCGCGTTCCTGATTCCGCTCGCCGTCGCCTTCGTGCTCCTCGGCGCCACCCAGGCGTTCGCCATCACGCGGGCCACGGTACTCGACCGCGCGCAGCGGCGTATCGACCGTCCCGTGGGCTACAGCCAGTCCAAGTACTACGCCGGCTACCGCACCGACTGTTCCGGCTACGTCTCTATGTGCTGGGCGACCGGCTCCTCCTACAACACGCGCACGTTCTATCAGGTCACGCACCGCATCTCCCTCGCCGACCTACGACCGGGCGACGCGCTGCTCAAGAAGGGCTACCACATCAGGCTGTTCTACGGCTGGCTCGACGACGCGCACACCACCTACATCGCTTACGAGTCGGCGTACGGCAAGATCGCGGGGGTCCGGATCCATTCCATCGCCGAGGACCTGGGCTACGGCTACGTCCCGGTCCGATACGACCGCATCACGAACGGCTCCACGAGCAGCAACATCCTCAAGAACCCGTCGTTCAACACCTGGGCCCGTTCGTGGAGCGGCGCTCCCGAGCAACCCATGTGGTGGGAGACGAACGCCGACGAAGTGGGGCCCGTCGCTCACGCTGCACCGCAAGGCGGTCTACCGTTCTGCTCGCAACTCCTTGCAGCTCAGAAACCCGAGCGCGGATCCCTCGTCGGTCGCCGAGCTGTCGCAGACGGCCGCGATCGTGCCCGGCGCGAAGTACCGCCTGAACGCCTGGGCGATGAGCGCGTACGACCCGCGGGGAGTCGAACTCGCCCTGGCCTACCTCGACAGCTACGGCGACGAGGTCGCCGTGTCACGCACGACCGGGAACGCATCCGGCGTCAATCCCACCGCATTCAAGCTGATGTCGGTCGTCATGACCGCGCCGCCCACCGCCGTCGCCGCGCGCGTCACCGTCCGGCTTGCCGGCGGCTCGGTGGAGACGAGCGCCGGCCCGGTCGCAGGCACGTCGGTGATCCTCGACGACATGTCGCTCGCCCGGCCTCAGGTCTACGTCACCACGAAGACGAACCGCACCACGGCCTACCGTGGCACGACCATTTCGCTGAGCGGAGTCGTCGCGCCCGCGAGCGCTGTGGGCGGCCCTGCCGTGGTCTACGTGCAGAAGCCCGGCTCGGCATGGAGCAAGCTTGCCACGGTCACGGTCGGCCCGTCGGGCAGCGCGGGCGCATGGCGTCGCTCGTACACCTTCAAGCGCAGCATGCCCAGAGGCACCTACCGCTTCCGCGCCTACGTGCCGGCCATTCCCGAGTACCTGGGCGCGACGTCCAGCTCGGTCAGCGTGAAGCTGCGCTAGCCCGTGCCGCAGGCGCCATTGGCACGCTAGTTCGCACCCGACCCTCTGCGTCTACCGCGAGTGACGCGGTACGATGCAGATGGCTACCAGCCAGGCGCGGGCCGTCCCTCGGGGCGGCCCGTCGGCTTTTGGAGCCGCTCGACGCCGACCAGCCCGATCTTGCCGACTACCCGCTCTAGTTCTCTCGGCGTATTGATTTTCTTAAGTCATGTGCTTGACTTTCTCAATCTCTGGGTACACTATGGTCAGGAATCGTGAGAGGGCGTGATGCTATGACCCGTGAATGGCACGAACTGACCGACCTGACCGGCGACAAGGAGTTCGTCGTCACGAACGTGCGCCTCAAGGACAGCGGCATCGGCATCGAGGGCGAGTTCGAACCGCCGGTGATGGCCGGGCTTCGCTACGAGGACCAGGTGTTCGTGGGCGAGTTCGTCCGGTGCCACGGCTCGATCAAGCACATGGAGAAGGCGTTCGGCGTGAGCTACCCCACCATCAAGAACCGGCTCAACCGTATCGCCGCCCAACTCCAGCTCGTGCAGATCGATACCGAGCCGGTAGCCGGCCCCTCGGAGGAGGTGCTCGACATGCTCGAGCGCGGCGAGATCACCCCCGCCGAGGCTGCGGAGAGGCTGCGGCGATGAACGCGATACTGCCTCCACTCGTGATCGACGTGCGCGTGCGCGAGCCCGAGAAGCGTGGCTTCCGAATCTGGTTCCCGTTCGTGATCCTGTGGCCGCTGCTCTTCATCATCGTGGGCTTCGTGCTGCTCGTGACGGTGCTCGTCGACCTCGCACTGCTGATCGCCGGCGCCGAGTACCACCACTACACCGCTGCTCGTGCTCTCGACGATGCAGCTGCTTGCGCTCGTGCGCGGTACGCAGGCGCACATCGACGGCAGCGACTCGACCGTTGTCGACGTAGACATCTACTGAAAGGAACGATCCACCATGAGCGAAGACCGCAAGCGCATCCTGGACATGCTCGCCGAAGGCAAGATCACCGCGGCCGAGGCCGACCTGCTGCTCGACTCGCTCGAGTCGACTTCCGAGGCGACCGCAGCACCGACACCCTCGCCCTCCGCCGACTGGCCCACCGGCCCGGCACCCGAAGGCACGGTCCCGAAGTTCATGTACGTGAAGGTCTACGGGGGCAAGGACACCGTCGACGTGAAGGTTCCGCTCGCGCTGCTGCGCGCCGGACTCAAGCTCACCTCGCTGATCCCGCCACAGGCGATGGACCAGATCAACGAGTCGATGGAGCTCAAGGGCATGTCGATCGATTTCAACAACCTCAAGCCCGAGGACATCGAGGACATCATCGAGAGCCTGCGCGAGATGGAGGTCAACGTCGTCTCGGGCGATGGTGACAACGTCCGCGTGTTCTGCGCGTAGGCGCACTCGCACTGGCCGGGCGGCGGTCACGCCGCCAGGAAGCGATAGCGCCCCCTCACATGCGGGTACGTTCTCAAAGCGGCCTCGTGGCCAGCCGAGAGCGGTCACCGCGAGCATGCCGCGAACTGTGGGCACTGATGTGAGGGGGCGTTGCCATGCATAGGTTCCGGAAGTCATTCGCAGTTGCGATCGCGCTGGTTCTCGCGATGACGCTTGTGGTCCCGGCGGCGTTTGCCGCCAGGCCGCTCATGCCAAACGAGGTCGGTGCGACCGCGTACTCCTACGTCGAGGCGTTGACACGGGTGGTCAACCCCGACGGTTCCGAGACGCTGATCAAGCGCGTCGCAGGCACGCCTGTGGAGCTCGCCGCCGCCAACCAGATCAAGGGCTGGTTCGACGACGCGGGTATCAACGCGTACTTCCAGCCGTTCACCTACGTGCGCAGGGGCGTCACCTACAACAGCCAGAACGTCGTGGCCTACCTGCCGGCCGCCAAGAAGCCGAAGTCGTCACCCACGCCGCTCGTGATCGTGGGCGCGCACTACGACTGCTGTCAGCGCAGGCGCCGGCGCGGACGACAACGCATCGGGTGTCGCGGTCATGCTCGAGGTCGCGCAGCGCATCGCCAAGTACAAGCCCGAGTACGACGTCGTGTTCGTCGCGTTCGGCGCCGAGGAGGTCGGGCTCAAGGGCTCGGCGTACTTCGCGAACAACATGGCGCCGGCCGACAAGGCGCGCGCCATCGCCATGGTCAACTTCGACTCGCTGATCGTGGGCGACAAGCTCTACATCCACGCGGGCGCGAACGAGAAGACGTGGGCGCGCGACGAGATGCTGCGCCTGATCCGGCTCCGCAAGCTGCCGATCGAGATCCAGCCGGGCCTGAACCCCGACTACCCCGCGGGCTTCACGCCCGACGGCTTCTCGGACTACACGGCCTTCAACCAGGCGGGAATCCCGATCGTCGCGTTCGAGTCGACGAACTGGGAGATCGGGGATCTGGACGGCTACGAGCAGACCGAGGAGTACGGGTCGTTCTGGCACACGCCCAACGACACGCTGTCCATCATCGAGTCGTACTTCCCGATGAGGCCGATGGTCAGGCTCGAGGCCTACACCGACCTGGTGTTCGAGTTCCTGAAGCATCTCAACCCGTAGGGCCAGCCGCTCGGCGCGACCGAGCGGGTGCCGAGAAGGCCGGATCGCCAACGAGGCCCGCCTCCTGCAGGGGCGGGCCTTCGTCACGCGCGGGACCGCCCGAGGCCGAGTCCCGCCTACGTCACCGGCGCCACCGGCGTCCGAGTGTCACCAGCGCGCCTGAACAGGTCGCGCACCAGCAGCACCCCGCTCACGCCCAGCTCGATGATCGCGAGTGCGTAGATCCCGATCGCCGCTGTGACGACGAAGCCCGCCCAGCCGGTCGGCTCGATCGCGCCAGACGCCAGTCCGGTTGTCTGAGCGAGCAACTGACCGCCCAGGAGCAGGCCCGCTGCCACGCCGATGCCCCAGCCGACAAGACCGCGTCGCGAATGCGCACGAATCGCAGCCCACAGCAGGAACGCACCGCCGAGGAACACCACCGGGGACAACTCGGCCGGAATCAGCCAGTCGAACAGAAAGACACCCGACCTGATCGACCCGAAAAGCGACAGCCCGAACGTCGCGACGATGGGGAACCACAGCAGGACCGTACCAGCGACGGCCAACGCCTTCGTGAGAGCATCCTTCTTCATGGCTCTCACCCCCTCTTCATTTTGTATGTTCCCGCCCCCGACTGTGCTGTTCCTGTGCGGGCAGAGACGTTGCCGCCCCGTTTGGCACCGTTCGCGCTTCAGCACTCCGCGGCAACTTCGAAGCGAACGGGAATATCCACACGTCATGGAAGCGGCTCCTCGAGGATCCAGGCTCAACCTCGCTGTGCTGGTGGAAATCGCCCGCACGGTTGAACGACGCGATGCCCTCGCCCAGGCGATCTGCGCGCATGCGGTCGCCGGCCTCGGCTTGGCAGGCGCGAGTATCAGCGTCGTGCACCGCGACTCTGACGAGCGCGCGCCTGGACTCGATCGCCGCCGTCGGGCAGCTCTCCTCGTTCATGGCCGACCTCTCCACTCCGCTCGACAAGTCCACAGACGCAACTCGGACCGCTCTGGGCGGCGATCCGATCTTCGTGGGCAACCCGCACGGCGTTGAGAACGGCGAAGGCAAGACCAACGGCATCGGCCGGTGGCGCAACGGCTTCGGGGCGCACGCATACGCGGTTCTCGGCCTGACGGTGCTCGAGGGAACCCTCGGCGTGCTGATCCTCGAGTGGCCCGAGCCCCACCCGTTCGAGGAGGAGGACCGGCGAAACCTCCAGTTGTTCGCCGATGTCGTGGCGATCGTGCTGCGATGCGGCGCCCACCGGGGTCCCTGCTGATATCGCCGCCACGGTGCCCAAACCGGCGTGTGACGATGCCGAGCTCGCGGCGTTTCAGATGAACGCTCGCGGCCTGGTGGTTCCCGACGCGGTCGCCGCGTCGTGGAGTGAGCCAGCGGTCGCCCGCGTCTCGACCGCCGTGACGCCCGCGCAGCCCGAAGCCGGGTCGGTCGCGTTCGCGGAGGTTGCGGGGGTGCCGGACGGCGGACTGCTGTTCGCGGTCGGCGCCGTGTCGGCGGGACCCAAGGGCGGCGCCGCCGAGGCGGTGGCGGCCGGTCACGGCGTGATGCGTGCGGCGGCTGCGCACGGCAGCTCGCCCGGTGAGGTCCTCGGGATGCTCGGCGGCTCGATGCGCTCTCAGGCGACTGCCGCGTGGGCGTCGGGCGTCGTGACCGTGCTCTCGCCGGCGACCGGCGCGCTGGAGATCGCCGAGGCCGGGGCAGCCGCACTGCTGATCCTCGGCCGAGACGAACGCTTCGACCTCGTGCTCTCGGACGCGCCCCCCGTGGGTGCCGGCAAGGGCGCGCTCCCCTCTCGGCTCCAGTTGCTGCTGCCCGGAGACCGCGTCGCCTTGCTCAGCGGAGGACGGATCTCGGCGCTTGCCGATCCGGCGTGCGTCGCCAAGGCGCAGCACATCCTCGAGACGCTGCCCGACCGCGGCGGCTCCGGAGACGGCGCGCTCGCTGCTCTCGCTGGTGTGCGGCGAGGGTCTCGCGGCCGCGTCATCGGTGCTCGAGGTGGTAGAAGCGCAAGCGGAGCCTGCCGGCGGGGCCGCAGACTAGCTCACGTGCGGGCGAGCGGCGTTGCTCGGCGCTGCGCGAGGCGGACCTAGCAGGGAGTGACCGAGCAGTCGAGCTTCTCGGCGACGCTATCGAGGATCTCGGCCGTCGAACGCCCACGGAGCTGCCATGCCGAGAGTCCTATGGACAGGCCGAGGTCGACTCGCTTGACCCAGACGGTGTGCCGAGCATCGCAGACGACTTCGTACGTGGGCGGCTTGAAACGCGCCTCGCAGGCTTTGAGCAGTCCGCTGCCACCGTCGTCGACGTAGGTGACGGCGGGCTCGCTGGATGGAACCCGAGAGTGGAAACGTTTCGTCGATACCCACATGAGGGCGCCTCTCATTCCTGGTCGCGCAGCAGCGCGGCGACTGCCACCGATCAGGCGGCACATCTTAGAGATACCCGCGGTTCCAACTCCGAGTCGTCATATGCGAGGCGATCGCACAGATGCTAGGGGCATCCCGTGGGGATTCCTGGGTTGCGGCTGAGGAGTTCAATCGGGCAACAGCTTCATCTTGTGCGTCGAGCGGTCGCGGACGCGGGCTGTCGCCGGTGGCGCGGAGTGTCCCAGCCGAGTAGGGACAGCGCGACCCCGAAGTCGGGGTCACCCGAGTGTAGCACGCGGGACCCTTGTCCCTGCGGGTGGGTAGGTTCTCCGAGACAGGAGGTGGCCACATCTCCTGCTGGTACGGCTGCTTCGAAGGGCGATAATGGGGCTAGACCGCACAACGATACGAAACGGGGCAACGGGGTGTGGTTCATGCTCAGAAGCAACAGACTGTTCATCGCGGTCTTGGTGACGACTTCAGTTGTCGTTGGCGGGACGCTTGCGGCCTATCAGCACCAGGTGAAGCAGCAAGCCGAGCAGATAGAGGCGGAGTGGGCAGCTGAGCAGAATCCGGGTCTCAGCCCAAGCCGCCCAGACCGACCAAGCGACGGCAATCACCGAGGGCCAGGCCGTCTCGGCGCACATCGCCAAGCTGAAGGCGATGCGCTCCGAACTCAGCAAGACGATGGCTGCCCTGAACAAGAAAGCGAAATCGAGCGCTTCGGCCTCGCGCGAATGGGACCGAAGATGGGCCGAGCGAAAGGCCCGCTACAGCCGACGCGTCGCGGCCGTGAGAGCCCACAACTCCTCTGAGCGCCGACGCTACGCCGCCAGCGAAACGGAACGCGCGAACTCCGACGGAGAGCTGGTAGTGGTCCGCACCTACCGACCGAGATACTGGTCGTACCCTTCGAGTCCGACGAAGCCGGGGCCGCTCAATGTGTCCGTCGCCTCAGAAGTCGCGCGACTGTCGACACTCCAAATGAAGATCGACACCCTTGAATCGACTATCGCGTCGGAGGGTCCCACGGCGCAGTCGTTCGAATCGGTCTACAAGGCATTGTCGGCGGCCACGCAGGCTCTCGGGAGGACGACGGGCGACGCGACCCGCGCGGCGCGCACGGCAGTCGTCAAGCGCGGGGCCAAGGGCAGAGTCGTCGACACTTCGAAGCTCTCGAAGCTGAACCAGGACGTGCTCGACGACCCATTCGCCGCACTCGACCGGTCCTACTCGGACGCACTCGCGAGCGCGGGGCTGAGCGAGGGTCAGGTGACAACCGGGGCCGTGGACGCTCAGTAGCCTCGGCTACCGAACGCGCAGCGCGAGTCCGGGTTTGACCGGAGCCGGCAGGAGCGTCGAGTTCCCGACGAACCGCACGCGGTGGAAGCGCTTGCCCCGGTTCAGGACTCTGTAGCTGTACGTTGCCTTCCCCGATGCGCTCACCTTGACCTTCTTCAGCAGGATGTAGCGACTCGACCCGGGCAACTTGACCTCGAACCGGATGTAGGTGTTGCTGAAGGTGCCGGTAGTCGACTTGAGTCTCGCGTACAAGGTCACGCGGCGACCTCGGCGGATCGACTTCGCGCTGGCCGACAGCGCGGTGCTGGTGGGCCGCTTGAAGGTGGCCGAGATCGAGTGGTTGGCGGTCACGTTGGTGAACGTGTAGCTCCGCAGAGCGCCCTTCGAGACACCGTCGACCTTCACGCTCGCGACGGCGTAGCCGGGGTCGGGAGTGATGGTGACCGTCAGGCTACTGCCCCTGCGCACGACGATCCTCCCGTTGGCCGAGAGCTTCCCGTGGGCACCCGCAGAGGCGGTGATCGTGTAGGTGGTCGTCCACTTCGCGTGAAGCGTCAGATCGGCCGCGCCGACGGTATCTGCCGAGAAGTCCCACGGGTCGGTGAGGCCGGCATCGGCGTACCAGCCGGCGAAGGCGTGGCCGGTCCTCGTGGGATCGGGCACGGGCGTGGCCACGAGCGAGCCGAACGCGATCGTCTGCGAGCCGACGGCCGTGCCGCCGTTGCTGTTGAACGAGACCGTGTAGCCGTTGGCGACCCACTTCGCGTGAAGCGTCAGATCGGCGGCCCGACGGTATCTGCCGAGAAGTCCCACGGGTCGGTGAGTGCCGGCATCCGCGTACCAGCCGGCGAAGGCGTGGCCGGTCCTCGTGGGATCGGGCACGGGCGTGGCCACGAGCGAGCCGAACGCGATCGTCTGCGGGGCGACGGCCGTGCCGCCGTTGCTGTTGAACGAGACCGTGTAGCCGTTGGCGACCCACTTCGCGTGAAGCGTCAGATCGGCCGCGCCGACCGTGTCGGTCGCGAAGTGCCACGGGTCGGTCAGCGCCGCATCGGCGAACCAGCCGGCGAAGGCGTGGCCGGTCCTCGTGGGATCGGGCACGGGGGTCGCGACCAGCGAGCCGAACGCGATCGTCTGCGAGCCGACGGCCGTGCCGCCGTTGCTGTTGAACGAGACCGTGTAGCCGTTGGCGACCCACTTCGCGTGAAGCGTGAGATCGGCCGCGCCGACGGTATCTGCCGAGAAGTCCCACGGGTCGGTCAGGCCCGGCATCGGCGTACCAGCCGGCGAAGGCGTGGCCGGTCCTGGTGGGGTCGGGCACCGGGCGTGGCCACAAGCGAGCCGAACGCGACCGTCTGCGGGCCGACGGCCGTGCCGCCGTTGCTGTCGAAGGTGACCTGGTGCGTGTCGGTCGCGAAGGTGGCCGTCACGTCGATGTCGGCGGTCACGTTCGTGTCGGTGCGCGCGGCGGTGAGCATGCCGTCAGACCAGGATACGAAGTGGTGGCCGGCGTCGGGCAGCGCCGTCACGGCGGTGCCGTCGGAGCCGTGGGCCACCGTCTGCGGGCTCGTGCCGCGACAGCGTGCCGCCGGCACCCGCGCGGTAGGTCAGCGTGTAGGTGTCGATCGCGAAGGTGGCCGCGATCGTGTGGGGCGACTGCACGTCGGTGAAGGTGTGGCTTGCCACCGGCCCGACCGAGACGCCGTCGACGAGCACGTCGGCGATGTGGAAGTTGGGCGTCGGGGGTGATGGTGTAGGCCTGAGGAGCCGCCCCAGCCCACCGCGCTCACCCCGGCCGGCGCGATGGTGCCGCCCGCGCCGCGCTCGCGGTGATGTCGTTGGTGTCGATCGCGAAGGTGGCCGCGATCGTGTGGCCCGCGGCGGTGACGTTGGCAAACGTGTAGGAGCCGATCGCGCCTTGCGACACGCCGTCGACGACACGTCGACGACGTGGAAGTGGGCGTCGGGGACGATCAGGAAGCTCTGGTCAGCGCCGTGGGCCACGACCGGCGAGGCCGGCGAGATGGTGCCGCCCGCGCCCGCGCTCGTGGTGATGGTGTAGGTGTCGAGTGGCGAAGGTCGCCGTCACATCGTATGTCTGCGCGCCACGTTCGTGTCGGTGCGCGCGGCGGTGAGCACGCCGTCGGCGACCAGGCCACGAAGTGGTGGCCGGCGTCTGGCAGCGCGGTCACGGGGGTGCCGTCAGCGAGCCGTGGGCGACGGTCTGCGGGCTCGTGCGCTGACGGTGCCGCCGGTGCCTGCGCGGTAGGTCAGCTGATAGGTGTCGATGGTCCACTTCGCGTGACAGCGTCATGTCGGCCGCCCGAGGGTATCGTGCCGAGAAGTCCCACGGGTCGGTCAGCGCGCGCGTCGGCGAACCAGCCGGCGAAGGCGTGGCCGGTCCTGTGGGGTCGGGGACCGGGGTGGCCACGAGCGAGCCGAACGCGATCGTCTGCGGGCCGACGGCCGTGCCGCCGTTGGCTGTCGAAGGCGACCTGGTAGCGTGTCGGGCGCGAAGGTGGCCGTCACGTCGATGTCGGCGCGTCACGTTGGTGTCGGTGCGCGCGGCGGTGAGCATGCCGTCAGACCAGGTTACGAAGTGGTGGCCGGCGTCGGGGCACGGCGGTCACGGCGGTGCCGTCGGAGCCGTGGGCACGTTCTGCGGGCTCGTGCCGCTGACGGTGCCGCCGGCGCCCGCGCGGTAGGTCAGCGTGTAGGCTGTCGATCGCGAAGGTGGCCGCGATCGTGTGGGGCGACTGCACGTCGGTGAAGGTGTGGCTTGCCACCGGCGCCGACCGAGATGCCGTCGACGAGCACGTCGGCGATGTGGAAGTGGGCGTCAGGGGTGATGGTGTAGGTGAGCGAGCCGCCCCAGCCAACCGCGCTCGACCGCCGGCGGGCGCGATAGTGCCGCCCGCGCCGGCACTCGCGGTGATGTCGTTCGTGTCGATGCGCGAAGGTGGCCGGATCGTGTGGCCCTCGGCGGTCACGTTCGCGAACATGTAGCTGTCGATCGCACCTTCGACACGCCGTCGACGAGACGTCGGGACGACGTGGTAGTGGGCGTCGGGGACGATGAGGAAGTCTGGTCGTCGCCGTGGGCCACGACCGGCAGCCGGGCGAGATGGTGCCGCTCGACCCCGCGCCGTCGTGATGGTGTGGGTGTCGAGCCGCGAAGCTGGCCGTAGATGGTGTGATCGGCGACCACACTGGTGAACTTGTAGCTCGTTACCGCCCCGACCGAGGCGCCGTCGACGAGGACGTCGGCGACGTGGTAGCCAGCGTCGGCGGTGATGGTGAATGTCGTCGAGTCGAGCCTGTGCTCGACGGTCTGCGGGGTTTCCGGGGTGATGGAACCGTTCGCGCCCGCTGAAGGCGTGATCGTGTACTCGCGATCGCGACAGGCTCCATGACAGCGAATAAGGAGAAGCCCGAGGTCTCGCCGAGGACGACCGAGTTCACCGTGTCGACCGACGTGGTGATGTCCGCCCAGCCGCTCGGCCGTGTAGTGCATAAGCCTCAGATCAGCCGGGTCGCCCGCAACCTCCAAGGGGTCATACGGGACCTCGACGGGGGCCGGACCAGAGGGTGGTGCCGACGTCTGCAACTCGAAGACCGAGCCGGGCAGCAAGTCGAAGCCCGCAGGCGGCGCCGGAGCTACAGGAGCCACCGTTTGCTGAATATCCAGCGTGTTGCTGGGCGGCGAGGCGTCTCCCACTGCGTCCACGGCCACGACGTAGCGCCGATACGTCATGCCCTGCAGTCCATAGACCATGTAGCGTCGGGGTGGTCACCGTGCTGATCAACGTCGCCGTGTCGGCGTCGTAGACGCGGTACTCGGTGGCCGTGTCGACAGGCTCCCAGCTGAGCGCGCCGCGAAGCCGGGCGGGTGTATGATGAACTGGACGCTGGACGGTCCGCTGATCACGGGTGCGGCTGGTGCGGCAAGGGCGGTCGCTGTCGAGAGGCCGGCCATGAGGCATGCGAACGCCGAGATAGCTGTCAGAACCGGACGTAGAGAACATGCCGGATCGCATCCGTTGGCGCACGAGTGCGTTGCGTGCCCTCATGTGTGCTCCCACTCCCCGACAGGAGCCGCACGAGGCAGTCTGCTCTGGGTCACGCGGTTAAGGGTTCGCCCCAACTGTAGGCTCATACAGGAGGTGAGACAAGCGGTATCGCACGCCGAGCTTCAGCTCCTCGCTCGCCTCCAGCATCTCCCACGCCCGCTCGATACGCGCGTGCGATCGGCGAAGCGCAGGTACGAGGGATCGAGGTCCCGCGCCCCAGACGGACCCGGTCGAGCGCATCGGCGTCCTTGAGCACGCTGGAAGATCCAGCGTCATCACGCTCCATCCACTGCTCGTCGAACCCGCGCAGCCCGGAGTGAGTACCTGATTGCCAGCTCCGCTTGCCGTGCTCCGCAGCCGCTGTGGTGCGTGACGGCGAACAGCGTCGTCTCGACGAACCAGCGGTCGTCGCACCGATCCAGGTGCAACCCGATCCCCATGACCCGTCCGGCGCTCTTGGCACCGTGGTAGTAGTCGACGCCGTCGTGCGTGCGGCCGATGTCGTGCCACATCGCGGCGTAGTGCAGTGCATCGCGCTGCCAGTTCTTGAAGCCGAGGACCTCGCGAGCTCCATGGCATGCACCCACACACGCAGGGTGTGCGTCACGCCATGGATCGTGTCGCATGCGTCATAGCCGTTGGGCCGAAGAACCAAGCCGCTCTACCGACGGCCGCAGCTCGGGATGCGTCAAGTCTCGCGCGTCAGGACTTCGACCCAGTACTCCTCAGTCGTCGACATTCCTTCGTCACCGAAGGGCCCCGGCTCCCCCGCCGAGGCCCTTTGCAGTCATCGACACCGACTCTACCCGCTAGGTCTTAGGCGTCTTTCTCGACGCTCGCGGTGAAGCCCCTCCAGATCCGTTTGGCCAGTTCTTTGCGCTCTTCGTCGCTCATCTCGTCGAGATCCTCGGGCATCTCGTAGAGCCTGACCTCGGCAGGCTTGCGCCCGCCGTCGCCGACAGGCGAGCGCTCGTCCTTCTTCTTCGCGGTCATCGCCGCTCACCCCGCTACGCGCCCCTGCCGTGTCCCTGATCGAGGTGGCGCTTCTTCTCCTCGGCGGACATCTGCTTCCACACCATCGGGTCGATGTCGCCCAACGCCTCGAGCTCGGGGCTGAAGAAGTCCTCGCGCTGCGAGATACCGTGGCGCCGATACGCGTGGACGTTCCCCGACGCCCTCTTCATCGCGGCGAGTCGAGCCGTCGTGCGTCGCGGCGTAGTCGACAGAGCGGCCCTGCCGCATCCCCATCTGCTGGCTCGTCACGTAGCTGTCCTGGTTCGCACCCAGGTAGATGAACTCGTAGCTGGCGAGCTTCTGGCGGTCCTGGATCATCTGGTAGATCCGGTCGCTCGTGAACTCGCGGCTCGAGTTCTCGGCACCGTCGGTCATGATCACGAACAGCACCTGGTCGGGCTTGTTCGCGGCCACGAAGTCATCGGTGATGCGCATCGTGTAGCCGATCGCGTCGTAGAGCGCGGTCATCCCGTCAGGGTCGTAGCTGGAGCGGTCGAGGTCGGGCACCTCTCGGACCGGCACCGCCTCGGCCGACGGTCATGAACCGCGTGTCGAAGAGCGTCAGCGTGAAGAACGCGTTGCCCTCCTCGCGTGCCTGGTCGTTCTTGAACTCGTTGAACCCGGAGATCGTCGCGTCGCGCACGCTTTGCATCGAACCGGACTTGTCGAGCACGAAGTTGATCAGGATGCTGCGGTTCTGGGCATCGTTCGCGGGCTGCTCGGCTTTCTTGGCCATGTCACACACCTCCTATGGAATAGCTCCATGGATACCACGAGGGTCTGACATCGAACGTGTCCGAGCGGCCGTCTCGCATAGCCCGGTGTCCCACCTCTGCATGTACTATACCCATCTGTATATATACTGTCAAGTCAATGTGCAAAGTGGTATAGTCTGCTGGTAGGGAGGTGTGCGCGATGGGTGGCACCAAGGTGGGGATGATTATCCGCGAGGCTCGGAAGCGGCCCGGGCTCACGCTCGAGGACGTTGCCGAGCAGGTCGGCGTCACCCCGGGCGCGCTGTCTCACATCGAGAGCGGCCGGCGCCTCCCCAACCCCAGCAACACGCTGCGTATCGCCGAGGTGCTGGGGATCGAGCCCGCGGCTGCTGATGGACGCGCTCGACTACGAGCACTCCGCACGCCGAGAGCGGTCGGCGTACGACAGCCGAGATGCCAGCGGGGCGTAAGCGCTCCGGCCCGCCCCCGCGCGCGTATGCGGAGCGACCCATCGAGGAGCTGTTCGCAGCGCCCGGCGGCATCCGGCCCGAGGCTTTCGAGGACGACGGCATCCCTGAGTTCGCCGAGAGCCCGCACATGCTGCGCATCTCGCCGAGCAGGGCGTCGTCGCCGAGGGACCGGGCGCGCTGGTCGGACGACACGCCGCAGCGCCTCCAGGCGCTCGAGCAGCTCGCCGACACCGCGTCCGATGCGATCCGCACGCTGCGCGGCCTGCTCGAGGACGACGACCCGATGGTCCGCAAGGAAGCCCGTCGGCTGCTGCGCGAGCTCGACGTCAGGCTGCCGGAGGAGTAGGCGCTCCGACCTTACCCCAACGCCGCGGTGACCTGCTCGACCACCGCGTCGCAGCGCGCCACCGTGGCGTCCCGAAGCGCCAGCGCCTCGGCCGCGACCGACTCCACGAACTCGCGGTCCTCGAGCTGGCCCAGGTTGATCAGGACGTTGAGGTAGGCGCCGATCGAAGCGGTACGCGCGCACGCGGCGGCGACCCCCGCATCGGACAGCGACGGCTTGAAGCCGTGCTCGCCCACCTGCTCGGCAAGCTCGGCCACCTTGGCGGTGGCGCGCATCACCTCGAGCGGCACCATCGTGGCCTGGCGGTTGGCGGCCGCCATCGCAGCCAGGCGCGCTTCGGTCTCCTCGGGCGTCTTCTTGGGCAGCCGCATCGCGGCCATGACCGCATCGTAGGCGGCCGAGTCGCGGTCGACCGCCGCCAGAAGCTCGTCTTTGAGCGCCTGGCCCTCATCGGCCACGCGGCGCATCTCGGCTTCCTGCTCCCCGTAGCCCTTCTTGCCCACGGTGAGGTTGCCCACCATCGCGGCCAGCGCGGCGCCCAGCGAGCCGCACAGCGCGGCCACCGAGCCCCCGCCCGGCGTGGGCGACGCGGTCGAGAGCACGTCGACGAACTCCCGCGCCGACATCGAGGCGAGCCGGGGCTCGTCGAGCACCGCGTACTCGACGACCTTCTTCTTCGGGTCGAAGGGGCCGAGCTGGTCCAGGCCCAGCGAGAGGACCGCGGCCTCGATCAGATCGGCCTCGGGCTGTCCTGCCGAGACGCCCTGCTTCTCGAGGTAGTAGCGCCCGGCCATCAGCAGGGCCTGCTTGGGGATGAGCCCCACGAGCTCGCTGCCGGTCACGCGCAGACCGAGCTTCTCGGCCTCGTGCGACGCACTCGTCGAAGGCGACGTGCACCGGGGTGACCTTGTAGTTGGTGAGGTTGACCGAGACCTGCGCGAGCCCGTACTCGTCGATGTACCAGCCGGTCCCCTTGACGTAGCGCAGCCGCCCCGGCTCCATCACCTTCTCGCCGCGATCGTCGAGGACGAAGTTGCCTGCGGCGTCCTTCCTGGGCTAGCCGCTCTCGCGGATGACCTGCGCGATCTGCGTGGCGAGCCGCTTGTCCTTGGTGTTGAGGTTGACGTTGTAGGCGATGAGGAACTCGCGCGCGCCGATCAGCGTCGTGCCTGCCGAGGCGTTGAAGGCCGAAGGGCCGAAGTCCGGCGCCCAGTCGGGGTCGGCCAGCTTCTGGGGCAGCCCCTCGTACTCGCCCTTGCGCACCTCGGCGAGGTTGCGTCGCTCGCGGGCGGGTAGCGGCCTCTTCGTAGAGGTAGATCGGGATGCCCAGCTCTCGGCCGACCCGCTCTCCCACCGAGCGGGCCAGCTCGACGCACTCCTCCATCGTCACTCCCTCGAGGGGGACGAACGGGCACACGTCGGTGGCGCCCATGCGCGGGTGCGCGCCGGTGTGCTGCCGCATGTCGATGACCTCGGCCGCGCGCTTGATGGCGCGAAACGCCGCCTCGGCCACGGCCTGCGGCGAGCCGACGAAGGTGACCACGGTGCGGTTGGTGTCGGCCCCGGGATCCACGTCGAGCAGGCGGACGCCCTCTGTCGACTCGATCACCTGCGTGATGGCGTCGATCTTGTCTCGGTCACGACCTTCCGAGAAGTTCGGAACGCACTCGACGAGCTGGGCCATGTACTGTCTACCTCCCGTGATCGAGCTCCACGCGGCATTGGTGGAGCCCATAGACGTATTGTGCAGCTTATCCCTCAGACGGCGCGCTTGGGCTCGTCAGCGTGCTTGGGTGCGACAGGTATGGCGCGTATTCCCGTGCTCGGCCGCCGCCATCGATAGTGACCGCCGAACAGTGGAGTGCCGAAGGGGATCACGAAGTATGCAAGTAGCGCGACGATGACCACAAGGACGCCCGCGACCCTCAGCCCTCTGTGAGCCCTTGCCCCGACGTGCGGTTCATCATCGGGTGTCTCGGGGTCTTGCGCCCAGAGCGCATCCACGACACACCACAACTCGCCCTCATCGGCCAGCCGAGGGAACTCATCTCGCAGGTAGTCGCTGGCCACGTCGAGGTTCAGGCCGTCGCCTTGCATCGAACCGCCCCCTTGCATGCTCGCCCCACGATGATACCCGCAGGCGGCGATACGGGACGGCCACGCGAGGGAGACGCGGTTGGTGAGGCCTCGGAGGGCGTGCCCGTGGCGAGTGAGTGTGACGTCGCCGGCACAAAGAGAAAGGGCCAGCCAACTGGCCAGCCCGCCCCATCAATCTTCTATCGGCAGCTTCCGTCGAGGACTTTAGCGATTTCTTGAACTTTCTTTCGACGACTTCTTCGGCTACACGTTGAAACGGATGTTCATGATGTCGCCGTCGGCGACGATGTAGTCCTTGCCCTCGATCTGGAAGAGCCCCGCCGCCTTCAGGGCCTGCTCGCTGCCGTGCTCGATGAACAGCTCGTAGGGCATGACCTCGGCGCGGATGAAGCCGCGTTCGAGGTCCGAGTGGATCTTGCCGGCGGCCTTGCGGGCGTTCATCCCGCGCGTGATCGTCCACGCGCGCACCTCGTCCTCGCCCACCGTGAAGAAGCTGATGAGGTCCAGCAGCCCGTAGGCGGTGCGGATGAAGCGCGCGAGCGCCGACTCGGTCAGGCCCAGGTCCTGCAGGAATACCGCCTGGTCTGCGGATTCGAGCGCGGCGATCTCCGCCTCGACGCTCGCCGAGAGCGCCAGACCCGCGGCGCCGAGCTCGTCGACGCGCGCTGCCAGGTCGCCGGGAAGCGGGTCGGCGGCCCGGTCCTCGTCGCGGTTCACGACCACGAGCAGCGGGCGGTCGGTGAGAAGCTGATAGCCCTTGAGGTTGTCGCGATCGAGCTCGTCGGCAGAGAGCGTGCGCAGCGGCCTGCCGTCCTCCAGGACGGCCTGCATCCGCTCGAGGCGTTCGCGGTCGGCCGGCGGCGCGTTCTCCTTTCGCGCCCGCGCGAGCAGCCCCTCGACGATTCCGAGATCGGCCAGGACGCACTCGTCCGAGAAGGCGTTCAGGTCCCGGAGGGGGTCGGCGTCGCCCTCGACCGCCGGGTCCTCGAAGTCGCGCAGCACGAGTGCGAGCGCTTCTTGCTCGCGGATCGTCGCAAGCGCTCGCGTCGACAGCCCGCTGCGTTGCGCTCCGTGCTCGCCGGGCACGTCGCAGAAGGTCACCTCGGCGTAGATCGTCTTCTTCGGGTTGAACATGCCCGAGAGCCGATCGATGCGCTCGTCGGGCACGCGCACGGTCCCGAGCCGCACCTCGCCGCCGTAGCCGACGGGCACGTTCAGGCCGGTCATCGTGTTGAACACCGTGGTCTTGCCCGAGCCGGCGAAGCCGACGAGTCCTATCTTCAACTCAACCTCACATCTCTGCGCGGAGCTTTCATTGCGGTCCCGAGAAGTACTCGCATGCCCGGCCTCGCGCTCGGCCAGCGAGGGACGTTCGCGCCTATTGTCGCACTGATGCGAGACTCCAGGCCCATTCGGGTTGTGGGGCCGAGGCGCCCTCGGCAGCGAACGCACGCTCGAGTGTCTCGGTCATCTCGGCCGGGACAGTCCGAGCCGCCGAAGCGCAGAGGGACGAGACCCGGTTGCCGCCGCAGCCCGGCTGGTGCGCGAGCTTCGCGGCGCCCTCGAAGCCGCGGCGGTCTAGCGTCTCCGTTCCCTGCTCGCGTCGCCGACTACGGCACGGAGTAGTCCGTCTCGACGCCTGCCGGCGTCTTCACGTAGGCGCCTCTAAGGTACCACCACACGAACCCTGATCTCCAGGTCCACAGGGTGCTGGATATGTCGGAGTTCTCGACCTTGTGGTTGAGCTCTACCACCCCGGGCGCCACGCACGAGTGCTCGGACCCGATGTAGGACCGGTAGTTGTCGCCATCCTTGAAGGCCTGCTCGTGCCAGAGAGCGACTTCGCCCACGGCCTCGGTGTTCCAGTTGACGTCGTACTTCACGTTGACCCACGACTGCGTCGTAGCGGGAATCGGCTCGATCGTGATATCCGGCGCGCTGATGGTCATTCCGATGGTCTCGTACACGCCCGTGTAGGCGGTGGCCGGCTTGGTCTTCGACGTCCCTGCGTAGTAGAGCTTGTACTTGCCGCGGCCGGGCAAGGAGAACGTCAGGCTCGAGCCCTTCTTGGTCGCCACCCAGCCGATACGAGCCCGATTTGCCGTACATCGGGTCGAACCGATACAGCTTCACCGTGCCGCTCAACGCATGGTAGTGCGTGCGGGTGATTCTCTTCTGCAGCTTGACGGCCAGCGGCTTGGGCCAGGGATTCACTCCCGGCGTGTTCCGATTCACCGTCATGGTCTTGACCGCCACGATCCGTGTCGTGGCCTTCGCGGCATAGGCCGCCGACGGAAGCGCGAGCAGCATTCCGACGACAACCACCGCGACGACGAGGAGCGTCAGCCTACGCTGACGCCAGTGTCGTGCGTTCATGATGATGTCCTCCCCCCAGGGACTCTGGAGCATCTCTACCTAGTGACTGTTCCCACATCCGAGGAACGCGCGAGGGACATGCCAGTCGGGCAGATAACGGCGTCGAGACCTCAGTGCGCGCGCTTCCACTGGCGGTAGCTCGCGTTGCAGTTGCCCGCGCAGTCGTTCCCGCAGTGGCTGCAGGTGATTCGCCTGAACACGGTGTGAGCGGCCAGCGCCACACCGCCCACCACCACTGCCGCGACCGCGTTGTACTGCAAGGCACCCACGAACGCGAGCGGCCCAACCACGAGGAGCGGGATCACGGTCGTGCGCGTGATCGGCAGATCCGAGTACGCTTCATCGCCGGCCGCCGATCGCTCCTCAGGCTGCACCTGCCCGCAGCCGCGAGAAGCGAGGATTGAACGCGCACTCGAGGTTGGAGCAGCGCGGACACAGGCGCACGGCGTGGTGGCCCAGAACCACGCCCGCCACCACGATGAAGAGCACGCCGAGCACGGGATTCCCCAGGACCGAGAGAGCGGCGAGGGCGAGAAACGCGCCCAGTATCACGAGTGATGTCACCTTCCGAACCGTCGCGGGGTTCATGAGGCCTTCGCCTCCGCCGCGAGCATCCGCTCGACCTTGGCCGCCACCTTCTCGGCGATCTCCATGCAGCCGGTGATGCGACCGTCTTCCACGTACTGCTCGGCACCCTGCGCCGTGGAGAAGTCGCACTGCGTGATCTCGCGACACTGCGTGCTGCCGAACTCGTGCGCGAACCATCTCGACAGCCGATAGCCCCGCATCAGACTCGGATTGAACTTGTTGACGTCGGCTCCAAGGGCATCGCCGCCAAACGTCATCATCGAGAGCATGCGCACGACCCTGGGCACGCTGTTCTCGATCTCGCCGCGACTGAGCCCGAGCGCCATGACTCCGGCGACATACGCGCTGCACGTCAGCCCCATGAACGCGGTCCCGCCCATGAACGCCGAGGCCGCGTCCATCACGTCCTCGCGGTGCGGGCCCACGTCCTCCAGCCGCGAGAAGACGGCCTGGGCACAGTGGAACTCGTTCTCGCGCCATGTGGGCGTACACGCGTGCGTAGGCCTCCCTGGCATCCGCCGGAATGGCATCGGGGACACCGTCGCGTGTCACGCCCTCTGAAGAGCCCGGGCGCACCCAGGATGGGCGGGATGCAGTGTCTCGGGAACCTGTCGTCGCCGCGGATCTCCTCGCACTGAAGCGTGTGGTGGCGCGCGACGAACCGCTGGCACAGCGCGTGGCTCCGGTCGAAGATCACCGGCAGGCCGCGGTCGACGTCACGAAGCCCGTAGCGCAGGCCCAGCAGCACCAGAGACGAGGTCACCGCTCCGCACTCGCATCCGGTGTTCCCGATACCGCCGGGCATTCCGGCGCTGAGCCTGACGAGCCAGTCCTCATCTGGCGAGGACAGCTCTCCTACGCTGCGCATGACCGTCGGTGCGCAGTGCCCCATTCTCAGGAGATTGGGCAGCGTGCTCGCGGGACTCATGTGTCGGTCCCTTCGCGCGACTGCGCTGATGCCCCCGCGTCAGCGCAGGTGGTGATTGTGGTCCTCCTAGGAGCACGTACCCACTCTGACCGTCCGACCTCTACCCGGGTACCCATCCCGCTGCGCAGTCCGACTGCCGCCACTCGCACGCCCGCTCCAACCGCTACCATGGTCTTGCACCACCCTGCGACGCCGCAGGCCTGCTCGGCCGCGCACAGCCCACCAACGACCACGAGGTACGCACCTATGAAGCAACGCAAGATGGGTTCTCTGGAGTGGCCGGTCTCGGCACTCGGTTTCGGCGCCATGCGGCTGCCCGGCAGGCGCTTCAATCGGCTGATCCCCGACCAGTCGAAGTCCACCGCGATCATCCGCAGCGGGATCGACCAGGGCATCAACTACGTCGACACCGCCTACGTCTACCCCGGCAGCGAGAAGGCCGTTGGCGAGGCGCTGAAGGACGGCTACCGCGAGCGCGTGCATCTGGTCACGAAGTCCCCGGTCTTCCTGATCCGCAAGACCGAGGACTTCGACAAGTACCTGGCGACGTCTCTCGAGCGTCTGCAGACCGACTATCTCGACGCCTACCTGCTGCACGCGATGAGCGCCGGCGGGTTCGAGAAGGTGCAGCGCCTCGGACTCATCGACAAGATGGTGGAGGCGCGCGACGCCGGCCTCATCCGGCACATCGGCTTCTCGTTCCACGACACGCTGCCGGTGTTCAAGAGCATCGTCGACGCCTTCGACTGGGACCTGTGCCAGATCCAGTACAACTACATGGACACCTGTCTGCAGGCGGGCACCGAGGGGCTCGAGTACGCCGCCGGCAAGGGCATCGCGGTGGTCATCATGGAGCCGCTCAAGGGCGGCACTCTGGCCGATCCGCCCGCCGAGGCCCGGGAGATCATGCGCTCGTCGGGCGTGGACCGCACGCCGGTGGACTGGGCGCTCCAGTTCCTGTGGAACCGACCCGAGGTCTGCGGTGGTGCTCTCCGGCATGGGCTCCCAGCAGATGGTCGACGACAACTGCGCCAGCGCCGATCGCTCGGGTGTGGGCACGCTCACCGCCCACGAGCTCGACATCGTCGAGCAGCTCGCCGACGTCTATCGCCGCCGCATGGCCGTGCCCTGCACCGCGTGCCGCTACTGCATGCCCTGCCCGTACGGCGTGAACATCCCCCAGAACTTCGCCATCTGGAACAACGTGTCCATGAAGGACAGCGGGTGGCAAAGCGGGCGCATCAAGCGCAGCTATCGCAAGCTCGCTCGGACGCCGGCCAAGGTGAACCTGGAGAAGCCGAACGGCAGCGCGGCGGTATGCACCAAGTGCGGAGCGTGCGTACCCAAGTGCCCGCAGGGGATCGACATCCCCAACGAGCTCGTGAAGTGCGAGGCGGCGCTGAGGTAGCCCCGCCCCCACCTCCTCTTCAGGTTGGCACGCCCTTCGCCGATACCATCGCCGTAGGACGGACAGGAGGTGGCTGGGATGCGCGGCGAGGGCACGGAAACGACACGGCTCATGAGGATCTGCGACGAGCTGGCCAAGTACGGCATAGAGGCCACTCCGTCGGAGAGGCCGTCGTGGCTCGTCATCCTCTCCCCCTCGGCAGCCACCTGCCAGGAGGACCTGCTCATCCGCGCGCTCGAGGCCCCCGAGGTCTTCGTCTCCGACTACGAGCTGCTGCGCGGCGACTGCCTCGACCTCGTCATGGGGAAGGTCACCTCGGTCGTCGGCCATCCCTGCTAGGCGAGGACGTCAGCTGGCCGCGCAAGAGACTTCGCTGCCTCACCCGTGCCCGGTCCGCACGATCAGCTGCTCCAGATACCGCGACTTCATCTGCTTGCTCGCCATCCCCTGCTTGATGCCCGGCAGCCGCAGGATCACGCCGAGCACCCCGGCGAGCGCCCGATGGTTCCACAGCACGCGGTTGTCGAAGACCATGTCCTGCAGGTCGCCGCGCTCGATCGCCATGACCACCACCCGGTGCAGCGAGTTGAGCGGCGTGATGACGCGCTCCGGCCGCGAGCGCAGCGACAGGCTCTTGCTCGGGCACACCCGCACGCACACGCCGCAGCCCAGACACAGCTCCTCGGTGAGCTTGGCCTTGCGCGCGTTGGGGTGATGAGCGTCGTTCGCCGAGACCAGCGTCATCGCCTCGACCGGGCACGCGATCGCGCACTTGCCGCAGCCGTTGCAGGTCTCCTCGGCGACCTCGGGCAAGAAGTTGGAGGTGTGCACCGGGTTGAGCATCCCGAACTTGCGCGCGGCGATCATCGCCTCGCAGCAGCACCCGCAGCAGTTGCAGATGAAGTTGACGCCCTGCGCGCACGTTCTCGCCGAACTGCACCAGGTTGTTCTCGTACGCCTGCTGCAGCAGCTCCATCCCCTCGGCGACGTCGACCGAGCGCGCGTAGCCGTGGCGCGTCAGCGAGTCCGCGCAGCTGTTGAAGGTCATGCAGATGTTCTTGGGCGCGTCGCAGTCGCGGCCCACGTGCTCCATCTTGTGGCGGCAGTAGCACACGCCGATGCCGCGGTGCGTCGCGGTCTGGATGACCTCGCTCGCGCGCTCGTAGTCGAGCACGTGCAGCGCGTTGTCGTTGGTGAGCACCGGCTCGTGGACGAACACTCGGCCAAGCTGCGTCTCGCCGTTCGTGAACAGCGCCTTGATGAAGTCCTCTTCGACGTTGAGGTACTGGTAGAACAGCTCGCCGAGCAGCTGCTGGTCCACGTCGTCGCGGATGCGCATCATCGAGAACTCGAAGAAGCCGGCCATCGGCGGCGGCAGCACGTAGGTGGTCACGCCGTCGCGCTCGGTGTCCACGAGGATGGCTCGGCCGGCGAGCTCGTCGAGCACCGTGCGCGTCTCGGCGAGGTCGAGCTTGAGGATCTTGCTGGCCTTCTCGGCGGTGAAGGGCTTGATGGGGAGCTGGGCGACGACCCCCGCCTCGCGCTCGCTCAGCAGCACCGAGAGGATCTTGAACAGCGTCTCGGACTCGGGCGCGCCTTGAGGGAACCGGTTGAGCCGGTCGACCATCTCCGTGTAGCCGGACTTCAGCGTGGTGTGGGACATGCGGACCTCCGCGATCGCCTACGGCAGATCCAAGCCTGCCTCCTCGACGGGAATCATGATCTCGTTGCGACGCGCGAAGCCCGGCTTCCACGGTGAATCGTACTGCGCCGAGACCGGCTCGCCTGCCGGGGTCAGGCCCTGCTCGGCCATCCATGTCTCGAGCTCGGCCTGCGCCTTGGCAGCGTGCTTCTCGCTGAAGTAGCCGCCGAACCTCACCGCCGCGACCACGTGGGGGCCCACCGCTTCCAGGGTCACGTCAGGGTTGTTGGGGCGCGGCAGGTCTTCTATCGCCGAGTACTCGGACGGCATCGTGAAGCTCACGACGTAGTCGTCTTCCGACTGGGCCGCCGTGACCGGGGCGGTCATCGCGATCTTCTGGCAGCAGACGCGGCCGGCACTGACCGGCGCGGTCATGGCGATGCGGTCCGAGGCGTGGTTGTTGCCGAAGATGTAGTCGGCCAGCGGATTGAAGCCGGCGTTGGTCGCCTGGCCGTAGTCCGACGCGCTCACGTGCACGTTGGCGGTGAGGTAGCCCGCGTATCGCCGCAGCTCGAACGAGCCGTCCTGCTTGAGGACTTCGTACTCCGGGGTTGCGACTGACATGGGTCCTCCGTCGGTAGCCAGTGTCGCGCTCTGTCAGTGTATTCCGCTGCGCGCGCTGCGCGTCACGCTGATGCGCGCGCGGTCGCGCGCCGCCCGGCGACAGGTTCTGGCCAACTTGCCTTGACCCACTCTAGTGCGTGACTATAATTCTGGTCATGTCTGAAACGCGCTCGCTTGCCGATGTCAAAGCTCACCTCTCGGAGATCATCGATCTCGTCGAGAGCCAGCACGAGCGCGTCATCGTCACCCGCAACGGACGGCCCGCCGCCGTGATCATCAGCCCGGCCGACCTCGAGAACCTCGAGGAGACGCTCGACCTGCTCGCGACCCCCGGCGTGCTCGACGAGATCCGCGTGGCCGAGCAAGAGATCGAGGGCGGCAAGGTCCTCACCGCGGCCGAGCTTCGCGCCAAGTACCTGACCAAGGAGTAGGCCGTGGCGGCCTACGAGCTCAGGGTCGCCGCCTCGGCCGAGCGCACGCTCGCCCGGCTGCCCGAGTTCGCGGCGGCAGCGATCGTCGAGTTCCTCACCGGCCCGCTGCTCGACAACCCGCAGCGCGTGGGCAAGCCGCTCGGCCTCGAGCTGGCGGGCTACCACTGCGCCCGGCGCGGGGCGTACCGCATCGTGTACCGGATCGAGGAGCCGGGTTCCGTCCTGGTGGTTCGCATCGACCACCGGGCGGACGTGTACCGTGGGCGCTGAGAGAGAGGTTCTCGACATGGCCCTGAGCGGCGAGTACGTCTACCTGAACGGCACCATCATGCCGGCCGATTCGGCGGCCATCTCGCCGTTCGATGCGGGACTGCTGCGCGGATACGCCGTCTTCGACCTGCTGCAAACGCTGCGAGGCGAGCCGTTCATGGTGAAGGAGCATCTCGCGAGGTTCCGCAACTCCGCCGACATGCTGGGGCTGCGCGTCCCGCTCTCCGACGACGAGATCGTCTCGGTCATCCACGAGCTGCTCGCGCTCAACGGCCACCCCGAGGCCACGGTCCGCCTGGTCCTGACCGGAGGGCTCTCCCCCGACGGGATGCACTTCGACCCGGCCACGCCCACGTTCTTCATCGTGACCCACGAGCTGTTCGAGGTGCCGGACTCGGTCTACCAGACGGGCGCGAAGCTGCTCGCGATCGAGCACAGCCGAGAACTGCCCGAGGCCAAGACGACCGGCTATCTGACGTGGCTCAGGCACCACGCGCGTCTCGACGACGAGGGCGCGATGGACCTGCTCTACCACAGCGGCGGCGTGATCTCCGAGGCGGCGACCGCGAGCGTCTACGTCGTGCGCGACGGCCGCATCCTGGCGCCGAAGGGCGGCGTCCTGTGGGGGACGGTCGGCTCCTGGGTACTCGAGCTTGCGGCGGCCGAGTTCGAGGTCGTGGCGTGCGACATCACTCTGGAGGACACCCTCGGCGCGCAGGAGTGCTTCCTCACGTCGAGCGTCCGTGGCGTGGTGCCCATCGTTCAGATCGACGACCACGTCATCGGCGATGGCAAGGTCGGGCCGGTCGTGAAGCGGCTGATGGAGCTGTTCGAGGCAGCTACGCGCGAGTAGGCTCGCCCTACCGCGCCGTGCTGCGCCTCGCCGCTCGTACTCGTCGAACGCGAGCGCCGCAGCGCCCAGGATGCCCGCGTCGTTGCTGAGCAACGCTTGCACGACCTCGACGTCTCGCCGGCCCTCGAGTGCCTGCTCGGCGATGACCTCGGCCGCCCGCGTGACGAGCATCGGCGCGGACTCGCCGATGCCGCCGCCCACTACGATGAGCCGCGGGTTGAGCAGGTTCACGATCCCCACGAGCGCCTCGCCGAGGATCTCGCCCGCATCGAGCAGGATGTCGCGAGCGGTGGCGTCGCCAGCCGCCGCTGCCTCGACGACCTGGCGCGCGCTCACGGCGTCGGGATCGCCACCCGCTCGGGCGCGCAGGGCCTCGCCGCTCGAGGTGCGGGCGGCCTCTCGGCCACTCGCGGCGATCGCCTCGCTGCCGAGGTACGCCTCGAGATGCCCGCGAGTGCCGCACGGGCACATCGCGCCGCCCTGGCGCACCACCATGTGCCCGATCTCGCCCGCGAGCCCCCGCGAACCGCGGTACGGCTCACCGCCCAGGAACAGCGCGCCGCCCACTCCCGTGCCCAGCGTGATCATCACGAAGTCGCTCACGCCCTTGGCCGCACCGTACCGGGACTCGCCGATCCCCGCGCAGTGGCCGTCGTTGTCGAGGATGACGTGGTGACCCGGTGCCCGACGCGACGAGCGAGCGCACGTCCACGCCGGCCAGCGGCAGGTTCGTGCACCACTCGACCGACTGCTTGAGGAAGTCCATCTGGGCCGGCAGGCCGATGCCGATCCCGGCGATCTCCGCGGGCTGCGCAGCCGCCGCCGTCTCGGCGACCGCGGCCGACGATCGCGTCGATGACCGCGCCCGAGTCGTCGCGCGGAGTGAGCGTGTGCGTCTGCGCGACCACCCGCCCGTCACGCTCCATGAGGCCGGCGGCGATGTGCGTCCCGCCCACGTCGACTCCGACGGCGTACTTGGCTCCCATCGCCCCTCCAGCACGAACGGCCTCACCATGCCTGCCGCAGCGGAATCGTCCCCGCGCGAGCAGGTCATGTGAGTTCATGCCCGTGTAGCCCCTGCGCGCGACAGCGGCGACCCCTCGCGTGGGCATAGACCAAGCGTGCGGCACGAGGCCGAGAAGGAGACCCGCGACATGAGAGCGCTGTTCATCGGCGGCACCGGCATGATCAGCTCGGCGGTCAGCCGCGCGGCGATCGACGCCGGCCTCGAGCTCTACCTGCTCAATCGCGGAGCGCACTCGGCACCGCCCGCGGGCGCGCGCGCCCTCACCGCCGACATCCACCGCATCGACGACGTCCGCGCAGCGCTGGGGGCCTCGAGTTCGACGTCGTCGTCGACTGGATCGCCTACACGCCCGACGACATCGAGCGCGACCTCGAGCTCTTCTCGGACCGGGTCGGGCACTACGTCTTCATCAGCTCGGCCTCGGTGTACGAGAAGCCGCCGACCAGCTACCTCATCACCGAGTCGACACCGCTGCGAAACCCGTACTGGGAGTACTCGCGCAACAAGATCGCGTGCGAGGAGCGGCTGATGCGCGCGTACCGCAGCGACGGCTTCCCCGTGACGATCGTGCGCCCGTCGATGACCTACGACCGCAACCTCCCCATCGCGCTGGGCGGCTGGGGCACCTACACGCTGGCCGACCGGCTGCTTTCCGGCCGGCCGATCATCGTGCACGGCGACGGCTCGTCGCTGTGGGTCGTGACTCACGCCGACGACCTCGCGAAGGGGCTCCTCGGCCTGCTCGGCAACGAGCGCGCGCTGGGCGAGGCGTTCCACATCACCTCCGACGAGGTGCTCACGTGGAACCAGATCTACCAGACCATCGCCGAGGCGCTGGGCGTCGAGGCCGAACATCGTGCACGTCCCGTCCGACTTCATCGCCAGCGTGGCACCCGAGATGGCCGGAAGCCTGCTCGGCGACAAGACGTGGAGCGTGGTGTTCGACAACAGCAAGATCAAGTCGGTCGTGCCGGAGTACGAGGCCACCATCCCGCTGCGCGACGGCATCCGCCGGACGCTGGAGTGGTTCGCCGCAGACGAGAAGCGCCGCACCGTCGACGAGTCAGTGAACGCCGAGATGGACCGCATCCTGGCCGCCTACGCCGGAGCGATGCGGCTGAGCAACGGCGACGCAGCACGAACGCACGCCGAGAGAGAGGGAGGCCTGTAGTGGACGAGCGGGAGAAGATGATCTGCGGCGCGCCCTACGACGCGAGCGACCCCGCGCTCGTCGCCGCACGGGTTCGCGCTCGGCGCCTCACGCAGGACGTTCAACGCGCTCGACCCGGCGGACTCGGATGGGCGCGCCGCGCTGTTGCACGACCTGCTCGGCGAGTTCGGCGCCGGCTCGTGGATCGAGGCCCCGTTCTACTGCGACTACGGTGCGCAGATCAGCCTCGGCGATCGCGTCTTCGTCAACATGGGCTGCATCTTCCTCGACGCCGCCCCCATCGTTCTCGGCGACGACGTGCAGCTCGGCCCGGCGGTGCAGCTGCTCACGTCGGACCATCCGCGCGACGCGGCCGAGCGCGCGAGCGGGCTCGAGTCGGCGCTGCCCATCACCATCGGCGACCGCGCGTGGCTGGGAGGCGGCGTGATCGTGCTGCCCGGCGTCGAGATCGGGGCCGACGCCATCATCGGCGCGGGCAGCGTGGTGACGCGCTCGGTGGAGCCGGGAGTCACGGCGGCGGGCAATCCGTGCAGGGTCATCGGCTCGCGCTGAGCAGCTCGTCGCGTGCGCCTATCGCTCGCCAACGCGGCGCATGCGCGTGACCGACTCGATCGTGACCGCGGTGATCAGCACCGCGCCGGTGACGATGAACTTCACCGATGACGAGAACGCGAGCAGGTTCATGCCGTTGGCGATCGAGCCGATGACGATCGCGCCGAGAAGGGCGGACCACACCGACCCGCGGCCGCCGAACAGGCTCGTGCCGGCGATGACCGGTCCGGCGATCGCCATGAGCAGCAGGTCGCTGCCGCCCGAGGACTGGTTCACGGCGAGCAGCCGCGAGGCGGCGAGGATGCCGCCGGCGGCGGCGAGCGTGGAACCCAGCATGAACACGATGATGCGAACGTTGTTGATCTTGATGCCCGCCCGTCGGGCCGCCTCTGCGTTTCCGCCGACCGCGAAGATGTGGCGCCCGAAGCGCGTGCGCTCCGTGAGATAGGCGAACGCGAGCGCGAGCACGAAGACGATGAACACCACGAGCGGGAGTCCTCGGTCCTGGTTGGCGACGAACACCATCGTCACGAACGCTATGCCGATGCCGCCCACCCGGAAGAGAAGCCCGCGCATCGAGCCGACGCTCAGACCCGCGGCCTTGCGGCGGGAGCGTCCGAGCAGGGCGAAGCCGAGCGTCGCAGCGATTCCTGCCAGCGCGACGACCCAGCCCATCAGCGGCGAGAAGTACGTGTACGTCAGGCCCATGATGAACTTGTCGTTCAGGTTGATCGTTCCGGTCTCGCCGAGCACCAGAAGCTGGAATCCGACCCACGTGAGCGAGCCGGCCAGGGTGACCACGAACGAGGGAATCTGGAACCGCGTGATCATGAACCCGTTGAACAGCCCGATCAGCGCACCAAGCCCCAGCGCGATGACCACTGCGAGCACCGCGGGGATTCCGCGGTTCACCACAAGGACCGCCATCACCGAGGCGCACAGTCCGCTCACCGCCCCTACCGACAGGTCGATCTCGCCCAGCAGCAGTATCAGCACCACGCCGATGGAGATCGTCGCCACTGCGGCTTGCTGCAGCAGCAGGTTGGTGAGGTTGCCGGGGCTCAAGAACCGGTCGTTCTGGGACTGGAAGAAGGTCCAGATGGCCGCAACCATCAACAGCACCAGAAGCGTACCGGCCTCGCCCTGCGCGAGCTTGCGGCCGACCTCCTGGATCATCCCAACCAGGCCGCCGGCGGAGGCGCGGGTGTCCTGCTCGGCACTCATGCGTCCGCCCTGCGGTTCTCGAGGCCGGCTCCCACGCCGAACTCCGCCCCGGTGATCGCCGAGACGACGTCCTCACGGCTGACACCGCGGACGTCGAACGTGGCGGCGCGCCGGCCAAGCCGCAGCACGACGATCCGGTCGGCGACCTCGAAGACGTTCTCGAGGTTGTGGCTGATGACCACGACGCCCAGCCCGCGCTCGCGCAACCGCTTGATGAGCAGGAGCACCTGTTCGGTCTGCGAGACGCCGAGAGCCGCTGTGGGCTCGTCGAGCAAGACCACGCACGGTTCGCCGAGAAGCGAGCGGGCGATGGCCACGGCCTGGCGCTGGCCCCCGGAAAGCGAGCCCACCTGCACGCGAACGTCCTTGATGGTCGTCACGGCAAGCGAGTCGAGAAGCTTGAGGGCGTTTTGCTCCATCGCCGTCTCGTCGATGAAGTACGTGGCTCTCGCGATGCCGCCTGCGAACCGTTCGCGGCCCAAGTAGAGATTCGCGACCACGTCGAGGTTGTCGCACAGGGCGAGGTCCTGATAGACCGTCGCGATCCCGAGCGCCGCGGCGTCCTGCGGGTTGGTGATCTTGGCCGGGCTGCCCTTGAAGTAGAAGATGCCCTCGTCGCACAGCTGCACGCCGGCGATCGCCTTGATGAGCGTGGACTTGCCGGCGCCGTTGTCGCCCACGAGCGCGACGACCTCTCCGGCGCCGACTTCGAAGTCGACGCCGGAGAGAGCCTGGTTCGCGCCAAACGCCTTGCTCACGCCCTTGAGCGCGAGGAGCGGCGCCGTCGAGCCTGTCTCGTCAGGAGCGACGGTCACTGCAGCCCGAGCTCCGCGGCCTTGGCCTTGAGTTCGGGAGAGGTGAGCAGCTGCTCGAGAGTCCAGAAACCGTCCTTGACGACCGTGTCGCCGATCTTGTCCTTTGTGACCGGCACCGGTGGCAGCAGGATCGAGTCGATGTCGCCCGACCCGTTGTTCACCTTGGCCATGACCATGTCCGCGGGAACGGGCTCGCCCTTGGCGAGCGCGACGGCGAGTTTCGCGGCCGCCTCGGCCTCGAGCTTGATGGCCTTGTAGACGGTCATGTACTGCTCGCCCATGATGATGCGCTGGATCGCCGCCGCCTCGGCATCCTGGCCGGTGACCGGGATCTTGGTGGGGTCGATGCCGGCGCCCTTCATGGCAGCGATCGCGCCGCCAGCGGTGCCGTCATTGGCTGCCAAGACGCCCACGAACCCGTCCTTGCCGAGCTTCGTGATGGCCTGGTCCATCTCGCTCTGCGCCTTGTCCGGGCTCCAGTCAGGCGTGTCGTACTCGGCACCGATCTTGACCTTGCCGTCGAGGACGCTGTGAGCGCCCTTCTTGAACAGCGTGGCGTTGTTGTCGGTGGGCGAGCCGTTGATCATCACGATCGTCTTGCCCGCGTTCCCGTCCGCGGTCAGCTTGTCGAGCAGCGCCTGGCCCTGCATCGTGCCGACCTTCTCGTTGTCGAACGAGATGTAGTAGTCGAGCGGGCGCGTTCATGATCAGGCGGTCGTAGCTGATGACCGGCACGCCAGCGTCCTTGGCCTTCGTCACGATCGAGGCGGCCGACGCCGAGTCGACCGGGTCGAGAACCAGCACCTGTGCACCGTTGGTCAGCGCCGCGTCAGCCTGAGACTGCTGCTCGTTGGCGTCCTGGTTGGCGTTGCTGTACAGGATCTCCGCGTCCGGGGCGAGCTCCTTCACCTTCGCCTCGAAGAGCGGCTTGTCCTGAGTCTCGTAGCGAGCCGTCTTGGTCTCCGGGAGCAGCAGCGCGATCTTCAGCGGCTTTGCCGCAGAGGTCTCTGTGGTCCCACCGGTTGTGGTGCCTCCGCCACAGCCAGAAAGCGCCGCGACCATGCCCACAATGAGCAGTGCCGCCACGAGCCATGTGACTACCTTCTTCGAGCGCATAACTGCCTCCGATCAACTGGCCGGTCGCGCCGCAGTCGTGCGGTTCGCGTATCCGGCTGACCAGAATCAGGCAGGGCGCTCGCATCCGAACCCCTTGCAGCAAGAACCTGTCGCCCCGCGAGGTTCCTAGCACTACACACTCTTTGGAAGATACCCATTCACAGGGGCTACCGCCCGCCGGCCGGCTGCGGGTGAATGCGCTCTGCAGGACCCCTAGCCCGCAGCCGCCTCCCGCGCCCGTCGCTCGGCCCGTATGTTCTGCGCGCCCTTGTCGAGCGTGCTCGCCATCAGGAAGCCTGCGAGCAGTATCGCGCTCGCGATCATCTCGCCGAAGTAGAGCCCCTTCGTCATCCCGGCGCGCGCCATCGATCCCGCGCCGGCGATGCACAGCGTGCCCACGAAGATCAGCACGTTGGCCCATGCGCGATAGCGGTACTGCTTCTTGGGCCAGAACTTGTACACCGACCATGCCGAGCCGCCCAGCAGCAGCAGCGTCCCGGGGATGTTGAAGACGAGCGACATGATCCTGGGGAACGACCCGCTCGGCCCAAGGCCCGCCCCGCCCACGACGATGCCCGGCTGGAGCGCGGCCAAGTCGAGCTCAACGGTAAACGCGCCCCACAGGAAGATCGCCAGCATCACCAGGTTGAACGCGAGGTAGATGTTGCCCCAGATGCGCTTCTTCGTGATGAGGTAGAGCGTGCCCAGGCCGAGAAAGCCCACCATCGACGCCGCCATCACGATGTAGACGCGGTAGATCGTCGGATTCCAGTTCCGCGTCAACTCCGAGTAGAACTCCATCAGCGCCGCGACGGCGTAGAGGAAGAAGCCGAACGCCCACGCCGCCTGATGCGGCTGGCGCCGGTGGTACCACTGGTTCAGCAGCAGGCCCACGTAGACGAAGCCGATCGCCGCCGTGAGCGCGGGCCACCAGTAGCTGCTCCAGAAGCTCATGAGGACTCCTTCGGGACTCTTGTTCTAGGACACCCGGTTCGCGACGAAGCCGTACAGGTAGGGCAGCAGCCAGAACGCCCACACCCACACCGACGCCTTCAGATACGTTGCGGTCTTCGCAGCGTCCTTCTTGGCGACGGTCGCCCAGATGGCGCTGACGAGCATCAGCAGAATCGCGAGCGTGCCGATGATCCCGTGGATGTCCATCCGGTAGAAGCCGATCTGCAGCGCCATGAGCCCGGTGCCGCCGGCATCCAGGATCAGGCCGAGCCACAGGAAGACGACGTGCTTCGTCTTGATCTCGCCGCCGCGCTTGGCGCCCCAGATGCCCCAGGTGTAGAAGACGAAGGCAAGCGTGACCGAGAGTAGTCCGGACATCACAAACACAGGCATAGCGTCCCCCCGCCGCCGAGTGACCGAACGCAACCCATCATCTTCCAGACGTCTCGGCGGCGCAAGGAAGCCCTAGGCTCCGGCGAGACCTCTGCCCATGTCTTGCCCTGTGCGATCGCACGCACTGTCGACGCGGAGACGCCGAACTCGGCCGCCACCTTGCGCGACGACCCGCCATCGAGCAGCCGCTGCTTGATCCGGGCCACCTGCTCGGCCGTGAGCGCCTTGCCCTGTCGCGGTTCGGCGGCCAGGCGCGCCGGCAGGCCGGGATCGAGCTCGCTCCACGCCCGGCCGTGCTTGATCGCGCTCACCATGCTGGGGCTGATGCCGAACTCCTCGGCGATCGAGCGCCCCGAGCGCCCGGCCTCCAGCGCAGCCATGACCCGCCGAGCGCCTTCCGCGTCGAGCACCCCCGCGACAGCCGGCGCCGCCTGCATGCGAGCGCGAAGCTCCTCGTCGATCGCCGAGGCCCACCGCGTCCCGCTCTTGATCGCGCCCACGGTCTCGACCGACACGCCGAAGCGCTCGGCGATCGCGGTGTGGCGCTCTCCGGCAGCGATGCGCTCGGCGATGGCACGGGCCTGCTCGGCGTCGAGGCGCTTGCCGCGCTTGGAGGGTTGGCTCGAGGCCGCACCGGGCGCCGGCACCGCGCTCACCGAAGCCAGAAGAACGCGATGGTCGCCCAACCGCACAGGAAGACGAGCACAAGGACTCCGCAGCCCACGCCGAAGGACCGCGCGAGATCACGGTCGGGGTTGGTCTGCTGCGTGGGGCCGCCCTCGGCCCATTCGGTGCGCTTGCGGCTCATGAGCGAAGGATACAGGTACGCGCAACAGGGCAAGGCGGGAATAGACCCCTTGTGCGACGGCCAGGCTACGAGACCGCGCCGAGCAGAGCGGGACCCGAAGGAGCGACCATGGACAACGTCTGGAAGCAGGCCGAACTGCACGCGACCATGCCCACGCGGATCGGCTTGCTCAGGGACATCTGCCGGGCGCTGGCCGCCAAGGAAGTCGATATCCGCTCGATCGAGGCGTACGACAACGACTCGGTCAGCGAGTTCTATCTGATCACGAGTGACGACTGGGCTGCCGAGAAGGTCCTCAGGGAGCTGGGGGCCGACGTCGCGCCCTCGGATGTAGTGTGCGCAGAGCTGGAGAACCGTCCCGGCGCGCTGCTCGATCTGGCAACCGCCATCGCCGACGCCGACATCAACATCTGGCAGATGCGCTCGACCTCGACCTCCGACAGCGAGAAGGCACTCGTCGTCTTCCACGTCGAGAATCCGGTGGCGCTTGTCGCGATGCTTCGCGCTTTGTGGGGCCGAGACGACCCCGTCGAACGGGGGCGACAGTGGGGCCGCGAGTGCTACCGCTCGCGAGTGAGTCATGGGAGGCCCGCGCCGCTTGGTACGCCGCGTGGCTGAGCGTGACGCTGGCGGCGGTCGCACTCCTGCCCGCGACACCGTTGCGAGCGCTCGTTCTCCTCTGGTCGAGGCGCCCTTCCACTGCGACTACGGTGCGCATCGTCTCGGCGCGCGCGTCTTCGTCAACATAAGTTGCATCTTCCTGGACGCCGCTCCCATCGTTCTCGGCGACGACGTTCAGCTGGGGCCGGCCGTGCAGCTCCACGTCTGACCACCGCGCGACGCGGCCGAACGGCGAGCGGACTCGAGTCGGCGCTGCCCATCACCATCGGGGCCCGCGCCTGGCTGGGGGCGGCGTCATCGTGCTGCCGGGCGTCGAGATCGGGGCCGACGCCATCATCGGCGCAGGAAGCGTCGTAACGCGCTCGGTGGAGCCGGGAGTCACCGCGGCCGGCAATCCCTGCAGGGTCATCGGGTCTCGCTGAGCAGCTCCGCCGGCCTATCGCTCGCCCACGCGCGCATGCGCGTGACCGATTCGATCGTCACCGCCGTGATGAGCACCGCGCCGGTGACGATGAACTTCACCGATGACGAGAACGCGAGCAGGTTCATGCCGTTGGCGATCGAGCCGATGACCATCGCGCCGAGAAGAGCGGACCACACCGAGCCGCGGCCGCCGAACAGGCTCGTGCCCGCGATGACAGGGCCGGCGATCGCCATGAGCAGCAGGTCGCTGCCGCCCGAGGACTGGTTCACGGCCAGCAGTCGCGATGCCGCCAGGATGCCGCCGGCGGCTGCCAGCGTGGAACCCAGCACGAACACGATGATGCGAACGTTGTTGATCTTGATGCCCGCCCGTCGGGCCGCCTCTGCGTTTCCGCCCACCGCGAAGATATGGCGCCCGAAGCGCGTGCGCTCGGTGAGTAGGCGAACGCGAGCGCGAGCATGAAGACGATCAACACCACGAGCGGAAGTCCCGGTCCTGGTTGGCGACGACCACCATCGTCACGAACGCATGCCGATGCCGCCCACCCGGAAGAGAAGCCCGCGCATCGAGCCGACGCTCAGACCCGCGGCCTTGCGGCGGGAGCGTCCGAGCAGGGCGAAGCCAAGCGTCAGCAGCGATGCCGGCCAGCGCGACGACCCAGCCCATCAGCGGCGAGAAGTACGTGTACGTCAGGCCCATGATGAACTTGTCGTTCAGGTTGATCGTTCCCGTCTCGCCCAGCACAGCAGCTGGAATCCGACCCAGGTGAGCGAGCCAGCCAGTGTGACCACGAACGACGGTATCTGGAACCGCGTGATCATGAACCCGTTGAACAGCCCGATCAGCGCACCAAGCCCCAGCGCGATGACCACCGCGAGCACCGCGGGGATTCCGCGGTTCACCACGAGGACCGCCATCACCGAGGCGCACAGTCCGCTCACCGCACCGACCGACAGGTCGATCTCGCCCAGCAGCAGGATCAGCACCACGCCGATGGAGATCGTCGCCACTGCGGCCTGCTGCAGCAGCAGGTTCGTGAGGTTGCCGGGGCTCAAGAACCGGTCGTTCTGGGACTGGAAGAAGGTCCAGATGGCCGCAACCATCAGCAGCACCAGAAGCGTGCCGGCCTCGCCCTGCGCGAGCTTGCGGCCGACCTCCTGGATCATCCCAACGAGGCCGCCTGCGGAGGCGCGGGTGTCTTGCTCGGCACTCATGCGTCCGCCCCGCGGTTCTCGAGGCCGGCTCCCACGCCGAACTCGGCGCCGGTGATCGCCGAGACGACGTCCTCGCGGCTGACACCGCGCACGTCGAACGTGGCGGCGCGCCGGCCCAAGCCGCAGCACGATGATCCGGTCGGCGACCTCGAAGACGTTCTCGAGGTTGTGGCTGATGACCACGACGCCCAGCCCGCGCTCGCGCAACCGCTTGATGAGCAGCAGCACTTGCTCGGTCTGTGAGACGCCGAGAGCCGCTGTGGGCTCGTCGAGCAAGACCACGCACGGTTCGCCCAGAAGCGAGCGGGCGATGGCCACGGCCTGGCGCTGGCCCCCGGAAAGCGAGCCCACCTGCACGCGAACGTCCTTGATGGTCGTCACGGCAAGCGAGTCGAGAAGCTTGAGGGCGTTTTGCTCCATCGCGGTCTCGTCGATGAAGTAGCGTGGCTCTCGCCATGCCGCGCGCGAACACCTCGCGGCCCAAGTAGAGGTTAGCGACCACGTCGAGGTTGTCGCACAAGGCGAGGTCCTGATAGACCGTCGCGATCCCGAGCGCCGCAGCGTCCTGCGGGTTGGTGATCTTGGCCGGGCTCCCCTTGAAGTAGAAGGTGCCCTCATCGCACAGCTGTACGCCGGCGATCGCCTTGATGAGCGTGGACTTGCCCGCGCCGTTGTCGCCGACGAGCGCGACGACCTCTCCGGCGCCGACTTCGAAGTCGACGCCGGAGAGGGCCTGGTTCGCGCCAAACGCCTTGCTCACGCCCTTGAGCGCGAGAAGCGGCGCCATCGAGCCTGTCTCGTCAGAAACGACGGTCACTGCAGCCCGAGCTCCGCGGCCTTGGCCTTGAGTTCAGGAGAGGTGAGCAGCTGCTCCAGGGTCCAGAAGCCGTCCTTGACGACCGTGTCGCCGATCTTGTCCTTGGTGACCGGCACCGGTGGCAGCAGGATCGAGTTGATGTCGCCCGACCCGTTGTTCACCTTGGCCATGACCATGTCCGCGGGAACGGCTCACCCTTGGCGAGCGCGACGGCGAGCTTCGCAGCCGCCTCGGCCTCGAGCTTGATGGCCTTGTAGACGGTCATGTACTGCTCGCCCATGATGATCCGCTGGATCGCTGCCGCCTCGGCATCCTGGCCGGTGACCGGGATCTTGGTGGGGTCGATGCCGGCGCCCTTCATGGCAGCGATAGCGCCGCCAGCGGTACCGTCATTGGCTGCCAAGACGCCCACGAACCCGTCCTTGCCGAGCTTCGTGATGGCCTGGTCCATCTCGCTCTGTGCCTTGTCCGGGCTCCAGTCAGGCGTGTCGTACTCGGCACCGATCTTCGACCTTGCCGTCGAGGACGCTGTGGGCGCCCTTCTTGAACAGCGTGGCGTTGTTGTCGGTGGGCGAGCCGTTGATGATCACGACGGTCTTGCCAGCGTTGCCATCCGCCGTCAGCTTGTCGAGCAGCGCCTGGCCCTGCATCGTGCCGACCTTCTCGTTGTCGAACGAGATGTAGTAGTCGAGGGGCGCGTTCATGATCAGGCGGTCGTAGCTGATGACCGGCACGCCAGCGTCTTTGGCCTTCGTCACGATCGAGGCGGCCGACGCCGAGTCGACCGGGTCGAGAACCAGAACCTGAGCCCGTTGGTGAGCGCCGCGTCAGCCTGAGACTGCTGCTCGTTGGCGTCCTGGTTGGCGTTGCTGTACAGGATCTCCGCGTCCGGGGCGAGCTCTTTGACCTTCGCCTCGAAGAGCGGCTTGTCCTGAGTCTCGTAGCGAGCCGTCTTGGTCTCCGGGAGCAGCAGCGCGATCTTCAGCGGCTTTGCCGCCGAGGTCCCGGTGGTCCCACTGGTTGTGGTGCTTCCGCCACAGCCGGAAAGCGCCGCGACCATGCCCACAATGAGCAGTGTCGCCACGAGCCATGTGAGTATCTTCTTCGAGCGCATAACTGCCTCCGATCAACTGGCCGGTCGCGCCGCAGTCGCGCGGGTCACGTATCCGGCTGACCAGAATCAGGCAGGGCGCTCGCACCCGAACCCCTTGCAACAAAAACCTGTCGCCCCGCGAGGTTCCTAGCACTACACACTCTTTGGAAGATACCCATTCACGCGGGCTATCGCCCGCCGGCCGGCTGCGGGTGAATGCGCTTCTGCAAGACCCGCTAGCCCGCAGCCGCCTCCCGCGCCCGTCGCTCGGCCCGTATGTTCTGCGCGCCCTTGTCGAGCGTGCTCGCCATCAGGAAGCCTGCGAGCAGTATCGCGCTCGCGATCATCTCGCCGAAGTAGAGCCCCCTCGGTCATCCCGGCGCGCGCCATCGATCCCGCGCCGGCGATGCACAGCGTGCCCACGAAGATCAGCACGTTGGCCCACGCGCGATAGCGGTACTGCTTCTTGGGCCAGAACTTGTCCACCGACCATGCCGAGCCGCCCAGCAGCAGAAGCGTCCCGGGGATGTTGAAGACGAGCGACATGATCCTGGGGAACGACCCGCTCGGCCCAAGGCCCGCCCCGCCCACGACGATGCCGGGCTGAAGCGCGGCATAGTCGAGCTCGACCGTGAACGCGCCCCACAGGAAGATCGCCAGCATCACCAGGTTGAACACCAGGTAGATGTTGCCCCAGATGCGCTTCTTCGTGATGAGGTAGAGCGTGCCCAGGCCGAGGAAGCCCACCATCGACGCCGCCATCACGATGTAGACGCGGTAGATCGTCGGATTCCAGTTCCGCGTCAACTCCGAGTAGAACTCCATCAGCGCCGCGACGGCGTAGAGGAAGAAGCCGAACGCCCACGCCGCCTGATGCGGCTGGCGCCGGTGGTACCACTGGTTCAGCAGCAGCCCCACGTAGACGAAGCCGATCGCCGCGGTGAGCGCGGGCCACCAGTAGCTGCTCCAGAAGCTCATGAGGACTCCTTCGGGACCCTGGTTCTAGGACACCCGGTTCGCGACGAAACCGTACAGGTAGGGCAGCAGCCAGAAGGCCCACACCCACACCGAGCCTTCAGGTACGTTGCGGTCTTCGCCGCGTCGTTCTTGGCGACGGTCGCCCAGATGGCGCTGACGAGCATCAGCAGTATCGCGAGCGTGCCGATGATCCCGTGGATGTCCATCCGGTAGAAGCCGATCTGCAGCGCCATGAGCCCGGTGCCGCCGGCATCCAGAATCAGGCCGAGCCACAGGAAGACGACGTGCTTCGTCTTGATCTCGCCACCGCGCTTGGCGCCCCAGATGCCCCAGGTGTAGAAGACGAACGCGAGCGTGACAGAGAGTAGTCCGGACATCACAAACACAGGCATAGCGTCCCCCCGCCGCCGAGTGACCGAACGAACCCATCATCTTCCAGACACCTCGGCGGCGCAAGGAAGCCCTACGGCCCGGGCGAGACCTCCGCCCACGTCTTGCCCTGCGCGATCGCACGCACGGTCGACGCAGAGACGCCGAACTCGGCGGCCACCTTGCGCGACGACCCGCCGTCGAGCAGGCGCCGCTTGATCCGGGCCACCTGCTCGGCGGTGAGCGCCTTGCCCTGTCGCGGTTCGGCGGCCAGGCGCGCCGGCAGGCCGGGATCCAGCTCGCTCCACGCCCGGCCGTGCTTGATCGCGCTCACCATGCTGGGACTGATGCCGAACTCCTCGGCGATCGACCTGCCCGGTGCGCCCGGCCTCGAGCGCAGCCATGACCCGCCGAGCGCCGTCCGCATCGAGCACGCCCGCGACCACCGGCGCCGCCTGCATGCGAGCGCGAAGCTCCTCGTCGATCGCCGAGGCCCACCTCGCCCCGCTCTTGATCGCGCCCACGGTCTCCACGGACACGCCGAAGCGCTCGGCGATCGCGGTGTGGCGCTCCCCGGCGGCGATGCACTCGGCGATGGCACGGGCCTGCTCGGCGTCGAGCCGCTTGCCGCGCGCGGCGGGGCGGTTCGCGGCTGCATCGGGCACCGGCACGACTTCGCTCACCGGAGCCAGAAGAACGCGATCGTCGCCCAACCGCACAGGAACACGAGCACGAGGACTCCGCACCCCACGCCGAACGACCGCGCGAGATCGCGGTCGGGGTTGCTCTGCTGCGTGGGGCCGCCCTCGGCCCATTCGGTGCGTTTGCGGCTCATGGCCGAAGGATACAGGTACGCGCAACAGGGCAAGGCGGGAATAGACCCCTTGTGCGACAGCCGGGGCACGAGACCGCGCCGAGCAGGGCGGGACCCGAAGGAGCAACCATGGACGACGTCTGGAAGCAGGCCGAACTGCACGCGACCATGCCCACGCGCATCGGTCTGCTCAGAGACATCTGCCGGGCGCTGGCCGCCAAGGACGTCGACATCCGCTCGATCGAGGCGTACGACAACGACACGGTCAGCGAGTTCTACCTGATCACGAGTGACGACTGGGCCGCCGAGAAGATCCTCAGGGAGCTGGGGGCCGACGTGGCGCCCTCGGACGTGGTGTGCGCGGAGCTGGAGAACCGTCCCGGCGCGCTGCTCGATCTGGCAACCGCCATCGCAGACGCCGACATCAACATCTGGCAGATGCGCTCGACCTCGACCTCCGACAGCGAGAAGGCCCTCGTCGTCTTCCACGTCGAGAATCCCGTACCGCTTGTCGCGATGCTTCGCGCTGTGTAGGGGCCGAGACGACCCCGCCGAACGGGGGCGACAGTGGAACCGCGAGTGCTACCGCTCGCGAGTGAGTCATGGGAGGCCCGCGCCGCCTGGTACGCCGCGTGGCTGAGCGTGACGCTGGCGGCGGTCGCACTCCTGCCCGCGACACCGATGCGAGCGCTCGCCGTGGGTGCCGGCGCCGTTGCGGCCATCGCGCTCGCCTCCCGCTTTCTGCGCCAGGTGACGCCGTTCTCGGCAGCGCTTGTCACTGTGGGCTCGGCCGTGGTCTCAGTCGGGACCGTGATCTGGCTCTCCGGCCTGCCGTGGAAGACCGGCATCTCGTGGAGCCAGGCCGGCGGAGTCGGTCGTCCCACCGCGTGGCTGTTCACGACCACGGCGCTGTGCTTCGGCACCGGCGTGCTCGCAACCGGACGCCTCATGCTGCGCGAGGGTCGCCGACGCGGCGACCTCGGGCAGCGCGCCTACCGGCTCGCGTCGCTCCTGCCGGCCATCTCGTTCGCCGGCTTCGTCGTGCTCGCGCTGTGCCCGGTGGGCGGCGATCCCGTGCTGGCGGCGGCCCACAACCTCGCCTCATGGGCGGCGCTGGGCTCGTTTTGGGCCGGGATGATCGCGAGCCTGTGGCTGCGCGGAGTGTCGCGCGCGCTGCGCTACTTCTCGGCGGTGGCGGCGGTGATCGTCTTTGGCACGTGGCTGCCCAACGGGCTGCGCTTCATGCGGCTCTACGAAGGCAGGCCGATCTCCATGCTCGTCATGGAGGTGGTCGTCTTCCCGCTGTGCTTCGCGTGGTTCTGCTGGCTCGCATGGGAGTGGCGTCGGCGCGACCGACAGGGTAGTGCCGGTAGCCCGGACGTGCTCGCTCGCGCCGCACCACCCCCGTGCGGGCAGCCCTTGTCGTATTCGTGTTGCTTGCCCCGCTGGCCAACTACGGCACGGGGGTACTCCGCCTCGACGGCGGCAGGGGTCTTCACGTACGTCGCCTCTGAGGTACCACCACACGTACCCGACTCTCCACGTCCACAGAGTGCTGGATATCTCGGAGTTCTCGACCTTGTGGCTGAGCTCGACCGTCCCGGGTGCCACGCTCTCGTGCTCGAACCCGATGTAGGCCCGGTAGTTGTCGCCCATCCTTGAAGGCCTGCTCGTGCCAGAGAACCACTTCACCTACAGCCTCTGTGTTCCAGTTGACGTCGTACTTCACGTTGACCCACGACTGCGTCGTAGCGGGAATCGGCTCGATCGTGATGCTCGGCGCGCTGACGGTCATTCCGATGGTCTCGTACACACCCGTGTACGCGGTGCCGCCTTGGTCTTCGACGTCCCTGCGTAGTAGAGCTTGTACTTGCCGCGGCCGGGCAGGGAGAACGTCAGGCTCGAGCCCTTCTTGGTGCAACCAGCCGATACGAGCCCGAGCTGCCGTACGTCGGGTCGAACCGTACAGCTTCACGTGCCGCTCAGCGCGTGGTAGTGGTACGCGTGATCCGCTTCTGCAGCTTGACGGCGAGCGCTTGGGCCAGGGGTTGATGCCCGGCGTGTTGCGGTTCACCGTCATGCTCTTACCGCCACGATCCGCGTCGTGGCCTTCGCGGCGTACGCCGTCGACGGCAACGCCACGAGCGTTCCCACGACGACGACCGCGACGATGAGCAGCGTCAACCGGCGCCGCCCCCAGACTCCTGTCTTCATGACGAGGCCCCCCTCAACTCCTCGATGTAGTAGACCCTCTGAGTATTCCCGCCTCGCGAGCGCCTCGGACGCTCACGGTGCTTGCGCCGCCCGCCGCTCCCCCCTACGCTGAGTTGTGACCGCCGTCACACTTGGCGAGCGCCAATATGGCGCTGCGGTCTGCGGAGGGGTGCAACTCGTGAGCGCGCAACAGATCGCCGCAGAGATTCCGGCGGGTCCCACCCGCTTCTGGAACACGTACAGCACCTACTACGACTCCATCTACCGCCTCATGCCCTACCGCAAGATGCTCTGGGACGCCTATCAGGCGCTCGAGCTCGAGCCCGGCCTGCGCGTGCTCGACGCCGGCTGCGGCACCGGCAACCTGGAGCACTTCATCTCGACCAAGCCGCATCCGGCCATCGAGGTCGACGCGGTCGACTTCTCCTCGGCGATGCTCGAGCGCGCCCGCGCGAAGTGCGCCGGTCTGGACTGGGTGCGCTTCAGCCAGGCCAACCTGAGCGAGCGGCTGCCCTTCGACGACGCGACGTTCGATCGGGTCGTGAGCATCCACGTGCTCTACGCGCTCGACGACCAGGACGCGACCGTGCGCGAGCTGCTGCGCGTGCTCAAGCCCGACGGCAAGCTCGTGCTCGCCAACCCCAAGCCGGAGTTCAGCTGGGCGCCGTTGGCTGCCGACCATTTCCGGCGCATCGGCAACATCTGGGGTACATCGCGCAAGGCCAAGGCGGTGCTGACGACGATCGGCACGCTGTCGACCACGGCGATCGGCGCGATCGCGATGAACTCGGCGGTCATCGACCGCCGCGAGCGGGCCGGTGAGTACCACTCGATGGCCCAGCCCGAGCTCGAGGCGTTCTTCGAGCAGCGGCGGGCCGACGGACTTGACGCGTACCGCATCGAGCAGGCGATGGCCGACCAGAGCCTGCTCGCAACGGCGAGCAAGGCGCTCTACGCGTAGGGGCGCACGACGGGTTGCTCGGCAAGGAACCGCAGCGGGGCGTGGCGAAGCAAGCTGTAGCGCAACGACGAACCGAACAACAGGGGTGGGGCCGCAACATGGGCGTGCAGAACATCGTGCTCAAGAACCGCAAGCTCACGAACTTCGTCATGTCGCGCATCTCGCCAGACTCGCACGCCAGCCGGGGCGAGAAGAACGCTCTCAGCGTGCTGGCCGCCGCGATGACGCGCACGAGCGCCTACCCCGAGTTCCTCAAGGCCAACGGCGCGAAGCTGAGCGCCTCGCCCACGATCGACGAGTTCAAGCAGCTGCCCTACACCTCGAAGCGCGACTACATCGACAAGTACAAGCTCGACCAGCTGTGCCTCGACGGCACGCTCAACCGCGCCTACACGATCGAGCGCAGCTCGGGTCACTCGGGCGGCTCCTACTACTGGCTGCGCCTGCCCGCCGAAGACGCGCTGTTCCCCAGCTACCTCGAGCACGCGTTCGTGCAGTTCTACGGGATGGACACGAAGTCGACGCTCGTCATGATCACGCTGTCGCTGGGCACCTGGACGAGCGGCGAGAAGATGGCGCAGGCCCTGCGCGAGGTCGCGGCGAGCGGCAAGTACCCGCTCACGGTCATGGCGCCGGGCACGAACCTCGACGAGATCCTCGAGATCGTGCAGGACCTGGCGCGCATGTACGACCAGACCGTCATCGTCGGCTACCCGCCGTTCGTCAAGACGGTGCTCGACGAAGGTGTTCGCCGAGGAATCGACTGGCCCAAAGTGGGCGTGAAGATCGGCCTGGGCGGCGAGGGCTACTCGGAGCCGTGGCGCGAGCACGTCGCGGCGATGATCGGCGTCGACTCGCGCAAGGACCTGCTCGCCGTGAGCGGCGGCTACGGCGCAGCCGACATCGGCATGACGGTGGGGCGCGAGTACCCGGTCACGGTGATGATCCGCAAGATGTGCACCGACAACCCCGCGCTTGCCGAGGCGCTCTTCCAAGACACGCGCGGGCACCACTCCACCCTGCCCAGCTTGCTGCAGTACAACCCGGCGCAGTGCTACATCGAGGCGATCGACGGCGAGCTCGCCTTCACGGTGCTCACGGGCATCCCGCTCGTGCGCTACATCATCCGCGACACCGGCGGCATCATGACCTTCGCCGAGATGATGGAGGTCCTCAAGCAGCACGGCCAGGACCCGTACGCGGAGCTCGCCGAAGATCGGATACGGTCCCGAGCAGGTGTGGAAGATGCCGTTCTTCTGGGTCTACGGGCGATCCGACGGCACCGTGTCGATCGTGGGAGCGAACGTCTTCCCCGAGAACATCCAAGCGGTTCTGGCCGACGCGCACGACAGCGACGTGCTCACCTTCAAGCTCAAGGTCGAGACCACCGTCCGAGTTCAGCCAGCGCCTCGTGATCTCGCTCGAGTACCGCGCCGAGAGCTTACCGAGGAGCAGGAGACGGCGCTCTCGGCCCACTACTACGAGCTGCTCGTCGAGGGGCTGCGCCGGGTCAACAACGACTTCAGGCAGTCGCACGACGAGAACCCGGAGGCCGCCGACCCGGTCGTCCGCGTCCACGCCAAGGGCACCGGCCCCTTCGAGGGCCACACCGCCATCAAGAACCGCTACATCGGGTAGCGCCCCTCGCGTACGCGCGCGTGAGATGCTTTTCGCGCGAACGGGTTCAGCGCGCTCTGGCGGCCTGCCGATAACACACCTACCGGCCGTGGGGGACTGCAGCCCTTCAAGCGCTATGGCGGTAGGCATGGATGTAACCCAACTCGCAATAATCGTCGTCGTGGCGTTGGCCAACCTGGGCCTCGCTCTCGCGGTCTACCTGCGCAACAAGCGCAGCGCCTCGAACCGGGCATTCGCCGCGGCCGTCGTCGCCATCGTGTGTTGGCTGACGCTTCGCCTACCTCTCCGACCTGCCTCAACTCGCCGACTACGCCTTGCTGCTCAACCGCCTCACCCTGGCCTCGGCGATGTGGATGGGCGCGTTCCTCCTTCGTTTCGCGATCATCTTCCCGTCACGTGAGGCGCGGCTGCCTGTGCCTTGGAGGGTCTACATGTGGTTCGGCCTGTTCCTGGGCGCCGCCACTCTGACCACCCCGCTCGTCGTGGCCGACATCCGCTTCCGGCCCGGGGGCACCGACATCATCGCAGGAGTCGGCGTTCTCGGCTTCTCGTAGCCTGGGCGGTCACCGGCGTGATCGGCTGCGTGGTAACGCTCGCGCGGAAGTACCGCTCTGCCGAGGGACGCGAGCGGACCCAACTCAAGTTCATGCTGCTCGGCTTCGCCGGCGTTCGCTCTCTCCTCGGTGCTGTTCGGCCTGATACTCCCGTCCGTGACCGGCAACTACGGGCTGGCGGAGCTCAACACGTTCTCGTCGCTCGTGCTGGTGTCGGTCTTCGCCTACGTCATCGTCAGGCACCGCCTCATGGACCTGCGTTTCGCGGTGCTGAGGGCGTCGACTCACACGCTGCTGCTGCTCGTCACTGGCTTCGGGCTCGTGTGGATCGCCTTCCGGGCCGGGCACGACCTCTCCGGCGCCCTCCACATGCGCGCCGAGACGCTCTTCATCCTGGGCAGCCTGATTGCGGTGTTCACCTTCCAGCCGCTGCGCCTTGGCCTCCAGAACGTGACCGACCGCTACCTCTACCGCGGCTCGTACCGGGAGTCAGAGCTGCTCAGCCGTATCAGCACCTCGATGAACTCCACGCTCGACCAGCACGGGCTTGCCGCCTTGCTCGCCGACGAGCTGGCCGGCGGGATGCGGTTGGGCTTCGCCGGTGTCGCGTATCTGTGTGGCGGCAGGCCGAAGCTGGTGGCAAGCAGCGGCCTCGACCTGAGCGACGCTGAGATGCTGCTCTTCATGGCGGGCGACACGATCGTCGTCACCGACGAGGTCGAGCCCGGCACGCCGGGCCACGCCGAGCTCGTCAAGCGAGACATCCGCGTCCTCGCACCGCTCTCACCTGACGACTCCTCGCTCGGCGTCCTCATCCTCGGGCCGAAGCTGTCAGGCGAGTCGTACTCGACCCAGGATGTGCGCTTCCTCGAGATCGTCGTGGCCGAGGCGGCCATCAGCATGCGCAACGCGCATCTCTTCGACGAGAAGACGCAGCGCGTCCGCGAGCTCACCGCCCTCAACGAGCTCGCCTTCGCTCTGGGCAGCAGCATCGACCTCGACGCCGTGCTCGACGGAGCGCTCGAGCAGCTCGTGACGGTCACCAGCGCGGACTCCGGCTCGATCATGCTCATCGACGAGACCGGCGACTGCCTGACGATCGCAGCGTCGACCGGCATCGACGAGGAGATCGTGGCGAGCACCCGCGTCCCCGTCGGCGAGGGTATCGCCGGGTGGGTCGCGCGCAACAACCGTCCGCTGTCGCTTCCGCACGCAGCGCACGTGGACCTCCTCGACGAGTTGCTGCGCGACGACATCGCCTCGGCGATCTGCGCTCCGATCATCTCCAAGGACAACGTGATCGGCGTGATATGCGTGAGCCGCACGAACACATCGGAGGAGTTCTCCGAGGAGAACCTGCACGTGGTGACCTCGATCGCCGGCCAGCTGGGCATGGCGATCGAGAACGCGCGCCTCTACGGCGACCTCGAGGACACGTTCCTGGGCACGATCACCGCACTCGCCGCGGCGGTCGACGCCAAGGACCCCTACACCGCCGGTCACTCCAACGAGGTCACCACCCTCGCGGTCGCACTCGCCGAGGCGCTCGGCCTCGATTCGGCCGAGGTGCAGAAGATCCGCATCGCCGCGACCCTGCACGACATCGGCAAGATCGGCATCGACGGCACGATCCTGCTCAAGCCCGGCCGCCTGACCGACGAAGAGCGCCAGATGATCAACCGCCATCCCGCCATCGGCGCCGACATCCTCGCACCGCTCGACTTCCTGCGCGACATGGTGCCGCTCGTGCTCTTCCACCACGAGCGCTACGGCGGAGGCGGCTACCCGTCGGGCATCTGCGGCGAGGCGATCCCGTTCGGCGCGCGCATCATCTCGGTCGCCGACGCCTTCAACGCCATGGTCTCGGACCGCCCCTACCGGGAGGGCCTGTCGCTCGAGGCCGCGATGCGCGAGATCCGCGACAACTCCGGCACGCAGTTCGACCCCGTGGTCGCCGAGGCGTTCCTCAAGCTGCTCGAGCGACGAGGCGGCCGCGACCGGCCGAGCCGAGCTGCCCGCGGCGCTGCCCATGGCCACCGCCTGGCGCGCCGACAAGCCGCTGTTCTCTGAGTAGTTGCTATGCTGTCTCGCGACCCACTCCAAGGAGGGCGCGAGGCATGAACAGCAAGCTCGTCGAGGCGCTCGGCCTCACCTCATCTCCAGTCGCAGTCGTGCTCGCCGACGACAAGCCCGCCGATGCGCTCTCGTTTCGCGAGGGCGTGTGGGGCTGCGTGATGGCCACGCTCATCGCCGTCTCGAAGGGGCGCACCGCCGTCTACGACCGCACCACCTTCGGCTGCGCCGGCGGTGGAACGGCGCTCGGCTTCGGCAACCAGTACGAGCAGTGCGGCCTCGAGATCGACCTGCTGCTCTCCACCGGCAGCGGCGAGCAGGTCCGCGCCACCTCTCGCATGGGCGAGGGCGAGCGGTTCTTCAAGTCGCCCGAGCAGGTCCACTCGTGGCTGGACACGGTGCCCTTCCGAGACGTGCCCGCCGAGTTCGTCGTCCTCAAGCCGCTGGAGCAGCTCGCCGACGACGAGCGCCCGGAGGTCGTCACCTTCTTCGTGAACGCCGACCAGCTCGCAGCGCTCGTCACGATGACCGACTACGAGCGCGGCACCGGCGACAGCGTCATCGCTGGGTTCGCCGCGGCGTGCCAGCCGATCCTTTGGGCGCTCCAGGAGGCCGAGAGCGACCACCCGCGCGGGGTCATCGGCTTCTTCGACATCTCGCAGCGGCACCGCGTCGACCGTGAGATCCTCACCTTCACCGTGCCCGTGGAACCTGCTGCTCGAGATGGAACGCAACGTCGACGGCAGCTTCCTGCAGATGGAGGACTGGCTCAAGCTCCGCGAGCGCCAAGGCCCGCGCTAGGCGAGCGCGAACCCGCCGCACTCATCCCGTCGCAACCAGGGAATACTCCTTTCGCACCCGCGATTCGACGCCGCGAACGCGAAACCTGACGCGATGTGCTGTAAAGTGTCACTCCCTGAGAAACTCGTCTCGCACCACACATAGGCGACCCCCACACGCACACCTCTGTTGACTGAAGGGCACCCATGGCGAAGAACGACTCCACTCCCCAGACCCCCCTTGGCGTTCCCACCGGCCGAGCCGCCGTCTTGGACAACTGGACCGAGATCGCCGAGCAGATGTGCCCGGTCGATCCGGCGCTCTACGTCGAGTACGACGTCAAGCGCGGCCTGCGAGACCGTACCGGCAAGGGCGTCCTGACCGGACTGACCCAGATCGGCGACGTCGTGGGCACCGCGATCGAGGGCGACCAGCTGGTGCCGGCGCCAGGACAGCTCTACTACCGCGGCTACGAGGTCACCGACCTCGTGGACGGCTTCGTCGCCGGCGGCCAACACGGCTTCGAGGAGACGGCGTATCTGCTGCTCTTCGGCGAACTGCCCACCAAGGCCCAGCTCGACGAGTTCGAGGCCTACCTCGCCGCGACGCGAAAGATGCCGCGCTCGTTCGTGCACGACGCGATCTTGCGGATGCCCAGCCGCGACGTCATGAACGCCATGATGCGCTGCGTGCTGAGCCTCTACACGCTCGACCCGCAGGGCAGCAGCACCACGACTCGCAACGTCTTGCGCCAAAGCCTGCACCTGATCGCCAAGCTGCCGCTGCTCGCCGTCTACGCCTATCAGGCCTACCTCGAGGAGTTCTACGACCGCAGCCTCGTGATCCACCAGCCCAAGGCCGAGTACTCGACCGCCGAGAACTTCCTGCACATCCTGCGGCCCAACAGCGAGTTCACCGAGCTCGAGGCGCTGATTCTCGACATGATGCTCGTCTTGCACGCCGAGCACGGCGGCGGCAACAACTCGACCTTCGCCACGCACGTGGTCTCGTCGACCGGCACCGACACCTACTCGTCGATCGCGGCATCGCTCGGCTCGCTCAAGGGACCGCGCCACGGCGGCGCCAACCTCAAGGTCGTGGAGATGATGAACGACCTGAAGTCCCAGGTCGGCGCATGGGACGACGACGAGCAGATCGCCGACTACCTGCACCGGGTGCTGGGCAAGGAGGCCTTCGACGGCGCCGGGCTCATCTACGGCATGGGTCACCCGGTCTACTCGGTGTCCGACCCGCGCACCATCATCTTGCGTGAGTACGCCGAGAGGCTCGCGGCCGAGAAGGGCTTCTCCGACGAGTTCGCGCTGCACGAGCGCGTGGAGCGCATCGCGCCGCTGATCATCTCGGCACGCCACCGGGTCTACAAGGGCGTGAGCGCCAACGTCGACTTCTACTCGGGCTTCGTCTACAAGATGCTCGACATCCCGGCCGAGCTCTACACGCCGCTCTTCGCGATATCGCGCGTGGTGGGCTGGAGCGCACACCGGCTCGAGGAGCTGGCCAACGGCGGCAAGCTGATCCGCCCGGCGTACAAGAGCGTGGCAGCGCACGAGAGCTACGTGCCGCTCGAGGGCAGGTAGGACCGGCACGCGCATCGCGCCTTTCGTCTGTGGCACGCGCTCGTGCTAGTATGTCGCGATAGTTAGCGATATATCGTGTTATCGCGCTACAAGCGACAGAAGGGACCCACCATGCACACGTACTCCACTTCCGGCGACGCATGCGGCCAGCGGCCGCGAGCATCGCGCCCATCACGGCAGCTTCGGCCCCCGCGGCTTCCGCCCGCCCCACGGCTTTGGCGGCTTCGGCGGCCACGGCTCGCGCGCACGCCGCGGTGACATCCGCAGCGCAGTGCTGCGCCTGCTCTCCGAGGCAGCCCATGCACGGCTACCAGATCATCCAGGAGCTCTCGACGCGAAGCGGTGGAGCCTGGAGCCCGTCGGCCGGCTCGGTCTACCCGACCCTGCAGCTGCTCGCCGACGAGGGCCTCGTCACCGCCGAGGAGACCGCGGGCAAGAAGGTCTTCAGCCTGACCGAGGCCGGAACCGCCGCCGTCGCCGAGATGGCCGAGCAGGCCGCCCCGTGGGACGAGGCCGCCGCCAGCGGCACCGCGCCGGGCTACCGCGAGGCCGCGGGCAAGCTCATGCAGGCCGTGTGGCAGATCGGCACGACCGGCTCGGCGGACCAGACGGCAGCGGCCATCGAGGTGCTGACCGACGCCCGCAAGAAGCTGTACTCGATCCTGGCCGAGGACTAGGCTCGCTCGGATGAAGCCGTCGCAACTGCGCGCCCGCTACTGGCGCATCGTCTTCTTCTTCGGCCGGGTGACCGCCGGCTTCATCTTCTGGGAGATCTTCCTGCCCAAGATCGGTCTGGGCGGGTGGTCGCGCGACACCCGCTCGGACCGCAGCCGGCGCATCGCCGTGCGCTTCCGCGCGCTCGCGATCCGCATGGGCGGGCTGATGATCAAGGTCGGGCAGTTCCTCTCGGCACGCCTCGACGTGCTGCCCGCCGAGATCACCGACGAGCTCTCCGGCCTGCAAGACGAGGTGCCGCCGGTCCCCTACGACGCCATCCGCGCCCAGGCCGAGGCCGAGCTGGGCCAGACGCTCGCCGAGCACTACGAGTTCTTCGACGAGGTCCCGCTGGCCGCCGCCTCGCTCGGCCAGGCGCACCGCGCGCGGCTGTGCGAGCACGACGCCGCCGCGAACGGCTTCACCGACGTGGTCGTCAAGGTCCAGCGGCCCTACATCGAGCAGATCGTGGACGTGGACCTCGCCGCGCTGCGCCGCGTGGGCGGGTGGCTCAAGCGCTACCGGCCCATCAGCGACCGTGCCGACGTGCCGGCGCTCGTCGAGGAGTTCGCGACGACCACGATGGCCGAGATCGACTACCTCGCCGAGGGCTCCAACGCCGAGACGTTCGCGGCCAACTTCGCCGGCAAGCCGCACGTGCGCGTGCCCAAGGTCGTGTGGAGCGTGACGTCGCGGCGGGTGCTCACGCTCGAGGACGTCTCGGCGATCAAGCTCGGTGACTACGAGGCGATCACCGCCGCCGGGCTCGACCGCTCGGCGGTCGCCAAGGTGCTGCTCGACACCTACATGCAGCAGATCCTCGACGACGGCTTCTTCCACGCCGACCCGCATCCGGGCAACCTGTTCGTCGCCCCGCTCGAGGGCGTCGACGCTGACGGCAATCCCAACTGGCAGCTCACGTTCGTCGACTTCGGCATGGTGGGGCGCGTGCCCGAGAACCTGCGCACCGGCCTGCGCGAAGTGCTCGTGGCCGTGGGCACCCAGGATGCGGCGCGCCTGGTGGCGAGCTTCAAGACGCTCGACGTCCTGCTCCCCCGCGCCGACCTGCGGCTGATCGAGCGCGCGAGCACGCAGCTGTTCGAGCGCTTCTGGGGCATGAGCATGAGCGACCTCAGAGACATCGACCACGCCGAGATGATGCGCTTCGGCCTGCAGTTCCGAGAGCTGATCGTGGACCTGCCGTTCCAGCTTCCCGAGAACCTGCTGCTGCTGGGCCGCTCGGTCGCGATCCTCTCGGGCATGTGCACCGGCCTCGACCCCCAGTTCAACCTGTGGATCTCGATCTCTCCGTACGCGAGCAAGCTCATCGCCGATGAGGGCGGCGGCGCGAACTGGCAGATGTGGCTTGCCGAGGCCGGCAAGATCGCCCAGACACTCATCGCGCTGCCCGGGCGCGCCGACCGCGTGCTCTCCACGGTCGAGCGCGGCGAGCTCAGCGTGCAGACGCCCATGCTCGACCTGCGGGTGCGGCGCCTGGAGCGCTCGGTGAACCGCGTGACGAACGGGCTGGTGTTCGCGGGCCTGCTCGTCGCCGGCGCGCTGCTCTACACCGCCGAGCCCACGCTCGCGAAGGTGCTGATGGCGGCGTCGGTGCTGCCGCTGCTGCGGATCATGTTCGGCGGCCGGGGGCACGGGCCGCGGGGGTAGGTTGGAGGCGAGCTCTGCTGTGAGCATTGACGGTATCAAGAGCGCTGCCCTGGCTATCGCCGCCGCGGTCGTGCTCGCCACGGGTGTGTGGCTCACTCGTTCCGGCAAGCCGTACGGCGCCGTGCTGCTCAACGTCCACAAGCTCGTGGATCTCGCCGCGGTGATCGTGATCGGCATCGCCATCTACGGGGCCAACGGTACCGCGCCCTTCTCGGCAGCAGAGTGGCTCGTGGTGGTGGCCACCGCGGTGCTCGTTGTCGCGGCGTTCGCCTCGGGTGGCGTGATCAGCGGCATGCAACAACCGCCGGTCGCCGTGGTCTGGGTGCACCGCATCGGGTCCTTCGCCGCCGTGCTGCTCGCGGCCGCAAGCACCTACCTCGTCGCCACCCGCTAGCCCGCGAGGTGCGCGGCTAGACCGGCACCTGCTCGGCCCAGGCGCGAATCGCATCCCAGTCGCGGCCGTCGCCCTCGACGTCGCCGCCGAACGCCCGAAACGCCCAGCGCGCGAACGCGTTCGCGTCGGCTTGGGACGGCCCCTTGCCGGCGAAGAACCCCTCGGCGGCCGGCGTCACCATCGCACGCTCCTTGTCGAGGTACGCGAGCCGCTTTCGGGTCTTCTTGGGATCGGACCCGCAGTTCATCGCGTGCACGCAGAAGAGCGACACCGGCACTCCGCCGAGTGCGTCGGCGTTGGCCTCGAGGTACGAGACGGCCTCGGGCAGCCACTGACCGCCGTTGATGGCGCTCCCCAACACCACGGCGTCGTAGCCCTGCGACCGACGGGCGCTCCTTGATCGGCTTCACGTCCACCGAGAAGCCCCGGTCGGACAGCGTCTTGCCAATCGCGTCCGCGACGCCGGTCGTCGAACCCGTGCCGGTGGCGTAGCCCACCAGGACCCGCTTGCTCATTGCGCGCTCCCCTCCGTGCGCCGCCGAACGCACCCTGCGCCGGCTCCTTCACTCTACCCCTCGCACGGGCAGCCGGCACAACGCCGCTGCACGCGCCTTCACCGCGCGGGTACATACTGCGTGTCGCCTTTCGTGGCGATTGTGAGGAGGTGACTCGGCATGCAGGAGCAGCTAGCGGCCGAGGTCCAAGTGGGCGTGGTGACCCACTACTGGTCCCATCTCGGCGTGGCAGGCGTGCATCTGGACTCGCCGCTCAACGTGGGCGATCACGTGCACATCGTCGGTCACACGAGCAACTTCGAGCAAGACGTCCAGTCGATGGAGATCGACCACAGCCACGTGTTCCACGCCCACCCGGGCAACGACATCGGCCTGGCAGTGATCGACCACGCACGCGAGCACGACAAGGTCATGAAGACCGTGCCGATCAGCGAGTACGGCCGAGACGAGAACTGGCTGTAGCTCACTCGCCCGGGATCAGAAGCGAGATGATCTCGGCGCCGATCACGAGCGCAGGCAGCGCCACCGCCAGCCACACCACCCACGAGCGCTCGTGGTCCTTGATGAGCGAGATGGCCCCGGTGACGAGCGCGGCGGCCAACACCAAGACGCCGATGAGCGGCCCGACGTTGAGCTGCCCGATCTCGAGTTCCCCCAGTGCAGGACCGATCAAGGGCCCCACCATCAAGAGCGCGATGGCGCCCACGAAGAGCCATGCCGACACTCTCCCAAGCCGAGTCGCGGGTAACCTCATGAACCCGCTGCCACCCGGCAGCGTGTGCTCAGTCATCGCTACCTCCCCCTTCGCGGGGGTCAGCGCGACGCCGGCCCCCGCTTCGCAATCAGCCGACTAGACGCTCGGCGAAAGCGGTGCATGCGTTGTGTGCGTGCGCTTCCTCCACGACACGAGCTCGTCGTAGCCGTACGTCAGCAGCGCGGCGAAGGTCATGTACGCCGTGCCGATCACCACGTACGGCGTCGATGTCCTGATCGGTCCCAGGCACAGCCGGACTGATCAGGCCCGCTACCAGCGAGGCGCCGAGCAGACCAAGGGCGAGAATCCGGACGATGTCGATCGTGATGTGCTCGCGCGTCTTGAAGATGTCGATCACGGCGTCGACCACGAGCCACACGGCTATCGCCAACAGGAACACCATCCCGACCACCCCGAGCGCGATGGTCGTGGTGACCGATCGCCGTCCATGCCGCGACCATCGCGGCTGCGAAGACCACGGCGGCCAGCGCGAACCACGACATCCGCACGGACTCATCTCGGGTCATCGGCTCGAGTGTCGTGCGATGGTGCAGCACCCATGTCACCCAGATCGCGACTGCCGTACCGATCAGCACCGACGGGCCGATCATGCTGATCATCCCGCCGAACCCGCCACCGAAGACCGGCCCCAACCGTGGCATGGCGAACGCGAGCAGCGCGAACACGATCGTGGAACACACGAGGCTGAGCAGCCCCGCATCGGCGTAGACCTCCAGGCGTTTCAACATGACGCCCACCCCCTTCCGGGAAGGAGGCCTTCTACATTTGTATGTACCCGCGAGGGGTCCAGTGCGACCCTCAGATAGAGGCCAACACATCAATCAAGGCATCAACATCAGCACTGTTGTTGTAGGGCGCGAGCGAAATCCTGATGCGACCGTTGCGAACTCCACAAACGATACGGTTGCGGCGCAATGCGTCGATTGCTCTCTCCACGCCGAACTCCGAGTGGGCGAGCGCCACTATGTGGGGTGACGCCGACGCGTCCTCCAACGCTCGAAATGGTGTCCATCCGTGCGCCTGCGCACCCTCGATGAGTCTCCGCGAGAGTTGGCGTGAATGCGCCTCAAGTCGGCTCTCACTCAAGGACATCAGATGGTCGAGTGCCGTTGTGAGGCCAGCCATCGAGATGTAGGACATCGTCGATTGGGTGAAGCGTCGTGCGTCGGCGGCGAAGTGCAGGCCTGTGGCTTCGAAGTCAAATGGACTGCCTGTTCCAAACCAGCCCGGCAGCGGTGGATCTTGTTCGAGCAACGTGGCAGATACTGCCGAGAGCGCAACGCCGCCGTGACCGCCCAACCACTTGTAGCCGCTAGTGACAACCGCATCGGCCTTCCAGCGCTGTGAGTCCACCTTCAGGATTCCTGCCGCTTGTGTTGCGTCGACGACCAGCCTTGCGCCAGCACGCGCACACGCCTCGCGCAGACGGGGAACGTCGACCATGGATCCGGTGGAGAACTGAACGTAGCTGACGGCTACAACGGATGTATGACTGTCGATGCCATTGATGAGCCTGTCTGTGAGGTTCTCGGTTGCGATGTCGTCAACAAAGCGGAGAGAGCAATCGCTCTCGGCCGCATATCGAATCCAGGGGCGCGTAAGGGCCGGAAAGTCCGTGGCTACGGCGACGATGGAGCTGTCGGAAGCCGGGCGAATCAAGAAGGGCAGTTGACCGAGAAGCTCACTGGCGCTTGCTGTAATGGCAAGTTGATCCGTATGGCAATTCAGGAGCCTCGCACCCCGCTGACGCAACGACTCGAAGAATCCGACCTCTTCCTCGTCGGTCATTCTGAGATTGCCGTGACGGGCGGTGTCGTCAAGGAACTCATGCATCGACTCAACGGCTGGCTGACCGATCAGACCGAGTGAAGCCTGGTTGAGATAGACGCACTCGTTGAGGCTGGGATAGCTGGAACGATCGACGAGTGCGTTGATCATGATGCCTGCCTTGTGACTGATTCGATTCTTCGTACCCGAGAGCTCTCGTTTTGGCGTCAACTACCTCTTGCCCGACGGGTGCAGGTGGTCGCGAACCGGCGGCAGCAAACTCACAGCCCACAACACCCCCGCCACAATGAACACCAAGCTGTACTCGGCGACCGGGATGAACGAGACCTGGTAGATCTTCGCCAGTCGCTCGGTCGAGAACGTGCCGCTCGGATAGAACGTGTACAGGCCGAGCACCAGCACGACGTACGCCGCCGAGGCACCGCGGATCGCCCATTTTGGGAGGCCCAGGCCGTAGATCTGCGTCACGATCAGTATCGTCAGGAACCCCGTGAAGAACATGGTCCAGATGATCGACTGCTGGGTGAAGTAGGCGACCGCCGTCCCGTGCACCAGCACGATGACCTCGAGTGCAAGCGTCCATAGCTTGTTCACGTGCACGCGCGTGCGGCCCAGCGACAGCTGGATGAACAACAGGAACATGTAGAAGAAGCCGATGACGTGCGCCCACGTGGACACGACCGGATGGAACCAGAAGGTGTACGCGACCCCCCACGCGATGTAGTACGAGTGGATGGAACTGGTGAGCCGGACGCCATCCTTTGGCAGGGGCGCCTTGCGTCCAAAGAACAGGCCGCGCCAGCGATTCTTCATGATCAGGATGAGCACGAGCATGAAGATGACCGAGTACTGCGAGCTCCACACCGGCACGTCCTGCGCGGTGCCGTCGTACGTGAGCGCCGTACCCACGAAGTGAATCGCGACAGCTGCGGCGTTCACGCCCAGCAGCCACCAGTTCCACTTCGACAGGGTGTCGTCCTGACGCTTCTTGGACTGATTCAGCCGGAAGATGAGATACCACAGCAGCGCCATGTGTATCACGTAGGGCGTCCATGCCGCGACGCGCGTGAAGAGTGTGGGCTCGGGAAGCTTCCAGTAGTACCAAGCTGCGCCGGCGTCAGGCAACAACTCGATCTTGGGCACCAGGTCGCGTCGAACAGCGGGATCAGCGCGGCGACAACGGTGGCAGCCACCACAGCGATGAGCAACACCTTGCGATCCTTCACGCGAGACCCCCTCGATATGGTGAGTGCTTCTCAGGTAACCCACCTCGGCCCGACAGGCACGTCGGCCCCCGCTACTGCCACGCTCCTCATCGCCACACGACCGTTGCGGCATTCCGATAAGGAGCCACACATGCCACGCGTCTCGCTGAACGTGACGCGCCTGATTCTACCCTAGCCGACCAGGACGGCTGCAGCGGTGAGCACCTCGGGGCTGATTGGGCTGTTTCGAAGGCAAGGCGTTAGAAGAACGTTAGAAGTCGCCTCTGACAACGAAAACAGGCCAGAAGCTTCTCGGCTTCTGACCTGCGATTTTACTGGTCGCGGGGACAGGATTTGAACCTGTGACCTTCGGGTTGCAAGCCCGAAAGCTCGGTCACGAGGCGTTTGCCCCGATGGTCGTCCGTGTCCGACAGCTGTCGGGAGAAGCGGCTGACAGCCCATCAGGGGACAACGCAAGAACAGGCCAGACACGTTTGTGGTTCTGACCTGCGAGTTTCTGGTCGCGGGGACAGGATTTGAACCTGTGACCTTCGGGTTATGAGCCCGACGAGCTACCAGACTGCTCCACCCCGCAATATTCGCTTTCGCCTCTCGGCGGACGCACAAAGTAACATACCCGCTTCTCACGACGCAACAAACGGCAGCACGCCGATCACGCGCCGATAGACCATCAGGTGATACATTGTATATCCGCATTGACGCTCTCCAAGTACTGGAGGCCAGCAATGATCAAGAAGCTCGTGCGCCACGGCAACAGCCGCGCACTCATCATCGACAAGCCCATCCTCGAGCTCATCGGCGCGAACGAGAACAGCGAGTTCAGCATCACCACCGACGGCACGTCGCTCACGATCACTCCGGTCCCCTCCGCCGAGGAGGAGCAGCGTATCGCGTTCGAGTACGCCGCCGAGGAGGCACTCAAGCACTACGGCGACGCCCCGAAACAGCCCGACGAGTAGGCCGCAAGACGGCCGCGGCCCTGCCCGGCGAGCGCGCTCGCGCGACCGCCGGAATGCCTCTCAATGTGCTGACTTTGTGCCGATAACCATAACGGCACCGCGTTTGCATATTCATGCGCGGTAAGCTGCCAGCAGCGCCAAGAGGCTGCGAGACCTGGAGAAACGGTGTAGAATCGCACTCTGGGCTCGTGTTTCTCGGCGAAGCAGGGTAAGGCTATAAGCAGGGGTTTTCGCCGTAAGGAGTCCGCCGGCAATGAAGGGCAGGTACATGGGCAACGGATCGACCGCACACAGAGTGCGGCGACTCGCGGCGCTGACGGTTGTCGTCGCGCTGCTTTCGACTGCCCCGGCCTACGGCGCTCCGACAGCTGCCGAGCCCACCGTCACCCACACCGCTCCCAAGGTTTCGACTCCCAGCGCGACCCACACTCGGCCGCCGGCGTCGAACTCCGAGATCGCGGTTCCCGAAGACCCGCGGACCCTGCAGTTCCGCAAGGACCTGGCCGCCAAGCAGAAGAAGCTCGACGACTTCATGGCGCAGCTCGACGCGCTCGACCGCGAGCTCGAGATCGCGACCGAATCCTACAACGCCTCCATCGACCAGCTCAGCGAGATGAAGTCCCGCGTGGACGTCGCGCAGGGCGATCTGACTCAGGCCAAGCTCGCCTACGAGATGCAGGCCGAGATCCTCGGCACGCGCGCCAGCTCCATGTACCGCGATGGCTCGCTGGCAGCCGTCGAGGTCCTGCTCGACGCCAAGTCGGTCTCGGACTTCATGTCCCGCGTCAAGTTCCTCAACACCATCGGCGTGGCCGATGCGGACATCGCCAAGTCGCTGCGCGGCCAGAAGGAGCTGCTCGAGGGCCAGGTCGACGAGCTGAAGGCCACTCAGGCCGTTGCCGAGTCGCTCGAGTTCGAGCTCAAGGCTCGCCAGATCGAGATCATGCTTCGCATCCAAGAGCGCCAGGACATGGTCAACAAGGCCCAGAAGGACATCCGCGAGTTGCTCGACAGCGAGGACGCGCGTCGTCAGACCGAGCAGTCCGTCGCTTCTCGCCGGAATCCTCTCGGGCGCCAACGAGAAGGGCATCGTCGCCGAGACGGGCAGCCCGGTCGAGACCGCGCTTGGCTACCACGGCGTGCCGTACCTGTGGGGCGGCGAGAAGCCCAGCGGCTTTGACTGCTCCGGCCTCGTGCTCTACGTCTTCCGCCAGCACGGCGTGAACCTGCCGCACTACTCCGGTTCGCAGTTCGGGCTGGGCGAGAAGGTCGCCGCGCAGCGCCCTGCAGCCGGCGACGTGGTCTTCTTCGGCTCGCCCATCCACCACGTAGGCATCTACGTCGGCGGCGGCTACTTCATCCACGCACCGCGCACCGGTGACTTCGTCAAGATCTCGAAGCTCGCCGACCGCAGCGACTTCGCCGGCGCCCGCCGCTACCCGTGGCAGTACCGCACCGCTCCGATCAAGGGTGCCGTGAAGGACCCGGCGTCGGTGCTCAACTAGATCGGCCGCACGTCACTTCGGTTCGCAATCGAGCGCCTGCCCGCAGCGGCAGGCGTTTGTGTCTCCAAGACAGGCCATCTTGCCCGTATCGGCAGGACAGCCGACCAGGTAACAGGGTAAGGTTCACGCAGGGGAAACCGCGCGGGCAGTGCTCGCCCGCGACTACGCACGCGCACAACGCACGGGGGGCTCGTTGAAGGAGATCATCGAGGCTGCGCTCGAAGCCGCACGCTTGGCCGGTGCCGAGTACGCCGATGCTCGCGTCGTCGATACGTCGCGCGAGGAGTTGCAGGTCGCGACCGGTCGCGTCGAGCAAGTCGAGCGCGCCGACAGCTTCGGCTTGGGAGTGCGCGTGCTGGCCGACGGCGCCTGGGGCTTCTCGGCGACGCGCGAAGTGACCGCCGACGCGGCCGCGAAGACCGCCCGCCAGGCGGTGGGGATCGCGCGCGCATCCGCGATGGTGGCCGGTCCGCCCGTGCAGCTCGCACCGGTCGCACCGGCCGTGGGCACCTGGAGCGGCCCGTGCGCGATCGACCCGTTCTCGGTGCCGCTCGAAGACAAGCTCGCCATGCTCTGGCCGCCGACGAGGCGCTGCGAGCGGAGCCCGCCGTCACCATCACCACGGCGCAGTGCGGCGCCTACCGTGAGCGCAAGTGGTTCGGCTCGACGGAGGGCGCCTTCATCGAGCAGTCGTGGGTCGAGACCGGTGCGGGCATCGTCGCGTACGCGGTCAAGGACGGCGAGGTCGTGAGCCGCTCGTACCCCGACTCGCACGGCGGCGGCTGGGCGCAGGCGGGCTGGGAGTACGTGACCGGACTCGACCTGGTGAGTGAGGCGGCCCGCGTTGCGGAGCAGGCTGCGGCCTTGCTCAGCGCGCCGGAGTGCCCGAACGCGACGGTCGACCTCATCATCGACGCGAGCCAGATGGCGCTGCAGGTCCACGAGTCCATCGGCCACCCCACCGAGCTCGACCGCGTGCTGGGCGAAGAGGCCGCGTTCGCAGGCACGAGCTGGGTGGGGCTGGGCGACGTCGGCTCGCTCGTGTACGGCTCCCCGCACGTGACGGTGACCGCCGACGCCACCGTCGAGGGGTCTTTGGGCAGCTTCGGGTGGGACGACGAGGGAGTGCCCGCCCAGCGCGACTACATCGTGCGCGACGGCCTGCTCACCGGGCTGCTCTCGTCTCGGGAGACCGCTCCCGCGCTGGGCCGCACGAGCAACGGCTGCATGCGCGCCGACGGATGGAACCGCGTCCCGCTCGTGCGCATGACCACGGTCTCGCTCGAGCCCGGCACGTGGGCCCTCGACGACCTGATCGCCGACACGGACGACGGCCTGTTCGTCCAGACGAACAACTCGTGGTCGATCGACGACAAGCGCCTCAACTTCCAGTTCGCGTGCGAGATCGGCTGGGAGATCAAGGGCGGCACGCTCGGCCGGATGGTGCGCATGCCCAACTACACCGGCATCACGCCCAAGTTCTGGGCGTCGTGCGACGCGGTGTGCTCGAAGGACCACTGGCAGGTGTGGGGGCTGCCCAACTGCGGCAAGGGCGAGCCGATCCAGGTGGCGCACGTCGCGCACGGAGCGTCGCCCGCCCGGTTCAGGGGCGTTTCGGTGGGGGTGGGACGCTAGATGCTGACTCCCGAGCAGGCCTCGAGAGCTCGCGCGCAGCGCCGTCGCGCTCACCGCCGCCGATGAGGCCGAGGCGCTGGTGAGCGCCGAGCACGCGGCGCTGACCCGCTTCGCGAACAACCGCATCAGCCAGAACGTCGCCGAGGACGACACCGTGGTGAGCGTGCGCGCGGTGCTCGGAACACGCGTGGGCGTCGCGAGCACCAACCGCATCGATGACGCTTCGGTCGCGGCATGCTGCGAGGCCGCCGTTGTCGGCCGCACGCATCGCCCCCGACGATCCCAAGTTCCCCGGGCTGCCGAAGCCCGCCGCTCTCGAGACTCCGGACCGCGCTGCGCCGAGCGCGCTCGCCTTCGACGAGGTCGCCCGCGCCCGCGCGGTCGAGGCCATCGTGGAGCCGTCGCGCTCCCGCGACCTGACCGCCGCCGGCAAGGTGCGCATGGCCTCGCGCGTCACCGCGATCGCGAACAGCCACGGCGTCGACGCGGGAATGGCGACCGCCGACGTGCAGGCGACCGTGCTGTCGATGAACGACGCCGGCAGCGGATGGGCGAGCTACCTGGGCGCGGACCCGGACGCCCTCGACCCGGCGCGGTTGGGCAGCGACGCGGCCGACCTCGCCATCCGCTCGGCGAACCCCGTCGACTTGGAGCCCGGCGAGTACCGCGTCGTCCTCGGCCCGGAAGCGGTCGCGGACGTCATGGACTTCCTCGCCTACGTCGGGTTCTCGGCCAAGGCCTTCGCCGAGGGTCGCTCGTTCATGAGCGGCAACTTGGGCAAGCAGGTGATGAGCGAGCACGTGACGATCGTCGACGACGCGCTCGCGCCCGGCGCACTCGGGCTCACCTTCGACTTCGAAGGCGTGCCGAAGAGCCCGGTTGCGCTCGTGGAGGGCGGAGTCGCGGTTGGCCCGGTGACCGACTCCTACTGGGCAGCCCAGACCGGGCGCGCCAACACGGGCCACGCGCTGCCGGCCCCGAACCGCTGGGGGCCGATGCCGCTCAACCTGGCGATGGCCGCAGGAGACGCCACGCTCGACGAGCTGATCGGCAGCGTCAAGCGAGGCGTGTACGTGACGCGCTTCCACTACGTCAACGTCGAGGACCCGGTGCCCGTGACGCTCACCGGCATGACACGCGACGGGACGTTCCTGATCGAGAACGGCGAGCTTGCGGCGCCGCTCAAGAACCTGCGCTTCACGCAGTCCGCCGTCGAGGCGCTCAAGGGCTGCGAGGGCGTGACCGCCGAGCGCAAGTTCGTGGGCACCGAGGAGGGCGCGTCGCTCGTGCCGGGACTGCTGCTGGCGAGCTTCGCGTTCACCGGCCAGACGTCGTAGGGCGGCCGCGCGGCGCTCCTACCGCGTCGCCGAAGACCGCACGCTATCGGCGCGCGCCCAGCTCCGCGACGCGCCGCGACAGCTCGTCGATCGCCAGCTTCTCGACCACGGCGCCAAGCCCCACCGCCGCCCCCGGCATGCTGAACGACGCGGCGGTCACCTCGCTCTCGGCGATCGTGTGCCCGCCGGCCCGTCTGACCGCGAGCATGCCGGTAGAGCCGTCGCTTCCCATCCCGGTGAGCAGCACTGCGAGTGTCCGAGCGCCGAAGACCTGAGCGGCCGAGGAGAACATCAGGTCGATCGAGGGCACGTGCAGCGAATCGGCGAAGTCGGCGTCGAGGCGGATCCGTGCGGGCTCGCCGCGCCTGCCCGCATGAAGCGAAGGTGCCGGCCCGCGGGCGCAACGTAGGCGCGGCCGGGCTCCAGACTCTCGCCGCGCACCGCCTCGGCGACTCGGAGCTTGCACCGGCCGTTGAGCAGCTCGGCCCACTGCGCCGTGTGACCCGGCGAGATGTGCTGGCAGATCACGACCGGGACCGCGAAGCCTCTGGGCAGCTCGGCGAGCACCCGCTCGACCGCCGGCGGCCCGCCGAACGACGCGCCGATCACCACGACCTCGAACGCGCCCATCCAGACCGGCACTCCGGCCGAGCCGAGCATGGGGTCGGAGGTGCTCATCGGCGGATCGTCCCCAACCTGGAGCGCAGGCGGACTAGCGCTGCTGCTCTTCTTGCTCCTCGAGCATCTGCTTGACCTTCATCAGGCGCGTGCGGTCGGAGCGCTCGGCCTCGTCGAGCTTCATGCGGATGTCGCGCACGGCGCCCTCGAGCTGCGGGATCAGCACGTACTCGAGCGCGTTCACGCGCCGTCGCGTCGTCTCGATCTCGGCAGCCAGCAACTCGATCGCCTTCTCGCGCTCGGCGAGCTCGACCATGCGCGGCACGACCCGCGTGAGGCTTTCGAGCGCGCCGTCGAGCAGCGCCGGCGTGGTCGCGTACGAGTAGCCGCCGGGCGTGGGCACCTCGCCCACCTCGAGCACGGGCACCCGCACGCTCATCACGTTGCGCGAGTCCGCGCTGACGAGCTCTGTCGGGGCTCCCGAGAGCAGCGCCTGCGCGATGACCGGCGCGCCGGCCTCGGCACGAGCGATCGCGAGCAGGCCGTACGCCGAGAAGAGCTCGGCCTCCACGCTCGCGCGCAGCTTGCGGTTGGCGGCGATGCGCGCCATGAACTCCTTGAGCAGCTCGTCGAGCTTGTCCTTGAGCAGCTTGTGGCCGCGGCGGGCCGTTTCCGCGCGACGCCGCAGCTTGAGGAGCTCCATGCGGTTGGGGTTCACGCGAAGGGCCGGCATGTCACCCTCCCAGCTTCGTGTACGCGACGTACGAACAGGCCGATGAGCAGCGCCACGAGCAGCCCGATGTTCACGTACATGACCGCCTTGGTCGCGCCCGTGGCCTGCGCGGAGTACTGGCGCACGTAGAGCACCTGGACCGCTATCGCGACCAGGAGCAGAACGGCGACCAGTAGGTACAGCCACACTGCGGCTACGCCTCCACGGGCTTCTCGGCGGGCAGGTACTTCTCCACGAACTCGTCCTTGATGCGCTTGAGCTCGGTCTTGGGCAGCATCGCGACGAGCTCCCAGCCCAGCGAGAGCGTCTCTTCCACGCTGCGCTCCTCGGACTTGCCCTGGCGGATGAAGCGGTCCTCGAACGCGTCCGAGAAGCGCACGTACGCCTGGTCGGTGTCGGAGAGCGCCGCCTCGCCCAGGATGACCGCGAGCTCCTTGGCCTGGATGCCGCGCGCGTACGCGCCGAAGAGCTGGTTCGACAGGTCGGCGTGGTCCTCGCGCGTCTTGCCCGGGCCGATGCCCTTCTGCTTGAGGCGCGACAGCGACGGCAGGACGGCGACGGGCGGGTACACGCCGGAACGGTGCAGCGAGCGGTCGAGGATGATCTGGCCCTCGGTGATGTAGCCGGTCAGGTCGGGGATCGGGTGCGTCTTGTCGTCGTCGGGCATCGTGAGGATCGGCACCTGGGTGATCGAGCCCTTCTTGCCCTTCACGCGGCCGGCGCGCTCGTACATCGTGGCGAGGTCGGTGTAGAGGTAGCCGGGGTAGCCTCGGCGTCCCGGGACCTCCTTGCGCGCGGCCGAGACCTCGCGCAGCGCCTCGCAGTAGTAGGTCATGTCGGTGTAGATGACCAGCACGTGCATGTCGAGATCGAAGGCGAGGTACTCGGCGGCGGTGAGCGCCATGCGCGGCGTCGCGATGCGCTCGACCGCCGGGTCGTCGGCCAGGTTCAAGAAGAGCACCGCGCGCTCGATGGCGGCGGTGGAGCGAAACTCCTGCATGAAGAAGTCGGCGTCTTCGAAGGTGATGCCCATCGCCGCGAAGACGACGGCGAACTCGCCCTCGGCCTTGTCCCCCACCTTGCCCGGGTCGCTCGAGCGCGCCAGCACGCCTGCCTGCCGAGCGATCTGCGCGGCGAGCTCGTTGTGCGGCAGGCCGCTTCCCGAGAAGATCGGCAGCTTCTGGCCGCGCACGAGCGGGTTCAGGCCGTCGATCGAGCTGATGCCGGTCTGGATGAAGTCGTCGGGGAAGTCGCGCGAGACCGGGTTGATCGGCGAGCCGTAGATGGGCACGCGCTTCTCGGGGATGATCTCGGGCCCGCCGTCACGCGGGCGGCCCATGCCGTCGAAGACGCGGCCGAGCATGTCGCGCGACACGCCCAGCTCCAGGCCGCGGCCGAGGAAGCGCACCACGGTCTGCGAGGGGTTGGAGCCGCGCGTGCCCTGGAACGCCTGCACGAGCGCGACGTCGCCGTTGACCTCGAGCACGTTGCCGAGCGACTTGGTGCCGTCGGGGAACTCGAGCTCGACGAGCTCGCCATAGGTGACGCCGGAGACCTCTTCGACCAGCAGCAGCGGGCCGACGATGTCGCGGGTTGTCATGTACTCGCGGGCCATCTTAAGCGCTCACCTCCGCGACCTCGGGCTCGGGCGTCTCGTCCGCGATCGCGGACGCGGGCGCCTCGAGCACGAGCTGCGTGTCGATCTCGGACAGGATGCGGTCGTACTCGTCGATCTGCTCGATGAGCAGGTACTTCGCGCGCGCGATGTGGTCGCGCACCGGCGCCGAGAAGATCGCGGCGAGCGACCCGCCCTGCGAGGCGAGCGACACGGCGCGCTCGTGGAAGTGCAGGATGACCTCGAGGAGCCGGTCCTGCTCCTTCAAGGAGCTGAACTGGTCGTCGTCGCGAAACGCGTTCTGCTGCAAGAAGTCCTCGCGAAGCGACTTCGCGGTCTCCATCAGGATCTGCTCTTCGGCCGAGAGGGCCTCGACGCCAACGAGCCGCACGATCTCGGCAAGCTCGCTCTCGCGCTGCAGGATCGCCATCGCACGGTCGCGGCGCTCGCGGTACTCGGGCGAGACCTGCTCGGCCCAGAACGGCGCCACCTTGTCGAGGAACAGCGAGTAGCTGGTGAGCCAGTCGATCGCCGGGAAGTGGCGCTGGAACGCGAGCGTGTCCTGCAGCGCCCAGAACACCTTCACCACGCGAAGCGTGTTCTGCACGACCGGCTCGGAGAGGTCGCCGCCCGGAGGCGAGACCGACCCGACGACCGAGACGGAGCCGGTCCGGTGGCCGCTCGGCCGCCAGCGCCGCCCAGCGTCTCGACCTTGCCCGCGCGCTCGTAGAACGCGGCGAGGCGCGTGCCCAGGTACGCGGGGTAGCCCTCCTCGCCCGGCATCTCCTCGAGGCGGCCGGAGATCTCGCGCATCGCCTCGGCCCAGCGCGACGTCGAGTCGGCCTGCAGCACGACCTCGTAGCCCATGTCGCGGAAGTACTCGGCCATCGTGATGCCGGTGTAGACGCGCGCCTCACGCGCGGCGACCGGCATGTTCGAGGTGTTGGCGACGAGCACGGTGCGCTTCATGAGCGGCTCGCCCGAGTACGGGTCGACGAGCTCGGGGAACTCCATGAGCACGTCGGTCATCTCGTTGCCGCGCTCGCCGCAGCCGATGAAGATGACGACCTGCGCGTTACTCCACTTGGCGACCTGGTGCTGGGTGACGGTCTTGCCGGCGCCGAACGGGCCCGGGATGCACGCCGCGCCGCCCTTGACGAGCGGGAAGAACGTGTCGATGACGCGCGTGCCGGTCACGAGCGGCTCGCTCGCCGAGACCTTCCTGGCGTAGGGCCGCGGGATTCGCACCGGCCAGCGCTGCAGCATCGTCAGCTCGTGCTCGGCGCCGTCGTGCGCTGCGCAGCGTGGCGACCGCTTCGGTCACCGTGTAGCTGCCGCTGGTGACCGAGACGATCTCGCCGGCCATGCCCGGCGGCACCATGATGCGGTGCTCGATGACCTCGTTCTCCTGCACGGTGCCGATGATGTCGCCGGCCTCGACACGCGTCGCCGGCCGTGGCGGTCGCCACGAACTCCCAGCGCTTGTCGCGGTCCGAGGCCCGGCGCGCTGATGCCGCGAGCGAGGAACGAGCCGGCCTGGCGCTCGAGCTCGTCGAGCGGCCGCTGGACGCCGTCGTAGACGGCGCCGAGCATGCCCGGCCCCAGCTCGACGGAGAGCGGCGCGCCGGTCGCCTCGACCGGGTCGCCGGGGCCGATGCCCTCGGTCTCCTCGTAGACCTGGATGGAGGCGCGGTCCCCGCGCATCTCGATGATCTCGCCCATGAGCCCCTCGGTGCCGACCTTCACGAGGTCGAACATCTTCGCGTCGCCCAGACCATCGGCGACGACGAGCGGCCCTGCGACCTTGATGATCTTGCCCTGCTCCATAGACCTGCGTCCTTCTTCTCAGCTCGGGCCCGACGGTGTGCCGGACCCGCTACTCCTCGTCACGTACTGGCATCTTGGTGCCGAGCGCGCGCTCGATCGCGCGCTCGAGCTTGGCGCCACCCACGCCGCCCTTGCTCCCCGCTCCGGGAATCACGGTCACGGCCGGCACCGGCTGGTCGGCGACCTCGTCCACCAGCTCGGCGAGCGCCTCGTAGACCGGCTCGGTCACGAAGACGACCGCGAACTCGCCGCCGGACAGACGCGCCCACAGCGCGCGTGCGTCCTCGGCCCGCTCGACTGCGAACGTGGCGAGCCCCAGCGGCCTGAACCCCGCCACGCTCACCGCATCTCCCACGATCGCAACGCCGGCCATGGTCTTAGCAGCTCTCCTATCGGTACGACACGCGCAGCCGCGCGCGAAGCGTCTCGTTGGGGATACCGGTCAGCCTGCCCAGCAGCAGCACGCGCAGCGACGACGCTTCGACCTCGCGGGCGAACACGTAGGCGATCACCGGCTCGGGGCCGGTCGGTCCGCGTCGGCCCTCGCGCAGCGCGCCGATGAACACGGCGTCGGTCGCGATGTCGAGCTCGGCAGGATCGCTCAGGTCGACCTGGGGGAAGTGGACGAGCGAGGGGAACCGCCTCAAGTGCGCCGAGAGCTCCGGGAGCGGCTCGTCGATCAGCGCCACGAGCTCGCTGACGGCGAATCGCGCCGCCCTTGGCCAGAAGCGCCTCGATCGTCTCGGCGGTGCGACCCGCATGCCTTCCGCGCACCATGTTCTTCACGTTGCCGATGTCCACGATGAGCTTCGCGACCCTGGTCAGATACGCGCTCTTCGCCTTCTTCGCGAGCCGGAGGAGCTCCGCGTACATGCCGGCGTCGGTGCGCGCGTCGATGACCGCGGTGTCGGTCTCCTCGGCAAGCTCGGCGGCCAGCTGGCCCAGCGGTTCGGGCAGCGTCTCGAGATCTGCCGAGAACTGCTCGGCGGGAACCGAGCCGTGCACCGTGATGAGCCCCTCGAGCGGGGCGTCGAGCGCCTTGGCCTTCAGCGCGGCCTTGAGGTTGGCGAAGTCGTAGCGAACCCGGAAGAAGCGAGCGACCTCGTCGGGCAGCGCGGCCTCCTTCAGGTAGCCGTAGAAGCCGTCGAGCGCCTCGTCGAGCGCACGCTCGACGTCCTCGGCGGTCTCGGCACGCTCCAGGTAGCGCCCGTACGCGGTCTCGGAGAGGAGCCGGCGCTGCTCGGCCAGGCGTAGGCGCGTCGAGCAGCCGCTCGTACGCCGCGCGATCGAGCATCCGCGTCTCGAGCACGCGCACCTTGCCCACGGCGAAGCCGTAGCGTATCGCGTCTCGTGTCAGGCGTCTCTCGTCGAGCAGCAGCATCGGGACGCCTACGCCTCCTCGTCGAAGAGCACGCGCGCGACCTCAAGCTCGAGATCGTCGCGCCGCTCGGCGATGATCGCCGGCAGCGACAGGTCCGCACGCACGCGCGAACCCTGGAGCATCGCGCCGCGCTCGAACGGCGCTGGTTCCTCGGCGACCGAGAGCTCCAAGCCGGGTGCGATGCGCGCGAGCTCCGCGGTCACCGCCGCCTTCCGGCCGGCGTCGGCGCTGCCGAACAGCAGCGTCTCGCCACCGCGGGCGGCCTCGACGATGCGCTGCGCGAGGAAGCGCGCGTACTCGGCGTCGGGCTGCGCGGCAAGCGCCTCCGCGGCGGCCGAGAGCGCCTCGTCGATCAGCAGGCGCCGCGCGGTGACCTCAGCGTCTCGCGCAGCGAGCCGGGCGTTCACGACGATGGTGTCCGCCTCCCGAGTCGCTGCACTCTCAGCTGCCGCAGCGACCTCGGCGCGATGCACGGCAGCGCGCGACTCCGCGTCGGCCACGATCTGCTCGGCGCGCTCAGTGGCTGCCGAGAGGATCGCTTCTGTCTCGGCGGACGTATCGCCGTCGATTCGGGTGAGTATGTCGGCGAGTGCCACGGGTGCCTACCCGGTGTACGCGGCCTGCAGGCCGAGCAGCATCAGGATCGTCACGATCAGCGACAGGATCGCGTACGTCTCGACCAGCGCCGGGAAGACGAGCGCCGGGGCACGCTTGCCGGCCGCGATGATGCCAGCGGCCGACGCACCGGTGCGGCCCTGGTAGATCGCGCTCACCAAGCACAGCCACCCGACGGGCTGGCAGGCGAGGAACACCTGGAAGCCCGCGGTAGCCCGCCAAGTCGACCGTCCCGCCCAAGATGTTGAAGAACACGACCACCAGCACGGCCGCGATGAAGCCGTAGATGCCCTGCGTGCCCGGCATCGCGGCGATCGGCAGCAGCTGGCCGAACTTCGTATCGTCCTCGGACAGGATCCCCGACGCCGTGCCGGCCGCCGCGGTGATGCCGATCGCCGATCCGATGCCTCCCAGGATCGCCGCCGTCGCCGCACCGAGTAGCGCCCAGTCGGTGCCTGTCATGCCCCAGAAAGTCTCGCTCACGAGCCCGCTCCTCCTTCCGTGCCGGCATCGCCGGCATCCAGCACCAGATTCTCTGTCCTGAGATTGAACGGCGCGAACGGCCGTCCACCCCCTTCGTAGAACTTGCCGAAGAACTCGACGAACTGCAGGCGCGCCGGGTGCACGAACGCGCCGAGCAGGTTGATCACGACGTTGAAGGTGTGGCCCACCACGAACACGGCTATGGCCATAGCGGCGACCAGCGCGGCAGCAGCGATGTAGATGCCGCCTTGGTCGAACAGCGCGACCGCCGGCGCCCACACGAGTCCCGCGAGCAGGTTGAAGACGAGGCCCACGAGCGCGCCCGAGAGGCCGAGCGCAGCCAAGCGGGTGTAGCTCAAGATGTCTCCGATGAACGCGCTCATGCCGTAGACCGCGTACGCCCCGCCGAGCAGCCCGAGCACGGCGCGTCGGGTCGGCCGGCAGGCGACGAGCGCGATGGCCGATGCCACCGTGAGCAGCAGCAGCCCGGTCCACACCGACGACACGCCCATGATGATCGCGCTGGCAACCATCGCGAGCAGCCACAGGACCCCGAGGCCGCGCTGCCACAGCGGTTCCTCGGAGTTGCCAAGCGCGGTCTCGATGGCGCGCCCCTGCATGAGCATGGTGGCGATCAACCCGACCGACAGCCACAGCCCGTTACCGGTGAGCACGAGCCCCGCGATGCATCCGAAGAAGAACAGCGTCGAGAGCTGGCCGAAGACCGCCTCGGCCGGATCGCCTCGGCGGTAGGCGTCGTATGCGGCCACGAGGACGCCGAAGAACACCTGTATCGCGCCCAGCACCAGCGTGAACAGCAGGAACGTGGTGATGTCAGCAAGCGGGTCCAGGACCTGGAGGTTCGCCAGGAACGGCGGAAGCTTGTCCACCGGTATCGCGAAGTAGCTTGCGAAGGCCACGCCGAACAGCATCGCCGCCACGCCGCCATACATCATGAGGTCGCAGAAGCGCTTGACGCCGGGGGCCACGTCCAACCGATGTCTTGATGAGGTACGCGCCGCCGATGATCATCGCGCCGTATCCGACATCGCTGATGCAGATGCCGAAGAACGCCAGGAAGAACGGGGCGAGAAGGATCGTGGGGTCGACTTCGTTGTACTGCGGACGCCCGTACAGGTCGGTGAGGACCTCGAGCGGCCTGAGCCACTTCGGGTTGTCGAGGCCTATGGGAGGCGAGTCCTCCTCGCCCGGCTCGTCGAGTGAGAGGTCCACGTCCGAGAACGGCGCCATCGCGCGCTCGAGATCGTCCACGCCGTCCTCGCGTACCCACCCGGAGATGACGAACGCCCTGTCGGTGCGCGCGAAGTCCCGGCGCACGACGAGCCGGTCGCGCTCCGACTCGATGGCCTGCACGAGCGCCACGGTGTGGTCGAAGTGCTCGTCCGACAGCTTCTCGCCGTGCCCGAGCAGGTGCTCGGTCTCGGTGTCGATCTCGGCGATGCGCGCGTGTGCCTGCGCGAGCTCCTCGGCGGGGTAGTCGCTCAGACCGGGGAAGGTGACCTCGCTGAAGTCGCTGGACGCGAGCACCGAGCGGACCTCATCGGCGCAGCACACGGTGCGCCATGACCACCCATGCCTGGCGACCCCCGATCGGCCCGAGCTCCTCGACGGTCACGTCGTCGACCGCGTCGCGCAGCCGCTGACGGATCGACGCGCCCTCGGAGGCGGGGACGGTGCCCGTGAACAGGACGGTGCGCTCCGTGTGCTTCCAGTGCCGGATCTGAAGGTGGAACTCCACCCACGGCTCGAGGTCTTTGGCCAGCTCGGTGAGGCGGGCCTTCTCACGCTCGCCGTTCGCGAGGCGGTCCGAGATGGTCAGCGTCTCGCGGTACAGCCGCTTGAATCGAGCGTCGAAGCCGAGTCCGAAGTACTCGTCGCGCGAGACGTGGAACTTCTCGCTCACGAATGCCGAGAACGGCTGCTCGTTGGTGTGGAACCGGCCGAGGAAGTCAGATACGAACTGCGCGTCGGCCGCCTGCTCGTCGAGTAGCCGGAGACGGCTGTCGTCGGGCGCCACGTCCTCGGCCGGCAGATCGAACGGGTGCGCCTCGATCTCGAGGACGCTCGCCTTCTGCAGCGCGTCGACGACCGGGTCCATCACCGGCCGGTAGCCCAGCACGGTGACCTTGAGCATGCGAGCAACTGCCACGTCTACCCCAGCAGCTTCGCGAGCGCGGCCTGCGCTGCATCCGGGATGCGCATGCGCGCGGCGGCGATATCGGCTTCGAGCCGGGATGCGGCATCGGTCGCGATGGCAGCGGCGGCGGCCTGGGCGCCGGCAACGGCGGTCTCTCGCGTAGCGACCGCGGCCCGAGCTGACTCGGAGCGCTCGGTCTCGGTCAGCGACCGCGCCTTCGCCTCGGCGTCGCGCACCAGCGCGTCGGCCTGCTCGCGGGCGTCGGCGACCGCGTGACGTGCGGTCTCCTCGGCACGAAGGATCTCCTCGAGCTTCTGCATCGCTGCCTGCTGCCCTCCAACCCTGCTTCGCCTGCCCCCGCGGCAAGTTCGCACGCTAGTATAGCGATTCGCCGCGGCGTTTCCATTCGGTTTCGCGAATGAGGCTCGGCGCTCGCGCTCGGTATACTGGGTGCTTCGACGACCCACCCCTCAGCGAGGAACGCGATTTGCTCACCGAGGTCCTCATGCACCCGCTCCCTCACAGCCACTCAGCGACGTCGTGACACCTCCGCGCAGACCCAGAACCGGAACCCGCCGAGACGGCGGTGTCCGCCTCATCCGCGCCGAGGAGGTCCGCTACCCCGGCTCGGACCTGCCGCCCACTGCCGAGCCCGAGGGCGCCGACCGCGACCCAGCCGAGCGCACCTTGCGTCCCGCGCGCGACACGGGCCTCGCGCTCGAGGGCCGGCGGGCGCGTGAGACCCGCCGGCGCGCGGCGCAGAAGCGGCAGCAGGTCATCGCCGGCGTCGCAGCGGTCGTGCTCTTGGGCGCGCTCGCACTCGGCTGGCAGTACTCGTCCGATCGCCGGGCCAAGACCGAGCTGCTCGCGGAGTCGCCGTTCACCCAGGCGCCCGTGACCCGGACGAACGGCCCGTCGCCGTCGCTGCCGGTGGCTCGCGCGGCATCGAGCCAGACCGAGCCGACGCCGCTGCTCGCGACGTACCACGGGCTGCAGATCCGGCTGCCCGTCTCGGTCGAAGACCTCACCGAAGTCGGCTTTCACCAGGCGTCGTATCCCTATGCCCTGCGGCTCAAGACCAAGGTGCCCGACGCGAACATGACCAAGGCGAAGAAGGACCGCTCGACGCATCGCGACGCGTCGGCGCAGGAGAGCGGGCCCGAGGCGTGGCTCGCGGGCACGGTACTGCGGATGTGGCGGGCGCGCCCGGGCAAGCCCGACACCGCTGCCGACGTGGGCGCGAACCCCGGCTCGGACGTGTTCGCGCCGGTCACGGGAACCGTGGTCAAGGTCAAGCACTTCAAGCTGTACGAGCGGTTCAACGACGTCGAGGTCCACATCCAGCCGGACGAACCGCCCCGAGCTGGACCTGGTGATGATCCACCTCGACGACGTGACGGCCGCTCCGGGCGATCGGGTGGTCGCGGGGGCCACACGTATCGCGGCGGTGCGACGGATCGACAAGCGCATCGCATCACAACTGCGCAGCTACACCAAGAACAGGGGCTACCACACGCACATGCAGCTCAACGACGCGACCGACCCCACCTACAAGGGTCTCAAGGGCGCGATAGCGGTGAGCGCTCCTAGCACTCCGACTCAGCACCCGACGGTCCGATGAAGCCGCGGAACCTGCGGTCGAACTCGTAGCGCTCGAGCATCACCGAGCGCTCGCACCCGCGGCAGCGCAGCTTGATGTCGGCCCCCACGCGAGTGACCTCCCACTCGTTCGCGCCGCACGGGTGTGGCTTCTTCAGCTTGACCACGTCGCCCAGCCGGATGGGCGTGATCGGCACTGCCACGTCGACTCGCTCTCGTAGCGCTTTGGGACCGGCCGCCAGCGGCGGATGGCCCGCCGTGCGGTATAAGCTGAGTATAGCGTCGCCGCGGGCGGCGCAGTGCCGAAGCGCAGTTGGAGGAACAGATGCGTACCCCCACCATCCTGTCGGTGCTCGGCGAAGACCGAGTGGGCATCGTCGCGGCGGTCTCACGCGTGCTCGCGGAGTCGCACGCGAACATCGAGGACATCCGGCAGACCATCATCGGCGGCATCTTCTCGATGACGATGCTCGTCACCGTCGACGAGGACGCCACCTCGTTCGAGGAGCTGCAGGCGAAGCTCGCCGACGTCTCCGAGGACCTCGGCGGCATCCAGATCACGCTGCAGCGCGAGGACGTCTTCCGCTACATGCACCGCATCTAGCGGGCTGCGGCACCGGACGGCACCACTTCGCCCCGTGCCGCCGCTCGTGGTACCTTCGCCGCTCGACATCGTGCGACCCCACCACACCCACCCGAAAGGCCTCCCGTGCACATCGACCCCGAGGAGATCGTCGAAACGCTGCTGATGGTCCAGCAGCAAACCTCGACATCCGCACCGTCACGCTGGGCCTGTCGCTTCGCGGCTGCGCCGACCCCGACATCGACATCGCGGCCAAACGCGTCTACGAGCGCGTGACGTCGCGCCGCCGAGCAGGCTCGTGCCGGTGACCCGCGCGCTCGAGTCCGAGTACGGCATCCCCATCGTGAACAGGCGCATCTCCGTGACCCCCATCGCCGAGCTCGTCGCGTCGTGCTCCGCCGAGGACGCGACGCCCTTCGCCGAGGCGCTCGACCGGGCGGCCCACGAGGTGGGCGTCGACTTCATCGGCGGCTTCTCGGCGCTCGTGCACAAGGGCATCGGCGACGGCGACCGGCGGCTCATCGAGTCGATCCCCGATGCGCTGGCCACGACCGAGCGTGTGTGCGCCTCGGTCAACGTCGCCACCACGCGCGCCGGCATCAACATGGACGCGGTCATGGCGATGGCCGAGACGGTCAAGTCCGCCGCCGAGAAGACCGCGGAGCGCGACTGCATCGGCTGCGCGAAGCTCGTCGTGTTCGCGAACATGGTCGAGGACAACCCGTTCATGGCCGGCGCCGTCCACGGTGCGGGCGAGCCCGACGAGGTCATCAACGTCGGCATCTCGGGCCCGGGCGTCGTGCGCGCGGTCGTCTCGGCGCTGCCGCAAGACGCCGACCTCACCGCGGTCGCCGAGGCGATCAAGGCCACCGCGTTCAAGATCACGCGCGCGGGCGAGCTCATGGCGCGCGAGGCCGCCAAGCGCCTCGGCGTCGAGATGGGCATCGTCGACCTCTCGCTCGCGCCCACGCCCGCCGAGGGCGACTCGGTCGCCGAGATCATCGAGGCGATGGGCGTGGGGCGGTGCGGCGGGCCCGGCACCACCGCCGCGCTCGCGCTGCTCAACGACGCCGTCAAGAAGGGCGGCGCGATGGGCACGTCGAGCACCGGCGGGCTCTCGGGCGCGTTCATCCCCGTCTCCGAGGACCAGGGCATGATCCGCGCCGCCGAGTCCGGCGCGCTCACCATCGAGAAGCTCGAGGCGATGACGGCGGTGTGCTCGGTGGGTCTCGACATGATCGCGGTGCCCGGCGACACGACCGCCGAGACGATCGCCGGCATCATCGCCGACGAGTGCGCCATCGGCGTCGTCAACTCGAAGACGACCGCGGTGCGGCTCATCCCCGCTGTGGGCAAGGTGGTCGGCGACCACGTGTCGTTCGGCGGGCTGCTCGGCGAGGCGCCGGTGATGCCGGTCAACCAGCACGCCGGGACCGTGTTCGCCCGACGAGGCGGCCGCCTCCCTGCACCGCTGCAGTCGCTGAAGAACTAGGGCTGCGGGCGTCCGGCCGCGCGCGCCTAGATGCCGACCGCCTCTCGGAACTGGCGCACCTGACGTCGCGCCACAGGCACGTGCGTCTCGTCGCGGTCGGCGGCCACCACCACGTAGCCGCCGTCGATGCGCAGGATCTCCTTCACCTTGTTGAGGTTCACGAGGTAGCTGCGATGCACGCGCGAGAACGACTCTCGGCCCAGGCGGCTCTCGAGCTCTCCGAGCGTGAAGTCGACGAGGTACTGGTTCTCGTAGGTGTGCGCGTACGTCGACTTGTTCCGCGCCGACAGGTAGATGATGTCGTCGATGGTGAGCAGCACCGTGCGCCCGCCCTTGCGAACCGCGAGCTTGCGGAACTCCCCGTCGCCCCCGGCGCCGTGCTCCGCGTGAACGCGCCTGCGTCCCCGCGCGAGGCTCTCCACGCGGGCCGAGAGCTCGGCGACGTTGAAGGGCTTGGTCACGTACTGCTGCACCCCTTGCTTGAACGCGAGGATCTTCGCCAGGTCCTCGTCCTTCGCGGTGAGCATGATGACCGGCAGGTCCGCGGTGGAGGGGTGGTTGCGGATGTCCATCAGGGCCATCCAGCCGTCCACCCGAGGCATCATGATGTCGAGCACCACCACGTCGACCCGCTCGCGACTGAGGATGTCGATGCCCTCGCCGCCGTCAGCGGCGCCGAGCACCCTCATGCCATCGGCTTCAAGGCCCATGCGAATCATGTCGACGACGGCGCTGTCGTCGTCCATGACCAGCACGACGATGCTATCGTCAGGCACCGCTCACACCTCCCGAGAAGCCGATTGGAAGTAACTACCTACCCGACAGACGGCAACGCGAAGCCGTTCGTCGTACTCAGATAGTACCCAATGGGGAGCATCGCTTCGCCCGCGAATCAGCGCGATCTGAAGCCAGCGGTCCATCGCTCTCGCGGCCTTCTTGCCGGCCCCCATCGCGAGAATCACGGTCGCCGCACCGGTCACGATGTCGCCGCCCGCGAACACCCCCGGCAGGTTCGTCGCGCCGTCCTCGTCGGTGACGATGTAGCCGCGGCGGTTGAGCTCGAGATCGGGGGCCGCCTGGCTCAGCAGCGGGTTCGCGCGCGTGCCGACCGCCATGATCACGGTGTCGCATTCGATCTCGAACTCGGAGTCCATCACGCACACCGGCGCGCGGCGGCCGCTCTCGTCGGGCTCGGTCAGCTCCATGCGCGAGGCGACCATGCCGGTCACCCACCCGTCGTGGCCCACGATCTGCGCGCGGCGAGCACAGCATCTTGAACTCGATGCCCTCCTCGACGGCGTGGTGGACCTCCTCGGCGCGTGCGGGCATCTCCTCGGCGGTTCGACGGTACGCGAGGAACACCTCCTCGGCGCCCAGGCGAAGCGCGGTGCGCGCCGCGTCCATCGCCACGTTCCCGCCGCCCACGACCGCGACCTTGCGCCCGCGCCACACCGGCGTGTCGGCCTTGGGGAACTCGTAGGCGCGCATGAGGTTCACGCGCGTGAGGAACTCGTTCGCCGAGTAGACGCCGTTGAGGTTCTCTCCCGGGATGCCCATGAACACCGGCAGGCCGGCCCCGCTGCCGATGAAGACCGCGTCGTAGCCCTCCTCGGTCATGAGCTCTTCGACGGTGGCGATGCAGCCCACCACCTGGTCGCATTCGATGGCGACGCCCATCATCTCGAGCGCCTCGATCTCGGCCGCGACGACCGACTTGGGCAGCCGGAACTCGGGGATGCCGTAGGTGAGCACCCCGCCGGGCGCATGCAGCGACTCGAGCACGGTGACCGCGTGGCCGAGACGCGCCAGCTCGCCTGCGCACGCGAGCCCGGCCGGACCGGATCCCACCACCGCGCAGCGCTTGCCGCTCGGCGGGGCTATCTCCGGCACGCACCTGTGCTCGAGGTCGCAGGTCAGGTCGAAGTCGCCCAGATAGCGCTCGAGACGCCCGATCGCGACCGGCTCGCCCTTCTTGGCCAGCACGCACGCCGCCTCGCACTGCTCCTCTTGCGGGCACACGCGCCCGCACACGGCGGGAAGCGCGTTGCGCTCCTTGAGCGCGTCGACGCCGCGAGGAAGGTCGCCGTCGATGATCGCGCCGATGAAGTCCTTGATGCGGATGTTGACCGGGCAGCCCTGCTCGCACGTGGGGTTCTTGCACTGCAGACAGCGGTTCGCCTCGGCGAGCGCCTCGTCGCGCCGAGTAGCCGAACGCGACCTCGTCGAAGTTGCCGGCGCGCTCGGCCGCATCGCGCTCGGACATGGGCGTGCGCGGTGCGCGGCTCGGCTTGTGCCGTGGGCTTCTCGGCCGGCGCACCGGAGCCCGGCAGCGCCGTCTCGTCTACAGGTGGCACGAGCACCCCCTGCTGTACTCGGCGTCGGCCTCGCGCTCGTCGTCGACGTAGATGCGCTGGCGGCTCATCAGCTCTTCCCAGTCGACCGCGTGACCGTCGAAGTCCGGTCCGTCCACGCAGCCGAAGCGCGTCTCGCCGCCCACGGACACGCGGCACGCCCCGCACATCCCCGTGCCGTCGACCATGATCGGGTTCAGAGACACGGTCGTGGGGATGTCGAAGTCGCGCGTCGTGGCCGCGCAGAACTTCATCATGATCGCCGGTCCCACCGCGAATGCCCGGTCGATCGCGCCCGCCTCGCACAGCTGCTTGAGCGGGTGCGTGACGAGACCCTTCTCGCCCGCGCTGCCGTCGTCGGTCATCACCGTGAGCTGCACGCCCGGCAGCGATCGCAGCTCGTCCTCGAGGACGAGCAGCTCGGCGTTTCTCGCGCCGAGGATGACGCGAACCTCGGCGCCGGCCTCGGCCATCGCCCGAGCCACCGGATAGGCGACCGCCGCACCGACGCCGCCGCCGACCACCGCGACGCGCCCGGCGCCCTCGACGTGCGTCGGCACGCCCAGCGGCCCCACGACGTCGGCGAGCTCGTCGCCCACACCCAGATGCGACAGCTCGTGGGTGGTCTTGCCCACGCGCATGAAGATGAAGCGGATCCAGCCCTCCTCGGCAGACCAGTCCGAGAACGTCAGCGGGATGCGCTCGCCACGATCGGTGGTGCGCACCATGAGGAACTGCCCGGCCCGCGCCTTTCGCGCGATCCGGGGCGCTTCGACACCCATCTCGAACACGGCGTCGGACAGCTGCCGTGCGTGCACGATCCGAAACACAGTGGCCCTCCGTGGACCCGGCCGGCGCCGAGCGCCGATGCTCCAGTGAAAAGTCCGCCAAGTATACGGCACGCTCACGCCCGATGCGACGCCGTCCGCCTTGAGAGTGGTGCCGTTCGCTGGTATGCTTCTTCCCGTAATGCGCCTTCCGGCGGCAGTTGCAGCACGACATCGAACCAGACCCCCGGAGGAAATGACAGCAATGCACCGCAGCCGCGCACTTCTCTCCTTCTCCTTGTCGCTTTGCCTTCTCATGGGCATCGCCGCTCCTGCGGCTGCGCTGTCGCGCGCCGACATCGAGAAGCACCAGGACGCTGCGGACGCGGCGCGCAAGAAGGCTGCTGCTGCCGAGAAGACCGCGAACCGGCTCGCCGGCGAGGTCGAGGCGCTCGACAAGCGCATCGAACAGCTCCAGGGCGAGGCCGACGCGCTGACGCCCAGGATCCAGCGCGCGGCCAAGCGCACCGACCAGCTGCACAGCGAGGCTCAGCGGCTCAAGTACGAGTGCGAGAGCACTCAGGCCGAGATAGACCAGACGCAGGCGCAATACGACAAGCAGCGGGATCTGCTTTCCGAGCGCGTCCAGAGCTCCTACAAGCAGGGTTCGTGGTTCTTCATCGACATGCTTCTGGGCTCGCAGGACTTCGACGACCTGATCGCGCGTACCACGCTGGTGAACCGGGTCATCGAGTCGAACAACAACATCGCGGCCGACCTCGAGGCCACCGGGCGGTCCCTGGACGCAGCCAAGGTCAAGCTCGATCGGTCGCTCGAAGCGGTCACGCTCAAGGAGCGCGAAGCGGCCAACGTCGAAGGGGAGCTGCGCTCGCTGCGGGCCTCCCGCGCGGGCAAGGCCCGCGAGCAGTCCGCGATCCAGTCGCAGAAGTCGCGGCTCGTCGCCGACAACCGAAAGAACGCGAAGCGGCTACGCGCCCTGGCCGAGGCCGAGGAGGCCGAGTCCGACCGCATCGCCGCGATGCTCTCGGGCGGCGGCTCGGGGCGCTTCAGCGGCTCGATGGCGTGGCCGGTGCCCTCCTCGTCGCGGATCACCTCGAAGTTCGGACCGAGGATCTGCCCGTTCCACGGCAAGGAGCTGCATCCCGGCATCGACATCGGGGCGCCCAGTGGCTCGGCGATCGTGGCCGCAGGCAAGGGCGAGGTGCTCTACGCGGGCTATCGGGGCGGCTACGGCAACACGATCATCCTCGACCACGGGAACGGCGTGACCACCCTCTACGCCCACCAGCGAGCGGGCGGGATCAAGGTCTCGACGGGCGAACGCGTCACGAAGGGCCAGCGGATCGGGACGGTGGGGAGCACCGGCTACTCGACCGGCCCGCACCTGCACTTCGAGGTGCGCGTGAACGGCACGCCCAAGAACCCGATGAGCTACCGCTAGGAGTCCGCCCGCAGGCACGCCCGCGCTAGTCGGCGTTGTACTCCTGCATCGCGCTGACGATCCCGTGCTCGAGGATGTGCAGCACGGCCTGCGCGGCAGAAGGAATCGAGTCCTCGAACGTCTCCAGCGCATCGCCCTTGAGCTGCTGGAGCACCCAGTCGGCCGGATCCATTCGCCCGGGAGGCCGCCCCACCCCGACCCGCACGCGCAGGTAGGTGTCGGAGCCGAGCTTCTCGTGGATCGAGCGCAGGCCGTTGTGGCCACCGTGCCCGCCCCCTCGCTTGCAGGTGATGCGACCGGGCGCGAGGTCGATGTCGTCGTGCACGACGATCATCTCGGACGGATCGACCTCGTAGAGCTCGACGAGCCTGAGCACCGAGCCACCCGAGACGTTCATGAACGCCTGCGGCTTGGCTAGCACGAGTTCGCCGTCGCCCATGCGGACGACGGCGACTTTGGCACCGGCTTGATCCTTCCAGTACGACGCGCGCAGGTTCTCGCCGAGCAGATCGACCGTGAGGAACCCCGCGTTGTGACGAGTCAGCTCATACTCCGGACCGGGGTTTCCCAGCCCCACGACCAGCCGAGTCACAACGCGCGCACCACACACAGGAGCGGCACGAGCACCCTACTCTTCTTCCTCGGCCTTCGCTCCGATGATCTCGGGCTCAGCGGCCTCTTCGACCTCGACCTCTTCGACCTCGACACGCGGCGCCTGCACCGAAGCGACGATGGCCTCCAGGTCGTCGAGGAACTTGATGCCCTCGGGAGCCTTGACTTCGGAGAGGACCAGCGTATCGCCCATCTCGAGTGCCGAGACGTCCCACTCCAGTGACTCGGGCAGGTCGCCGGGAAGCGCCTCGATGTTGAGCTCGTGCATGTTGATCGTGAGGATGCCGCCCGCCTTGACCCCGGCGGGGTCGTTGAGCAGGTGGAGCGGCACGACCGCGTGGACGACCTCGGTCATCGAGACGGCGACGAAGTCGATGTGCAGGATGTTGCCCTTGACCGGCGAGCGCTGGACTTCGCGGACCATCGCGTTGACCGGCTTCTTCTCGCCCTCGAGCTTGAGCTCGACGAGGGCCGCACCGGCCGCATGGTGCGACATGAACAGCTCGAACTCGTGACGGTCCACCGCGATGGACGCTGCGTCGCGCCCCCGGCCGTACAGGACGGCCGGGATCTGGTTGATCTGGGCGAGTCGCCGCGAGGATTTGCCCACCATCTCGCGAGGCGCCGCTGCCAGCTCACTGGTTGCGGTCATGTAGTGCTCCTTTCGGGTGTATCTCTCTCGTTCAGTACGTACCCGTACTCCTCGGCATGCGGCCGGCACGCGCCGGTCGCTAGCCTAGAGCTGGAAGTCGGGATCGAACAGCTCTGAGACGCTCTCGTCCTTGAAGACGTTGTCGACGGCCGCCGCGATGAGCGGAGCGACCGACAGTACCCTGATCTTGCCGTGGCGACGCTCTTCCGGGACGGGCACCGTGTTGGTGACCACCAGCTCGGTGATGGGGGCCGCCTCGATCCGCTCGTACGCCGGCGGCGAGAAGATGCCGTGCGTGGCGGTCACGTACACGCCCTCGGCACCTTGCTGGATGAGCGCCTTGGCTCCCTCGGTGATGGAGCCCGCGGTGTCGATCATGTCGTCGGCCACTATACACGTCTTGCCGTTCACGTCACCAATGACGTGCGTGATCTCGGCGACGTTGTGCTCGGGACGCCCCTTGTGCATGATCGCGAGGCTCGCGCCCAGCATGTCGGCGAGCTTCTTGCACGCCTTCGCGCGTCCCACGTCCGGCGAGACGACGCAGCAGTTCTTCAGGTCCAGCGACTCGAAGTAGTCGGCCAGTATGGGAAGCGCGGTCAGGTGGTTCACCGGCTGGTTGAAGAACCCCTGGATCTGACCCTGGTGCAGGTCCATCGTGATGACCCGGTCGATGCCCGCCACCGTGAGCAGGTCGGCCACGAGCTTCGCGGTGATCGGCTCGCGCGCGGCGCTCTTCTTGTCCTGGCGCGCATAGCCGAAGTGCGGGATCACAGCGGTGATGCTCTCGGCCGACGCGCGCTTCGCGGCGTCGACCATGATGAGCAGCTCCATGAGCGTGTCGTTGACCGGACGGCAGACCGACTGCACGAGGAAGACGTCGGCGCCACGCACGCTCTCGAGGAAGCGCACGTATATCTCGCCGTTGGCGAAGTGGCGGATCTTGACGTTGCCGAGTTCGATGCCCAGCTCGCGGGCCACGTCCTCGGCCAACTCGGGGTTGCTGGTGCCCGAGAACACCATCATGCGCTTGCCGTGCTCGGCCATAGTGACGCTCGCCCCTTCTGATCCGCCGCTTCTCAGTCCTCTTCGCGCTTGCGCGCCGCCCAGCCCTCGATCTCACGCTGGTCGGACCGCTCCACCGCCAGCGCATCCGCCGAAACGTCCTTCGTGATCGCGCTTCCCGCCGCGGTGATCGCGCCCGCGCCGATCTCCACCGGCGCCACCAGCATCGTATCAGAGCCGATGAACGCTCCATCTCCGATCACGGTCCCGTGCTTGCGCCTTCCGTCGTAGTTGCAGGTGATCGAGCCGGCGCCCACGTTGACGCCCTTGCCGATGGTGGCGTCCCCGATGTAGGAGAGGTGCGGCACCTTGCTGCCCTCGCCCACCACCGAGTTCTTGATCTCGACGCTCGTGCCCGCCTTGGCGCGCGCCTCGAGCACCGTGCCCGGACGCAGATAGGCGACGGGTCCGACCGTCGCGCCGGGACCCACGCTTGCCGAGACCACCACGCTCGAGTCGACCACCGCGCCCTCGGCTATCTCCGAGTCGGTGATGCGGGTGTTCGGCCCGATCAGCGCGCGATCGCCCACGCGCGTGGCTGCCCATGAGGAAGCTCATCGGCAGGATCTCGACGTCGCGCCCGAGCTCCACGTCCGGACCGATCCACACGAGCGACGGGTCGGTCATGGTCACGCCGGCGAGCATGTGGCGGTGGTTGATGCGAGCCTGCAGGACCTTCGCCGCCTCGGCGAGCTGCACGCGCGAGTTCACGCCGAGCGTCTCGAGCGGGTCCTCTGTCGACAGCGCCGAGACGAGCAGCCCCTCGGCCTTGAAGACGGCGATCATGTCCGTGAGGTAGTACTCGCCCTGAGCGTTTTGCGTGCTCAGGCGGTCGAGATGCGCGAAGAGCACGGCGGCGTCGAAGCAGTACGTGCCCGTGTTGACCTCGTCGATTCGCCGCTGCTCGGGCGTGCAGTCCTTCTCCTCGACGATCTGCTCGACCTCACCGTCGCGGTCGCGCACGATCCGGCCGTAGCCGTGCGGGTCGGGCAGGTGGGTCGTGAGCACCGTGACCGCGGAACCGCTCGCCTCGCGAGTCGCGACGAGGCCGGCGATGGTCTCGGCGGTCATGAGCGGCGTGTCGCCCGAGAGCACGACGAGCGATCCCTCGATGCCCGCCAGCGCCTCGCGCGCGCACATGACCGCGTGACCGGTGCCGAGCTGTTCGTCCTGGCGAACGCAGGTGACGCCCTCGATGAGAGCCTCGACGGTCTCCGCGCCGTGCCCCGTGACCGCGACCACCCGCTCGCAGCCCGCCGCGCGAGCGGCTTCGACGACCAGCCGGACCATGGGAACACCCAAGACCGCGTGGGCGACCTTGGGCGTGTCGGACTTCATGCGGGTCCCCTCGCCGGCGGCGAGGATGAGGGCTGTTGCGCTCATGGCGGGCTCCCCCTGTAGGTAGACTGCGCGCCTAGCGCGAGTATAGGTGAGTGGCTGGGGCACCAGGATTCGAACCTGGATCACGGGAACCAAAATCCCGGGTCCTGCCGTTGAACGATGCCCCAACGCGCCCGAGAAGTGTAGGGAGTGCCCGGAAGGTGCGTCAACCGGTCCGGCGGGATTGCCGCACGGGGCGCACAGACCGCCGACGACGCGGGATGTGTCAGACCTCGGCCGAGACCGGCTCTTGCTGCTGCGGCAGCGGCCGCGAAGGCATCAACCCCGCCCTCGCTGATGAACTGGGCCAGCACGGCCTCTTGTATCCCGTTGCGGGCGTCGGTGCTGATGGGGTGACAGATGTCTCGGAAGTCCCCGTTGGGAAGCTTGCGAGACGGCATCGCGACGAACAGTCCCTTGTCACCGTTGACGACGCGCAGATCGTGAACCACGAAGCTGTCGTCGATCACGATGCTGGCGATCGCGACCACCTTGTTCATCGCAACCGGACGCAGGGTGACCTTGGTGATGTCCATCTCTCCCCCTTTGCCGGCACAGCTTGTCTGAGACGGTCCCCCGACCGTCTTCCACCCTGTTGACGCTATTCTGCAGCGCCCCCGCTTATCCTACCGCGTCGCCGCTCGAACATTACTCTTTCTGAAACGACGAGGTCGATGGGCTTGTCCACGTCCGCGCCGATGGACGCGTGAGACGTGTAGATCGCCGCGCACGTTCCGCCGAGAAGCTCGCCGAGTTTGGCTTCGACATCCACGGGATCGAGCGTGCCCATCGCCATCTTGTACATGAACTTGAGGCCGACCACGCGCGCCATCTTGACCGGGCTCTTGCGGGTATCGAAGAAGCGCTGCCCGATCTCTCGGGCCTTCACGACGAGGTCGGGAGAGAGCACCATCATGTTGCCGCCCGTGACACGCCCGCCGGCGATCTTGACGAACGTGCGCTCCGATCCGGGAAACTGCTCGAGCATGTCTTCCTTGCGCACGAGCGGGTAGCTGAAGTCCGCGTCACGCTCGAGGGACTGGGTGATGAAGTCGTCGACCGCCTCTGGCGTCAGCGCCGGCAGGTCGCCCGGTCGTCACCAGCACGCACCGGTCGTTGCTGAAACGAGTTGACCCCCGCGATGCCGTTGTCGACGAACCGGCCGTCACTCACGACGATCTTGTCGGCCTTGTTGACCCACGCACCAAGGTTCTCGGCGGTCGGCACGACGACCGCGATCTGCTCGACAAGCTCGGCCGAGCGAAGCGCGTCGACGACCCATTCGACCATCGGCTTGCCCGCGACCGGCACGAGACCCTTGATGTGGACCCTGGGGTCGATGACCCCACCGTCACCACCAGCCAGAACTACCGCGTCGACCTTCACTCGAAGCCCCTCGTGTCATCGTGCACCTGAACGCCGCTCGCAGCCAAGCTGGTTGCCGCCGTCCACCATCCCCTGGCCGCACCTGCGGCTGGCCACGGCTTCGGCCGCCTCACTGTCGCGCACCACAGCGAAGACGGCGGAGCCCGAGCCTGCGACTGCCGCGCCGAGCACTCCGTCTTGCGAACGTGTCCATGCTAGCGCTTCGGCGACTGCGGGCACTACCGTCGCCGATGCCGCGGTCATGTTGTTGAACAGCGCGGCGCCAAGCGCCGCCACATCCCGAGCCTCGAGAGCGGCGATGACTCCCTCCGCCGAAGCGGCCGGCTGCGGGTCACCGTCGAACGCAGCGTAGGCGGCTGCAGTGGACACGGGCTCGGGGGGCCTCACCAGAGCGATCGGAACGCCGTCGAAGCGCCGCGACGGCTCGCTCGACCACATCGCCGCGCCCCGTCATCAGCGCGCAGCCGCCACGGGTGAGGAAGAACGGCACGTCGGCGCCGACGGAGGAGCCGGCTGCAATGACAGCGGGGGTCTTCGGGATCGACCCCCCACATCGTCGCGAGTCCGGCGATCACCGCAGCGGCATCCGAGGAGCCGCCGCCGAGCCCCGCGCCGTGCGGGATGCGCTTCTCCAGCACGATGCGCACGGCGGGCTCGCGCTCGAACGCCGCTCCCATCGCCTCGGCAGCGCGATACGCGAGATTGTGCCGAGGCTCCGCTCCGACGTCGGTATCGCACTCGACGGTGAGCCCATCCGCGGGCTCCATCCAGATGCTGTCCGCAAGCTCGAGCGCGTGGAAGACGCCCACGAGTTCGTGGTAGCCGTCAGCGCGGCGAGCGCCGATCGCAAGATGAAGGTTGACCTTCGCGGGCGCGGTTATGCGCAGCACGCTTCCCCCAAACGAACGAGCGCGGACCCGTGTGGGCCGCGCTCGGTCTCGACCGGGTGTCGGTTCCTGGCTAGTTGAGCCAGGGGAACAGGGTCTCGCCGCTCTCCGGGTGGGTCAGCTCGACCGTCCCGGTGAGAACGTCGACGTACTGGTAGCTCGCGCGTGCTGTGCGCTCGCGCTTCTCCTGCACTTCGACCACAAAGAGGGCGGGATGGGTCTGCATCAGAATCCCCTCGCGCTCCACGATCTTGGAACGCCCCATGTTCGCCCGAACCTTGATGCGGGCACCGGTCAGTTCCTCGAGGTCGGACCGGATACGTCCTACGACCTCGACCTGCCGTGTTAGGTCCATGTAATGGAACCTCCTTCGCTCAAGCGGTGATTATAGCCGACGAGCGGCGGAATTGCTAGTCCACGCTCAGCGTTTCACGCACGAAGTTCGGCCGTCGTTAAGGTTTCCTTACCGTTCTTCGGCGTCATGATGACCGCTCGTCCCCCGCCCGGCACCCGACACCCCGTCTTGGGAACGGCTAGCCCTCGAGCTCTCGCGCCAGCGCCAGGAACGTTTCGGGCGGCAGCGTCTCGGCCCGGACAGTGCCGTCGATGCCGCTTCTCAGAAGCGCTCGATCGAGGCTGTCGGCATCGAGCTGCAGTGCCGAGCGCAGGGAGTTCCGAAGCGTCTTGCGCCTCTGTGCGAAGGCGGCGTCGGCCACTCGGCAGGCCGCCTGCACCAGATGCGGGGGCGCCGGCGGATCGATCCTGCTCGAGCCTCAGGACCGCGGAATCGACGCGCGGAGGCGGCAAGAAGCAGCTCCTGGCCACGGCGAAACGGCCGGCCGGCCTGGCGCGCAGCTGAAGCTTGACGGTGTACGAGCCGTAGTCCTTGGTGCCCGGCACCGCCATCATTCGGTCGGCCACCTCGGCCTGCACCATCACGGTGACCTGGCGTATCTCCGAGAACTCCTCGAAGCAGCGCAGGACCACCGTCGCCGCCACGGCATAGGGCAGGTTGGCGACGAGCGCATCGGGTGGGCCGAACGGAGCGCCGATCTCGTCGGCGGCAACACTCACGGCGTCGGCGTGCACCACCGCGAGCCGCGGGCATCCGGCGGTCGTCTCGGCAAGAGCCGCCGCGAGATCCGAGTCGCGCTCCACGGCTACGACAGCACCCGCCGCATCGCACAGCGCGACCGTCAGAGTGCCGATGCCCGGACCCACCTCAAGAACCGTCTCGCTTCCTGAGAGATCCGCCAGCGCCAATGTCCGCCCCACGACGTTGTCGTCGACAAGGAAGTGCTGGCCGAGGCGCTTCTTGGTATGCAGCCCATGACGCTCGAGTACGGCGAGCGTGGCGCGCGGACTGGCGAGAGGAGATACCGGCACCGTCAGTCGAGAACGATGATCGTGACGTCGCGGCGGCCCCAACGGTCACACTCGGCGACCGTCTCGAAGCACAGGTCGACGCGACGCCCCTTGATCGCGCCGCCGGTATCCGCGGCCACAGCGTACCCGTAGCCCGGGACGTAGACGTGCGTGCCAAGCGGGATCACTCGGGGATCGACGGCGATCACGCCGTGGCGGGCGCGCGCGCCGGTCGCCGTGACGAAGTCCAACCCGGGTTCCCTCGGCGAATACGCGGTCGTCTCAACACGCATCTTCCGACCGGTCTTGGGTGGCTTGGGGATCCGGTGGCGGACGAACGCCGCACGTCGGGCGGTTCGGCGTGCGCCGGTGCCCACCGCGACGATCCGCGGTGCCGACGGGTCGAGGACCCGCTGAGCACTCAGGGTGGGGGTGCTTTCGACGCCGTCGTTGACCGTCACCCGATAGACGCACAGCATCTTGCCGGGAGATCCGCCGGTGATGACACGCCGCTCGCCCTTGGGCAGCGACGAGTCCGCCTGCAGCTCGACCTTCGGCGTGAGCGTCTGCTCCTCGCTCGTGATGCGAGTGAAGACCGCCGGCACGGCGATCGTCATCCCCGGCTTGAGCGGTTGCTCGAGCGGCGGAGTGACCGCCGTGCTGTCCATCGTCTCAGCACCGGCGGCAACGAGCGCATCGGCGACGGTATCGCCGACCACATCAACCTCGACCTCGCCTTGGCCGAGATCGACGGTGATGGGAACGGAGTGCCGCACGACGACGGTGTCGCCCGACTCGATGTCGCTCGTGCGCGGCGGAGTGACCATGTCGTTGCCGTCGACCGACACGTCAGCGTCCGCGAGGGCCTGGGCCACGTCTGAGGCGTGCGTCTGGACTCGGACAGCACGGCCGTCGACGACGACTGTGACGTCCTTCTGTGCCCACATGAACCCGGTCACGCTCAGTGTGACGATCAGTAGTGGAATGACGGCTGCGGCGATGTGTTGTGGCTTGAGAGACCGGGCCGAACGCCTGGTTCGGACCCGCATCAAATCCCTCGCGAAATCGACGGTACGGCAACGCCCCGGTAACAGAGGGGGAGTTCCGATGCTACCGCGACGCCGGACTCGACGCAAACACGCAGGTCGCCACGGAACGCGGCCGAGAAGAACCCGAGAGACTAGCCGTGCACGGGCGCTCCGGAGGCGCCGCGACCGAGCTCCAGACCGATCGCATGCGCCCGCTCGAGCTCGTCGGGATAGCGCTCGATGTCGCGGGGCTCGTCGGGACCGACGACCTCAAGAACGTGATCGAGCGAGACGCCGAGCACCCCGAAGATGCTGTTCGTCGGGGTGACCGCGCACGCGGTCCCGAACGGATCGCCGCCGCCGCCCACCACCAGCAGGGCGCCGGGCCGCTTGCGTGCGGGCGGCGGCTCTCCCAGCACGTAGCGGCGCGCCCAGTAGGGCTGGCAGCGGTCGTACATCGCCTTGAGGACTGCGGGCACGGTAGCGAAGAACACCGGCGTCGCTATCGCTATCGCGTCGGCCGAGTCGAGCATGCGGTAGACGTCGTCCATCCCGTCGCGTACCACGCACTGGCCCTCCTTCGAGCAGCGGTGACAGCCGCGGCACGGCGCGATGCCCGCATCCGCCGCGACAAGCCGCAGGGGATCGCCCCCCGCCTCCCCGACGCCTTTGGCAAGCGAATCGAGAAGCCGGTCCGAGTTGCCGTTGCGGCGCGGGCTGCCTGCGATGCACAAGACGCGCGGCGAGCCACTCATGGGCGCTCGCCGTCCAGCAGCGAACGGGCCGCATCGAAGGCGGCGAGCGGCGAACTCCGCGGGGTCCTCGGCGCGAGCACTCGCCAGCATGCCGGCCGTGAACACCACGAACGCGGGCTCGTTCTTCCTGCCCCTGAACGGCTCGGGAGCCATGAACGGGCAGTCGGTCTCGGTGAGCAGCCGACCGGCGGGCACCTCGCGAGCCGCGGCGCGGACCTCCTCGGCCTTCTTGAAGGTGACGGGTCCGGCGAAGCTCACGTGGCAGCCCAACTCAAGGAATGGCGCCATCACCTCAGGCCCGAGGTTGAAGCAGTGCAGGATGCATCCGGCCGATGGGATACCGTGCTCGCGCAGGATGGCCAGCCCGTCGTCGTGCGCTTCGCGCAGATGCACCACGGCGGGCAGACCGAACTCGTGCGCCAGCTCCAGATGCGTCGCGAAGCGGCCTCGCTGGACGTCGCGCGGCGAGTGATCGTAGTGGTAGTCCAGCCCCATCTCCCCCACCGCACAGGTCAGCGGGTCTGCGGCAAGCCGGCGAAACTCCGCCTCGCGCTCTGCGCTCCACTCCTTGGCGTTGTGCGGATGCGCTCCCACCACGACGCGGACCCGCGGGAGCTCGAGGTCTTCTCGGCCTGCCGAGCGAAGCATCTCGGCGGCGTTCGACAGCCAGCTGGGCAGCTCGTCGAAGGTGCGCCACGCGTCCTCGGTGACATCTGCCACGGTGGCCACGAAGCGCACTCCCGCAAGCGCCGCCCTCGCGAGTGCGAGCGCGGGATCCTCGAGCATGTCGAGGTGCGCGTGCGTGTCGGCGACAGGGGCGCCGCCGAAGTCGGGCGCGAGGACTTCTCGGCCCTTGCTGTCGACGAACAGCGGAATGAGCGCGTTCATGACATCCAGCCTCGCCTAGGCGTCCTCGACGATGCGCGGGAAGAGCGGGTCGCCCTTCACGACGGCGTTGCCGACGGGCAGCCGGCCCCACTGCACCTCGGCCGCAAGGTCGGTGACGGCAGTGATGTCGGCGAGCTCCAGCCGCCGCCAGACCTCGGCCGAGGTGGCGGGCATGACCGGCGCGCAGAACAGCGCGGCGATGCGGACCGCTTCGAGCGCGTTGTAGAGCACGGCGCCAAGCCGGCCCATCGTCTCCTCGGACTTCGCGAGGTTCCACGGCGCAGAGTCCTCGATGTAGCGGTTGGCCCGCTTCACCAGGTCCCAGGTGGCCTCCAGCGCACCGGCGTAGTCCAGCGAGGCCATCGCCGAGTCGTAGCGCTCGGGCAGACGCAGCGCGATATCGCGCAGGTCGGCGTCGTCCTCGGTGAGCGTCGGCGATCCGGCCGGATCGGGCACCGCGCCGTCGAAGTACTTGCCGACCATGTTGAACAGCCGAGAGCACAGGTTGCCCCAGTCGTTGGCCAAGTCACCGTTGTAGCGCTGGACCATCGCCTCCATCGAGACGGAGCCGTCGGTACCGAACTGCACGTCGCGCAAGAAGTAGTAGCGGTAGCCGTCGACGCCGAAGCGCTCCACGAGCTGGGCGGGCGACACCGCGTTGCCCTTCGACTTGCTCATCTTCTCGCCCTTGGTGAGCAGGAAGCCGTGCGCGAAGACGCTCTTGGGCACCGGGATGCCTGCGGCCATGAGCATCGCCGGCCAGATCACGCAGTGGAACCGGATGATGTCCTTGCCCACGAAGTGGATCTGCGCGGGCCAGCGGCGCTCGAACTCGGCGGCCTTGTCGGGATCGCCGTAGCCCACCGCCGTGATGTAGTTGATCAGCGCGTCGAACCACACGTACATCGTGTGCGTCCGATCCCACGGGAGCGGGACCCCCCACTTCACGTTCGCACGCGAGATCGACAGGTCGCGAAGGCCGCCCTTGACGAAGCTCACGACCTCGTTGCGCCGGGTCTCGGGGCGGATGAAGTCGGGATTGGCCTCGTAGAGCGCGAGCAGTTCCTCGGCGTAGGCCGAGAGCTTGAAGAAGTAGTTGTCCTCACGGACGAACTCGACGGGCCGGCCGCACTGCGGGCAGGTGCTTCCCTCGCCCAGGTCGCCCTCGGCCCAGTAGGTCTCGTCCGGAACGCAGTACCAGCCCTCGTAGTGCCCCTTGTAGATGTCACCGCGGTCGTAGAGCACCTGCGCGAGACGCTGCACTCCGCGCTCGTGGCGCTCCTGCGTCGTCCGGATGAAGTCGTCGTTGGTTATGCCGAGCATCTCCCACGAAGCCTGGAACTTGGGCGCGATGGAGTCGACCCACGCCTGCGGCGTCATGCCGTTCTCGGTGGCCGCCTGCTCGACCTTCTGCCCGTGCTCGTCGAGCCCGGTGAGGAAGTGCACGTCATCGCCGAGCATGCGGCGGTAGCGCGCGAGCGCGTCGGCGGCGACGGTCGTGTAGGCGGTGCCGAGGTGGGGCACCGAGTTCACGTAGTAGATAGGCGTGGTGAGGTAGAAAGACTGGGCGCACATCGTGTTTCGGGACTCCGAGGTCGTGGGTAATACTGGAAGGTGAGCTGACAAAGCCGAAAGCCTACCGAGTGATTCTAACCGTTTGCGCCCGCCCCACACGCGCAGACATCGGAGAGGTGGTCGTCATGCACGACACGGGCATCGTCCGGCGAGTCGACGATCTGGGCCGTATCGTGATTCCAATGGAGTTGCGTCGGACGCTGGGCATCAGCGTCAAAGACCCGATGGCGATCTTCGTTGAAGGCGACCGCATCATCTTGCAGAAGCACAAAGACGCGTGCGCACTGTGCGGCGAGACCCTCGACGAGATGACCGAGGTGAAGGGCCGCCCCGTCTGCTCCAGCTGCATCGAGACGGTCAAGAAGAGCTAGGCGTCGCCCTTCCTGCCCATCGTCAGGTCGTAGACCGTGTTGCGCTCGACACCCAGTTCACGCGCTACCTGCTTGACCGCCGCCGTGCGCGTCGTGCCCTCCGAGATGAGCCGCGCGACCATCGCGCGGACGCGCTCTTCGTCAACGGCCTCGGGGTAGGTCGCGGCCGTCTTTCTGCCGGCCGGCGGGCCCACGAGCACGACGACCTCCCCCTTGAGGTCCTCGCGTTGTGCGATCTGCTCGGCGATCTCGCTCAAAGGGCCGCGCACGACCTCCTCGTGCAACTTCGTCAGCTCGCGCGCCATCGCCCCGGTGCGCCCCGGGAACGCCTCAGAGAGCGCTCGAAGCGTTGCCGCGGTTCTCTTGGGCGACTCGTAGAAGACGAGTGTCGCGTCGAGCGCACCGAGCGATTCGAGCAGCCGCGCACGCTCGCCCTTCTTGCGGGGCACGAAGCCGCCGAAGTAGAAGGCGTGCGTGGGCAACCCGCTGGCGACCAGCGCGGCCAGGATCGCCGAGGCGCCCGGCAACACCTCGACCGGCAGGCCCGCGTCCAGCGCCGCGTCGACAAGGCGCGCGCCGGGATCGCTGATGCCCGGGGTGCCAGCGTCGGACACGAGCGCGATACGCTCGCCGGCCTCGATGCGCCCGACGATCTCGGGGGTCCGCTTCGACGCGGTGTGCTCGTCGTAGCGCTCGAGGGGCGATGCGATCGCGTACCGACCGAACAGCTTGCGCGTGACCCGGGTGTCCTCGGCGAGCACCGTGTCGGCGTCGCGCAGCGCATCGAGCACGCGCAGTGTCACATCGGCCAGGTTGCCGATGGGCGTAGCGCAGACAATGAGACGTCCCGCCTCAGGCATCGGCCGGAGGTTGCGGCGCCATCGGTGGCGCGTCGAGGGGGGCCATGGGCGGCGCAGCGGAGTCGGGATAGCCGGCAGCCGCAACGACCGGTTCCGCCGCGACGCCCATGGGAGCCGCCGCGCTCAGACCGGCGACGTCGCGGAAGAACACCGTCCACAAAGCCGAGGTGAACGTCCCCCATATCGCGTTGTAGGCCATCGCGATGATCCAGATCGCGAACACCGTGAAGGCGATCGCGCCGGCGAGGATGGCCCACTTCCCGCCCACGATCGCGGCCACCATCGGGATCGCAACGCCGATGCCGATGATGACCATGGGGATCGCGAGCGCAAAGGACGCGGCGATGTTGAGCCCGGCGTTGATCAGCCACAACAGGAACGTGTCCTTGAAACGAGCGCGGAAGAAACGCCACCCGTTGCCGGCCGACTCGAGCACGCCCTGACCGCCGATCATCATGTAGCGCAAGGCCGATCAGGTACATGATGCCGAGGACGAAGCTCATGACGAACAGCAGCGGCACGCCGAGCCCCAGGCTGCCGCACACGGGCGCGATCATCGCCGGCTGTGGGCTGCGCTCCCCCGGCCAACGCCGTGAAGATCGGGACGCCGACTCCGGCCATCATGACCAGCACAACGGCGAGAATCGGCAGCTTCAGCAGCAGATCCAGGCCGAGCAGGGGCCAGAAGCGGCCGAATCCGGCGCCCCACAGTTCGGTGAGCGTGGCGCGGCGGCCTTCATCGGCAGCGTTGGTTCCCAGCACCAGACCGCCCCGTGCTGCGATCGACAGCACGGCGATGACGAGCCCGATCAGCATCAGCGCAAGGCCGATCGCGACGAGCAGCGGGATGAGCTCGGCGAGCCGGTCCATGAAGCGCTCGAACCGGAAGCGTGAGAACTCGTTTCCGAACTGCTGGAGGCCGTTGCCGCTCGAGCCGCCGCTGTTGCCGCCCGAGCCGCCGCTCGCCTGGCAGCCCGAGACCCCGGCGAAGATGCCGAGCACCCACAACGCCTTGTAGCGCCAGGTGATGCGCCACGACCGCTTGATGATGTCGCCGTAGTCCATGCCGACCCCTCCGTCGCCCTAGTCGAGCATCTTGAGCTCGTATGACCTGGTCCCCATCGCATGCGCCTCGGCGTACTCGAGCATGACCGTCCCGTCGATCCCGGTGATCTCGCGGAACTTGTCGACGCCGGCCGCCAAGCCCTCACCGCGGCTGCCCGGAAGGCCCTGCGCCTGGGTGACCAGGTCGTACGCAGCCTGGTCGATGGCGACCAAGTCGGTCGACGCGAGCACCCCTATGTCGGCCACGACGCTCGCGTCCGAGAAGCTCCAGCAATCGCAGTCGGGCGAGACGTTGGTCACGAACGACAGGTAGACGACCTTGCCGTCCTTGTCGGCGAGCGCGCCGGCGCAGTGCTCGACCATCTTCTCCTGGATCGCCTGGGGTTCGGTCTTCCACTGAATGCCGATGGCGCCGTATGGGCAGGCCGCGACGCACTCTCCGCAGCCGTAGCACTTCTCGTAGTCGATGACTGCGACCTTGTCGACGATCTCGATCGCGCGCACCGGGCACGACTTCACGCAGCGCTTGCAGGCGGTGCACTTCTCGGCAGTGACCTGCGGCTTGAGATCGCTGTGCATCCGCTGCTTCGCGGCCCGCGTCCCGAGCCCCATGCCCACGTTCTTGATCGCGCCGCCGAAGCCGGTGGCCTCGTGGCCCTTCACGTGCGTGACGACGACCATGGCGTCGGCGTGAACCGCCGCCGCGCCGATCCGCACGCTGTCGAAGTGCTTGAACCCCGCGATCGGAACGTCGACGCCGTCGCGGCCGTCCAAGCCCGTCCGCGATGATGATCGGCGCGTTGAGGGTGGCGTGGCTGAAGCCGTTGTGGATCGCGCAGTTCAGGTGGTCGACGGCGTTGCCGCGCTTGCCGCGATAGAGGGTGTTGCAGTCGGTGAGGAACGGCTTGCCGCCGCGCTTGCGCACCTGCCGAACGACCTCACGCAGGAAGATGGGCTGCACGAACCCGGTGTTGCCCTCCTCGCCGAAGTGCAGCTTGATCGCGACCAGGTCGCCGTCGCCGATGGCGTGCTTGATGCCGGCGACCTTGAGCAGGTTGCCGACTCGCTTGACCAGCGACTCCTTCTTGGTGCTGCGCATGGGCGCGAACCAGACGACGGCCGGCTCGGTCTCGTGCGCGGCCGCCGGCTCGTGGACGGCAGCGGCGCTGACGCGGCCGGCTCGTGGACGGCAGCGGGCGCCGGCGCTGTGGCGACCGGCGCCGAAGGCGCCTGCGGAGGAGGCGGGACGAACAGCGTCGCCGTCACGGTTGGGTCCGGACCCGCTTCGCCGGCGACCGGTTCGGGTTCGGGCGCAGGCGTCGCCTCCGTTGGCGCGCCCGCGCCGGGCTCGATCACGGGCTCGTCCCACGTGTCGGCGTCCGGTTCCGCGAGCTCGGGCTCGGGCTCGGGCGCCCATTCATCGGCGGGCTCCGAGGCTCCTCGGCCCACGATCCGTCGTCCGCTGCGGCCTGCTCGGATGGCGGGGGCGCGGGCGTCTCGCGGATCCCATCCAGCGCGAGCCGTGCGATCGACAGCGACACGGGGACGCCCTTGCGCGAAGCGAGTGCCTGCACGTTGATCAGCGCACCCTTGAGCGTGGTCGCCAACGCGTACTTGCCGGCGATGTAGTCGAGCACATCGTCACCGACGACGAACCCCTCGCGAGCGGCCTTGTCTCGCAAGACGAGGAGGCGTTCTTCGTGGGACTCGATGCGGTCGTCGCTCATGTGAACCTCCTGGTTGGAGACGCGCTGTGTCAGCGGTGCAGGCCTTCTCGGGAGTCGTGCTCGTCGAAAGCGAGGGTCGCCGCGCCGAGGATCCCGGCGTCGTTGCCCAGAACGGCCTGGACCACCGAGACGTCCCTGCGACCGGCGAGTGCCTCGCCCTGCATGACCTCGGTCGCTCGGGTGACCAAGAACTCGGCGGACTCGCCGATCCCGCCTCCCACGCACACCAGCTTGGGATTGAAGATGTTCACGAGTCCCACGAGCGCGCGGCCGAACACCTCGCCGCACTCGAGCAGGATGGTCCGCGCGGTCGCGTCGCCGCCCTTCGCGGCGAGAACCACCGACTCGGCAGTGATGTCTTCGGCGTTCCCCCCGGCGGCGTCGACGATCGCTCGGCCGGAGAACGAAAGCGCGGCCTCCTTGCCCCTGGCCGCTATCGCCGGGCGCCCGAGGTAGCCTTCGAGGTGACCATGGCCGCCGCACGGACACTCCGGTCCGTCAAGGTCGATGACTGTGTGGCCGATCTCGCCGCCGAGCCCTCGGCTGCCCCGATACGGCTCGCCGGCGATGAACATCCCGCCGCCCACACCGGTGCCCAGCGTGATCATCAGGAAGTCACGCACGCCCTTGGCGGCGCCGTAGCGCGACTCGCCCAGCGCGGCGAGATTGCCGTCGTTGTCGATCGTGACCTCGCTCTTGGTCCGAGACATCACGAGCGACCTCACGTCCACGCCCGCAAGCGGCAGGTTCGTGCAGAACTCCACTTCCTGCCTCAGGAAGTCGACCTGCGCCGGCAGGCCGATGCCCACACCGGCAAGTTCCGAGGGGTGGATTCCCGCAGTGACGTCCTCGACCAGATCGATGATGGTATCCACCACGGCGAACGGCCCGGTGTGGGGCGTGAGCTCCCGCTTGTCCCGTACGATCCGGCCCTTGCGCTCAACAAGCCCTGCGGCGATTCTCGTTCCCCCGACATCCACACCCACGGCGTACGTGGTCCGCATGAATCCCCTCTTCCAGAAGCCGTCTGAGGCGGCACGCCGAAACAGCGCCGCCCTCTCGCTCGATGATACCGCGCCACGCGCCGCTCAGACCCTAGTAGTCCCACACCGCGCCCTGAGGACCGCTGATCAGCCCCATCTGGCGCATACGGTCGAGCATCTGCTCCTCGCTGACGCCGAACAGCCGCGCAAGGTAGCGGAAGTCGTTGAACCACAGCTTCGCCTGATCGGCGACCATCTGCGTGGGGAGCATCAACTCGTTCGCGACCAGATCCGCGCCCTTGTGGTCGCCCTGCTCGCGCGGATAGGTCTCGTCGTCCCCGTGCAGCACGAGCAGCACGTGGCCGAGCATGTGCGCGAGCGCGACACGGCGCTCGGGCTCGGGCTTTGCCCAGTTCAGCACCATGACCGGCAGCCCGTCTTCGTAGACGAGTGCCGAGGTGAAGAAGTCAGGGCAGACTCACCGCCCGCACGGGGATTCCCAGTGCCGAGACAAGGGCGTCGATGGGCACCGGCGGCTCGTCGCACGGCAGGCTGCCGAGCGCCTCGGTGGCGACCGATCTGTAGTATGCCTCTGTTCTTAGAGACACGGGGCTCCCGGTTCTTCTATGTCACCACTCTATCGGGCAGTTGCCCTCATCGGGCCAGCATCGCACGATTGGTGACTGTGCGGTTGCGCACATGTTCGCTTCCGTGTTCGTGTGGCGCATGCGGCCCTAACCCGATATACCAGTAACTGCGGGCACAACGCGATAGGAGGAGGGGTGTTGTCGGGGGACAAGGAGGGCTTCCCACGTGCCGAGGAGGCGATTCGGCTTCTCGCTTCGGCCGTGGGCAGCGCGCGGCTCTACCCTCCCGGTTCGGCGCTGCCTCTCGAGGCCGCCGCACGGTTCACCACGCGCATCAACGAACTCACCGCGAACGGCCCGCTGCGCTTCATCGTCGACCCGCATGCCTTCCGCGTCGGCGACACCGAGGTCGCGGCAGGCCAAAGCCAGGTGGTGGCGTTCGCCGAGGCGCTCCACTCGATGCAGGTCGGCCAGGTCGTCATCGTCCCGGGAGTGATCGAGCAAGAGACTCGGATCTTCGTGCAGGTCGCCAACACCGACCCCAAGGAGATCAGGACCGGAGGCGGACCGAGAGCCGCGCTCGTCGGCGGAGGAGTACGCCACATCGCCGTGATAGAGGTCTCGCTTCGGGCGTCCGAGGAAGAGGGGCTCTCCGGCCTCGATCCCACGACCGCGCCGCTCGACGAGATCGCCACCGAGGTGGCGAAGGCCGTCGAGCGCCGAGCAGAAGCCGCCGCGACAGGACCCGCGGGCGACGAGGTCGCCGATGCGATCTCCCGGCTCGAGGACGCGACCCGCGAGCTTGCGATGGAGCGCATCGCTGCTGCGATGATGCGGCTCGACGAGGCGACGCGCGTCCGCGTGCTCTCGATGGCGCTCGCTACCGACACCGAGGGCGGCCGCATGGAGGGCATGCTCGGGGTGATCGCGCGCATGAAGCCCGCGGCGCTCGCCCGGCTCTTCACGCTGGTGGCAGGGCAGGCCGGCATCGACCCGAGGCGCATAGCCGCGGCGATCGAGCTGCCGCCCGACACCGCCAAGCTGCTCGCGTTCATGCTTGCGCCCACTCCCGACGTCGATTTCGATTCCGGTGCCGCGACGACCGAGCAGGCGGAGCAGCTCGCCGAGGTGATGGCGATCGAGGAGGACCCGAGCGACATCGAGCGGCAAGTCGCGGTCGCCTCCCCCGCGCTGGCAGCCGGGCGCGCACTCGCGACCGCGACCGCCGTCTCGTACAGCCGCACGGACATCGAGACCGTGCGCGCCATGGGCGAGGTGTTGCCCCAGGCCACGCGTGACGGATCGTTCACGCAGGTGCGCGAGGCGCTGCGCCGACTCGACGAGATCGCCGCAGAACCGGCCCTCACCGACGCCGTGAACGCCGCTCGCTCCACGCTCGCCGAGCCCGAGGTCCTGGCCGATGTCTGCCGGGTCTCGGACTCTGACGCAGACGCCGCGATAGCCGGGGAGATACTCCACGCGGCGGGCACGGCGGGCGCCGAGGCGCTGCTCGAGAGCTACGTTCGCATGGGCGCTCAGCGCCGGTCGTTGTTCCGTCCGGTACTGCGAGGCATGAGCGAGGGCGTGCTCGGGGTTGCTCGGCAGAAGCTGCGCACCGCCGAGCCGGGTGCGGCGGTGGCGATCCTCGACGTGCTGCCCACGCTGGGCGACAAGCGTGCAGTGCCGGTCGTCGCGGGCATGCTCGGCAGCCTCGACGAGTCGGTGCGCTTCGCCGCCATCCGCGCGCTCGCCGCGATGCAGTCGCCCGAAGCCTCCGCCGCGCTCGTCAAGGCGCTGAAGCACCGCGAGCCGGAGACCCAGCGCTACGTCGTGCGGGAGATCGGGCGCGCGAAGGTCAACGCCGCCGTCCCCGCGCTCTCTCGCGCGCTCGAGGACCTCAACGTATTCGCTCGCACGTACGAGACGCGCAAGGAGATCATCCGCTCGCTCGAGCAGATCGGCACGCCCGAGGCGGAAAAGGCGCTCAGGAGCTTCGCTGCGCATACAATCAGCATCGGCAGGAAGAACAGGGAACTCCGGAATCAGGCCATCACCGCCGCTGATGGCATCGCGAGAGACCGAGGAGTGAGTCATACGTGACAGACGCACCGTACCGCCCCGAGGACGAAGGGCCGCTGGCCACCCCCGAGGAGATCGCAGCCGAGACGGCCGGCGACGCGCCCGCCTTCATCGCCGTCCAGGCGCCGTTCGCGACACCGGAGAAGCTGCAGCGCGCGCGCGAACTCGTCCGCTCGTTGGCGGTCGCGCACACCAACGCCGCCCTGTACCCCACAACCCACCCGCTGGTGGCCGACTCGTTGGCAGAGCTCGCATCCGCGGTCCGCTCGCTTGCCGAGTTCGGTTTCGAGACCGTCGCGATCAACATCTACAAGAGCACGCTGTTCGTGGAGAACCAGGTGTTCCCCGAGGAAAGCGTCACCTACAGCAAGCTCATCGAGGAGGTCCTCGCCCACGGCATCTCGGCGATCACCTTCTCGCACGGAGTGACCGCCGAGGAGGCCGCCGCGTTGATCGAGTTGCTGGCCGACGCCCGCGTCGCCGACATCGAGAGCGCGCGGTCGTTCCTCGAGGCGCGCAAGGTCGTCGACATCGCGGTCGCCGAGACGAGCACGCTCGAGGACTCGGGCAACGAGGAGCGCAACCGCGAGGTCCGAGCCCGCGCCCGCGAGAGCTACGACAACGGCGTCGCAGCGATGCACGAGATCGAGACGCAGGCGAAGCTCGGCCGCATGATGGAGGTCGGCTCCCTGCAGCGCGTGGTCGAGTCGATGCTCGACAACCTGCTCCAGGATCCCGCGGCAGTCATCGGGCTGACCGCCATCAAGGGGCACGACGACTACACGCTGAATCACTCGATCAACGTGTGCATCCTCTCGCTGTCGCTCGGCTCGGCGCTCGGGCTGTCCGGTGAGGAGCTGCACTCGCTCGGACTCGCGGGCCTGCTCTACGACATCGGCAAGGTCCGAATCCCCGAAGACGTACTCGCGAAGCCCGGCCCCCTCACGGCCGAGGAGTGGCAGATCGTCAAGCGGCACTCCGAGGAGGGCGCCGACCTGCTCAAGCGCATCAAGCTCGCCGACAAGATGCCGATGATCGTCGCCTACGAGCACCACCAGCGCCACGACCTGCTCGGATACCCCGAGGCGATCACGCCCAACGAGCAGCACCTGTTCAGCAAGATCGTCGCTGTATGCGATGCGTACGACGCGATGACCACGATGCGCCCGTTCCGACGCGAGATCAGGCCCGACAAGGCACTGGCCGTCCTCATGCAGGGTCGAGCGAAGGCGTACGACCCGGGTGTCACCAAGGCGCTCGTGGCGATGCTCGGCATCTATCCCATGGGTGCGGTCGTCAAGCTCGACGATGACTCGACGGCGATCGTCTACCGCGTGAACAACGACGACCTGCTTCACCCGCGCGTGAAGGTGCTCGCCGATACGGTCGGCCGCTGGCTGGAGACCCCCGAGATCCTCGACCTGCGAGTCATCGACATCAAGACGGGGCAGCCCCTGCGTCGCATCGCCGACTGCGTGCCTGCCGCCGAGGCAGGAGTCGACGACGTCTGGCAGTACCTGTAGAGCCGCCCGCTACTGGGCGGGTGGAAGCGGCGCGCCCGGCTCCTCTTGGGTGATCGCCGCAGCCAGCGCCGCGTTGCGCCGCTCGAGCGCGTCCACGCGTGCGGAGAGCGCCGCCAACTCCGGAACGGCCTGGCCGCTGCCGCCGGGCACCGGGGCCGTACTGTCGCTGTCACGCCGCTCGCGCACGAACCTGACGTAGCCGAGCCCCAGCGTGATCGCCAGCGCTGCGGTCATCACGAAGAACCTGGCCTGAGACGTACCCGTGGCGATTATCCATCCGGTGCCGTAGAGCATGGTGAACAGGCCGCCGAGCAGCAACCCGTTGCTGATCACCTTGAGCCGGTCGGACATGATGAGCGAGATGCTCATGACGAGAGTGGCGAACGTGATCAGGATGATGCTCGTGTTGCGGCCCCACACCTCACGTGCGGCCTTCTGCGCGTCCTCGATCTTGCGGATGTCGGCCTGGATGTCCCGCAACCGGGCGCGGTCGCCGGGAGTGAGCGCCGAGGGCTCCTTGAAGCTCTGGATGTCCTCCTGCTGGCGGTAGAGCTCCTGCAGTTGGTCCTGATAGCGTTCCTCGGGCGGTGGATAGAACGTGTAGACGCCCACCCCGATGAACGCCGTGACCATGAGCCCGAGGAAGAACGAGAAGATGATCTGAAGCGCACCGCGTTGCTTGTCGGCAGAAGCCACGGGCCCGCCCTCCTTTGTCCGAGTGCCTTACCTCCGATTATCCCCCACCCGGCGCGGGCCGGCCCGACACGGTTCTCCTTGCGGCTCGCCTCCGGGCGCGGGCGCGCCTGTCAGGGGCTGACAGCCTCGTTTACGGATGTGTGACGGCAGTCACGGGAGGCTCCGGCTCGGCCTCATCAATCCCGTATGGTCTCCCGATAGAACCATCGAGGGTGCCATTCGCACCTAACCGGTTCACGGCCAACGTACGGAGCGCACCAAATGACTCGCAGAGCCGTCTTGATGGCAGTACTCGTTGCCCTGATGCTCGTGGGTGGCGCACAGCAGGCGTTCGGCTGGGCCAACGGCGGGAACCACGGCAACGGCATCGGCTCTCACGACTGGATCCTCGCTCGTGCGATCTCCATCGCGGGCACCGACGCGAACTGGGTCGAACCGCACGACGGCCTATCGGGCCACGGACGATCCGGACTCGTACAAGACGAGCCGCTCGTATCACCACTATCAGGGCCTCGGGGCACCGTCCGCGGTGCGGCCTACATCGTGTCGGAGCTCTACTACAAGGCCGTCGTCGCCTACCGGGCCGGCGACTACGCAGCGCGCCAGCAAGTACCTCGGCACCCTTCTCACTACTACTCGGATGTTGCCAGCCGTTCCACACGACGGAGAACGCCAACTACTACAGGAAGCTGCACGTCGAGTACGAGTACGACGTCGATGACTTCCAGCACAAGCTGGGCAACAAGACGTACTGGGTGACTCGCAGGGCCCCCGTCCCCGTCACTGACATCCGCGCGCGGACCATCTCGGCCGCACAGTACGCCCGCGCTCGCTACAAGCCTCTGCGCGACAGCTTCCGGGTCTCGCACCGCGTGGGCAGGGGACTCCCAATCGAATCACACGAGAGGTACAGAGCCGCGCGGCCAACGACCTCGCCGACATCATCCGTACGATTCCGACGGGCGGGGCCTGGCGCCCGTACCGAGCAAGGCGACAGTCAGCCTCTCCTACACGTATCCGCGGCAGGACCAGACGATCTGCGGCGTCGTGCAGTGTATCGAGCCTCAGGAACAGCCTATGGAGGGTGTTGGAGTCAAACTCGTCTGGAATCTGCCCACGGGCACCAAGACCCTGCTCAGGTACAGCGACTCCAACGGTAAGGTCACCTACTGGCAGAACATCGGGAAGTCGCCGCTGATGGTGGACAAGTACCTGACGGCGTACATCCCGGCCTCGGGGACGACGACCAAGGTCGCCCAGCGCTACACGGCCACCAAGGTGCTGGGCAGCGGGTCGTACGGCTTCAAGGCGACCGTGGCCAACTACAGGCCCGCGATCGGCTCACACTCAGACCTGCTACGCGCTCGCGCGCGACACTTCCGGGCGACCCGGTACCGGGTCTGGACGTGACGTTCACTTGGAGTCTCGACGGCCAGACAGAGCGCTACCACGCCACGACGGGATCCGACGGCTACGCTCGCTGCACTCGCGTCGTAGAGAACGCGACATCAGGCGTTCCGCCACCTTCACGGCCGAGACCCAGGCCGGCGGCCAGAACCGCGTCGCCAGGGCGTCGTTCGTTCCGCAAGACTGAGACCGGCCGGGAATCCGCGTCGGCGCATCGGGCCGATCCGGGAGGCAGTGCGCCTCACTAGGCCGCTCCTCGCATCGGCGAGATGCGGGCGGCATCCCTAGGGCGTGACGCCCGGAACCGACAGCGGGTCGCCGAAGTAGCGCCAGTACAGCATCCAGAACGACATCGTCCCGCGGAAGTGCGGCGTGTACTTGTACAGCGAGTACGTCGCGCTGTTGGTTGGGTGGATCCGGCTTCCGTCGATCCTCATGCTGATGCCCGGGCGCCACGGGCCGGCGTTCTTGTTGAGCTTCTGCGCACCCCACCAGATCTGCTTTCCGAAGCCCTGGTACTTGAAGATCTTGCCGCTGTCGGTGGCGCCGGCCCCCATGGCCCAGTCGTACTGAGTGCGGCTTGGGGCTGGTGTCGGCCAGCAGTGACTGCTCCTTCTGCAGCTTGACCAGGATGACCTTGGGGTTGACCCGCCACGCCCGCGCAGCCTCGGCGATCATCTGCGCCGTCGAGGCCATCCGCCCGTTGTGGTCGCGCGCCCTGTAGGACTTGAGCGTTCCCGGCTGCTGGTCGAGGAAGGCCTGGATCTCCTCGACGCTCATCGACTCCGAGTCGCGGAAGTTCGCTTCCGAGATGACCGTGTCGGTCTGGAACTTGCCGGTCGGCTCGCCACCGGCAGGCAACCGAAGCCTGCCGCTCGACGGCGACGAGCCGCGCGACATCGGCCCCGATGCTCTGGGCCTTCTTCTCTAGTCCGGCGACGCGTTTCTCGATTGCGATGCGCTGCTCGTCGACGCTCTCCTGCATGCGAAGCAGGCGCTCGGCGCGCAGGTCGAGGCTCTCCTGCAGATACAGGCTCTCGGCTCGAGCCAACCGTGTCTCGGTGATGAGCTCCGAGTCGTGCGAGCCGAGCAGCACGAGGTAGTACGCGCGGTCCATCAGTTGGCCCACCGACTCCGAGCTGAACAGCACTTCGAACAGCCCGACGCGGCCACCCCGATACAGCTGGATCGCTCGGCGCTTCACAGCAGCCTCGGCCTTGGACAGTCGAGAGTCCGCGGACAGGATGTCCCCTTCAACCTGGGCGATCTGCTGACGGACTCGCTCGAGCTGCTGGCTGACCTCGACGTAGTCGGCGACCTTCTCGGCCAGCTCGACGCGCGTACGCTCGAGTTCCTCGCGGATCGCCTGCTCCTGGGCCTGGCGCTGCTGGAGCGTCAGCTTCGCGGCGAATGCGGGCGCGGGTGCGCCGAGCAGCGACGCCGCAGCGAGGACCGCTACGAGCCAGCGGAGAGCACCATGTCTTGCAAGCACGGGCACCCGAGCTCCTTCACTCGCGCCGGCTGCGCCTGACAGGGCGCTGGCAGCGCAAGAAACGATAGCACGCATGAGTGTCATCGGCGTTGGGACCTCGCTCGGTTTAGGCGAGCACCGAAGCCGAGCCGAGCCCACGACCGCACCCTGGGGTATATGACCGAGAACCGTGCCATGATTGCGACTGGCGGGCAGTCGACAGATGGGAGCCACGAATATGCACAGGCATCGGCGTCGGTCGGCGGCGGCAGTGGCGATCGTTCTGGCCGTCGCGGGACTGCTGGCGGCCGTCGGGTGTGCGGCGAACCTCGAGTCCCAGCTCATCGGCTCGTGGGAGACTCGGCTCGTGGGCTACAACACCACCGCCCAAGGCGTCACCAACTACAACCAGACGGTGACCTTCGCCGAGAACGGCACGGTCACCCTGGACACGACCCTGCCCGGAGCGGTGAACCACGTGACGGGGACGTATGAGGTCGTGGGTGGCGGCAGCGCAGCCCACGCTCAACATCAAGTGGGACATGCCTGTCGACCAGCCCACGACGCTCTACTTCACCATCGAGGACGGCAAGCTCCTCACGTCACCGTCCCCGGGCGGTCTGGCCAAGCCGCCGAACCTCAACGTGGCCAACGCGGACCCCGTCGTCTACGTGCGCGCCGCAGGCAAGTAGCCCCGCGCGGGCCAGCGCCTCCACGCACGGACTCGAGCGTGGCCGCCTACTCCAGTTCGACGTGAGCACCGCTGCAGTACGGCGGCCGCTTGGTCAGCCCGCAGTTGCAGACCGCCGAGGTGATCGGCTCGGTGATCTCGAATGCCAGCGGCTCGATGCCGCTCCCCACGTGCGATCCATCGCAGTACGGCACGGTGCGGGTCTTGCCGCACTGGCACCAGTAGTAGGTGCCCTCCCCCAGCTCCGTCACGAGCGGATGGCTGCGCGCCTCATCGTTCTCGAACCTGACCATGGCATGTACCTCCTACCACGAGCGAACACTCGCCATGCCTGTTCATGCCCGCTCGGGGCACGGCGATAGCGCGCCGACACTATCGGCGTCGGCCGAGAAGGAAGTCGCACACCGCGTCGCCGACTCGGCGGTCGAACAGAACCGCGAGGTGACCGGGGCCGGAGATCTCGACGTTGGTGGCCGACGGCCCCTCGAGGCGCGACGTCTGTACGGGATGAACGATGTTGTCGTGCGCCGAGTAGATCGAGACCACCGGCGTTCCGGCGACCTTGGTCGACCGCTTGGTCTGGTACAGCGACCCGGTACGCAACTGCGAACCCGACTTGCCCAGTACCGGTCCGCGCCACGGGACTCCGCGGGCGGGCAGCGCGATCAGCGCGGCACGTCGAACCACGTGGGGCTGCTCGGCGATCAGGTCGAGCGCGAACAGCCCGCCGGTGGAGTGCGTGACCAGGTCGACGGCGGTCGCCCCGGTCTCGGCGCATACCTGCGCAACGAAGCCCGCGACGTTGACGGAGGAGCGTTCCAGCGACTGCGGCCAGAAGAAGTTGCACGCGTAGAGAGGGCCCGAGCCCGCGGCACGCAGCCGGCGCGCCAGATACAGGAAGTCCACGCGATTCTGGAAGTAGCCGTGAACCAGCACCACGGGCACGACGCCGCCGCCGGAGCCGAGTCGACGCCCGAAGAACTGGAACCAGATCAGGAGCGGCTGGGTCCACAGGACGAGCCACGACTCGCGCAGCACCGCGCGCAGGAGATCCGGGAGCGAACGGTCGGGAAGGAAGCGAGCGGCCTCGACGTAGGAGACCGCCACGTAGATGGCTCCGCAGACCCACACGGCCGTCACCCAGCCGGCCACGACGATGAGCGCGATCCTGAGGACTGCCCCCGGCTCGATCAAGTCCGCCTCCTCCTGTCACACCCATCGTGGTAGACGGGGGTGCGCGTGTCCAGCCCAGAAGCGAACGCGCTGCGGCGGCGCTCGCATGCGAGGGCCCGGCGCCACCAGGGTAGGAACCTTTCGGGCGCCCTATCGGGCGACACCACATTCGCGAGGGGGGATCGCGATGCAGCGCTCATGGACTCGTGCGGCATGGCTCGTGGCCGTGGTAGCGGCAGCGCTCGCGGCAGCGGCGCTCACCGGCTGCGGGAACGCGGGCGGCGAGCTCGACCGACGGCGGCAGTGCAAGCGGCGGCTCCAGCTCCGCGAAGCAGCCGGCCTCGGCGCCGGACTTCAAGGCCCTGCTCACGGCCGAGGACGCCAAGCGGATCACCGGGCACTCCGACATCACCGAGGCGGACCTCGGCATCCGGCAAGGCTCATCGGAGTACCTGGTCATCTACACCGCCGAGAAGTCCCCGGAGGGGCTGTGGCTGCGCGTGGGCGCCAAGGGCATGTTCGAGGAGGCCCGCTCGGCGTACGGGCAGGGCAAGGAGACGGCGGTCGACGGGTTGGGCGACGAGGCCTTCGCATGGGACTCGAAGGACTCCGATGCCGGAGTGGCGTTCTTGAAGGACGGTCGGACCTACATCATCAGCACGAAGTACTGGGTTCCCGACCAGACGACGATGGTGATGGAGCCGGCCGCCACAGCCGAGCAGCTCATGGATGCCGCCAAGACGGTGAACGACAGGCTGTGACCACTGACGAGACTCGTAGCAGGGAGGCCCACGATGAAGCGTTCGGATCGGATTGGGTGGCTGGTCGCCCTCGTATCGCTCGCCATTCTGCTGGCGGGCTGCGCCCAGCGAGCCAGCGCGCCGGTCGAACTGACGCAGAAGGACAGCGGCACCTCTCAGGCGCTCCTGGTTGACCAGGAGCTGCGCATCTCACTCGATGCGAACCCGACTACCGGCTACACGTGGGCGATAGATGGCGAGCTGCCGCCCCAGCTCGAACAAGAGGGCGAGCCCGAGTACACCGCGGAGTCAAACGCTATCGGCGCAGGCGGCACCGAGGTCTGGGCGTTCAGGGGCGTCTCGCCCGGGCGAGGGCACGCTCAAGCTGAAGTACTGGCGCTCGTTCGAGCCAACGGCCACGCCGGCCGACACCTTCGAGGTGACGGTCACGGTGGAGTAGCTCCCGAGGCGCTTCCAGTTGCCGCCCTTCCCACTGCGCCTGGACAGCCGCTTGAGGGCACGCCCCGGACTCGTCAGGAAGACGTCCCAGTCGATACCAGCTGGACTGGCTGATCGAGCTGAGCCTGGCGTTGGCCTGCGACAGCTGAGCTGATCTGGCGCTCGAGCTCGGCACTCAGCGCCCGTGCCTCCTCTTGGAAACGGGCCTTCTCGTCTCTCGTGCGGGAGAGCTGTGCGAGTCTCTCCGTGATCTCGGCGCCGAGCGAGCACGACTTCGTCGAACAGGTACTGCTCCGGCGACGAGTCCATGATTCTGCGGTATCGCTCGTACTCGTGGGGCCTTAGACAGGTATCCTCGGACAGACGATCGATGCCCAAGCTCTGCGAAGCATGCTCGTCTTCAGTATCGAGTAGAGCTCGCCGAACCCCTCCTTGGTCCTGAGGCTTGAGAGCACCCAGACGCATTGATGAAGTGCTGCGTTGAGGAAGGCCTGGTTCCACATCCTCGAAGACCCCAGCGCTCATCAGTTGATGCTTCACCTCGAGTAGTGACACGCACACATCGCCGGGGTACTCGCTTGCCCTCGTCCACAGACTCCCATCTCGTCTCGTACGGTAGCTGAGCAGGACCTTGTCGACTATCGTGATCCGGTCCGCCAGGGCCAGAGCCGTGTAGGTGAAGGCCAGATCGTCCGTGTATTTCAAGTCAGTCCGAAGCCGGATGCCGTTCTCGAGCAAGAAGGACTTTCGAAACATCTTGTTCCAGATCGACGGCGTAAACGCGAGGAACAGAGTTTGCGGCATGTCAAGGCGATTGAAGGGCAGCGTGTCGGGGATCAGATCCGTGCGCAGCGACCAGTCGGCTTCCACAGAGTCCCCGGTCCGCGCATCCACGTACCTGATCTTGAACACCGCGATATCCGCTTCATCGTCAACGCACGCGCGATAAGCCTCCTCGACCATGGTTGCTTCGAAGATAGTCATCGTTGTCGAGGAACAGGACGAAGTCACCCGTCGCGAGTTCGAGTCCTCGACCGCGCGCAGCGGCCACGCCCGCGTTGGGCTGGGTGACGATTCTGAATCCGGTCATCGCGCTCGGAGATACTCCGCAAGAATCTCAGGGGAGGAATCCGTCGAGCCGTCGTCGACGCAGATGATCTCCATGTCCTCGAAGGTCTGGGCGAGCACGCTATCCAAACACTCGTTGAGGAAGAGTTCGGCGTTGTAGACCGGTATCACGAGCGAGACTCTGGGCAATGAGTCGATCCCTTCGCTGCGCGTCTGCCTGTGCGCGATCGGCCCAAGCCGAACCGCGAGCGGGTACGCACTAGTCCGAGTACCTTCGCGACCTGCGTCCATGTACATCATCTGCGTCGAGGCGCAGCCAAGAACAGAGTGTGAAGGTTCGCACGGTGCGCGGCCGCAGAGCCAGCGGCCCTGACTCGATGACGATCATCTGGGCGATCGTCCGAATCGGGGTAGTTACCTGCGTAGGGACGAAGCTCGCGCTCATTCCTCAACGGTGTCTGTTGGGAGCAGGCCGTGAGACCCAGGATTGCAGCACTCGTGGTGACGGCCGCCCTTCTGGCAGGACTCGCCTCGTGGAGCAGCGCCGCCGTTCAGGCCCGCGCGGACCCGCCAGGCGGGGCGAGCACCACATTCGCGATCATCGGCGACTTCGGCGTAGATGACAGCAGGGAGACCACGGTCGCGAATCTCGTCGCATCCTGGAACCCCGCCTACGTGATCACCGCCGGCGACAACTACTCCGAACTGGCGGGCGGGACGGGCACCGGCGCCTACGACGAATCAGTCGGTGCCTACTACGGCCACGTGGCTCAAAGACATCACGACCACAGGGACCCGTTGTCCCGTGGGCCTTGCCCCGGTCAACGCGTTCTTCCCTTCACTGGGCAACCACGACTACACCGACGCGCCGCCCGGGGTTGACAACTACCTCACCTACTTCAACCTTCCCGGCGAGACATTCGCCAACAGCTCGGGCAACGAGCGCTACTACGATTTCGTTCAGGGCCCGATCCACTTCTTCGTGCTGAACTCGAATCGGCAAGAACCCGACGGGACGAGCAGCACTTCGGCGCAGGCGCGCTGGTTGAAGTCCAGGCTCGCCGCCTCTACTTCTACTTGGAGCATCGTCTACGACCATCACCCGCCCTACTCCTCCGACGACTTCCACGGGTCGACCCCCTACATGCAGTGGCCGTTTGCGGAATGGGGTGCCGACGCCGTCGTCTCCGGTCACGCTCACGTGTACGAGCGAATCATGCGTGACGGAATCGTGTACTTCGTGAACGGGCTTGGGGGATCAGCGCGCTACGGGTTCGTCACCCCGGTCGAAGGCAGTGTGGTGCGGCACTACGAGACGCGTGGCGCCCAGAAGGTGACAGTCACCGACACCTCGCTCACGTTCGACTTCTACGACGTCCGGGGCGTTCTCGTGGACAGCTATCGGTTGCCGAAACCACCCCTGGCTCCGCCCGCGGCGCCGACCGGCCTCAGTGCGACCGCCGTGTCGGTCTCGCGGATCGACCTGGCGTGGAGCGATGCGGCCGACAACGAGACGGGCTTCGAGGTCGAGCGCTCGCCGGATGGCGCGACGTGGTCGCGCGCGCCGAGGTCGGCGCCAACGTCCTTGCCTACCACGACGACGGGCTCGATGACGACACCGCGTATCACTACCGCGTGAGGGCGGTCAACGACGCGGGTGGCTCCGGCGTACTCGAACGTGGCGAGCGCGACGACGCCCCTGGCTCCGCCTGCGGCGCCGACCGGCCTGAGTGCGACCGCCGTGTCGGTCTCGCGGATCGACCTGGCGTGGAGCGATGCGGCCGACAACGAGGCGGGCTTCGAGATCGAGCGCTCGCCCGATGGCGCGACGTGGTCGCTGCTCGCCACGGTCGGCGCCAACGTCCTCGCCTACCGCGACGACGGGCTCGACGATGACACCGCGTATCACTACCGCGTGCGGGCCGGCAACGATGCGGGCTGGCTCCGGCGTACTCGAACGTGGCGAGCGCGACGACGCCCCCATTGGTGCTGATTCACGTCGGCGACCTAGACCGGTCTCAGGCTATCGGCGGTACGACGTGGACCCCGCGAGTGACGATCACGGTGCACGATGCGAACCACGCACCGGTGCGAGGCGTCGTCGTAAGCGGGACGTGGAGCGGTCTCGCCGCAGAATCGCGCACAAGCACCACCACAGCCGACGGGACATGCACGTTCTCCGGGGCGAGCCTCGGCAGGTCGATAACCAGCGCGACCTTCTACGTGACCGACGCGAGAAGGCCCGACTGCTCCTATCGCAGTTCGGACAACCACGATCCGGATGGTGACAGCAGCGGCACGTCGGCCACGCTGCGCACGACAAAGCTGACGATCACCCAGAACCGGAAGACCGTTCGAAGCGGACGCGCCCTGATACTGAGTGGCACTCTGGAGCGAGGCCCCCGCAGCGCGTGCGTACGCATCTACACGAGGCGGCCCGGGTCCACCACATGGGTCAGGCTCTCGACGCGAAGAACCGACTCCCGAGGTCGCTGGAGCTTCACATGCCATCCTCATCGCCGAGGGAGGTGGTACTTCCAGGCGCGCTTTTCAGAAACGAAGGTACTCCTCGGAAGCACCTCGCCGCGGCGCAGGGTCACTGTCAAGTAGCGGCGCCCCTACGAGATACCCAGCGCTGCAGCGACGAGCGACTGAGCCGTCCTGCGCCGCGAGCGGGCACGTTCGAGCCACGGCATCCGCGCTCTGGGTATGTTCCCGAGACGCGCGTACTCGCTACAAGGGTCGGCCGCGGTGCGGTCACGCAGCCTGTCGTCTGATGAGCTTCCGAACCCGATTGAACATGCGCGGGATGCCCGTCAGGTACGGGGCGGGGGTCTTGTCGAGCGATTGATCGAACTCTTCTTGGGTGAGTCCGGTCATCTCCAGGAAGCGGTCTATGTTCGTTTCCGGCTCGACTCGCTGGAGCGCTTCCATACGTGCGAGCGCCTCATCACGGGTCATCTTGCCCGTCCGGACGAAGAGCGCGAGCTTCGCTACCTCCGGGTCGTTCCCGCCGAGCTTGCGGCGGTAGAGGTCTCGCGCAACGGGACTCGCGATGCAGTCCGAGTGCTCCCCCCCGAAGATGATGCCGTACTTGCGCTCAAAGAGAGCCTTGATCTCCTCTTCGTCCCACGGGAGGTAGTTGGGCAGCACCACGAGACGCCTGCGTCCAAGCACCTGCGCCATCGCCTCGAGGATCAGGTAGTTGCGGCCGTAGCATGATGCACGCAAACGCTCCCGGTAGTGCAAACCCTTGAGGACGTTCTTGAAGTACCAGGGTCCCACGGGTTGAGGTACTTGGGGGTGCGGCCTCGGTGCGACTCGAACTGCCGATGACCAGAAGCGGGATGTCGTACTCCCGAGCAACGATCGCGCTCAGATTGAATGTGGAGAGCTCACATGGGCGCAGAAGTTGCCCTCTGCTTCATGAAAGCGCCCGACAACTCAGGAGCTAGTGCGTCGTTCACGTAGATGTGCGGAACATCGAAGACCCCACCAACTCGTCGATGCGCCGCTTGCATCCTCGGCAGGAATCCACCGTCCTTGGTGAACGTCATCACCTTGAGGTCATAGACCTCTCGCAGCAGGTAGAGCATGTAGGAGCTATCCTTGCCTCCGCTGATACCGATGAGTGCGTCGTAGGCTTCCCCTTGCGCTGGCCGCCAGAAGATGCGCGCAGCTTCGCCTCAGACCGTTTCTGGAGCTCGGGCTCGCCATCCACTCAGCCCAGTTCTCATCGTAGAACCGCAGAGGTTACATACTCCGTCTTCGTCGAAGTAACGTCGGGGTATGTTTCGGCATCGCGCATCGGCGCATCTCTTGACGTCCTGTGCGTGCATCGGCCCCCAGGCTGTCGACCGCATGGCGCGGTAGGAGCGACTCATCCCTCTGTGCCCTCTTCGTTCCTGAACGAGCATACGACTCACGCACGCTACGCAGTATCGGCCATCGGGACGACTTCGAATCATCAGTCCGTCCATCAGGCGATCCTGGTTCGACTGCTCAGAGCGTCCCGGGCGCAGTCGCTCTCCCGCATCGCGGGCGCACCGCGCTATACTCGTCGCTATCCTCTGACCCGTTGAATCGAGACCCGTGGCCGCCACACAACCAGTCCCCGACGCGACCGCCTATCGCTTGTCGCTCTACCACTGCTACTTGGGCGAGCTGCTCAGGGCCAGGCCGGACGAAGCCATCACTTCCAGGACGATAGCCGAGGAGTTGGACCTGAAGGAGGAGACGGTCCGCCGCGACATCTCCTTCATCGGCACCATCGGGCGCCCCGGCGCCGGGTACAAGGCGGCGGATCTGTTCGCCGCGATCCAGGAGTTCCTTGGCATCAAGGAGCAGTATCCGACGATGCGTGTGGGCTCCGCCGAGATGCTGCGAGCGCTCGATGTGGTGTTCCCGCCGGAGGCCTACGGCGTTGCTCCCGGTCGCGCTCTACTCCCAGAATCCCGAGGACGCGGGCGAGGTCATCGACGGAATCACCGTCCAGCACGTGAGCGCCATTCCCGAAATCGACGAGCAGCTCGATGTGCGCGTCGCGCTGGTGGCCTGTTCGCCTGATTGGGCCCAAGCCGTACTCGACCTCTGCGCCGAGGCGGGAGTCGAGGGCGTACTGATGCTGACTCCGATTCTCAGGCTGCAGATACCTGAGGGAATCAACGTGACCCAGATCCGAATGCCCTGCGACATCAAGTCGCTGGCCTGCCGCTGCAAGCGTGAACCGGGCGCGGAACTCGAGTGACCCGCAGTCAGCGGCGCCGTTGCGAGCGGCGCGTCCCGCTCGGCGACTCCGCGCCCTCCTTGACGTGCCAGGCGTGCTCGGTGAGAACGAGTACCGCTCCGTCGGGCAGCCGATAGACCGACACCACGTAGGCAACCGCGCCCTTGCCCGTCGTGACGAGATTCGCGCCAAGGTGCCGGGCGATTCCGCTTTGCCAGACCTCCCTGACAACATCCGGAAGCCCCAGGGCATCGGACATCGGGACGGCCTGCGTGAGTTCGAGGGGCTGCGGCGCCCCTCTGCGTCGCCAGGACAACGAGGAGCCGACGGGCTCGTTCGTCCACCGGACGGCCATCGTCTCGGGGTCGACCAGCAACGCCTTCGCCCTGACGGGCGTCTCGGTGTCAGACGATCCGGCCACCCGCTAGGACAGCGACTCGAGCCGGTCAGGGAAGAACTCGGTGATGTCGTGCGCGATCGCAAGTACCGCGAGAACGTTGCCTTCGTCAGACCACAGCGGCGTGAGGGCCATGTCGAAGACCCGGTTGCCCTTCTCGGCCGATCCGAACGCGCGGTAGTAGTCCGGCCGTCCTGAACTCGCGACCGAAGCAACGTGTGCGACGAGCGGCTGCATCACTTCGGCGGGGAACCCCAGGTCCTGCCAGTGCATGCCGATGACGTCCATCGCCTTCACGCCGAGAAACGCGGCGGCCGCAGCGTTCACGAACAGATAGCGCCCATCGCAGGTGTAGGCGAACACGAGATCCGGGACATCCATCAGGATCTCGGGCAACACATCGATGGGGCTCCACCCCAGCATCCATTCTCCGTTCGCCGGTAGCAACAGCGAACCGCCCGCTGTCCCCTTCTGCGCAAACGGTGCCGCTCCTTCCGCCAGTCGGTGAGCGGCACCGCCTGGGCGGTCCCGCGCGTCGCGGAGTTTGCACGATTCTTACAGCCGCACCCTTGCGGACACGTCTCCGCCCTCCGATACTGTTTCGATGTCGGTCGAACTAGGGGGGTCCGAGTGTCGATGCCAATCACGCTGCCTGCCGCGTCGACCCTCGGCCTCGATGACGACGCCGCCGACCGTGTCTTCAAGGCGCTCGCGTCCAGGCCGAGGCGGGAGATACTGTCGCTGCTCGCGAGCAGCGCTGGAACCGCCGACGAGCGCTGCTGCTCGCCGAACGAGGTGTGCGCGTGCGTCCTCTCGGAGCGGCTGGGGTTGGGAGCGCCCACTGTTTCGCACCACATGAAGTCGCTCATCGAGGCGGGGCTCGTCGCGTCCGAGAAGCGCGGCCTGTGGGTCTACTACCGTCTGCTCCCTGACGCGCTGAACGCGCTCGCCGAAACGCTGATCATGCTTGCCGATTCTGCCGATGCGACTGAGAGGACCCCCGATGACCGAGTCAGTCGCCAAGAAGCTGAGCTTCCTCGACCGCTACCTCACGCTGTGGATCTTCTCGGCGATGGCGGTGGGCGTGCTTGCCGGCGCGCTCGTTCCGGCGATCCCCGCCTTCATCGAGCAGTTCTCGGCAGGCACCACCAACATCCCCATCGCCATCGGCCTGATCCTCATGATGTATCCGGCCTTCTGCAAGGTGCGCTTCGAAGAGCTGCCCGACGCGATGAGCGACAAGAAGGCGCTCACGCTCGCGATGATCATGAACTGGATCGTTGCGCCGCTGGTCATGTTCACGCTCGCAGTCACCCTGATGAGTGAGTATCCCGAGTACATGACCGGGCTCATCATCATCGGCATCGCCCCGTGCATCGCGATGGTGATCGTCTGGAATGGACTCGCCAAGGGCGACACCGAGTTCGCGGCAGGGCTCGTGGCGGTGAACAGCGTCATGCAGGTGCTCTTCTTCAGCGCATATGCCTACGTCTTCGTCACCGTGCTGCCCGCCGCGCTCGGGCTCGAGGGCGCGGTGGTCGAGATCTCGATGTCCGAGATCGCCACTACCGTCGCAATCTACCTGGGCATACCTTTCTTCGCCGGGCTGCTCACGCGGGTGGTCCTTCGCCGAGTCAAGGGCGCGTGCTGGTACGACGAGGTGTTCGTGCCGAGGATCGGGCCGGTCACGCTGATCGCCCTGCTCTTCACGATCTTCGTGATGTTCTCGCTCAAGGGCGAGTTCATCTTGCAGCTACCGCTCGACGTGCTGCGCGTGGCGATCCCGATGCTCCTGTACTTCCTGATCATGTTCTTCGTCACGTTCTTCATCGCCAAGGCCATCAAGCTCAACTACTCGAAGACGACGACGCTGTCGTTCACCGCCGCCTCGAACAACTTCGAGCTCGCGATCGCGGTGTGCGTCGCGGTCTTCGGCATCGACAGCGGCCAGGCGTTCGCTGCGGTCATCGGGCCGCTGGTCGAGGTGCCCGTGCTCATCGGTCTCGTGAACGTCGCGCTGGCCCTGCGCAGGCGCTACTTCGCCGACGAGCCCGTGCCGCTCGAGGCCGATCTGCTCGGCGAGGCGGACGAGGTTGTGGGCGAGCTCGAGGACGTCTGCATCGCGAGCAAGATGCTCCGCGAGGACGGGTAAGCGGCGATGCGTCGGCTGGCGCTCTTCTCGGACGTACACGGCAACCTCGTGGCGCTCGACGCGGTGCTTGCGGATATCGAGGCAGCGGCGTCGCCGAGACGTACTGCTTGGGCGACCTCGTGGGTTACGGGCCGGATCCGGCCGGTGTGGTCGACCGCATCCGCAGCTCGGGCATCCCCACGATCCGCGGCAACTACGACGACGGGATCGGCAACCGCCGAGGCGAGTGCGGCTGCTACTACGCTACCGACGAAGCGCGCGCAGACGGCGCGGCCTCGTACGAGTTCACCGATGCGGCGCTCGACGACCGCGACCACGAGTGGCTCGCGGCGCTGCGCGACGAGATCCGGCTGGCCGAGGGCGCGGCGCGCATCCTGCTCGCTCACGGCAGCCCGCGCAAGATCAACGAGTACCTGCTGCCGGATCGCACCGACGAGCAGCTGGCCCGCCTGGCGGATCAGGCGGAAGCCGACGTGGTGTGCGTCGGCCACATCCACATCCCGTACCACCGAAGCCTGTCGGCCGGCGACGGGCGGACCGTCCACTACATCAGCAGCGGATCCGCGGGCAAGCCCAAGGACGGCGACCCGCGCGCGTGCTGGGTCGAGGTCGTGCTGGGCACGGAGCACGAGGTGCGAGCGACCACCGCCGACTCGGCGGCGGGCGTGGCGGGCGACAGCCGGACGTGTGGGTCGGTGCGGTCGTCCACCGCGTGTCCTACGACGTCGAGTCGGTCGCCGCTGCGATGACGTCGGCGGGGCTGCCGCCGCGGTTGGCAGAGGCGCTCAGACGGGCCTAGCCCAGTCCGATGCTACCCGTCTTCGGCACCCGAGTACCGGCGCACGTGGACATCGTCCACAACGACCAGCCCTCCGCCAACCATCTCGTCGATCGCGGGCAAGACGGCCTCGACGCGCTCCGGCTTGTCGACAAAGGTCAGCACGACCGGAAGGTCCTCGGACAGCCGCAGGATGCTCGCCGTGTGAAGCCGGCTGTTCTTCCCGAAGCCCTCGACGCCCTTGACCACGGTCGCACCGGCTACGCCCCTCTCGCGCAGCAGCTCACGATGGCCGTGTGCAGCGGCTTGTGATTCCAGCGGTCGGATTCGCCGATGAAGATGGTCACTCGCTTGGCTTCGCCCTCGATCTGCACGTGAGACCTCCTAGACCGACCTGCCCGCAAGAAGCCCGGCGACGGCCGCTGCGATTCCCAGAACGGCACTGCCGAACATGTTGAGCAGCCCCTGGACCCTGAGACCTTGCTCGAACAGGGCCACGGTCTCGTACGAGAGCGTTGAGAAGGTGGTGAACCCGCCGAGAACCCCCACTCCCAGCAGGAGCCGCATCTCGGCCGAGACGATTCCGCGATCGACGCTCAGGGCCATCAGAAGGCCGAGAAGGAACGAGCCGCCGACGTTGATGACCATCGTGTGGAAGGGAAACGTGCTTCCCCACCGCTCGGCCATCACGCCGCCAAGCGTATAGCGCAGCACTCCGCCTATCCCCGCGCCGATGAAGACCGCAACCAGTCCGGACAACCTCACGCCAACCTCCACGGTGCCTGCCTGTCCCGAGAGTCTAGCCCATTGCCGAGCGTCGGCGCGCACGGACACCAGGGGCGCACGCGCAGTACCGCCGCTCTACTTGGACGGGTCGTCTGCCGGAGGAGCGTCCTGCGTGTCGTCCTGAGTCGTCGTGGGCATGGGCAGCTTCTGGCCCTTGGTGATCGCGCGCGAGATGAGCCAAACGACCCCGACCACGACAAGCACCCCGGTCAAGATCCAGATTGGGGTCGAGATCATGTGCGTCTCCTCTCTACTGGGAAGCACCGCCGCTACCGGGTGGTTGCCACACCCGATACCTACCCAACCAAGGCGCTTGCCGCCCTCGACACTTCACGGCCACTTCGACGAGAGCCACCGTCAGCACGGCTTGCGCGAGGGTCTCGCGGCCGACCGCCGGTCTCTACTCGACGGCAGTCGCAATCTCGATGCGTCCCAGGGTCGCCTCGATGGTGTGCAGGTGGGCCTGGATGTCCTCGATCTCGACTCCGCTTTCACGTTGGTGTGAAGTCGGCGTTCGCCTGGTACCGATCGCGTTCGGCTTGGCGGTTCTGACTCATCATGATGATGGGCGCCGCATATGCCGCCTGCACCGAGAACATGAGGTTCAGCAGGATGAAGGGGTACGGATCCCACCTGCGCATCACCGCGGTCACGTTGAGGCTGATCCAAAGTACGACAAGGACCGTCTGCCCGATGATGAACGGCCAAGAACCCAGTACGCGAGCCGTGCCGTCCGCCAGGCGCTGACCGGCGGTCCGGTCGTCGTCATGCTCCTGGTGCCATGTCCGTGATCTGTCCGATGACATCTTCGCCCAGCTCCCCGCTCGGTGACCTGCAGGGCACGCACTGAAGGTCGATACCCAGAATCGGAAGCCGCCGAGCCGCTCGGGGTGCGGTCGCTACTTCGCTAGCTCACCCTCCACCCACACCTTGACGTCATCGGGCGAGAAGCCGTACTGGTCCTTGATCTCCTTCATGGGCTTGGAGAGGTCCGACTCCGGCACGCCCCACTTCGTGACGAACGCCTCGGCCGGGATGCCGGTGGCCTCGGAGATCTCCTTCATCGACATGTAGCCCTTGATCACGCTGGAATCGAAGGGCGCCTCCGACTCCGAGCCGCCCGACTCGTGCTGCTGCTCGATCGCCTCGCCAAGCGTCGGCATCCGCCACGCGAATGCGCCGGCGGCCGTGCTCACGCCGATCACCACTGCGATCAGGCCGACCACGATCCCCGTGACCAGTGCGGGACTCAGCTTGCGCCCCCGGCCCCGCTCGACCTCAAGCGCGCCGGCGGCCGGACAGGCGTTGACGCATTCGTTGCACGAGATGCATTCCGAGGACGTGACCGACTTGAGCGGTCGAGACTTCGATGTTCATCGGGCACGCCTTGTCGCACGCGCTGCAGTTGATGCAAGCATCCTCGTCCCGCTTGATGCCGAACAGGCTGACCTTCGACACCAAGCCGAGAACCGCGCCGGTGGGACACAGGTACTTGCAGAAGAACCGTTCGTAGACGAGCGAACCGGCCAGAGAGACGCCCAGTATCGCGACACCGATGCCGAACTCGGCGAACAGTTCCGCCGAGGTGATGTGCGCGTAGGCGACCCACGGATCGTACGGGCGCATCACCAAGGACGCAGCCTGCCAGGTCCACACCGCGAAGAACGCCAGGACGCCGTACTTGAGGAACCGGGCGGGGCGATCGATCGCCTTGGGGATCTCGGGCCGACGGCGAAACAGCTTCCCGCCGATCGAGCCGAAGATTCCCTGCAGCGCGCCAAGCGGGCAGATCTGCCCACAGAACGAGCGTCGCATGACGAGCGCCATGCCGAGCATCCCGACGAGCAGGACGACGGCGCTTGCTGCGGTCTTCTCGATGAAGCCGGCCCCGGCGATCAGCGAGAAGAGGGTCTCCACGCCGCCAAAGGGACACAGCGCATCCACGCCCACGGGCTTGCCCGCTCCCGCGACGAACTGGTGTGCCGTCACGATCGCCGTCATCCCCACGAGGACGACGCCGAGCACCGACCATCTGATCACTCGCGAGCGCTTCTGCGCCGCGCGGTCCGTACGTTCGTAGCTCATCCTGCGTCCCCTTCGTCATGCCGCGGGTGCGGCGGGAATCCGATACCTCGGAGGGTATTGGCCCCGTATGAATGCGAAGTGAACGTGTGGAGCTTGTGTCGTGAACGAGCTAGCGCACCAGTCGCCCTCGCCACGCCGAAGTACCGCCCTTGACGCTGTACGCGTGCTCGAAGCCCGCCCGCTTGAGCAACCGGGCTCCGCTCGCGCTGCGATGGCCGGACTGGCAGATGACGTACGTCTCGGCGCTGCGGTCGAAACGCCCCAGCTTGTCGGCGAGCTGACCCAGCGGCACGTTCACGGCACCCTTGACGTGCCCGGCGGCGAACTCGTGGGGCTCGCGCACGTCGATGAGCACCTGCTTGCCCCGGCCGAGTGCGTCGGCGAGCTCATCGGTGGTGACGGTCTTGACTCCCCATCCGAACATCAGCGACCCCTCGGCCCGATCTGAGGCTCGAACTCGAGGACCTCGAAACTCGTGGTCACGACGCACTGCGGTCCGAGACTGCCCTTCACCGAGCAGTACTTGTCCTCGGAGAGCTCGATCGCGCGGGCCACCGACTCCGGCTTGATGCCGACCCCGGTCACTCGGTAGAGCACTTCGATCGACTCGTAGTAGTGCGGATGGTCCTCGAGGAACGGCTCGCCCTTCACCTCTATCTCGAGACCGCGCACGTCCTCGCGCTTCTTCTCGAGGATCGATACCACGTCGACGCCCGTGCATCCGGCCAAGCCGAGCAGCAGCAGCTCGACCGGGCGCCAACCCGTGCCTTCGCCGGTACCCTCGGCGGGAGTGTCCATGACGATCCCGTGGTTCTTCGAGTCCCATCCGACGAACTGGCGGTTCGTCGCCCAGCGTGCCTTCACTACATCCATGTCGTGCCCTTCCCGATGCTCTGGTCGATCGTGCCGCTCACTAGTGCCCTCGGCAGGTGTGGTCACTTCCGAAGGGTGCCAGTCTGCCCTCCACGAACCGCTTGAACGGCGTCGCGAGGGGTGGGCGACTGGTCGTCGAAGAACGGGGTCATCCCATGCGCATTCATTGCCGCAAGCGGCCCGCCTCCCATGCCCACGACGATAGCAGTGCTCACGCCCGCTTCAGCGAGCATCGACACCGTCATCCCGCAGCCGCCGTGCGAGTGTGGTGGGTTCGCCATCGCGTGGTCCCCAACGATAGCCCCGTCGGCGACCTCGACGATCGTGAACGAATCGGCGTGACCGAAATGCGCCGATCGCTGAGCATCCAGCCCGCCGTCACCGTTGGTGGGAACAGCGATCCTGAGAGTGTCTGCCATGCTGTGTTGCCTTTCTCCAGGCGGACTATGAGAGGGAAACACGAGCGTCAACCCTGCGCCGCGATGGAGCACGCACGGGTGAGCATACCCCGTAGCGTATGTTGACAGCCGAGTCGCAGCCGCGCAGCAGCTTGCGATACCCAGGCGGCGGCCGGGTCATGTACCCGGTGTGCAAGCGGTCGGTCACCGCAGACGGCGTCGAGCAGGTCTGCCGACCGCCGACACGGCAGCGAGGCTGGCATTCCGCCGGCACGAAACACAGGCGTCCGGTATCACACCAGTCCCAAGTCGCCCCCGCTAGTCCGTGCTCCCTCGAGCTGGCGCTCGGTGCTGGCTTCAGCATCAATCAGCCAGGTCATCGCATCGCCCAGCGAGGTGAACGCACTCACCTCGAAGCCCCTGTCTTCGGCGCAAGCCGCGAAGAACTCCGCGTGGTCGAGCCTCTCGCGCGGAACAACAAGCGCCGTCTTACCGGTGAACGATCCGCGGACCTTGCGAAGTCCTGAAGCCAGGTCCAGAAGGTCGGACACGGTCATTCTTGAGTGAGCGCTGCGTGTGTCGACGAGTACGTCGTAGTGTTTCGAGGGTGGCGACGCCAGAGCAATCTCGGCAAGCAGCCGCTTGCTCTCCTCGAGATCGAGCCGTCCATCTTCGGTCGATCTGAGGAACTCATGCGGACGGATCACCCTGATGTCGGACGGCATTCTGTCTCCCCCAACGCCCGTCGGCACTACTTCTCTGGGCTAACGGCGTCCTTCACGGCGTCAGCAGCCTTGTCGACGGTCTTCTTGGTCGCAGCACTGGCCTGATCGATCTTGCCTTCCCTCTGTAGGTCCTTGTTACCCGTGATGTCGCCGACCGCCACCTTCATGCGGCCCTTCATGTCCTCGCCCTTGTGCTCGCTCATCTTCCTCGCCTCTTTCGGTTAGTGATCTACTTGTGAGCTTCACAAGTTCTGCCACTGGGATGTGGCAATGCCCGCCCCCGTCTCTGAGGGCGGGCAGTAGGCTACTGGGTCTGGACGTCTTCGTCGGTTTCGACACGCTCGACGGTCTGAGCGTGCGTACGAGGGCTCACGACGCCTATCAGGGCGACAAGACCCCATGCGATCAGTGCGTAGACGGCGATCGCGACGAGCGCACTCCACTCGATGGTCGCCCCCGACACACGGCCTGTACTGAAGATCGCGTTGAACGGGGCCATGAAGACATCGGACACCGTGTATATGAGCTTCACGAATCCCGCCTCGGCGTTGGCGCCGAGCAGTGTGAGCACGAACCGGATGGCGATGAGTATCTCGATAGCGCCGAACACGAACCAGACCACGCGCGCCAAGACGGTCTCGATGGGTGAACGGACCTCGGTATGGAGCTGACTACGATTGACTGAAGCCATAGTTGCGTTGGACATGACGTACTTCCCTTCGTTTCCGGCCCGCAGGCTCTCGATGCTGCGCGCCGGGTTGGTTTGAGCTGAGTCGAGTGGTCTGAAGACAGCGGGCTCGACCCGCGACGGTCGCCCTAAGCGGCTCGGCGACCCGAGATGAGGTTGAACACAAGCAAGACGAGCGCGATGACTATCAGCGCGTGAATCAGCCCGCCGCCGATGTTCAAGCTGAAACCGAGAACCCAGAGCACTACCAGAACTCCGATGATGGTCCACAACATGTGAATCGCCTCCTGAAGGCGAACGATGACTCGGTTGATGCGGTCGGTTGCGTTCTACTCAGGCGCTCACCTTCTCGTCCGTTTCCACCTGTGCCGCCAGTTCCAAGGTCCTGCTGGCCACTGCTGGCGGCATGGAGTACTTCAAGATGCCTTCGTCGACGAACTCCCTTGCCGCGAATGGTCGCTCGCTCATCCCGTAACGACCGCGACAACGCTTCTCGAACGGTCCGAGCGACGCAACCACCTGCCGGGCGGTCAGCCCGGAGGCATCGGCGATCTCACCGGTGGTGACCCAGCCGGGCGACCTCTGGGCCAGTGCGCAGAGGATTCGTCTCATGGCGCTCGACGACTCGATGAACATGCGGTCTATCAGCTCCTGGCTCCACCCATTGGGAGAGCCACCCTCGGTCACACCAATGACCGAGGACCCAACCGGCCTTCGCGCCAGAACCTCATAGACTTCCTGCAGCCGGTCAACCGGAACAGGAACATTCACCATGTCGGGCATCATATCCGCCTTTCGCAGCTTGTTATCTACTTTATACCCGAAGCTAGCTTCGCTTAACCGCGGTTTCGCTCGGCTTGCCGTTGACGCATGCCGAGTAGACCGGGCCGGCCTTGGCAACGGTGCAGCGGATCCGATCCGAGGGCAAGGTCGTTGCGATGGTCGAAGACGGCGTCAACGATGCGCCGCCGCTGGCGACAGCCGACGTGGGCATCGCCATAGGCGCCGGAACAGATGTGGCAATCGCTACGGCCGACGTCGTGCTGGTGCGCAGTAATCCGAACGACATTCCAACCGTCTTCTCGTTGGCCCGAGCTACATACCGCAAGATGGTGCAGAACCTCGCTTGGGCGACTGGCTACAACGTTGTAGCCATTCCTCTTGCTGCCGGGGTGTTGGCTGGCGCGGGAGTCCTGCTCAGCCCCGCGATCGGTGGGCTGCTCATGTCGGCGTCCACCGTCATCGTCGCCATCAACGCCCGGATGCTACGAATCGCGCCCTAGAGCCGCTACGCGGGACGAATCCCCAGCTCAGACACGCAGAAGGCCAGCCCCCAGAGGAGCCGGCCTTCGCAGAATGCATGGTGGCCAGAGACGGACTTGAACCGCCGGCACGGTGACTGGCGATCTTGATGAGTAGGGACCTAGAAGGAGCTGCTCGACATGGTCGACTGGTACCCAGATGTGACGACATGGCATGTGAAGTAGCCATCGTCCGAGTCGTCCAAGTGCCTCGACCCACGGATGATTGCGACCATTGCGCTTGCAGCAGCACCTGTATGGCGCTGACCTACTTCACCTTGACGTAGTCAGCACTGCCGTAGGTCGCCGCGTGTGCTGCCGTCCTCGGCATGATAGGCGACAAGCTTCCACGAGCCCTTCGAAGTGAGCTTGACGGCCGCCCTGTACCGCGTCTTTGTCGACGAGTAGTAGGAGTAGCTCGCCTTGAACGACTTCACGTAGTGGTACTTGCCGTCGCTGCGCTTCTTGTACGCCCGGATCTTGACCTTGTTCGAGTCGCCCTTCGAGTGCTTGGGCGCGATGAAGCCCTTCGCGTAGTACGTCCGATAGCGCGCCAGTGTCTTCCACGACGTCGACCGCGCGAGTCGCACCTGTGGCTTCACCGAGGCCACGACCGGCCCAGCGGCGCGATATGGAACAGAGTCCACGAATCGCACGCGGTATGTCGTCTTGGACTTGATCCCGCTCGCATACTTGACCGCGTAGCCAGTCGATGTCGTTTCTGCCGCGCCAAGCGACTGCCAGGTCGACCCTGTCCAACGCTCGAAGATGACGGACTCGCCCGACACCGCTTCACCGTTCGTCCTCACAAGCCGTGCCTTGAGCTTCACCTGTGCACCGTACGCGGGAGCGGACGCGGGGCCTGCCAACGTGAGCGTGGTGCCAGACCAAGCCTGCGCCATGAAGACGTCTCGCTTGCCATTCGTATCACCGCTCACCAGGTCAGTAGCGCCGGACTCGAACAGCACCCACTTGCCGTCGTCGCCAACCTTCGCGTAGTCGGAGTACGCGTTGCCGCCAGTGCCCGACCCGGTGACGCTCGCTAGAACGACCTCGCCGCTCTGGATGTCGCGTACGAAGACGTCGGGCTTGGCCGGAGTCGTGTTTCCCGCCACGAAGTTCGAGGCCGCCGAGACGAACACGACATGCTCCCCATCCGGCGAAAGCTCGCCTCCAACGGAGTACGAGTCGCCGATGACCCCGCCTTCGCCCACGCTTCCAAGCGTGGTCTCGCTCGATTGAAGGTCGCGAATGTAGACGTCCCCTGTGCTATTGGTGTCGGAATTCACCAGCTGCTCGAGTGATCCAAACGTCACGTACCGCCCATCCCCCGACATGCTGATTGAATCGCTGGTCACGCCGTTTGCGGCCTCACCACCAACCGAATCCACATCGACACGGGTGGTCGTTCCTGCGACCAGATCGCGCACGAACACGTCCGTAGAGACGTTCGTGTCGCCGTCCACAAGGTTCGTAGCGTCCGAGGCGAAGGCGACGTATCGTCCGTCGTTGGAGATATGGGCCGCCCTGCTGTAGCCATCCGACTGAGCCTCATCGCTGCTGACACTCACAAGAGTCGTCGTACCGGCAGTCAGGTCCCGCACGAAGATATCGCGCTGAGCGTTCGTGTCGGTGGCCACGAGGTTCGTCGCCTGCGAGCCGAACGCGATGTATCTCCCGTCGGGGGTGATGTCGGGGCTGAAGCTGTCAGCATTCGGCTCACCGCCCCCGAATGCGACGATGGGCCTAGTCGTGGTCCGCGCTGTCAGGTCCCGCACGAAGATGTCGTCCACCCCGTTGTTGTCCCCGGAGACGAATCCCTCCCATCCGGCCTGAAAGACGACCTTGCGGCCGTCGGCAGTGATGTCGCTGGCAGCCGAGTCAACCGGACTTGGCTCTTCGGAGTCGGACACGCTGACCATCGTCGTAGTGCCCGTGACACGGTCGCGCACGAACACATCGTACCGACCGTTCGTGTCGCCACCGACCAAGGTGGAGGCTGGGCTGGAGAAACAAACGTAGCGACCATCAGGCGTCGCCTCGGCCTTGTGAGTGTCGTATCCAAGCAGGTAGTCGAGATCGGCCTGCGCTCCTGACGAACTGACGTTCACGCGTTCGAGTGTCCCCGCATAGTCGAGCGCCTCGACCCCGTGTGCCGCAACCACCCCCGTGGCAAGTAGCACCGCGACAGCCGCGACTACCGGGAGACAGCGCGCTCCGAGAAGCAAACGGAGGCGTACGGGGGTCGCTGATTTCATGTCGAGTCCTCCCAGGGTCGACGGGCACACCTGCGTGTTGGTTCTTCCCGAAAGGTGCGCCTCCTGCACGGCCGGACAGGTGGGGAGCCCCACTTGTGTGGGCCTCGCACAGCGCGCCGCGGCGATCGCGCGTCAGCGGAACCGATGACCGAAGCTCGAAGCGCATCATTCTCAGGCTTCCCGCCATGCTGCGGCCACCGCAGTTCCGCCCCTGCACGCACAAAAGACCGGCCCCCTCGGGAGCCGGCCTTCGTAGAATGTATGGTGGCCAGAGACGGACTTGAACCGCCGGCACGGGGATTTTCAATCCCCTGCTCTACCATCTGAGCTACCTGGCCGTTGCGCGTGCTCACGTATGGTATCGGCTCGTTTGTGCTCGGTCAATCGCTCCCGGACCTCTCCGCCGCTGCCTACGGACCAGCCGAGTAGTACAGCACGACGTCGCTGCCCTTCTGCACCTTGGTCCCACCTTCGGGCGACTGCGCGACGACCTCGTTGGCCGGCTTGCCGCTACCTGTCGCAGGCACGGGGATCGCGTCGAGCCCCGCGTCAGTGACGGTCTGCTGCGCCTCGGCGAGCGTAACTCCGACCACATCAGGGGTGCTGACCTCGTCGGGCGAGGCCGCAGGACCGGTCGACACGACGATGCCGATGCTCGTACCGGGGGCCACCGACTCGCCTGCTGCCGGAAGCTGCGCGATCACGACGTCCTTGGCAACATCGTCGCTCGGGCTCTCGGCGACAACGACCTTGAGTCCCGCATCCGTCAGCTCGTTCTGCGCGTCGGCCTTCTTCAAGCCGACGACGTCAGGCACATCAACGTTCTTGACCTGCGGGCCCTCAGAGATCGCGATCCCCACGGTCGTCCCCGGTGGCACCTTCTGGCCCGCGGTCGGGGACTGTGAGATCACGAGGCCCTTCGCGACCGTGTTGCTGAACTCCCGCGTGACGGAGACCACCAGTCCCGCGTCCTGAAGCGCCTTGGTGGCGTCGGCTTGGTTCTGCTTGCGGACGTCAGGCACTTGGACCAACGTCTTTGGTGGAACGACGACTATCTCTTCCTCGTCCCCCTCGTTGACCTCGGTGCCCGCCGGCGGATTCTGCTCGACGACAGTCCCCTCATCAGCATCTCCGGCCTTATCCTCGTCGGCCTCCGTGACCTTGACCTCCAAGCCGACGTCCTCGAGCTCCTTCACGGCCTCTTCCTGCGTCATGCCGGTCACGTCCGGGACGACGACCTTGCCGCCCGAGCCGCGCAAGAAGAAGAACGCGAGCAAGCCGAGAATCACCACGGCCGCTGCGATGCCGGCCCACAGCATCCATCCGTTGTTCTTCGGCGGCACCGCGGCAAGCGAGCGAGCGCTGGGCAACTGACCGATGACCTTGCCTTCGGGTGCGGAGGGGCTGTGCTCGCGCACCACCTGGGGCGAGAACCCGGCCTGCTGCAGCGCTGAGACCGCCTCCTGCTCCGTCTTACCTACGACCTCCGGCAGCACCGCCGCCGCGGTGGGCGCCGGCGCCTTCCCGCTCGACACGATCAGCACCGCCTCGCTACCTGCAGGCGTACTCGCACCGGCCGCTGGCAGTTGGCCGATCACATCGCCGCGCTTCAGCGAGTCGCTGTAGTCGTTGAAAACCTGCGCCTGCAGCCCGACCTCCTGCAGTTCGGCGAGCGCCTTGCCCTGGTCTTTGCCAACCACGGGCGGCGTCACCACGAACGCAGTCGGTGGCGAGGGGTGCGGGCCCGCCGAGACAATCACGACCACGCGCGACCCACTGGGGACCAGCGGCGGGCCAGAAGGCGCCTGTTGTGTTGCCATCGCTCGATGTCCTCCCTGCTCTGCACCGCGAAGTGAGCGCGGCGCAACCGTCTTCGCCAAGTTTGTTCCCCTAGATGCGGCCTTGGAGCACCACAACGGGGCACACTCTGCGCTGGAGGCTATCGAGCGGAGGCGGCGTGACGGGTCTGTACCTGCTAGCAAGTAGTGCCGTGGCTGCGGCCAGCACGTTGACGACGGCAACCGCCTCGGTCGCCTCCTCGGCCACCACGAGCGCCGCGAGCACCGGGACGATCGGTAGCATCGTCACGACGGTCGTGCCCAGCGTGGTGGCATCGGTCCTGCCCGCTGCGGTCACCACCACGACACCCGTCACTGCCCAGACGCTCTTCCTGCCGGTATGGTTCGAGGTCGCCGCGATCTTCGCTGGTGCGCTTGCCGGCGGGATGACAGCGGTCCAGCTCAAGTTCGACATCACCGGCGTGATGGTGCTCGCCGTGGTCAACGGGCTCGGCGGCGGCATCATCCGAGACACGCTGCTGCAGGACTACGGGGTCTTCGCACTGGATGAGCCGCGCGCGCTTTGGGCCGTGCTGGCAGCCGCACTCGTCGCGATGTTCTTCTTCTCGGCAGCTCGAAAGCTCAGACCCGCGCTCGCGGTGATCGATGCCTTCTCGCTCGCGCTGTTCTGCATTGTCGGTGCCGACAAAGCGCTGGTCGCGGGTCTCACGATCGTCCCCGCCATCATGCTGGGTACGGTCACCGCTATCGGCGGAGGCATGATACGCGACGTTCTGTGCGACCGGGAGCCGGAGATCTTGCGCCGAGGAAGCTTGTCCGCGACGGCCGCCCTGGCCGGCAGCACGACCTACGTCCTGCTCGCCACGTGGCTCAACATCACCAAGTTGCCGGCGATGCTCGCGGCGGCGTCGGTGGCGATGATTCTTCGAGTGGGGTCGCTGTGGCTGGGTTGGGAGTCGCCCGAACCGTTCGACCTCACGCCTACGGTGACGGCGGTTCCGCGCAGCATCTTCCGAGGCGGAAGCAGGCTGCTCCGCCGCAAGACGCACGAGGACGACCCCGCGGACAGCACGAACGACGACGCCGACAAGCACGGGACTGAGTGCGACTCGAGCCCCTAGCCGGCGTCGCGCTCCCGGAAGCGCTCCCAGCGCTCCTCGGCCCACTTCTGGACCGATGCCACCGTCTCGTCCGAGATGCCGCGAAAGCGGCCCTGCGTGGCGACGAAGTCGGCGACGGTCGCCTGCAGACCGGCTTTCGCGAGCGTCTTGCTGCGACCGGTGAGCCGGAACTCGCCGTTCTCGATCTCGTAGAGCACGACGAGCCCGGCATCGATGGCCAGCTTGCCGATGTTCACGCTGTCCTTGGGATCGAACGACCAGCCGCTGGGGCAGGGCAGGTTCATGTGGATGTAGCGCAGCCCGTGGATGGTCCGCGCCTTCGCCACCTTGTCGTAGAGGTCGTCGGGGTAGACCGCCGAGGCCGAGGCGACGTAGGGGACGTTGTGCGCCTCCATGATCGCGGGCACGTCCTTGGGGTTCTCGCGCTTGCCCGCCCACGTGGTGGTCGTGCGCGCACCCGCGGGCGTCGAGCCCGAGCGTTGCGTGCCGGTGTTCATGTACGCCTCGTTGTCGTAGCAGACGTAGATCATGTCCTCGTTGCGCTCGGCCGCGCCGGACAGCGCCTGTATGCCGATGTCGGCCGTACCGCCGTCGCCGGCCATCGCCAGGACCGTCATCTCGTCAGCGCGCCCCGTCGCGCGAAGACCGGCGGCGATGCCGCTCGCCGACGCCGCCGTCGACGGGAACGCGACGTTGACCCACGGCACCGCGAGCGAGGCCGTGGGGTACATGCCGCCGAGCACCGTCAGGCAGCTCGCCGGGTTGACCAGCACCATCTTGCCCTCGAGCGCCGCGGTGATGGGACGCAGTGCGATGCCGAGCGGACACCCCGCACACGCACGGTTGCCCGGAAGCACGAAGTCAGCGTCGGGAAGGTCGACGAGCCGGGTCACCGGGCACCGCCTTCCAGCTGCAGGTTGATCCAGTCGGCGCCACGGTCGCGAATGCCGTCACCGTAGTCGGCGATGGCGCGCCGAGTCGCGCCGAGAAGATCGTCGGGCGTCGTGTCTCGGCCGCCGAGCCCGCTCACCGTTCCGAACACGACCGGCGCGTCGTCGACGCCGCACAGGGCCGCCTTCAGGTCGCCGCAGATGGGGCCCTCGTAGCCGTAGCTCATCGCCTTGTCGAAGACGATGGCGATCTTGCGGCCCGCGAGCTTCGCGCGCAGCGCGTCGACCGGGAATGGCCGGTAGCAGCGAACGCCGAGCACGCCAGCGGCGACTCCCTCGCTGCGCAGCTGCTCGGCGACGAGGGTGAGCTGCGTGCCGAGCGACCCGGCCGCGATCAGCACGATCTCGGCGTCATCGAGCAGGTGCTCCCAGGTCAGCCCGCCCCACGCCCGGCCGGTTGCGGCGGCCCACTCGGCATCGACTGCCGGGCACCGCTCGAGCGCGCCGAGCAGCGCCTGCTGATGCAGGGCGCGGATCTCCATGTAGCCGTGACAGGTCGTGCCGCCCGCATCGGCGCGCGGGTCGGCCATGGTCACCGGCCCGACGTTGCGCGGGTCCGCCGGGTCGACGATCTGCAGCGGGTCGGTGAAGGGCGGCAGGAACGCGTCGACCGTCTCGGCGTCCGGGACCTCGACCGGCATCATGGTGTGGGAGAGCAGGAAGCCGTCGTAGCAGACCATCACCGGCACGTGGAGCTTCTCGGCGATGCGGTACGCCTGCACGGTGGTGTCGAGGATCTCCTGGTTGTCTCGGCAGTAGAGCTGGACCCAGCCGGCGTCGCGCACGCTCATCGAGTCCTGCTGGTCGTTGAGCACGTTCCACGGCGCGGCCATCGCGCGGTTCGCCACGCACATGACGATGGGCAGCCGCGCGCCGGCCGCCCACCAGACCTGCTCGGTCATGTACGCGAGCCCGTTCGCGCTGGTGGCGGTGAAGGCGCGCGCGCCCACGGTCGAGGCGCCGATGCACACCGACAGCGCCGAGTGCTCGGACTCGACCGCGACGAACTCGGCGGGCAGCTCGCCCGACTCGACCCACGCCGAGAGCTGCTCGACCACGGGCGACTGCGGCGTGATGGGGTACGCGGCGACCACCTGCACGCGAGCGAGCTTCGCGGCGGTCGCTGCGGCCTCGTTGCCGGTCATGACGGTCGAGACGGCGCTCATTCGGTCTCCTCGAGGATGGTTCGTGCGCCGGTCCCTGCCCAAGCGGCTCACGGCCAGCGACACGACGCTCACCAGGTAGAGCTGGCCCAGGATGGACTCGGCCACCGCAAGGCTTCGCGCGATCGGTGCGACCGGGGAGACGTCACCGTAGCCGACCGTGGCCAGGGTGATGAAGCTGTAGTAGACGCAGCCCGAGATCCTGAGTTCAGCGAGGATCGAACGCCAACGGGACCATCAGGTCCACGATCAGGTACGCGAGGCTGAACGACAGGCCGATCAGCATGTAGATGCACAGCAGTCCGAGCACGAGCTGCAGCGTGACCCTGCGATACGTCGCGAGGCGCTTGCCGATGGCGCCGATAGTGGTCAGCGTGAGCACGAGCCAGAGGGCGACCGCGGCCACGGTGGTCGGATCCCCCCGCAGCTGAGACAGCACCGCGGCCGCGACGAACAGAGCCCCGAAGATGACGATGCCGGCCCTGAAACGTCACGCGCCGGACTCCCGAGACCCGGAGCGTGAGCCACAGGGCGAGGAACTGCAGGGCCGCTGCACCCACTGCGAGCGGAGACGACACAGGCACGCCGGCGACGATCAGGCCGAGTGTCGAGAGCAGCAGCAGCGCGAGCGCGAAGCCGTAGGCGTCTCGCACCTGGTGCTCGTCCGCCGACAGCACGGCGGCGTCTTCCAGCTGCTCGCCGATCGGTTCTTCTGCGCCCACGCTGACCCCCTCCTGGTGCTGGCTCGGTACTCGCTAGCCGAGGTCGCACACCCCGTGAACCTGTTCGGGCACCATCTCGATCGCCTTGGCTCGGACACACCTCGGCGCAGATGCCGCAGCCCTTGCAGTAGTCGAGATCGACCTGCGGCGGTACTCCGCGCGCGATAGATGCGTCGGGGCAGTACGCCCAGCACCGCTGACACGTCTCGCGCCCCTGCTTGACGTCGGTGCACAGCGCCTCGGTCAGGACCGGCCGCTTGCTGCGCCAGTCACCGGTGCGGCCGGCCTCGCCGCGCGCGGGGCGCGACATCGCGATCTCAGAGCCACACTCGCTCGTTCCCACCCACGACCTCCTCGGCGAGTCCAAAGGGCGCGAGACGCATCAGGCGACTCGCGCACACACATAGTAGCCCGAGCACCCCCGCATGCGTACTACCTGCCCGTGGGTCGACGCATGACGGGCGGTCGCCTACTCTTGCAGGAGTCGCTCGTCGCGGGATTCGCCGCTGCGAACGCGACGATACTGCACAGCCGCGCGCTCTTGGAGGGGACCCCATGTCAGGCCTAGGCGACAAGATCCGTGACGCGGGACAGCAGTTCGCGAAGACGGCTCCCGAGATGCTGCCGGGCTGGCTGCTGACCGTCGGCATCGCGTCGTGGCTCTTCATCGGGGTCGCCGGCGTGATCTGGCTCTTCGCCTGGTTCATGGGCGTGAGCGCGACGGTCACCATCCCACTGATCGTCGCGATGGTCATCGGTATGGTGGCCTACCCGCTGTGCGAGAAGCTCATGGCGCGGGGGCTTGGCAAGTCGGCCGCGGCGGGACTCGTGCTGCTGCTGCTCTTCGTGATCGTCGGCGTGGTCATATGGGTCACGGTCAACGGCATCCTCGCCCAGTGGCCGGCGATCCAGGCGCAGGTGCAGGCCGGTCTCGACGCGCTCGCCGCCACGCTCGACTCGTTCGGGATCAACGCGACTGCCGTCCGCGAGGCCCTCACCGCAGCCCAGGACTCGGGAGCCGCGCCCTCGGGCGACGCGCTGGGCTCGCTTGGCTCGGCGCTGACCGCGGGCCTCTCCTCGACGCTCGGGTTCCTCTTCGGGGTGTTCATCGCCACGACGCTCACCTTCTACGTGCTCTCCGACTTCCCCACCATCTCGAACTACCTGGGCAGCCACATGGGCGGACTGCCGGTGGCGGTGGGCGAGGGAATCGTGGAGGACGCAGTGGGCGCGATGCGCGGCTACTTCCGAGGCACCACCATCACGGGCGCGGTGGTGGCCCTCGTGATCGGCGTCTCGATGCTGCTGCTGGGGGTTCCGCTGGCCGCAACCGTTGCGCTGGTCACCTTCATGACGTGCTACATCCCGTACTTCGGGGCGATCATCTCGGGTGCGTTCGCCTTCCTCGTCGCGCTCGGCACGAACGGGCTGCCCACCGCAATCCTGCTGCTCGTGATCGTGCTCGTTGTCCAGAACGTGCTGCAGACCGTCATCAACGCGCGGGTCATGGGCGACTCCCTGGACCTCCACCCGCTGGTCATCCTCGTGGTCACGCTGCTCGGTGGCATCTTCGCCGGAATCCTCGGCGCGGCGCTCGGCGCCCCGCTGACAGCGCTGTTCCTCAAGGCGGGCAAGCGCCTGATCGCGGCGTTCGAGCCGGGTGCATCCACCGCCGAGGGATACGCCGCGGAGGAGCTCTAGCGCGCTCTGGCTCGCAGGCTCTAGGTCGCTGACGCCGTGCACTCGTAGGCGATGCGCGCCGCCTCGGCGTTCTTCGCCGCCGCCGACGCCGAGAACATCTCGCCGATGGCCTCTTCGACCGACTCCATCGTGACCACCCCGGTCGCCTTGGCGACGCTGCCGAGAATCGCCGCGCTGACGATGGGGTTGCCGCCCACGAGCACGCCCGCGGCCTCCGCCGCACCGGTCACGTCGGCGGTCACGACGCGCACGTCGCCCTCGATGCCGAGCTCGGCAGCAGCGCGCGGCGTGTTGACGATCAGAATCGCACCCGGCTTGAGTCCCGCGGTCGCCCCACCCACGCTGAGGAGCGACTCGTCGAGCACGATCGCGATGTCGGGGCTCGTGACCTGCGAGTAGACGCGAATCGGCTCGTCGTCGAGACGGGTCGATGCCGTCACCGGCGCTCCACGGCGCTCGGCCCCGAACGACGGAGCGCTCGTCACGCCCTTCCAGCCGCTCTTGTACGCGGCGGTCGCAAGCAGCTTCGCGCTCGTCACCGCGCCTTGGCCGCCTCGACCGTGCCACCGAATCTCGTGCATCGATGCCCTCTCCCGCTATTCCGCGCCGGCCTGTGCCGACCGGCCCTCGCCGCTGAGGAACCAGTCTACGCGAGCAGGTTCACAAGCCCGCGCGCCGCCAGCGCCAGACCCAAGACGAACAGCATCAGCTCCATCGCGGCCGCCGCGTTGTCCGTGATCTTCTGCTTCCACCTCGAGCAGGATCGCTGTCGATCGTTCGCCGCCCACGAAGTACACGACCACCGGCCCGACGATCGTGATGCTCGCGACCGCAACGTAGAGGAGTTCCGAGACCAGAACAGACGCGGGCCGCGGAGTCGAGATCTGAATGATGGCGCCCGCCGCAAGCGCGAACGCGAGGTTCTTGGGGCTGGTAGTGGCGTTGCTGAAGGCAACGAGCGCACCACCCCACGGCGAGAGGTTGTCGACCGAGTGCACCCAACTCGGAGCGTCACCGGCGTCCCCCGACTGACGGCGCCCCCGGCGTGACATCCACGCCATCACGAGCAGCCCCACGCCGAGAAGGAACGTGATGGAGCCCTCGAACGGAAGGTCGAAGCCCTCCGCGGGCAGTACCACCTTGCCCGCGAATGCGACCGCAAACGCGATTGCGACGAAGTTGCCCACGATCCACGCCGCCGAGAAGATCAGGCTGCTCGAACGGGCGCGCTTGGTCAGCAGGATCACGATGATCGCCACGATCGGAAGCGGACTGGCTGCGACCCCCAGTGCGAGCGGGATCACCTGCAGCACTGCGTCACCCATGCTCATCGGCGCACCGCGCTCACGCCGCTGGAGGCGAACCCGGCACCTGAAGCCACCCGCACCCCTCTCGTGTCACAACACCAATGCCTGGGACACCATATCCTCGGACAACGCGCGTGTGAAGGAAGGACCCGATCCCGGCCCACGAGCACTACAGCAGGTTCGACATCAGCCGCGCCGAGGAGTTCCTGAACCGGCGAGCACGCGACCAGCCCCGGACCTCCTCGAGCGTGAGCTCCCGGCAGTCGCGCAGGTCGTCGCGGAAGAGCCGCTCGGACTGCTCGGCGATGGTCTCTGTCGTAGACCCAGACCATGAGCTCCTTGTTGATCCGCAGACTCCGCATGTCCAGGTTGAGCGTCCCGATCGAGCAGTACTCGCCGTCGACGGTGAGCGTCTTGGCGTGGAAGAAGCCGTTCTCCCACAGCCAGATGTGCCCTCCCGCCGCAGCAGCGGCTCGAAGTAGGACTCGGCCGCCCACCACGGCATCTTCTTGTCGGGCCACGCGGTCGTCATGAAGTCGACCCGCACGCCGCCGGCCGCGGCGTTGATCAGCACGTCGAGCGTGGTCTGGTCGGGGACGAAGTACGGCGACTGCAGCATGATGTGCTCCCGCGCGCCCGACATCGCCAGCTGGTACGCGCGCGTCACCGAGTTCCACGGGTCGTCGTAGCCCTGGTGCACCGTCTGCACCATGATCTCGCCGTGAGGCAGCGAGCTGTCGGGGTAGTACTCGGCCTTGAACAGGTCCTCGCCGAACACCTCGTACCAGCGCATGTCGAAGAGCTTCTCGAGGTCGGCGACGCCGGGCCGGTCATGCGGATCGCCCGTGTCGCGCCACGCGGGGTACTTCTTGCCGCCGTCGATGTACTCCTGGCCGATGTTGAACCCGCCGCTGTGCCCGATCTCGGCGTCGACGACCGTGATCTTGCGATGGTTGCGGTAGTTGAGGCGCGCGAGCTGGCTGATGTCGTAGCCCACGTGCGCGCCCGCATCTCTCAGCGCGTTGAGCTCGCGCCTTCGAGTACGTCCATGCAGCCGAGGAGTCGTTGAGGATGCGGACCTCGACGCCGGCAGCGATGCGCTCGATCAGCACCTCGGTGATGCGCGCGGTGAGCTCGTCGTGACCCCAGATGAAGTAGTTCATGTGGATGAAGCGCTTCGCCGAGGCGAGGTCGGCGAGCAGCACGTCGAAGTACTCGGCGCCCTCGCCGTAGAGCTCGCAGGTGCGGACCGGCAGTGGCGGCGCGCCCGCCTTGCGCTCGACGAGATCCACGACGCGCCGACGGTCGGGTTCTCGACCGACTCCTCGAACGCCGTGACTGCGTCGGCGTAGGCGCGTACACGCTCGGCATGAACCGCTCGAGCAGCGCGTGCAGACGGCTGCGTGGACGGCGCGCGCTGCACGATGTGGGGCCAGTCTCGGCCGAAGAAGAAGTAGATCGACCAGCCCAACGAACGGGAGCGCGAACAGGACGAGGAGCCACGCGAGCGTGGCGGTGGGCTCGCGGTCCTGGGAGATGATGAGAATCGCGACGCCGACCCAGTACACGAGAATCGCGATGATCGAGGACCATCCAGACGTTCGCGGACAACTGAGTCACTGCTCCATCGCTGACATCAACCGACCGGGCATCGTGCGCGAGCGCCGACGTGGTGCAGGCCGGCCCTCCGCGCTGCGGGCGCGGTCCTCCCCAGCCTATGAGAGAAGTCACCAGCCGTCGAGCGCGGGCGGCGACAGGCCCGATGCGACCGCGCCCGATGCGTAAACGGGTAGAAGTCTCACAGATTCACGAACGCGAACGAGACACCTGGAGACGCTCATGCCGAACGAGCATCCAACGGGCGCGTCCGTCGAACCTCGCCCAGCGAGTCCACGATCTCATGCCGCAGCTCACGAAGGAGCTGACCGAGCTGATCGCGATCCCGTCCGTTTCCGAGGCGGGATACCCCGAGTCAACTCACGAGGAGCTCCTGCGGGCGCGCGACTACATCGTCGGGCTCTTGCGCGACGCCGGATGCGAGAGCATCACCGACCTCGAGATCGCCGGACACCGCGCCGGTCATCATCGGCGAGGTTCCCGCACCCGACGGTGCGCCCACGGTGCTGCTCTACAGCCACTACGACGTCGTGCCCGCAGGCGACGAGTCCTTGTGGGACACGCCGCCTTTCGAGGCGACGCTGCGCGACGGAGCGCTCTACGGCCGCGGCGCGGGAGACACGAAGTCGAACATCGTCGCGGTCATCGGCGCGCTCCGCGCGTGGGATGGCCGCCCGCCGGTGGGCATGAAGTTCGTCTTCGAGGGTCTGGAGGAGGTCGGGAGCGGCGGCTTCGTACACCACGCGCTCGAGAACCCCGAGCTTTCGACGCGGACGCCATGGTCATCGCCGACATGGGCAGCCTGCGACCCGGAGTGCCCACGCTCACGGTTGCGCTGCGCGGCATGGCGAACGTGACCGTGTCCGCGCGAACGCTCGCCTCGGCCAAGCACAGCGGGCAGTACGGCGGCGCGGCGCCCGACGCGCTGCTCGCCCTCATCCGGGCGCTGTCGACGCTGCACGACGAGCACGGCGACGTTGCCGTGGAAGGGTTGCGCCGGGAGGAGTGGACGGGCGGCGGCCCCACCGAGGAGGAGTTCCGAGACCTCGCCGAGGTCGTTGACGACCAGCCGCTCGTTGGCACCGGCTCTCTCGGCTCGCGGGTGTGGTCGGGACCGGCCATCACCGTGATCGGGATCGACGCGCCACCGGTCGACAACGCCCTCAACGCCGTCCAGCCCTTCGCACGGGCGAAGCTCAACGTCCGCGTCCATCCCCGAGCAGGACGCCGCCGAGGCGCAGGCCGCGGTCGTCCGCCACCTGGAGCAAGCGATGCCCTACGGCATCAAGCTCACTGTGGAGCCCGGGCCCACCGGCAACGGCTTCGCCGCCGATACGAGCAGCCCGGTGTTCGCCGCCGCGTGCGCGGCGTGGTCTGAGGCGTGGGGCGCCGAGACGATCACGGCGGGAGGCGGCGGCTCGATTCCCATCGTGAGCGCGCTGGCCCAGGCCTCCCCCAAGGCTGTCGTCATGCTCGGCGGCGCGACGGACGGCTACGCCAACATCCACGGGCCCAACGAGCGCGTGCTGCTCGACGAGTTCGAGAAGACGACGCTGGCGATCGCCGACTTCCTCGGCCGAATGGCCGCACACGACCGAGGGGAGCGGCTCGTGAGCGCGGAGGCGGCGACGCCGCCGCACCAGACGCGAAGGGCTCGGGCGGCTTCCTCGACGTCATCGAGCGGGTGGGCAACAAGGTCCCGCACCCGGCGATCCTGTTCCTGCTCCTGTGTCTCGGCATGATCCTGCTGTCGCAGGTGTTCTACTGGCTGGGCGCGAGCGCGACCTACGAGGTCGTGAAGCCCGCCCCGGCGCAGGTCGAGCAGTTCGACGTCGCCGGCTCGACGCTGCCCGCCGAGGTGCTGCCGGCCGAGCAGGCCGATGCGACCGACTACAAGGTCGTCACCGAGACGGTGAAGGCGCAAGGGCTGCTCACCGCAGACGGCATCCGCTTCCTGTTCACCTCGTTCGTGCGCAACTTCATGGGCTTCACCGCGATGGGCATCATCCTGATCGTCATGATCGGCGTGGGCGTCGCCGAGCTCTCGGGGCTCATCGCCTCGCTGATCCGCAAGCTGGTCGCGGTCTCCTCGGTGGGGACGCTGACCTACATCATCGTGTTCCTCGGCATCATCTCGAGCATCGCCTCGGACGCGGGCTACCTCGTGCTGATCCCGCTGGGCGCGGCGGCGTTCATGAGCGTGGGGCGCCACCCGCTCGCGGGCATGGCGGCCGCGTTCGCCGGTGTCGCGGGCGGCTTCGGCGTCAACCTGCTCGTCACCCCCACCGACGCGATCCTCACCGAGATCACCAACGAGGCCATCCACCTGGTCAACCCGGCGCAGTCGATCGACATCACCGCGAACCTGTACTTCGGGATCGGGTCGACGATCGTGCTCACCGTGCTGCTGGCGATCGTGACCACCCGCATCGTCGAGAAGCGGCTGGGAGCCTACGACTCCGCGCTGGCGCCGGTGGGCGAGCAGAACGCCGACGAGCCCGACGCGTTCGCCGGACATCACCGCCGAGCAGGACTCCAAGGGCCTGCGGTACTCGGGGATCGGGACGCTGCTGGTGCTCGTGGTCGTGGGACTGCTCACCTTCCCGCCGGGTGCGCCGCTGCGCGACACCGTCACCGGAGCGATCATCGGCACGTCGCCGTTCATGGACAGCCTGATCGTGATCATCGCGCTCGTGTTCCTCGGCGCGGGCCTCGGCTACGGCCGCGGTGCGGGCACGCTCACGAGCAGCAACGACGTCATCGCCGCGATACAGAAGTCGTGGGCGGGGCTCGCGGGCCTGCTCTTCCTGTTCCTGCTCATCGCCCAGTTCATCGCCTACTTCAACTACTCGAACCTGGCGCAGATCGCCGCGGTGCGGCTCGGCGACACCATCGAGACCATGAACGTGGGCACCTTGCCGCTGCTGGTGGGTGCGATCCTGATCACTGTCGTCGTCGGCATCATCATGCCGCAGGCGATCGCGAAGTGGGCGCTGCTCGCCCCGATCTTCGTGCCGCTCTTCCTGCGGCTGGGCATCGCCCCGGCAGCGGTGCTTGCGGCGTATCGGGTCGGCGACTCGCCCATCAACATCGTGACGCCGATCATGGCCTACTTCCCGCTGATCGTGGTCTTCGCCGCCCGCTACGACAAACGCTCCGGCATCGGCACGGTCATCGCCCTGATGCTGCCGTACTTCGTCGCCCTCACGATCGTGTGGACGCTGTTCTTCGCCGCGTGGTACCTGCTCGGCATACCGTGGGGACCGATGTGACGCGCGCGCTGTGGGTGCCGACGACATCGGCAGCGGACCGAGCATGACCGACGCGGCAGCCGAACAACGAGTACTCAAGCTCTCCGTGCTGCTGAGCGCCCTGCTCGGCGCGTTCGCCGTGCTCCTGGGCCTGCTCTCGGGTTCGACCGCGATCGTGTTCGACGGCCTGTTCTCGGTGATCGACGTCGCGATGGGGCTGCTGGGACTGTGGATCGCGCGGCTGGTCACGCGCGAGGAGAACCGTACGTTCCAGTACGGCTACTGGCACATCGAGCCGATGAGCCTGGCGATCTACGGCGGCATGCTGATGGTCCTGTGCGTGTGGGCCTTCTTCGACGCCGTTGGCACCTTCATGTCAGGGGGTACCGAGGTCGAGCTTGGCTGGGCGATCGGCTACTCGCTCGTGATGGCGGCGGCGTGCTTCTGGATGTACTTCTACGAGAAGCGCACCAACCGCGCCGCGAACTCGGAGTTCATTCACCTTGATGCTCAGGGTTGGCTCATGTCGGCGCTGGCCACTGCGGCGACGGCGGTCGCGTTCATCTTCGCGTTGTGGCTTACGTCGACCCCCTACGCCCATCTGGCGCCCTACGTAGACCCGGCGATACTGGGGATCTTGAGCTTGGCGATGGTCGGGATTCCCGTGCGGACGGTACGCAAGGCACTGACCGAGATCCTGCTGATGACCCCGAGCGAGTTGGACGCCCAGGTCCACGAAGTCATGGACGAGATCGTGGCCCGGCACGGGTTCGTCGACTACACGAGCTACGCGGCCAAGGTCGGCCGCGGACAGTTCATCGAGATCCACATCGTCGTCGAACCGGACCGTCAGCTCGGCACGGCGGCGGACCTGGACGCTATCCGAGACGAGATCGCAGACGCGCTGGGCGCGCACGGGACCGACAAGTGGCTGACGGTCGACTTCACCGGCTCGGAGGAGTGGACCTAGCCCGACGGTTCCAGGGCCGGGTCGCACAGAACCGCATCGCCCGCGCTACTCCTGGGGCACCGCCATGATCTGCGTCGCCCCGCTGCCGTCCCTCATCTCGAGCCGACCCTGCACGAGCGCCCACACCGTCGAGTTCTCGAGCGCGGCCAAGTACTGGGTCTCCTGGTCCATCAGCTCCTGCGGACCGGCCATCATCGTTGCCGCCAGCGGGCCGATCTTCACCGTCTTCTCGGTCGACTCGAACGGGCCGTTGAAGTTGTTCACGCCGCCAAAGCCGGACACCGTCCCATCGGTCCCGAACACGAGCGTGGGCGTCGCCTCGGCCGACGGGCCGGTGACGGCCTGCTTGCCGTTGTTGTAGCCGATGACCGTCCAGCTCGTCCCCGGAAGGCTCGCCGGCTTGGCCTTCTCGTAGGTCAGCGTCTCGCTTGCCACCCGTCGACAGCGTCAGCACGCCGTCGGCGACCGCGAACGAGTCGCACTTCGCCAGCAGCTCCAAGTACGCCTTCTCGGCGGCCATCCGCGGTTCGGGACCTGCCATCAGGGTGGCGGCGAGCTTCCCGACCTCCAGCGATCCATCGGTGCCGGCCTTGTAGGGACCGGTGTACTGATTCACGCCCGAGAAACCGGACAGGATCGTGCCGTCGAACTTCGCGGTGATGCCGGCCGACGCCCAGGTCCGCCGAGCTCATGCTTGATCCGGTCAGGCCCCACTCGACGCCCTCGAAGGGCAGTGGGGTCCGCCTTCGGCGCCGCGCTACCGCACCCGATCAGACCCACCAGGAGCACCGCGAGTGCGACTGCGCTCAGGACTGCGCAAAACCGGCTCATCGAACTACCTCTCTCGTTTGGCCTCGTGTGGCGAACCCGGCTGGGGCGGCTGCCGCGGCGCGCTACTGGTGATTCTCCCACACACTGCCGCGCCGGACTCACTGCCCGGTCGTCACATCCCGCCCCAACTGCCGCTATCATTGGTGGCGGCGAGAGAACCGGGGGGTGCACTCGCATGGAAGAGCCGCAGTCCAAGTCGGTAGAGCGCATCCTGAGTGGTCGCAGGTAGGCAAGCGCATCATCGCGGGCATCCTGATGGTGCTCATGTTCCTGCTCGTAGGCCTCGTCACCATCGAGATCGTCTACGCGTTCCTCGTCGCCGTACTCCCCGGCGGCTTGGCCGCCACCAGAGGCGATCGTCATGTCCGAGGCCGAGATGCTTGCGACTCTCGGGCTCTTCCTGACGGTGCTGATCGCACTCGAGCTCATCGAGACGGTCGAGGTCTACTTCCGCAAGCACTCCATCCATGTCGAGATAGTCGTCCTGGTGGCCATCATCGCGCTCGCTCGGAAGGTCATCATCCTCGACCTCACCAAGTACAGCCCGATGGTGCTGTTCGCGCTGGGCTTCCTCATCTTGGGACTGGGCGCCACCTACTTCCTCGTCCGAAAGGCCGCGCCGGCCGACGAGCCGAGAGTAGACCAGCTCCGAACTAGCGGAACGCCGACGCCGGGCCGGGGTGTTCGGTCGCACCTGCGGCCTCCAGCGACTCGGCGAGATCCGGCGCCACGCGATTCCACCAGCGAGAGTACGCCGACACGAGCGGCGGCGCCGTCACCCCGTGAGCCACGACGCTCATCGCGATGCAGATCGCGGCTGTCGCCGCGATGAAGTCGCCGTTGGGAATCGCCTCGTCGAGCAACAGTACGGTGAAGACGACCGTCGCAAGCCCGCGAGGTCCGAACCAGCCCATGAGCGCGACGGTCTGCCAGCGAGCACCGGTCCCCAGAGTCGCCGCTACCACCGACACGGTCCTGAGCACCACGAGACTCAGCACCGCGTAGACGACCGCCTGCCACGTCAGGAACGGCAGCAGGAACGGCAGCAGAGCAGCGCCGAACAGCAGGAAGCTCATGGCGTCGAAGACGGTTCCCACGCTGCCGGTCAGACCGTTGGTCTCGGCGTCACGGGCACCGGAGGCCACGCCGAAGAAGACGCCTCCGGCGAACGCCCCGATGAAGCCGCTCCCGCCCAGCACGGCCGCGGCGATGAAGCAGCTCACGGCGATCGATCAGCACCGCGATCGGTTGCCAAGCCCGCCCTATCAGCGACCGCGAACGCGCCGCCCGCAGCAGCAGGCCGCCTCCCCCGCCGATCAGCGCGCCGCCCACCAGGCCGTAGCCGATCTGGCGCGTCATCTCGGCGAGCAGCGCGCCGGACTCCAGGCCACCCGGCTCCGCCGCCAGCGCGAGCAGCACCAGGAAGATCGGCACCGAGAGGCCGTCGTTCAGTCCGCTCTCGACGTTGAGTCCCTGCCTGACGGCGACGGGAAGCCGCGTGTCCGAGACGACCGCCTCGCCGAGCGCAGCGTCGGTCGGCGCGAGCATCGTCGCGATGAGGGCCGCCCCCACAACGCCGAGCGCGGGCATCATCCCGTACGCCACCGCGGTGCCCAGGAGGATCATCACCGGAAGCCCGATGCCGAGCAGCCGAAGCGGAATCCGGTAGCCGTTGCGAAGCGCCACGAGATCGATTCGCACCGCGTCGTGGAACAGCATCAGCGCGAGCGTCAGCTCGGCGACGGTCCGCACGACCTCGCCCAGCGGGTCCTCGGTCACCAGACCCAGACCCCACGGGCCCAGCACGAAGCCGGCGACCAGCATCGCCATGGGCATGCTGATCCACCAGCGGCCGAGCTTGCGCGAGACGAGCGCGTACGCGAGCACCGCCAGCAGCGCTATGAGGAGCTTCGGGTTCTCCACCGCCGCCTCCCCGGAGAGCCTGGCGGACTAGCCGAGCGCCGCCCGGATCTTCTCGATCGCTTGCGCCTCGTTGGGCCCGACGCCTTCGGCGGCCTGAGCTGTGGCCTCGGCGACGCCGATCACGAACAGCTTGAACGCCTCGAGCTCGTCGGGGGCCTTCGCCGCCACGATTCCGGCTGCCTCGCTCACGCGCTCGGCGACCTCACCGGCCATGTCGGTCGGGTTGCCCGTCACGTCCTTGTCCTTCTTGGTGCGGATGTCGCCCGCCAGGTCGCGCACGAACAGGCTCGTGCTGTTCGCCTTGGCGTCTGCCAGGTACTTCGCGGCCGCGGTCGTCTCCTTGAAGGTGTCCCAGAAGCCCTTCTCGGCCATCGCCATGTAGGCCATCGTGTCGAGCACCGCCCACTGGAATACCTGCCACTCCTCGGGAGTGAAGTCCGCCTTCGTCGCCATGATGACCCTTTCGCTCGTCCGGGTGATATCGGTCGCAGTGCTACGCGCCGCCGGTGCCGCGCACCGCACAGTCGTTGTCGGTCGCGTCTGAGTCGGCGTCGGGCGCCTCGCTCGCGAACACCGCCACATCGGCGACGCCTACCGCCTCGGCGGCCATCTCGCGCAGCTTGTACTTCTGGATCTTGCCGCTGGCGGTCTGCGGGTACTCGTCGACGAAGAAGACGTACTTCGGGCACTTGTACCGAGCCATGCGCGCCCGCGTGAACTCCTGCACGTCGGACTCGGTGATGTCGCTGCCTGCGAAGCGCATGACGAACGCGCCGACGACCTCGCCGTACTTGGGGTCGGGCACGCCCACGACCTGCACGTCCTTGACGCCGGGCATCGTGTAGAGGAACTCCTCGATCTCGCGCGGGTAGATGTTCTCGCCGCCGCGGATGATCATGTCCTTGATGCGGCCGGTGATGCGGTAGTAGCCGTCCTCGTCCACCGTGCCCAGGTCCCCCGAGTGCAGCCAGCCGTCCTTGTCGACGGCTGCCTCGGTGGCCTCGGGCATCTTGTAGTAGCCCTTCATGATGTTGTAGCCGCGGCACAGCAGCTCGCCCGGAACGCCCGGCGGGGCAGTCCTCGCCCGTCTCGGGATCGACCACTCGCACCTCGATCTCGTCGTGGCGGCGCCCCACCGTCTCGCACTTGCGCTCGAGCGAGTCGTCGGTGGTCGTCTGCGTGAAGACCGGCGAGGCCTCGGTGAGCCCGTAGGCGATCGTCATCTCGGAGGCGTGCATCTTGTCGATGACCTGGCGCATCGTCTCGATGGGGCACGGCGAGCCCGCCATGATCCCGGTGCGCAGCGACGTGAGGTCGAACATGTCGAACATGGGGTGGTCGAGCTCGGCGATGAACATCGTCGGCACGCCGTAGAGCGCGGTCGCCTTCTCCTTCTGCACCGCCGCGAGCACGAGCAGCGGATCGAAGCTCTCGACCCCCACGATCGTCGCGCCGTGGGTGAGCACCGCGAGCACGCCGAGCACGATGCCGAAGCAGTGGAAGTACGGCACCGGCAGGCAGACGCGGTCCGCCGAGGTGAACTTCTGCCGCTCGCCGATGTAGAAGCCGTTGTTGAGGATGTTGCGGCTCGTGAGCATGACGCCTTTGGGGAAGCCCGTCGTGCCCGAGGTGTACTGCATGTTGATGACGTCGTCGGCGGTCTGGCCCTTGCGCGCCTCTTCGTACGCCGCATCGTCGTAGTGCTGGCCGAGAAGGATCAGCTCCGGCGTCGTGTAGAAGCCGCGGTGCTTCTCGGGACCCATGTAGATGAGGCTCTTGAGCTGCGGGAACTCGGGCGAGTCGAGATGTCCGCGCGCTTGCGTCGCCGCCTCGGGCACCAGCCCGCGCACGATCTCGACGTAGTCGACGTCGCGGAACGAGTCGATGATGCACAGCGCCCTCATGTCCGACTGCTTGATGACGTAGGCGAGCTCGTGGCTCTTGTAGACAGGGTTGACCGTCACGAGCACGACGCCGATCTTGGCGGTCGCGAAGGCGAACGTGAGCCAGTCCGGGACGTTGCGCGCCCAGATGCCCAGGTGGTCGCCCTTCTGCAGGCCGATGGCCAGCAGCCCCTTCGCGAGCGCCGAGACGCGCTCGTCGAACTCGCCGTACGTCCAGCGCAGGTCGCGGTCGGGGTAGACGATGAAGTCGTGGTCGGGCTGCTCGGCGACGACCGTGTCGAAGTACTGGCCGATCGTGAGCTCGGTGTGCAGCTCGGTGGTGGGTGTGCTCATCTCGCGCCCCCTAGAACGGCGCGTAGACGACGGCGAGGATGCGCGCAGGCGACGGGCATGCCGCCGCGCACCTGGTGCGGCACGATCGAGTCGAGGTAGATGCTGTCGCCCTGCGTGAGCGTGTAGAGGTCCTTGCCGTACTCGACCTCGATCGTGCCATCGAGCACGTACATGAACTCCTCGCCTTCGTGCTCGGAGAGCTCCCGATCTTCGCCCGGGTGCACGGTGATGATGAACGGCTCCATGTGGCGCGCCGCCTTGCCGGCCGCGAGCGAGAAGAAGTCGAGCGTGCCGCCTCCCGAAGCGGTCTCGAGGTCGCGCACCCGCGCCACGGAGGCCGCCTCACCGGCGCGGGTCACGACCGGACCGAGTTGCGTGTCGTCATCGAGCAGCGTGCCGAGACGAACGCCCAGCGCGCGCGTCACCTTGATGAGCGGCGCGAGCGACGGTGCCGACTCCCCGCTCTCCAGATGCTCGATGGTGGCGGCGTCGCACGAGCACCGATCGGCGAGCTCGTCCACCGACAGCCCCAGCGACTCCCTGCAGCGTCGTGAGCTTCTTGCCCACGCGGTTGACCTCGGCCATGGATCCACCCTTCCCCTCGTGGTCCCTACTGATTGCGCGTGCGGTGGCGGCCGGTGCACGTCGCACCGGCACGCCGCCTAGCCTTCGCCGTCTATGCGGTCGATGAACTCCTCGGCTTCCGAGGAGGCGACTTCGCGCTCGGCTTCGACGATCTCGCCGCTCTGCCCTCCGAGCAGTGACCCGACCTCCACCGCGAGGCCGAATGCCTTGGCGGCGCCCTCGCGGAGCCCCTCCTTCAGCGGCCGCTTCTCGTCCGCGGGCTCGGTGGACTCGGTCTCGCCCGGCTTCGGCGCTTCTTCCGGCTGCTCGGCGGTCTGCTCGGCGTCCGGGATGTTCTCGTCGGTCATCGTGACCCTCTCGTTCGTGTGTGTGGTGTCGATTCTATCCTTAAGCGCGCCGCTCGGGCATACACTCGTGAGACAGCCCATCGCATCGAGGAGAGCCACATGGACGGCACCGGTCACGAGTCCTGCCAAGCGCAGCTTTCGAAGTCACGCGCCGAGACCCGCGCGGCGTTCGAGAACCGCGCGCTCATGTACTACCACCTCTTCGAGGAGATGTCGGCCGAGATGGGCCGCGCCAAGGCCACCGAGGTGATGAAGCGGGCCATCCGGCGCCGCGGCATCGAGGTCGGCCAGAAGTACCGTCCCGCGGCCGAGAAGGGCGACCTCGACGCCGTCGGACGCATCTTCTGCGAGGGCTCGCCGTGTGCCGGTGCGCTCTTCGCGCCGGGCGTGGAGGAGCGCGAGGAGGGCAGGCTCGTGCTGCGGATGGAGTCGTGCCCGCTGGTGGACGCGTGGAGCGAGGCGGGGCTCTCGGCCGAGGAGATCGACACGCTGTGCGAGATCGCGGCCGCGGTCGACGAAGGAACGTTCGAGGGCGCCGGGCTCGAGCTCACGTTCCTCGAGCGTCAGCCGCAGCCCGGCGGCCAGCGCTGCCTGCTGGAGCTGAAGGTCCGCGACGCCGAGTAGGGCGCGCGGTCTCTGCGTTGTAAACGGTTTACAACCGCGCTAGACTGTCCCTGTCGACGAACGGGGGCAGTAGTGGCACGCACCGCAGTGACGATCGGGTTCTCGGTCCCGCCGGAAACCGCCGAGCAGGTCGAGGCGATGGCCAGGCGTGAGGGCCGCAGCAAGAGCGAGCTCTTCCGCGACATGGTCCGCATCTACCGCGAACAGCGCGAGCTCGAGGTGTTCGAGGAGCTGGCGGAGTACGGGCGAGCGCAGGCGGAGCGGCTCGGCGTGCGGACCGAGGCCGACGTCGAGCGCCTGATCGCCGAGGCCCGCGAGGGTGGCTAGGGTCGTCTTCGACACGAACGTCCTCGTCTCGGCCTACGCGTTCGGGGGCCGGCCTGCGGAGCTGGTGAGACGCGCGATCACCGGGGAGCTGGAGTTGGTGACCTCGCCCGCCCTGCTTGCAGAACTCGCCCGAGTGCTCGCCGACAAGCTGGAGTTCGACGCCGAGCATGTCGACTCGGTCATCATGCAGATCGCGCGCATCGCCGACATCGCGCGACCCTCACAGCGTCTCTCGGTCCTCGCCGACGAGCCCGACAACCGGGTGCTCGAGTGCGCGGTCGAAGGTGGGGCCGACTCGATCGTCTCCGGCGACCGGCACCTGCTCGACCTGGGCGAGTACGCGGGCATCCCGATACTCGGAGTCGCCGAGGCGCTTGGGTAGCGCGAACGGCGCGCGGCGGCAGCTGGGCCCGTCAGCGCGCGTAGCCGCCCCTAGCCGAGCTGCCCCAGCACCAGGCTCGCGGCGATCCACCACATGATCCCGGCGATCACTCCATCGAGAACGCGCCAGGCCACCGGCTTCGCGAAGAGCGGCTCGAGCAGCCGCGCCCCGTAGGCCAGGCCGAAGAACCAGATGGTCGACGCCGCCATCGCACCCAGCGTGAACCACGTGCGCATGCCCGCGGGGTACTGAGACGCCACGCTGCCCAGAAGTACGACGGTGTCGAGGTAGACGTGCGGGTTGAGCAGGCTGATCGCGAGCGTCGCGGTCACGGCCGAGCCGGTCGACGCGAACATGCCGTGCGCCGGGGCGTCCTCGGCACGCAGCGTGTGCGGCCGGAGCGCCGATCGCAACGACAGCGCGCCGTAGACCGCGAGAAAGGCGGCCCCGCCCCACGCGGCGACCGACGCCACCGTGGGGAACCGCGCCACGAGGCCGCCGAAGCCCACGGCGCCTGCGGCGATGAGCGTCACGTCACACAGCACGCAGGTGAGCGCGACCGCGAAGGTGTGGTCGCGAGCGAGCCCTTGGCGCAGCACGAAGGCGTTCTGCGCGCCGATCGCGATGATGAGGCTCGCGCCAAGGGCGAAGCCGGCCGCCAGTGCGGAGAGAGCGTCCGCGCTCACACCCGCGCCTCCGGCGGCTGGCGCACGAGCCACTCGAGCCGGTCGCGGAAGTGCTCGCGGTCCTCCTCGGTGAAGGGCGACGGTCCCCCGTGTCGTCCTCCCGAGCGGCGCAGCTTGGCTTCGGCGTGCCGCACGGCGAGCTCGGCGTCGATCGTGGCGAGGTGGAAGACGCGGCCGCGAGGGCTTATCGCGCGGGCTCCTCGGCCAAGCACCATCGCAGCCAGGCCGATGTCCTGGGTCACGACGGTATCGCCGGACTCGAGCCGCTCGACGATCGCGAAGTCGACGGCATCGGCGCCCGAGGAGACCTGGACCGCCTCGACCCCGCTGCGCGAGGTGTAGCGATCGAGGTTCTGGGTGACGTTGGCGACGATCACCACGCCAAGACCGGCCGCCCGGGCGATCGAGATCGCATCCCGGGTGACAGGGCAGGCGTCGGCATCGATGAACAGGCTGGGCATGGGCTTCAGTCTAGCGGGTGCGATTCTCGGCGGCTTGCCATATCTCGCACACGTACTCGCCGCAGATGGGCGCGCGGTACTCGCGCGGCAGCAGACAGCCCGTGTCGGGGTGGCAGAACTGGCACTTGCGGGTGTCGACCCACTCGGGAAGCGTGGCTCGGTACGCCGCGCCCTCGGGCGTGGGCAGGTGGCTGATGCGCGGGTCGTGCAGCGGCTCGATGCCTGCCGGCCCGGCGCCATAGCCGGTGGCGTCGGCGCGCAGGGCGCCGCTCGCGACCAGCCGCTCGGTCCACACGTCGATGTAGTCGGGCAGCCACCCCTCGCCGATGTAGTCGCCGTTCTCGTCGTGCGCGAGGTAGAGCGCGCAGCACAGCCCGCCGCACTCGTGACAGAGCTCGTAGTTCGCGCGATAGCGGGCGTCGTCAGTCATCGAGGGTGATCTCGATCCGCTCGACGCCGGCGCCGGGGTTGGCGCGCTTGAGCCGCACGCGCCCACCTCGCCGGTCCGCCGAGGATGCGTGCCGCCGCACGGCACCTGCGCGAAGCCGTCGATACGCCAGTAGCGGCGCTGGGCCGCCTCGTCCTCGAACGCGCTCGTCGATGGGCAAGTCCGCATCGACAAGTTCGCGGACCCGGGCGGCCACCTCGGGCAGGATCGGCGCGATGCTGCCCTCCCACGCGAAGTCGACGCGGGCCTTCTCGGCGGTGATGTTGGCGCCGAGCTTCTCGGGATGGCCGTAGCCCTGGTAGACGAGTTCGAGCACCAGCTCGGCGGCGAAGTGCAGCCGCATGATGCGGTAGCGCGTGCGGCCAGTCGATCTCCACCTGGACGGGGTCTCCCACCGCAAGACCGTGCCCGGCGGGCAGCGTGTAGCGGATCTCGAGGCCGTCGGTGCGAGCGTCGAGCACGCGATGCCCGCCGATAGTACCGACGTCAGACGCCTGCCCGCCCGAGAACGCGAAGAAGACCGTGCGGTCGACCGTCACGACGTCACGCGTCAACGCCGGTGACCGTCGCTTCGCACGACGTCGAGATACGGATCGTCCCAGAAGAGCTTGCGTGCCGGTGCCAGCGCCTGCGTCCTACTCGACGCCGAGCATGACGTGGTCGGCCTTGATGATCGCGGTGACTTCCGAGCCCACCGCGAGCCCGAGGTCGCGCACGGCCTCGATCGTGATGACCGAAGTGATGTGCTGGCCCGAAACGTCGACCTTGACCAAGGCCTCTACAGCGCCCTCTTTGATCTCGACGACGCGCCCCTTGAGCTGATTGCGAGCTGATAGCTTCATGCTGTGCCCTCCTTCGAGGTTGGTTCTCGTGAAGTACGTGCCCATTTCGCCGATTGTTGGCAGACGGGACAGCGACTCCCCCGCGGCGACACCGTGCCGACTGGGGCTACCGCTCGGGTACCGGCGCCTTTCCGAGGGCGAACCAGCGCCCCGGCGACAGGAGCGTGACCGGAACGCACGGTCTCCCGCCCCACAGTCTCGGGCGCAACCAGCCGGCGGTCTCGACGACATCCTCGCCAGCCGGAGCGACCACGTTGCGGTCGATCGGCAGCACCATCATGCCTGCATCTTCGAGGTCGCGGACCCTGACCTCGGGTCCGTAGTCGCGAAGCCCGCCGAACTCGACGAACCGCCCCGACCAGCCGTGCACCGTCAGGCCCACGCCCGCAGCGGCACCGATGATGCCGTCGTTGGTGCCGCCGTGACCCGATAGGTGCGCGCCATCGGCAGCTCTCACTGCATCGGCCTGCGTCACGACCTCGGTCGCGGCCCGCTTCCCGAATGCGATGAGGGCCGCGAGCGCGGCGTTGTCCTCGGCAGCCACGCACAGACCGGGATCGCTCCCCTCCAGCGCGTGCTCCCTCAGATGCGCGATCGCCCGCTCGGTGATCTCGGCAAGCAGCGATGCATCAGCCATCTCCACGACCGCACAGGCCGAGGAGTTGTGCGACGTGTACGGGATGTCGGGGTGGACGAGCAGCTGCTGCCGGACCACGCCCCACAGGGTGCAGCCCTCGGGTAGCTCGGCCTCGAACCAGCGCACGAGCTTGCCCGTACCGCGAGGAGCCCCAAGGTTGTCGGTGTCGTCGAAACATACGTACGCGCGCATCGGCACTCCTACTCGGCGGGTCCGGGCACCCAGACGACACTGCCGTCCTGCAGCCTATACACCGTACCGATCGCTGTGCCCACACCCTCGGCGGAGGAGTCGGTGGCCTTCAGCCGCTGGACCTTGTCGCCTTCCTTTCGGATGAGTTCCATGTTCGCCTGGCCTGGGTTCTTCACGATCGTGACGTCCTCGGACGACAGCAGCTCGCGCAGGCCGAAGCCGGACAGCGACACGATGAGGAACCCCACGCCGATGAGCACGGCGACATCGAAGAGGTTGCCCATCGAAGCCATCGGGTCGCCATGGTCGTCCGGCACCAGCCTGCTGCGACGTTCGAGCAGGTACTCCGCGTCTCGGGTCGCCATCTACGCCCCCCGCCTGTCGAACAGGAACTCGATGTCGACGATGTCCTGGCGGTAGTAGCGATCGCGAACCGTCGTGATGACGTATGCGATCCCGCCGATGAGCAGACCCACGACGGTGGTCGAGAACGCGATGACCAGGTTGTTCGAAAGCGTGTCGACATCGCCCTGCGCAAGTCCCACGAGCGCGGGACTGATCGGGATCAGGGTGCCCATCAGACCGAGGATCGGACCGATTCGCACGAGCATCCTCGTCCGCTCCAGCCGCCGCGAGGCCTCGAGCTCTCCGTCAGCGAGCGCCTTGAGCACCATCGGCCGGGAGAGATCGCTGCCGTCACCGAGGGTCCTGCGGATGCGCGCGGCAACGGGGCTCGAACTGAGCACGGCGAGCAGCCGCATGACCGGCTCTCCGTCCGCGTTCCCTGACGCCGCGAGTGCGACCACGTCCAGATTCCGGCGCGCCCGCCACCGGCGGTACGACTCGACCGTGAACCAACCCACGTCGAAGAACACCACGACGAGCGCGATCACCTCGGCTGCGAGTACCGGGTACAGCAGGGCCGTGGCCACGCCGTAGATGATGGCCTGAAGGTTCTGGCCCATCCAACTCCAGAAAGGCATGCTAGCTCCGTCCGAGTCCTAGTCGTGCCACGTGTGTCGCACCCTGCGCGCCCCCAGCGTACGCACTCAGGCCCATTCCCGCGAGGTAGCTGAGTACGAGAATCCCTGTCCAGCCCCGGCCCCCACCCTGCGTCCCGCGTTCCGCCCGCACCCGTGCCCGCTCCGAGCGAATCGCCGTCCGGCGAGATCGCCACCGGCTGCAGCAGCATCCCACGCGTGAACTCGCCTCCAGCACCCTGCGCAACGGCCGCGAGCCCACCAGTCGAGGACGAGCCCGTCGTGCCGCCGCCGGCCGAGGCGCCGGACGCACCGCCTCCGGTCCCCCCGCTGGTGCCGGCTGGCACAACGGTTGTCGCACCGCCGGTCGCAGCGGTCGCGGCCACCGTCGTCGTCGTGCTACTGCGTGGCTTGCCAGTCCCGACGCCGGCGACCGGCTCGGGTTCGCCCAGGTCGAGCGGGGCAACGCTATGGGTGATTCGCACCTGCCGAACAACGGGCGTGTACGCTGCGGACGTCGTCGCCAGCGCGACACGGTACCGGACGCTGGTCGCAATCGAGTTCGCTGGCAGCCTGCCTGATGACGCAAGCGTCCTCCACGCGCCGCCGTCAAGCGAGTATGCGACCGTCACGGAGGTGCCGGCGGGCTTCTCGGCAGTCGACCTCGATGCGAGAGATGACCTTGCGCACGCCGGGCAGGCCAAGCCACAGCCCTTCCGATGTCGCGGTACCCGCAAGCGGGTACCCCAGCTCCACGACCCGCTGGTTCTCTTGGTCGGAGACCAGCGTGGTCCCGCTCACCGTCCGGTCCACGCTGCGCAACACGCCAAGACCGATACCGGGGCGTCGATCCCCCCAGGCGCGTAGAGGTCCACGACAGCGCCGGCCGGGCCCACTTCGAGCATCCGCTGGCCGTCCTCCTCGGCGATCACGGTGTTGCCGTTGGGGAGACGCTGCGCCGCCGAGGGCCGGTTCAGATGCGTGGAGTCGTTACCCGCCTGGCCGGCCACTCCGAACTGCCACACGATCGTGCCGTCGCTCGTCACCTCGATGATGCGGTTGCCCGAGTAGTCTCTGTCGCCGGAGTCGGTGATCATCGTGTTGCCGTTGGGGAGCCGTTGCGCGCATCCGCGGCGATGCGAGCTGGTTCCATCCGATGCCCGCCACGCCGTCCTGCCCGTACTGCCACACGATGCTGTCTGCCGTGTACCCAAGACCGGGCGCGCCCGGGTCGTAGTCCGACGTGCGCACCTCGATGACGCGCCTGCCGCCGCGGTTGTCAACGATCAGCGTGTTGCCGTTCGCCAGCCGCTCGGCGTAGAAGGGGTCGACCAACGACCCCGGTTGCAGTGAATCCGGCGTCGCCCCGTAGCGCCACACCGTCTGCTTGGCGGGCGTCACCTCGATCACGAAGTCGGCGCGCCGATCCACGATCAGCGTGTTGCCGTTCGGTAGGCGCCGGGCCGATGTATACGTTCACGAGCAGCGGATTGTCCGCAAGCCGTGTGTACCTCCACACGGGCTCGGGATTGGGACCCGGCGGGACTTCGAGGACCTCGTTGGTCCGCGACGCGACCAGCGTGTTGCCGTTCGCGAGGCGCACTGCCGAGAAGGGCTCGAAGGGCGCGGAGCCCGGCCGCCGGTACTGCCATACCACCTTCCGCTCCAGCACGATGCCGTCCGAGCCGCGAACGCGTCCCGACAACCGCATCACTCAGACTCCCCATGCTGAACGCATGCGTGCCGTCGCCCTCCGTCCATGTCTGCGCAGCGGCGTCACCGGCGTGGAGCACCCACAGGCACACGACCGCCGCGGCACAGAGTGCGAGGACCCGCCTCACGACGGAGCCCCTTCCTCGGCAGGCGATCTAGCCGGGAATGCCCGCTCGCTCCAGCCGCTGGAGTATGTAGGCGCCGATCAACCCGCCGAGCGCGCCGAAGACCACGTGGGTCGTGGCCGCCAGGCCAACGCCGAGGGCCAGGTACCCCGCGGGAATCCCCAGCAGCAGCCCGAGAAGGTACGACGCCAGCAGCTTCGCGGCGTTGGCGCTCGCGCCGACCACCACGGCTATCGCGTAGCGGTCGAATCCGCCCCGGAACACCGATCCAGAGCACGTCGGCCACGACCCCGGGCGTGAAGTACTTCACGAACACGAGGATGCCTTGCTGGCTGGGCAGGAAGATCGTCGCCAGCACGCCCGTGAGCAGGCCTATCATCGTGCCGGCGCCGGGCCGCTTGATCACGCCGATCCCCACTATCAGCAGCGCCATCCAGAAGAAGCCCGTGTGCCCGGGCGTATGCAGCGGCAGGCGAAGGTAGAACTTGGCGACGATGATGAGCGTGCTGACGAGCGCGATGACCACGCGGTCGCGCAGCGTGAGCGCACGCCACCACCTCAGCGGGCCGCGTTTGTCCCTGCCGCCCGTCATCGGATCTCGATCCTCTGCACGTCGCGCACGCGATCCGCCCACGCGATCCTCGGTCCGCACACCTTCGTCGTGCCACGCTCTGCGATGTCGAGCAGCACATCCTCGTCGAGCTGGGTCGGCGCGAGAGCACGATGACGCCATCGTCCCGCACCCCCATGCCGACCACCTTCACGCTCTCGAACGCGTCCTACGCCGGCCTTCGGCCAGCACCGACAGCAGGGTCGGACCCGCCTGCGTCTGCCCCTGCATCACCACCGTGCGCGACGGCAGGGCCCGCAGCTCCTCGAGCCCGAGGACCGCCGCCGTCTCGCCGTCGCGCGTGACCGTGATCTCGTAGCCCGCTCACCGCCCGGCGAGTGCCTGCAGCGCCCATGCTGCGGCGACCGCCACCACAACTATGGTGACGGTCGCCGCAAGCACGCGCTTCTGTCTCGGGCCGAGTGCGGGCATCTGCGCTCTCTAGCGTCTTATGGCGAGCCCATCGATATCGGCGTACGGACGGCGGCTAGAGACCCGCACCGCTTGCAGCCTGATCGTGTGCTCACCCGAGCCCTTGAGCGAGCACAGGTAGATGGACTGGCGGTACTTCGTAGCCGAGGAGTAGAGGCTGACCGTCTTGATGTAGCGGCCATCCCGGTAGACCTTGAACTTCCCGCGGTTCGGTCGCGTTGGATGTGATGAGGTACGCAGCGCTTCCTCCCTTGAACTTCAGGCTCGCCGCGGCACTACGAGGACTTGGCCCGGCGGGAAGTGCCCAGGTAGTAGGAGCTCGACTGTGAGCGATCTCCAGCCGCCCTTGAGATTCATCTGGGCGTTGTCGTAGGGCACGATCGTCAGGTCCTGTGCGCTCCAGTTGCCCACGTTGCCCGCCGCATCGTGCGCGCGGACTCTGAAGTAGTAGGTGCTTCCCGCGCTACCGGTCACCGAGAGGCTGCTCGCTGTAGTACCGGTCGCCAGACGCGTCCATGTGCCCGACGCCCCGACCTTCTTGTCCACGTCCCACGACTCGGCCCCGGACCCCGGTGCGGCGTCGTCGAACTCAGGTAGACGGTGAACTTCCGAGTGGTCGACTGGTCGGTCGAGAGGTAGGGCGCACTGACAGACGCGGTCGGCTTGACCGTGTCGACCTTGAAGGTGGCATCTGCCACAGCGCTCGTCTGCCCGTAGGTGTCCTCGGCGTAGTAGTAGAGGGTGTGGACGCCTTCGGGAGCAGTGAGCGGCGCCGCGTAGGTCGTGAAGGGGCCACCGGGAGAGTCCCACGCGTACTTGGCGGTCGCCGCAGAGGTCAGAGTGATGGTGGGGGCCGCTCCGATGTACCAGCCGCCGCTGCCGTTGGGGGCGGACGGGGCGGCTGCGGCGCTCACAGTGGGAATGGGCGGCAGCGCCTCGACAGTGACCTTGTCCGAGCGCGCGCTCACGTTCGTCGCCTCGTCTACCGCTCGGACCTCGTAGTTGTAGAGGACTCCGCCGGTCACGGAGGTATCCTCGTACGTCGTTGCGGTGGTCGTGTCGATGCAGACATGGGGAGACGTGTACTCGACCGCGTTCGTGTCCACCCACCTGTAGATGTTGTACTTGGCGACTCCGACATTGTCGGTCGCCGCGTCCCAGTCGAGCGTGACCTTGCCGTCAGCCGAGGTGGCCGTGAGCGCCGTCGGGGAGGTCGGCGCGCTTTGATCGGCGGCGCCGAGAGCGATGTCCTGGTCCGCGTGACCCATGACGAAGTCGTTGCCGCCAACACCGGACTGAGGTTCGTCTGGATGTACACGTCGACGGTCGTCTCGGCAGACGCCGCGAGCCGCCAGTCGCCGGTCTTGCCGACAGGCCCGTAGTCCTCGTCGTCCACGACGCAGTTCGAGTCGTCGTCGATGGTGTTGGTCTCGGTGCGGGAGATCGACATGACCTGGTCGGTCGAGGAGCTCGCGTCGAACGAGTTGAGTGTGACCCGCTTGAAGTCGGTCGGCGCCGCTCGCCGTGCCGTTGTGCAGCCACGCGCCCGCGGTCTTCATGTCGACGACTTGGACGGCCAGCGGCGTGTCCGAGTTGCGCGACTGACCGTCGACGCCACCCTTGTTCAACGTGATGTTGAGGTAGTAGGTGCCGGTGTTGTTCTCGTTGCCGAACTTGAAGAACAGCCAGTTGGCGTCGTTCGTGGCGATGACGTTGCCGCTGCCGTCGGTCTGGATCGTCGGGTACCTGTCCCAGGCGACTCCGCGGTTCGGGACCCACTCGCCCGTGACCTTGTTCCATATGAATCCCCGATGCGCCGACCCGCCGCCGCCGGTCGCGGGGTCGGGATTGAGCGTGAGGCGCACCTTCACGTAGTACGTGCTGCTCGCCTCGAGGCTGCTGCCCGAGAAGCGCACCGCCAGCGGCGTATGGTCGTTGGGCACGACCGTTGGCGCGTAGCCCACCTGCGGCCCTCCCGTGAACGGCGTGTCGGCCGCGTAGGCGGTCGAGACGCTCATCACCGGCAGCACCAGCACCACCGCGAGTACGAGCGAGACCACCCGCCTCGCCCTGCTGACCGTTCCATTCATCGCCGCTCTCCTTTCCCTGGCGGTCACGCTATCGGCGCTAGACCGCCAACCGGTACTCATCACCCATCGATGCGGGGTCGTATCCGCTGATTCTCGAGACATCGCGCCTGAACGCCCTCGTGTGGAGACGATCGAGCAGGCGCGCCACGGCTTCCGACGAGTAGGCCTGCTCCGTCATCACCAGGTCGTAGCGCTCTTGGAACAGCGGGATGAAGCCGAGCTCGTGCTGCTTTGCTGCCGCTGCGATCCCTACGGCGAAGTCGGCCTCGCCGGCGGCCACGAGTTCCGCGGCGGCGGCATGCGTGTCGACCACGCGGTCGTAGCCGGGAACGTCCTCGGGTGCGATCCCCAGCCCGCTCAGCGCATGCTCGAGCCAGACACGGGTGCCCGAGCCGCGATTGCGGTTGGCCAGCCGCGCCCCGACCGACACCGCGTCGGCCAGGCTCGTCAGCGACAGCGGGTTGCCGGGCGCCACGATCATGCCCTGCTCGCGATGCGTGAGCGTGACAACTCGGACGTCTCGATCCGGGAACAGGTGCCTGGCATACGGAAGGTTGTACTGCCCGGTCTCCGTATCCAGCAGATGGCACCCGGCGATGTCCGCAAGCCCCTGACGCACGCCGATGAGACCGTCGAGACTGCCCGTCACGGCGGTGATCAGCCCGAGTCGCCCGATCGTCAGCCACGGCAAGCAGTTCGACCGCGAGGTCGTCGCTGACCATCGCCACGAGTGACGGTCGCCGTCCTCGGCCTCGGGCCGCACCAACATCGAGACCGTGAACGCCGCCGCAGTCGCCGCGTAGAACTTCTCGGTGTAGTTGCGCGTCGTGCGCACCTCGGCGACACGGACGAGTCCGGCTGCCTCAAGCACCTTCACGTGATGCCGCACCCATGCCGGGTGCTTGCCGAGGATCTCGCCGAGGCCGGAGATCGTGCGCTGCCCGGCAAGAAGCAGCCTGAGAATCGCCATGCGGCTCGGTTCGGCCATGGCCCGCACGGCTTCGAGCCGGTCGACGCTGAGCAGACGGTCCATGGGCTGCCACCCTGAGTCGGGGACGATGCCGGTCATCACCCTAAAGAGACACTTAGGGTAATACCCAAGATGGCGCCTGCACAATGGCGCGGTGCTCGCTCGCGACGCGATGCATCGTGCCGGGCCGACGAACCGTCGACTGCTCGCGCCTACTCCTCGCGCCGAAGCACTCCTGATAGCTCGGACACTCCGAGCACACCGGTCGCGTTCAACCCTCGAACCCGGGCCACCCGCACAGGCGCTTGTACAGGTACTTCTTCCACCGCATGTCCTTGGTGTTTCCGGCCGCGAGTTCCGGGAAGTGCGCCTCGAGCAGCGCGCGCAGCTCGGCACGATCGGCAAGTCGCATATTGCGCCAGAGGTGGCCGTCCTCGAGTGCGCCGCGCGCGACCGCGTCCGCGACTGCCGGGGCCTCCGCGTCAGCGGGATCCGCGTGTTCGAGCAGAAGCTTGACGAGGCCCTCGTACTCGGCCACGCGGTTCTCAGGAATTGCTGCTTCCCGTCCCATACACCAGATGATGCACCAGAACCCGAATGCGTGTCTGCGCGGAGGGTCCGCACCTTGCGACCCACGCCGGCTAGCCCAGCGTCACTCGGTACCCGGCGTCGATCTCGGGCCTGCGCGAGGTCGCACGGGCATATGCAGTCACTTGTCGAGACGTCGCGGCGCCCTCACTCACGAGGTCCCGGTAGTAGCGTGGGCCAGTGCACATCGCCTCGCCCACGACCACAGCCCCGGCCTTCTCGGTGATGTCGTGCAGCTTCCAGTTGGGGATCGCCATAGGCGGGCCTGCGGTTCAATCGGGTCTATGCACTCGCCAGCATCCTAGCGTAGCGCAGCGGCGGGCAGGATCGGGCGGTCCTCTACTTCACCCTGACGTAGTCCGCGCTGCCGTCGGTCGCCGCGTTGTTGGTGTCGGCCTCGTGTCGGGCAACGAGCTTCCAGTAGCCCTTCGAGGGAAGCTTGACTGACGCCCTGTACTTGCTCTTGGTCGACGAGACGTAGCTGTACGCGGCGGTGAACCGCTTCTTGTAGTAGTACTTGCCGTTGCTCGCACGCTTGTAGGCGCGGATGGTCACCTTGTTCTGGTCCCCGGTGCTATGACCCGGCTCGATGTATCCCGTCGCGTAGTAGGTCTTGCGGTAGGTGAGATTCTTCCACGACGACGTGCGGGTGAGCCGGACCTTGGGCTGCACCTTGCGAAGGTGGTCGGCCCGCTCGGCGCAAGGTCGCCCGCGCCGGTGAAGCGCGCTCGGTAGTAGACGGTGCGCGTCGGCCCCGCCGTGAAGGAGAAGCCGCCTGACGACGTCCCGACGGTCTTCAGCGCCTTCCAGGAACTCACGACGGTCGGTGTGTACGAGTACTCGATGGTGACCGGCGTGCCGTTGGGCACGCTGGCGCCGGTCGCCTTGAGAGTGCCGGAGAGCTTCGCCGACGCGTAGTTGCTGGTGCTCGGCGCGGAGAAGCTGAGTGCAGTCGGGTAGCTGACCAGGGTCGTTGCGTCGACGGAGTTCGACGCGCCCGAGATCCGGTCCGGCGTTGTCGACCGTCTTGACGAGGAAGCTGTACGGGGTGTTCGACGACAGCCCGGTGGCGGTGTATGCCGTCGCAGCCGTCGTGACGAGCGGCGTGCCGTTCTTCCACACCTCGTAGTGCTTCGTGCCGCTCGTCCCGTCGCTGACAGCGTCCCACGACAGCGCGACCGAGCTTCCCGTCACGGCGCCAAGCGCGAGCGCGGGCGCCGCTGGTGTGTCCAGTTCGACCTTGAAGACCGCGGTCTTGTCGGCCTCGGGATTTCCCGGCGGCGTCGACCGAGTGATAGTGCAGCGTGTGCGTGCCCGTGGCGCGGTGAGCGGGCCGCGTAGGCGTCTTGCGGGTCGCTGTCCCAGCTGTAGTACTTCGAGGCCCCCGCCTCGGTGGTGAGCGTGATCTGCGGTGCGGTCTTGTACCAGCCACCCGTCCCGTCGGCCGAGGGGGCATTCAACGTGGTGACAGGCGGGGTGATATCGGCGGCACCCGCCGATCGCCAACTCACACCGTCGTCGGTCAGTACGACCGTTCCGGACTTCCCCACCGCGATGGCCCCGGTGCCCGAGACGGCCACCGCCGAGAGTTCCTGATAGGTGGGCGAACCGACTGACGTCCAGGTGTCCCCGCCGTCGGTCGTCCGGAGCAGCGCTCCGCCCGCGCCGACGGCCCAACCGTTCGAGGCATCGGACAGCGCAACGGAGTTCAGCGCGACCAGTGGTGACGGGACGGTTGAGGCCTCGACCCAGGACGAGCCGCCGTTCGATGTGCGGAAGATGCGTCCGGCGGAACTCGTGATCACCGCGACGGTCGAGCTCGCCGCCGAGACCCCGGTGAGATCGAGCGCACTGCTGAAGGTCTGCCTGTTCCAGAAGGTGCCGCCGTCGGTGCTGGCGTAGACGGTGGCCGCATCTGCCGGGTTGTAGTGGTCCACGCCTACGGCCCAGCCGTGCGTCGACGATCCGAAGTCGATCGATCGGAACTCGCCTTTGCCGCCCCAGAACGGCTCGCCGAACTCGTCAGGTTCGTTGTAGTACTTCCCGGACCACGGGAGCGGTTCCTTGCCCCAGTAGATCCCAGTCGAGTTGCCGGTCCTCCAGACCTGTTCGCCGAAGAAGATCGTGCTCTCGGTGCGCGGAGTTCCCCCCACGAGGCATGCGTCCGAAGACGTTCCAGGTACCACGGCAAGTGCGTTGACGATTCGAAGGTACACCGCGCCGTACGCGGACGAGTTCATGTCGGGGGTGCTCTGAGTCCACGTGCCCCCGCCGTTCGTCGTGTACCAGACGGAACGGTCGCGAGTGACCGCCAGCCCGTTCGTGGCGTTCCAGAACGCGATTCCCGTGAAGGTCTTCGTGCCGCCGGGGCCGACCTGTGTCCAGGTGTCTCCGCCGTTCGTGCTCTTGATGATCGTCCCCGACGCACCGGCAGCGAAGGCGAGGGAGTCGGAGACTATCGTCACGCACGTGAGGTCGGCCGAAGTCACCGAAGCGGCGGCCATACCCTGCGCATTCGCCGCGGGAATCGCCGATGACGCCCAGGGCAACTGCAGCAGCACGGCCAGACACAGCAGTGTGGCGAGTTGCCTTCTCACTCGGCGCAAGATCTCTGTCCCCTTAAACTGCCGTCGCAACTCGCGACGGGCGTGGTGTGACACCGTAGAAACAAGCATCAGACATGCCACCCTGAGGCCGTGTGACGCTCGTCACACTCTCAGTCGCCGAGTATCGGCCGCTGCAACGTCCTGAACTGCGCCTTTGAGCGCCGATCCGCTGCCCTTCTTGGCGTGCATCTCAACCGTGACGACGACCGGTCCGTCGGCTACGAGCACCACCGCAGACTGCTCTCGAACACCGAAGTATCCCTTCTTGCCGCCGACCGAGACCGTCGCAGCCGAGTAGGGGTACGTGCCCCTCAGAGTCTTGATGGCCGAGGCCGCCGACTTCGCGTCGACCGTCTGTTCCGCCATCACCACGAGCAAATCGGCCCCACCCGAGGTTGGAAGGTAGTTCCTCGTTATCGAGGCCGGGTCTGCCACGATGCCCTGCGCCGAGAACCCCTTGATCCGGTCGGGCACATACCTGGTCAGGTTCGACACGGCGTCGGTCGGCTCGTCGGGCGTGGGAGTGGCGGTCTGTTCGCTGGCCCCAGACGCGGTGTCGGGCTTGGGCTTCTTGCCCGACTCGATCTGTGCAAGCTGCTCGGAGGCCTGCTTGTACACGGGATTCGCGGCGATGACCTGCGCGAGCTTCTGAGACGCAGTCGCCAGATCTCCCGCCGCTATCGCCTTCTGGGCCTCGTTGTAGAGCCCTGAGACGTCTTGGTGGTCGGGACAGGTGACGACGCGCATCTTCACCGAGTACTGCGCGACCTCGGACGCGGGCACCTCGATGTCCTCGGTGTTGTCCTCGACCACTTCACCTGCGGTGCAGACGACCACCTCGCCGGTCTTCACCGTCACGAGTTCGGGCTGAACCCGGTCCGACAGCCACACGAGAAGCGCGAGTGCGACCACGACGACACCAGTGGCGACAATGGCAGTGCGCACGCGTGGGTTCACGAGCTCACCTCTCACCGGTAGGTTCGGTTTCTCGCGTCGGCTGTCGGTAGCGTGCCGCCAACGACAGCGCCAACACGACGCCCGATCCACACAGCGCCACGTAGCTGAAGGGGGTCGACAGCCGACTGAACGCTATCGATGCAAACTCGCTGCCGAAGTCGACTTGCACCTCCGCCGGGATGAATCTAGTCAGCGTGTGCAGTGGCGTCCAGCCAACCAACGGCCACACCGCGATCGCCACGAAGAGCGCGGCTGCCCGCGACTCGATTGCCGAGCGTGACAGAACGGCGGCCGCAGCACCGAGCGAGATGCCCAGCGCCAACCATGGTCCCACCACCTCGGCGCCCCGGAGTACGAACTGAGCCTCGAAACCCTGCCCGCTGGTCCGCAACCCGGTGACCTGCGCCTGAAGTGCCGGCATCGCGAGCCCCACGACCGCAGCAGCGACAGACACCCACGCGAGCGGCGCCACCCATCGCTTCACGACCGGGCCGAGGAAGACCCCGCGCTCGCGCGCCCACCATAGCGTGGCCCCGGCGAGCGTGGTCACGGCGCCAGCGACAGCGGGGGCGAGGAGGATGGGCTGGGTCCGAACGCCCCGGTCGCCTGTTCCAGCCACGTCAGCGAAGTGATTGCGGCGGCGGGCATCGCGTAGGCGCCGGCGACCGCACGCGGACCGCGCTGCCGCAGAAGGACGACTGCGGCAGCCGTGGTGACCACCGACGCCAGAAGAGCAGCCCGAGCCCGGTCGCCTGCTGCAAGCGCCGGCGAGTCGGGGCTCGGCCGAACAAGCACCGCGACCACCGAGGCGGACGCGCCTCCCGCAGCCATGAGGACGATGACGCGAGAGGTCTCGCCTCGCCGGATCGAGCGGTCCAGGAACCACCACATGAACGCCCAGGCCAGGCCTCCGGCAAGCATCCAGTACTCCTCGGTGGAGTACCTGATGAACGGCGAGAACGAACTCGGCCTCTCCCAGTTGCCCACCGTTCCGGCGACCCCGCCCAGCACCAGCAGCGCGCCCGAGACAAGCACCAGGTCCGAGGACGCCCCGCGCAGCGTCAGTGAGCGCGAGTATCACTGCCCACGCGGCGGTCGTGAGGAAGAGGATCTCGCTGCCGGGCGGAGCATCCGAGTAGCGGTGGAGCAGCACGACGTACGGAGCCCCGAAGAGCCCCGCTGCCCCCGAGCGAACGCCAGTGCCCAGATGCCGACCGCCCTGCTGGTTGCTCGCACCGGCCCGCCGACCGAAGGCTATCAGGCCGCCGCACCGGCCACGAGCGATGATCGCCGCCAGCAGCTCCGCCGAGTAGGCCCTGCGGGCCTCGATCGCTGTGATGAACTGACCGCCGCACCGATCGCCAGGAGCACTGCGGTGACGATCGAGGGCACCTGTGAGCGCAACAGGGAAGGGCCGGGGGTTGCCCGACCCTTCCCGTTGCGTGTGACGTCTGTGTTCGGCGTCATATGCTCACTTACTTGTTGTGGCACGCCTCGCACACGCCACGGTTGTCGGACCGAAGGAGCGCGTTGCCGTCGTCGGGCGGAACGCTTCCGCTGCCAGAGTCAGGCTGCGGATCCGTCGTGTCCGCAACGTTCGCGTATCCGCTCATAGTGACTGCGGAGCCGTGAGCGACGTGGCACGTGAGGCAGTCCATCCAGTCCGTCAAGTCGTTGGAACCAGCATCGCCAGCGCCGTCATGCGCGACCGGCACGTGAGTGCCGCACCGGTGATGAGGTCCCTGGGACCCGCGAACTCGGACAGCGCCACGTTCACCGGGTGGCGGTGACGCTCAACCAGGCCGAAGCCGTCGTTCGCGTCGTAGACCTCGTCGGCGTAGTTGCCGGCGGTGCCAGCGGTGTTGTACTGCGTGTGGCACGCTGCACACCAAGCGCTGATGCCCTTGGTGACGTCCGGTCCCGCCGGTCAGCGGTGGCTTGGCATACATCGGATCGGTGTAGTCCGGCGTGTAGGACGCGACCTGCGCCGCGCCCGGCTCGTGAAGGAGCCAGCCACCCGTCGGGTACCCGGGCTCAGCCGAGACGACCCACGGGGTCGGGATCGGGTTGACCGGGTCCGGCGAGCCGGATCGTAGCCACCCACCGTGATCGGCGCCTGGGCGCCGGTGAGCGGATCGATACCCGGCACCGGTCCCTCAGGAGACGGTAGTTCGACGAGCCATGGACATCGTGGCACACGGAGCAGCCGATAACGACCTGCTCGCCACCGGTGCTGATGATGCCGTCACGACCGTCGGGACCGGCACCGTATGCGACCCACGTCGTGTCGTTCGGATAGTGCTGCGTCGGGAACATGGCGGGGTTGAAGCCACCAGCCGTTGAGCGGCTCGCCGAACGCGTTGAGCACCCGGTCGGACCGGCATCGCGGCCGTCGTCGGCCTCGAACACGCCGTCGCAGACGTTCGTGTCGGCACCCAGCATCGCCGTGCCGTGGCACGTGTAGCAGAACTCATCGACGGTCGCTGCCGTGGAGATCAGCAGCGCACTTTGTGTGTCGGAGTTGCCGTCAGTCCACGTGATCGAGCTTGCCGCCGTGTGTGCACGGTGACAACCCGCGCATGCGTCGGTGCTCATCGTGTAGCCACCGTGAACCGCGTAGTTCGCCATCGCCACACCGGGGACAGCAAGAACCGCTGCAGCCACCGCGAGAATCGCGAGAACGAGAAGGCGCTTCCTCACAGCCATCACACCTCCTCCATGCTGGGGTCAGCCAGTTGCTGACGTCTTGCGATCACGGCCACGAGGCCGCCTGCGAGGATTGTAGGTACCAGCGCCGCCTTTGCATAGGGTCCCGAGAGCACGCTTGAGACAAGCGGCGTCACGTGGTCCTCGATGAACGGGTCCGCCTTCGGCGCGATGAGCAGGTTCTTGCGGCTGGCCCAGTAGATCGAGCCATCGCCTTGCGCCGAGATGTAGCCGTTGCTGCGCTGTTGAGGTACGCCGATGTTGGTCTTGGTGTCCCAGACCATTGCCTTCGCCGGGCACGTGAACACGCACGACGGCTGATGCTTGAGGTCCGCGACCGGAGTCCCCGAGATGGAGCTGATGTAGTCACCAGCTGCGTCCGGGTAGACCTTGGTCGGGAGCGGGTGCCATACGCCGCGTCGAGATCGGCGTCCGCGCCGGCGCGCCGTAGCACAGGGTGCACTTCCACGCCTTGGGCGTGTCGTACAGATCGGAGCCGTCTCCCACCTTGGGATATCCGCCGCGACCACAGTCGGTCGAGCACTGGCGAGTGCAGGTCTTCCCGTTTGCGGGGTTGGTCGCATCGGGACTGCACTTCGCCGGATCGATCATGACCGCGCCGTTGGGCATCTTCGCGAGGGCCTAGAACGGGCATCGCTTAACGCACGGTGGGTTGGTGCAGTGCCAACAGCTGTACCGCATGAACGGGCCCATATCGACGCGCTTCTGCGACTTGATGACCACCCTCTGGTCGGGGGCGGTCTTGTGAACGCCCGGGTTGAGGGCCTTCATCTTCCATGTGCGCTTGCAGCTGACTACGCAGCCATTGCAGCGCATGCACTTGTCTACGTCTTGCATGATTGCCATGAGAGCCATGTTCGCCACCCCCTTTCTACGGAGTTACCTTCTCGAT
>CAVSCA010000006.1:0-390099 GCA_963726325.1 uncultured Actinomycetes bacterium | reverse complement strand
GAACAGGATGAAGATGACGCCGGAGACGCGCCGCATGAGCAGCTCGGGCAGGTTCTTGCCGAGCAGCCGTCCGATGCCGATCGCGATGGCGTCGGCGACGACCATGCCCACCGTCGAGCCCATCGTGACCGCCCAGAATCGGCCCATCGCGCTCACGTTCTCGGGCGAGCCGACCGTCGCGAGCCAGCTCTGCACGGTGGGACCCGCGCCCCTGAGGTAGACCAGGATCGCCGAACCGGGGTCGACTGCGATCGCGAGCGTCATGATCTGCGTCTTGTCACCGAGCTCGGCCAGGAAGAACGCGATCGAGGTCGCGATGATCGGCCCGAAGCGGCCGCCCTTCTCGGCCTCGCTGTCCTCGACCTTGTCGCCGCGAAGCGTCCAGATACCGAATCCGATGAACAGCAGGCCCGTCATCCACGGGATGACGCCTGGCGGAATGGCCGCGCCGAGGAACTGGCCGGCGAGCGCCGTGAAGAAGTGCACGACGAACGTGGCGATGAAGATGCCGACAAGGACCTGCCACGCCTTGTAGCGGGTTGCCAGCAGCAGCGCCAGCAGCTGCGACTTGTCGGCGAGCTCACCCACCATGATGAGGATGAAGCCACCAGGAAGATGTAGGCCACGCCGTTCCTCCAACGCTATGGGCCGGAGATGAGGCGCGCTCCGGCGGACGGCACACCGGGTCACTCGGTGCACTGCACGTTTCCGCCGAAGGTCTCGCGTGGCACTCGACCTGAGAGTACTGGCTGCACCGGGGCGAAAGGCCCAGCATGTCGACGCAGCCTCCGCGCATGGCGCGGTTCGCTACTCCCCTTCGGACTGGGCGAACGCTACGGCATCGCGGGAAGCACCGTCAAGCGCGCCCGAACGTATACACTGTCTGCGACATGCTCGTTCATCCGCGTGCCGCTGCGCACGCTACGCGTTTCGAGAGAGGTCATCCGGTTGCTCGAAGGACTGGCTTCCACGCTGCCGCTGCTGTTCCAGCCCGACCAGTTCATCGCTGCGGTCATCGACCAGCTGGGCGCGGGCATCTACATCGTGCTGTTCCTGATCGTCTTCGCCGAGACCGGGCTCGTGGTCACGCCGTTCCTGCCCGGCGATTCGCTGCTCTTCGCAGGCGGGGCCGTCGCAGCCGCGGGCGATCTCACCTTCTGGTCGCTCGCGCTCACGCTCTTCATCGCAGCGGTCGCTGGTGACGCTGTCAACTACCTCATCGGGCGCAGGTTCGGGGAGACGATTCTGGCGCGGCCCAGCAAGTGGGTGAAGCGCGAGCACTTCGACGAAGCCACTGAGTTCTTCGGGCGCCACGGCGGCAAGGCGATCTTCCTGGCACGCTTCGCCCCGTTCGTGCGCACCTTCGTCCCGTTCGTCGCCGGCATGTGCCAGCATGTCGCTGCCGCGCTTCTGGATGTTCAACATCACCGGCGCGTTCGTGTGGGTGGCGCTGTTCACCGGCGCCGGCTACCTGTTCGGCACCATGCCGTGGGTCGAGGAGAACCTCACCCTGTTCATGATGGCGATCGTCGCCATCTCGGTGGCGCCGATGATCATCGGCCTGGTGCGCCGCAAGCTGGCTGCGCGGCGCGCTGTGGGCGAGGTCGAGACCGGCGTCGAGGAGTAGCCGCGCCTAGTCTTCCCGTCGCCGGTGACGGAAGCGTCTGAACATGATCGACAGGAAGAACCAGATTCCCACTCCTGCCGCGCACACGAGCGCGAAGCCGGCGATGACCTCGAGCCAGAACGGGATTCCGCGGGGTGCGAGCAGCCAGGAGAATCCCAGCACGAACGCCGAGACGACCACAGCGAACGCCAGACGGTCGACCGCCTCCTCGACGCGCGCCATCACCTGGTCGTAGCCACCGGGCCGGACCGTCATCTTGAGGTCGCCATCGGCGACGCGCTTGATGGCGCGGTTCACGTTGTCGGGCAGCCCCTGCACCGCCTTGGCCGTCTTCCGTAACGTGGAGGCCCACCCCTGCATCATCGCGGTCGGGGTGAGCTGCTCGTCGACGATGCGACGCGCGAACGGCGTGACCGACTCGACGAAGTGGAACTGCGGATCCACGGAGGTCCCGAGCGCCTGGATCGTTGCAAGCGTCGTGAGCAGCAGCGCGAACTCCGATGGCAGCGTCAGGCCCCGCTTGCCGATCAGCGACATGATCTCGTTGACCAGCTCGTGTGTGTCCACCTCGTGCAGCTTCATGTCGTAGTACTTGGAGATGAGCGCCGAGACGTCGCGCTTGAGGCCTACCGCGTCGACGTCGGCGGTAGCGCCGCTCACCTCGAGCAGGATGTCTCCCGCGTGATCGCCATCCTGGTCGATGATCGCCACGAGCAGGTCGGCCACCTGGTTGCGCGCCGCATCGGTCAGGTAGCCACAGCGGCCGAAGTCGGTGAACGCGACGCGTCCGTCGGGCATCGCGAAGAGATTTCCCGGGTGCGGGTCTGCGTGGTAGAAGCCGTGGATGAAGACCTGCTCGTAGTAGCAGGTGATGCCTCGGTGCGCGATCTCCTGACGATCCACGCCGGCCTCGTCGAGCTCGCTGAGCCGGTTGAAGCCGATGCCGTCGATCCACTCCAGCGTGAGAACCGTCGATGTGGTGAGGTCCCAGTAGACGCGCGGGAAGTGCACCGTCTCGTCGTCCTCGAAGTTGCGCGCGAGTTTCTCGGCGTTCTCGGCCTCTTGCAGGTAGTCGCATTCGGCGTGGAGCACCCGCGAGAACTCGTCGGCAAGCGACACGACGTCGTGCTTGGTGCCGAAGTCCGTGCGGGTCTGCACGCGTCGCGCCTGCGTGCGCAGGATCTGCAGGTCCGCCTCGACCACGTCGCGAATGCCCGGGCGCTGCACCTTCACCGCGACCGGCGTGCCGTCGGGAAGCACCGCACGGTGTACCTGCCCGATGCTCGCCGCGGCCTTGGGGGTCTCGTCGAACTCCGAGAAGAGCTCGTCGAGCGGCGCGCCCGAACTCGGCCTCGATCTGCTCTTTGGCCTGCTCGAACGGGAACGGCGGCATCTCGTCTTGCAGCTTGGCCAGCTCGGCGGCGAACGAGGGCGGGATCACGTCGGGCCGCACCGAGAGCATCTGGCCGATCTTCGCGAACGTCGGGCCGAGCCGCTCCATCGTGTGGCGCAGGCGCTCTTCGACGCTGACCGTGGCGGCGCTGTCGTGGGGGCGCGCTCGGCGCAACGACGCCATGAACGGGATACGCAGCCCCAGCTGGTCGAGGGCCGTGCCGAACCCTTCGTCCACGAGAACCGTGACGATCTTGCGGTACCGCTCTGTACTGGTGCTGGCTGCCATCGCTTCGGATTATGCCCGAAGCGCGCGAGTCCCTTCTCGGCAGTGCTTGCGAGCGGTATCGTTGGCTAGGTCAGCGGCCGCACGTCTCGCGCGGAGACGTGGCGGCGATGGCAGACGGACCAGGTGTTTCGCGATCCCGGGCGTGCGATCCGGGTCAGGCAGATGGAGGTAGTCGAGTGAGACGGAACCACATCCTCGTGGCCATGCTGATTGCGCTGCTCTTGCTGGTGGGGGGATGCGCGAAGCCCGCCGAGCCCGCCGCGGAGCCGACTCAGCCCGCCGCGACCGACCAGGCCGAACAGCTCGTCGGGGTCGTGTGGAACTGCTACGAGTTCAAGGTGGCCGGACGCGCCGCAGACGGTTCCGGAGGAGCACGCCGATAACCGCGGAGTTCGCTGCAGACGGGACGCTGAGCGGGAACTCCGGCGTGAACACCTACAACACCACGTACACGACCGACGGCGACAAGATGACGATCGGACCGAGATCGCATCGACGAAGATGGCGGGTCCTGAAGAGGCGATGAACCTCGAGACCAACTACCTGACCACGCTGCCGACGCGTGACGACGTACAACATCACTGGTGACGGGCGAGCTCGTCCTGCTCGGATCCGCGGGCAGCGCCATCGCCCGGTATCGTCCGGCGGAGTAGCGCCAACGCGCGGGGCCGGCGAGGCCCGCGCCCGCGGCCTCGCCTGGTGCTAGCGCTTCTTGATGGCCCCGTAGACGGCCACGACGATGATCGCGCCGATCGCAGAGCCGATGAACAGGCTCGGTCGAAGGGTGAAGCCCTGGCCGCTGAGCAGGCTGCCGAGCAGCCCGCCGACGAACGAGCCGATCAGTCCCAGCACCATCAGCATCAGGTAGTTGGGCTTGCCGTCTGCACGGGTGAGCGCCTTGCTCTTGCCGGTCACGACCCAGCCGAGCCATCCGGCGGCGATACTGACGACAAACAGGTACAGCACGACGATGAAGATGGTGTAGAGGTTCATGCTCGGCGTCCCCTCGGTCGTTGCATGGTTTCAGGCGCCCAACACTCAGGCGCGAAGACGGTATCACATCAGCCCGCTGCCTTGTGTGGGACAGCGCGGCGTTTCGAGTGGGGCAAGACGTGTGGCGAGGGAAGGAGGGTGTCGATGACGAGAGCTCGTGCATCGGCCGCTGCCTCTCGCGATACCCACGTGCCCGCCCGCGACGACCTGCCAGCGTACGTCCTGCGAGTGAGCCCACGCGCCAGGCACGTTCGGCTCAACGTCTCGGCTCACGAAGGGCTCGTTGTCGTGGTGCCTCGCGGGGCACGGGGCTTCGACCCCTCGCCGATCCTGCGCGCCAAGAAGGCGTGGATCGAGAAGTCCCTCGCGCGCTTCGCCGAAGAACGGGTGGCGTACACCGGTGACGCCGCCGACCTCCTTCCCGCCGAGATCGCCTTCGCCGCGACAGGCGAGCGCTGGCGAGTTGAGTACCGGCTCACGGGCAGCCCTCGCGTGATCACCCGCTGCACCCACGACGCCGTTACGCTCTCCGGGGCCTGTCGGCGATGCGACCGCTTGCCTCGACGCGCTCAACCGATGGCTGCAGTCGCGAGCGAAGGAGCGACTGATCCCGCTTCTCGCAGCTCACGCCGAGGCGACCGGTCTGCACTATCGCAAAGCCGGTATCCGGGGGCAGCGCAGCCGCTGGGGCGCCTGCTCGACGAGCGGCTCGATCACGCTCAACCGCTGCCTGCTGTTCCTCCCGCCCGAGCTGGTCGACTCGGTCGTGCTCCACGAGCTCGCGCACTTGGTCCAGCCCAACCACTCGGCGGCGTTCTGGCGCGAGCTGGAGCGTCGTGACCCCTTGGCGCACGATCACCGTCAGGCGATTCGGGGAGCGTGGAGTTTCGTGCCCATCTGGGCCGAGCCGTGGGTGCTCCGACGCCGCTAGCCCTGCGCTGGGCATACTCCTTCACGGACGAGGAATCAGTGGTGTCCAGTGAGGCGGTCGGGGGGCGATCTCATGAGCATCGTGCGAATCATGCGGGCCCTTCTCGTTCTGGCGGTCTGCGCAGCGGTGACGGGATGTGGCGCGGGCGGCGGCACCTCAGGCGGCGGTTCGGGAGGTTCGAGTCCCGCCGCGAAGGACTCGGTCGTCGTCTCCGAGAAGGCGGCCGCGAAGGCAATGGCCGGGATCGACGCGGATGCCGTGCTTGTGTCGGCCGGGAGCGGCGGAGTCGTGACCAGCCCGCCGCCGAAGAACTGGACGTTCCTCTACGCGTCGAAGGCGAAGGGCCGCATCTATCAGGTGCCGGTCGAACACGGCAAGGCCTCGGCTCCACAAGACATGGCGCCGTTCGATCCGGCGAAGGTCGTCGAGTCCTCGGTGGTGCCGATCAGCTCGGTGAAGGTGGGGTCGAAACAGGCGTACGAGGCGGGCAAGGCATACCTGGAGAAGAGGGATGGCTCGGCACCGCCGAACCTGATGATGAGCATCGGCCTTATCAAGGTCGCCGGGCTGGAGGACCAGGCGCCCGGCGACTGGACGCTCGCGTTCGTGAAGGGCACCAGCACCGAGGGTATGCAGCAGGTGCGCGTCAACGGCCAGACCGGCGAGGTCACGCCGATCAAGTAGGACGCCGGGCGAGACTAGCGCTGCGCGTCGAGCGCTGCGCTGTAGCGGCCGATCAGGTCGGTCACGATCGGCCCCACTTCGCCCGACCCGACCGCACGGTCGTCGAGAGCGACGATCGGTACGACGCCGCGGGTCGTCGAGGTCAGGAACGCCTCTTGCGCCGAGTAGGCGTCGTCGAGCGTGAACTCGCGGTACTCCACGGGGTACTCCCCGCGCACCAGCTCGAGGATCAGACCCCCGACCGTGCCACGCAGCACCCCGCTTGGCGGAGCGACGATTCTGCCGTCGCTGACGATGTAGAAGCTCGCGCTTGCCGCCTCGGTGATTCGGCCGCCGGTGTGGTAGAGCAGGTCGAGCGCACCTTCTGCGGCCAGCGCGCGGGCGGTTGGCGAGCATCGTGAGGTAGTCGGTGGTCTTGGCGAGCGGCAGCTCGCGCTCGTGCTCCTCGGTCAGGAGCTTCGCGCCTCGCTCGTAGACTTCGGCGGGCGGCTCGTGGAGTTCGTGCGTCAGGATCAGAAACGTCGGAGTCGTCGGATCGAACGCCATGCCGTCGGGCGAGACACCACCCGTCAGGACGAGGCGCACCGTCGCCTCAGCGTGGTGGTTTCGCGCCAGCAGTTCGGCGACGGCCTCGGCGATCTCGTCGTCGGAGACGGGGACCGCCAGCCCAAGTTGCGCGGCCGAGTCGTGCAAGCGCCGGAGGTGCTCGGCGAGCATGAACGGCCTGCCCGCTACCGTGCGCAGCAGGTCGAAGACCGCGTAGCCACGCAGGAGCCCGATGTCGAGCGGGGAGATCGCGGCCTGCTGCTCGGGAACGACGCGGCCGTTGAGGTAAGCGTATCGAGTTGGCATGGTGCCCTGTTCTACCACATCGCCGGTGGAGGCGGGTCGCCCCGCTCTGCGTCGTCGGCGCTGCACTACACTTCAGTCGGATGGCCGCGATGGCTTTGGGGGTTCGTATGGCAGCCGAGGCACTTCGGGTGGCCCGTGAGATGGCGTGCGCGCGCGACCCCCACGAGATGGCGGCGCGCTGGCGCCGCGGTCGAGGACGCTGCCGGCGTCGTCACGCTCACCGTCGCGTTCCTGGACCGGCTCGATCGGTCTCACCTGGCCGGATCTCGAGCTCGCCGCGAACGCGCCCGCTCTTCCGGATCACGTGCTCGCTCTCGTGCTGTACTACCTCGCTCGAAGTGACGGCACGCCGCCAGCCGGTCGGCTGATCTCCTTCGCCGAGCTTCCGGACGGGCGCTTCTACGTTCAGGCGTTTCGCGGCTACACGGGTGCGGTTCTGGCGCGCGAGTTCGCCGAGAGGCCCGAGGCGCTGGAGCGGGCCGCCGAGTCGCTCGGCGGGCGCCCGACGGCGGGCCTGGCCGACCGCGCCTGGCAGTTCGAAGCGCTGCCGAGAGTGCCGCTGACGCTGCTGTGGTGGAACGGAGACGACGAGTTCGATGCCCGGGCCGAGATCATGTTCGACTGCACGGCCTCCCATCACCTGACCACCGACGGCTGCGCGGTTCTGGGCTCGTGGCTCACGTCGACGCTGATCGCGCGCGTCGGCGCGTAGCCTCGCGGCTCGTGCCGGGCGGTGCGGTCCATCGGAGAGCCCGATCGCTTCCCGCATCAGCTTGGGGACATAGACAGCATGGCCCCACTGAAGGGAGTCGGCGTGGTTCATCGCAATCCAGAGCACTTCGTCATCGCGCAGTTCTCGGACCTGCACTGCGGCGGACCGCGCTTCGACGAGCACCTCCTCGAGCGGGTCGTCCGCGAGATCAACGAGGCCAAGCCCAACGTGGTCATCGTGCCCGGCGATCTGACCGCCGATGGCTATCGCGATGAATACGAGATCGCCAAGGCGCACATCGAGCAGCTCGAGTGCTCCGATGTCATCGTGATCCCCGGCAACCACGACTCCCGCAACGTGGGCTACCTGCACTTCGTCGAGCTGTTCGGACAACGCTGGGACGCGCGCGAGATGGAGCTGGGCGTGGATCGGGCCGAGGTGCCCGCGAAGAAGATCCGCATCGTCTCGGTGGACTCCTCGAAGCCCGACATCAACGATGGCGAAGTGGGCAGGCACCGCTACCAGTGGCTGGCCGAGCAGCTTGGAGACGCCGATGAGGACGTCTTCAAGATCGTCGTCATCCACCACCACCTGGTCGGCATCCCCAACACGGGCGTGAGCGCAACATCGTTCTCGACGCGGGCGACGTGCTGGAGATGCTCTCGACGCACGACGTGGACCTCGTGCTCGCCGGGCACAAGCACGTGCCGTACGTGTGGCCGGTCGGGGGCATGCTCGTATGCACGAGTGGAACGGCATGCACCTGGCGCACGCGCGCGAACATCCCGCCCTCGTACAACCTCGTGACGATCGCAGGCGACACCATCAGCGTCGAGATCATCGACTCGAACGGCGAGGGTCGCCGCACGCTCGAGTTCGACACCCGCACGTGCCTGCACGTTCGGGGCGGCGGTCGCCTCGAGATGATCCACGACCACGGGGCGGGGAGTCCGCGCAGTTGAGGGCGGAGGCGATGATGAGCGACGAAGAGATCATGCGCTACGTCGTGGAGTTGAGCCGGGCCAAGATGCTCGAGCATCAGGGCGGGCCCTTTGCCGCAGTGGTGGTGCTCGACGGCAAGATCGTCGGCGAAGGGTGGAACTGCGTCACCAGCTCGAACGACCCCACCGCCCACGCCGAGATGACCGCGATCCGCGCAGCCTGCGAATCACTCGACACGTATTCGCTCGAGGGCGCGTCGATCTACACGAGCTGCGAGCCCTGCCCCATGTGTCTCGGCGCGATCTACTGGGCTCGCATCGCGCGGGTCTACTACGCGAACACGACCCAGGATGCGGCCGCGATCGGCTTCGACGACGGCCTCCTGTACCGCGAGATCGCGCTGCCCGCCGAGGACCGGACGATCTCGATCGTGCACCTCGCCCTGCCCGAGGCCGCCGAGGTCTTCGCCGAGTGGGAGCGCATGCCGGACAAGGTGCCCTACTGAGCATCTCGCTCGCGCCGACCGACTGCCGCATGCGTGGCCCGGATGCGACCTCGCGCTGATGGGTAGCTCGTTTCTTCGACGGGTAGATACTCGGCGGCAATAGACGGCGGCGGTATGCCGCCCGGACGAAGCGGAGGCACTCATGAGCAAGAACCACGACGGCGTTGTCATGTACTTCGGCTCCTATGGCAGTCTCGATGACGCTCGGGCCGACTTCGAGGGCATCAAGATCCTCAAGGCCGAGAAGTTCATCGGCGACTACGAGTCGGCGCTGTTCGAGAAGAACGACGAAGGGCGACGTCAAGATCATCGAGACCGACGCCACCGAGCGCGCGTGGGGCGCCAAAGCCGGCGCGATCACCGGTGCCGTCATCGGGCTCGTCTTCCCGCCTTCGCTGCTGGTAGCGGGCGCGGTGGGCGCGGGCGCCGGCGCGCTTGCGGGCAACCTCATGCGCGGCATCAAGCGCAAGGACATCAAGGAGATCGGCGAGATGCTCGACGAGGGCCAGGCCGGCGTGATCCTCGTAGGCTTCACGACGATCGAAGAGGGCATGGACCGCCTGATGAAGCGCGCGGCCAAGGTCATGAAGCAGGAGGTCGACGCGCAGGCCGAGGAGCTCAAGGCGCAGATCGACGAAGCGGTCAAGTAGCCTTCCGAGCACCGGACAGATGCGCGAGCAAGACACTTCGGTTGACCCGGGTAGCCGGCTTCGCGAGAGCGTGGCCGGCTACCTGCACGACCTGACCGCGTTTCCGGACCGGCACGTGGGCAGCCCGGGCAACCGGGCAGCGACGGCGCTCTTCGCGGCGCGTGCACGTCAGCTCGGCTTCGATGTCGCCGTGGAGACCTTCGACTGCATCGAGTGGGAGTTCGGCGAAGCGCGGCGTGAGTGCCGGTGCCGAGTCCTTCGAGACGTGGGTGGGCCCGTACTCCCTGCCGGCCGACGTGACGGCGCCGCTCGTCTCGGTGACCCATGTGGACGAGCTGGAGTCCGAGCGCGTTCGCGGGGCGGTCGTCCTGATGCGCGGCGAGATCGCTGCCGGCCAGGTCATGCCCACGAACTTCACGTTCTACAACCCCGAGTCGCACAAGCGCATCGTGCGTGCCCTCGACCGGTTCGCTCCCGCCGTCGTGATCGCGGCGACCGGGCGCGATCCCCAGATGGTGGGCAGCCAGTACCCCTTCCCGCTGTTCGAAGACGGCGATCTCGACGTTCCCAACGCCTACATGAAAGACGTCGACGGCGAGCGGCTCGCCGAGCATGCCGGTCGCGAGGTCACCGTCACCATCGATTCGCGTCGCGTCCCGACGACCGCCGAGCACGTGGTGGCGCGGCTGCCGGGAAGCGGGGAGGGCCGGCTCGTCTTCACCGCGCACATCGACAGCCGCAAGGGCTCGCCGGGCGCGCTCGACAACGCCAGCGGCGTCGCCACGCTGCTCGCCCTGATGGAGCTTCTCGGCGACTACGCCGGACGTCACACGATCGAGGTAGTGCCCTTCAACGGCGAGGACAACTACGCGAACCCCGGCGAGATGCTGTGGGTGGCGCAGAACGAGGGCCGCTTCGACGATATCGTGCTTGGCGCCAACATCGACGACGCCGGACAGGTCGGCACCGTGAACCACGTCTCGTTCTACTCGTGTCCGCCCGGCATCGAGCAGGCCGTGCGAGAGGCGATGGAGGGCCGAGACGACGTCGCCGAGGGACCCCAGTGGTTCCAGAGCGACCACGCGATCTTCGGCATCTACGGCCGCCCCGCCATCGCGATCGCCTCGAGCGATATCGAGGGGTTCATGGCCGCGTACGCACACAGCGAGCGCGACACGGTCGATCTGGCGGATCCGGCGCTCCTCGTCGAGGCCGCCGAGTTCCTTCGCGAGGTCGTCCGGCGCCTCGCCGAGGTCTAGCGGACCGCCTTCGAGCTCCGAGAACCGCTACGGCTCGAGCAGCACCTTCATCGTCCCGGAACGCGACGCGAGCTCCATCGCCTCGAGCGCGCGGGAGAGCGGAAGACGCTCGTCGATCAACGGCACCGGGTCGACCGCGCCACTCTCGAGCAGTGCCAGCGCCGGGGCGAAGGGGCCGCAGCGCGAACCGATGATGGTGATCTCGTCGACCACGAACGGCGCCATGTCGAGCGTGAGGGCACCTCGGTACGTCGACTTGAGCACGAGCGTGCCTCGAGGGCGCAACGCCGCGGCCGCCAGATCGAAGCCCGACGGCGAGCCCGTTGCCTCGACGACCACATCCCAGCAGCGAGTGCCGACGTCGGCGGAGTCGATCGTCTCGATGCCACGCGCGCCCAGGAGCTCGCGCTGGTGCTCGTGTTTCGCGACCACCCGCAGGTGCGCTCCGGTGAGCGCAAGCACCTGCGCGACGAGCTGGCCGAGCCGCCCCGCTCCCACGAGCAGCACCCGGTCGTCGGGCGTGATGCGCACCTGCTCGAGGATCTCGAGCGCCGCGGCGAGCGGCTCGGTGAAGACGGCGGCTTCGTTCGAGACCGCATCGGGGACCCGGTGCAGGTTGCCCACCGGCAGGGAGGTGTACTCGGCGTGCACGCCGTTGCGGTTGACGATGCCCAGCACCGAGCGACGCTCGCAGTGCGTGGGGTGTCCTCGGCGGCAGGTGTCGCACTCGCCGCATGCCGCATTGATCTCTCCCACCACTCGCGCACCGACCCACGACTCGTCCGGGCACTCGACCACCTCTCCCACGAACTCGTGGCCGAGAACGCCGGTGTACGGGTAGTAGCCGCGCACGAGCTCGAGGTCGGTGCCGCAGATGCCGGAGAGCGCGACTCGCACGAGCGCCTCGTCGGATGCGGCCGGCACCTCGATGTCTCGCAGCGAGAGCTGTCCGTCTTCAAGCCAGAGCGCCTGCATGTCTCCCCGATCCGGGTGGTCTTTTCGACGCTGTCGGTCACCAAGTATATGCTCGAGCGGCGGCCTTCTCGGCAGGCGATTCTGCTAGCGTGGACGTGCGCGGTCGAGACAGCATCGCGCGAGACAACCGACGTGGGAGGAACCGTGAGAGAGGGCCTGGGGCGACTCCACGTGATAGCGGGGTGCATGAGCAGCGGCAAGACCGGCGAGCTCATCCGGCTGCTGTCGCGCCACGGCGTGATCGGCGACACCATCGTCATCTTCAAGCACGAGGTCGACTCACGTGACGGCGAGAAGGCCCGCTCGCGCCTGGGCACCGAGATGGAGGCACGCGTAGTGCCCGGGCCCGCCGAGATCGATGGCGAAGGGTGCGACGTGGTGGCGATCGAGGAGGCCCAGTTCTTCGGAGACGGGCTGGTCCCGGTCGTCGAGCGCCTCTTGGCCGAAGGGCGCCAGGTCTACGTGACCGGGCTCAATCAGGACTTCCGCGGCGAGCCGTTCGGCGTCATGCCCACGATCATGTCGCTTGCCGACGAGCTGTCGTTCCTCACCGCGATCTGCCAGAAGTGCCACGGGGTCGCGACGCGGACGCAACGCATCGTCGATGGCGTCCCGGCGTCATGGGACTCGCCGACCGTGCTCGTGGGTGGTGCCGACTACTACGAGGCGCGCTGCCCCGACTGCCACGAGGTACTGGGCCGGCCCGAGCGGTAGCGGGGTGGCGGGCGCAGGAGCCGCCGTGCGGCCTCGTCGCCGGGACTAGAGGTCGCGCCCGAACACGACGACCCTGTCGCGCCCGCCCTGCTTCGCCGCGTACAGCGCCTTGTCCGCGCGCTCGATGAGCTCCTGCAGCGTCGTGGAGCGGTCGAGCTCGGCGCTGGCCACGCCTGCCGAGATCGTCACGCCCACCTCCGCGCCTTCGTAGGCGATCGGCATCGCCGAGACGGCCTCGCGAAGCCGCTCGGCGGCAGCGCCCGCGGCGTGGGTGTCCATGTCGATCAGCAGCACCAGGAACTCGTCCCCGCCGTACCGGCAAGGAACGTCGGAGCGTCGGGCGTTTCCGGTGAGTTCGGCTGCGATGTCGACGAGCACTCGGTCACCCGCGGCGTGGCCGTAGGTGTCGTTGATGCGCTTGAAGCGGTCTATGTCGAACATGACGAGTGAGACCGGTCTCCCGCTCGCGAGCGCCACGGCGAGCTCCTCGGACAGCACGCCCAGGTGGCGACGGTTGAACAGTCCCGGTGAGCGGGTCGAGGGATGCCTGAGCCTCCAGCTCCGCCTGCGCGATCTTCTGGCGTGCGACCTCTCGTTCGAGCGCGAGTCCCCTCAGCCGCAGGATCTCGGCGTCCTTGCGGGCCGTCTCGACCTGGTGCGAGACGCGCAGGTTGGCAAGACGGCTCTCGGTCTCGCCGTTGACGCGCATCTCCTTGAGCTCGTGGTATCGCTTGAAGTGCGCGAGCGCCTCGACGGTGTCGCCCCGGCGCTCGTAGGCGTCTGACAACAGCTGGTGGCACTCGAACTCCTCGACGCTCTGACCGCGGCGTTCAGCCACTTCGAGCGCCGCGTCGAGCAGCTGGGTCGGCCTTGACGAGGTCGCCGCGTGCGATCGCGATGCGACCCAGACGCCATCAGGCAGTTCGTCTCGTCAGGCTCGCTGTCGTACTCGCGCGCCATGGCCAGTGCCCGGGTGGAGAACTCCTCGGCCTCGTCGATGTGGCCGAGAGTCAGGTGCATCTCGGCCACCGTGTCGAGCACGCCGACGTGCAGGTAGGGGCGGTGCGCGCTCTCGCAGTAGGCGAGCGAGCGCTCGGCGCTGGCTCAGGGCCTCCTCGACCCGACCCAGGTCCCGCAGCGTGTAGGCGATGTTGTTGAGCACGATCGCCTCGCCGAGATCGTCCCCGAGCTCTCGGTGAATCGCCAGTGCGCGCTCCTGCGCCTCCAAGGAGACGTCCGGGTGGCCCGAGGAGGCGTTGAGGTTCGCGATCCGGTCGAGGGCGTGCGCCTGCATGCTCCGGTCGCCGATGGCCTCGGCGACCTCCAGCGAGCGCATCAGGTGGTGGAGCGCCTCGACGTAGTCGCCCAGATAGTAGTGCGCCCAGCCCACCGAGTCGTAGAGCTCGGCTGTGACCGAGCCGGGCGGCAGGGGGGCGAGGAGCGCGAGCGCCTGCGAGGCCTGTGACAGCGTCTCCTGCCATTCGCCTTGCATGCAGTTGCGATGGGCGAGCAAGGACAGCGCGTCCGCCATGCCGTACTCGTACTGGCCGCCGTCTGCGTCGGTCTGGCATGCGAGCTCGAAGGCCTCCTCGGCCAGCGCCCGGAGCTCGTCGTAGTCGACGCGCTTGGCCGCCCGCGCGCGAGCGTTGAGCTCGTCCACTCTGAGCTGCCGCTCCGCATCGTTCAGCACGGCCGGCGTCCCCACTGCGGGTCCGCCGCCCGAATGCTCTCGTATGTCCTCTGGGGTGAGCAACCACACGCTCCTCAAGCGAAACGCAACTTCACTAGCAAGTATCGGCAGGTAGGCGCGTGCGATGTAGCGACTCGCTCCGTCTCGGTGAGCGGCTTCTGGTACCCTTCTCGGCGGGTCGGACGCGCCGAGCCGCGTGCGGTAACCGGCCGGGCGCGCAGGTGGCGGTTGAGAGGTGGTCTGAGTGGCTCAGATCGGAGCGTTCTCCGAGGTAGGCAAGTTGCGCACGGTGCTGGTTCACCGCCCCGGGCTCGCCCTCGAGCGTCTGACACCGGCGAACCGTCACGACCTGCTCTTCGACGACCTCGTGTGGGTGGAGCGTGCGCGCGCCGAACATCGCCAGCTCACCGACGCGCTGACCGACCACGGCGTCGAGGTGCTGTACCTGCAAGACCTGCTCGCCGAGACCCTCGCCGTCGTCCGAGGCGGCTCGTTGCGACATCGTGGCGAAGGCGGTCTCGAGCTACACGGTGGGCCCCTCGCTCGTGGCCGACCTGCGCGCGTTCCTGCTCTCGCTCGGCTCCGAGCGGCTCGCCGAGGTACTGGTCGCCGGTCTCGTGATCTCGGAGCTCGAGGGCGTCGATCTTGCGCGGCTCTCTCGCCGTTCCCTGGGCGCCGTCCTGGCCGAGGACGACACCTTCGTCTTGCCGCCGCTGCCCAACACCATCTTCACCCGCGACTCCAGCGCGTGGCTCTACGGCGGCGTCGTGCTGCCGCCTCTGTTCTGGCACACGCGGCGGTTCGAGGTCGTCAACATGTCGACCATCTACCGGCATCACCCTCGTTTCACTGCCGAGGAGTTCTCGTTCTGGTACCCGCCGCAAGGCGACGCGGAGGGTTTCGCCGTCGAGGACTTCGGGCAGGGCGCATCGCTCGAGGGCGGCGACATGATGCCCATCGGCAACAAGGCGGTTCTGATCGGCATGGGGGAGCGCACCACCGGCCGGATGGTCGAGCACATCGCACGCTCGCTGTTCTCGTCGGGCGCGGCCGAGCGGGTCATCGCGTGCCGCATGCCTCAGGAGCGCGCGTACATGCACCTGGACACGGTCTTCAGCTTCCTCGACCGTGATGCTGTGACGCTGTACCCGCCGCTCATCGACGCGATCAAGGCGTACAGCGTGCGCCCCGCCGACGGTCCCGACGAGTTCGAGGTGACCGAGGAGAAGGGGCTGCTCGAGGCGGTCGCCGATGCGCTGGGCGTGCGCGAGCTGCGGGTCGTGCCCACCGGCGGCGACGCGTTCCAGATGGCTCACGAGCAGTGGGACGACGCCAACAACGTGGTCGCCATCGAACCGGGCGTCGTGCTCGCGTACGCGAAGAACACTCAGACGAACGCCGCGCTTCGCAACGCCGGGATCGAAGTCATCGAGATCGAGGGCTCCGAGCTGGGCAAGGGACGCGGCGGCTGCCACTGCATGACGTGCCCGATCTCGCGCGACCCGCTCGGCTAGCCCGCGCCACATCCCGTCGCCGAGAGGAGCCCCGATGCGCATCAGGCCCGCCACCTCGCTCGACCTCGCCGAGGTCCTGCGCGTCGAGCGTGAGGCGTTCGGCGGGCGACGTCGAGGCCGAGCTCGTCGAGGCGCTGCTCGCCGACGCCACGGCGCGCCCGTTCATCTCGCTTCTCGCCGAGGACGCAGGCCGCGGTGCGGGCCACGTGCTGCTCACCCGCGCCTCGGTCGAGGGCGCCGACGCGGCTCCTGATGCTGCTCGCACCGCTGGCGGTGGCGCCCGAGTACCAGGGGCAGGGGATCGGCAGCGCGCTGACCGAGAGCGCGCTGAGCGCGGCGGCCGACGCGGGTGCCGCGGCGGTACTCGTGCTCGGCCATCCGGGCTACTATCCGCGCTTCGGCTTCGAACCGGCGCTGCCGCACGGGCTCGAGGCGCCGTACCCCATTCCCGACGAGGTCGCCGACGCCTGGATGGTCGCCGAGCTGGTGCCCGGTACGCTCGGCGCACTGCGCGGCAGCGTGCGTGTGGCGCGAGGCCCTCATGAAGCCGGAGTACTGGCGCGAGTAGCCGCTCCAGGACCCTTGGGCTCGTCACGAGCGCCCCTACTTCACCTCGACCATCTCGGCCGATTCGCTCACGAAGTGGCACACCCAGCACTGCCCGGGCAGGTGCTTGTCGGGCTGGCTCCTGCTTCGGGTTCACCGGCGAGATGAAGACGTGAAGCAGCGCCCACGCAAGCACGATGCCCACGACCACTGCCGCTGCCCACCCGACGAAGCGCACCTGAGACCTCACCTCCGATGCCTTGTGTCTTCGACCAAGGCCGCCCGTCCCCTGCGGCGCGTCGCCAAGTGACGCGGCGGCTAGACCGCCTCGTCGAACGCCTCCACGAACTGGCTGTTGTACAGGTCGTAGTAGAAGCCGCCCGCCGCAAGCAGCTGATCGTGCGTGCCCTGCTCGATGATTCGCCCGTGGTCCATGACGAGGATGGTGTCGGCGTCGCGGATCGTCGAGAGGCGGTGCGCGATGACGAAGCTCGTGCGGTTCTGCATCAGGCGAGCCATCGCCTTCTGGATCAGCACCTCGGTGCGCGTGTCGACCGAGCTCGTCGCCTCGTCGAGGATGAGGATCTGCGGATCGGCGAGGAAGGCGCGGGCGATCGTCAGCAGCTGCTTCTCACCCGCCGAGACGCTCGTGGCATCGTCGTCGAGCACCGTGTCGTAGCCGTCGGGAAGCGTGCGCACGAAGTGATCGACGTGCGCCGCCTCGGCGGCGGCGATGATCTGCTCCTCGGTGGCGCCTTCTCGGCCATACGCGATGTTCTCTCGGATGGTGCCGCCGAACAGCCACGCGTCTTGCAGCACCATGCCGAACAGGCTGCGCAGCCCGTCTCGGCCCATCTCGCGCGTATCGACGCCATCGACCAGGATGCGCCCGTTGTCGATCTCGTAGAAGCGCAGCAAGAGGTTGACGAGTGTCGTCTTGCCGGCACCGGTGGGACCGACGATGGCGACCGTCTGTCCCGGCTTCACGTCGAGGTCGAGATCTTGGATGAGCGGCTCGTCGGCCTCGTAGCGGAACGAGACGTTCTCGAGCCTGATGGCGCCGCCGCAACGCTCGACCAGACGCGGCTTCGCGACGTCGGGCGCCTCCTCGGCTTCGTCGAGCAGCTCGAAGACGCGCTCGGCGGAGGCGACGGCGCTCTGCATGACGTTCGCGATGCTGGCGAGCTGCATGATGGGCCACGAGAACTGGCGGGAGTACTGGATGAACGCCTGCACGTCGCCGAGAGACATCGTGCCGTTCGCGACCTGCACGCCGCCGATCACCGCGATCGCGACGTAGTTGAGGTTGCCGATCACGCTCAGCGCCGGCTGGATGATGCCCGAGATGAACTGCGCCTTGAAGCTCGCTTGGTAGAGCCCCTCGTTCTCCTCGTCGAACTTCTCGGAGGCCTCCTTCTCGCGCCCGAACACCTTCACGATGTTGCGCCCGGTGTGCATCTCCTCGATGTGGCCGTTGAGGGTGCCCGTCCGCTCCCACTGTGCGGCGAACTGCTTCTGCGAGCGCTTCGCGATGGCGATGGTGATGACCACCGAGAGCGGCACGGTGAGCAGCGAGATGGTGGCGAGCAGCCAGTTGATCCAGAACATCATGGCGAGCACCATGACGACCGTGAGAAACGCCGTGATGATCTGCGTAAGGGTCTGCTGAAGCGTGTTCGCGATGTTGTCGATGTCGTTGGTCACGCGCGACAGGATGTCGCCGCGCGGGTGGCTGTCGAAGTAGCGCAGCGGCAAGCGCGAGAGCTTCTCGTCGACTTGGTTGCGCAGCCGGTAGACGATGCCTTGCGACATCCCCACGGTGAGCCACTGTTGCAGCCACTGGAAGACGGCGCTCAGCAGGTACACGAGGGCGAGCAGGAGCAGCATCCGGGCGATGACGGCGAAGTCCGGCCCCTCACCGGGAGTGAGCGTCATCGACGAGAGCATCTTGGCCTGCTGCTCGGCGCCGGGTTGCCCGCTTGCCGCAAGCTTCGCGACCGCCTCGGCCTGGGTCTCGCCCGGTGCCATCTGCGCGCTGACCACGCCCTGGTACAACACGTTCGTGACGTTGCCGAGGATCCTCGGGCCGGCGACGCTGAAGCCGACGCTGAAGACCGCCAGCACGATGATCAGCGCGATGGTGAACGCGTGGGGCTTGAGCAGGTTGAGCAGGCGCTTGCCCGAGCCCTTGAAGTCCTTCGACTTCACGACGGGCGCGCCGCCCGGCCCGTGTCCGCCGCCGGGGCCGAAGCCGCCACCGCGCCGGGGGGGCTGCTTCGTATCGGAGGTCGTGTCGTTGCGCTCGCTCACGCGACCTCCTCCTGGCTCAGCTGCGAGTAGACGATCTCGCGGTAGGTCTCGTTCGACTCCATCAGCTCGTCGTGCGTGCCCATGCCGGCGATCGTCCCGCAGTCCATGACGATGATCCGGTCGGCGTTCATGATCGTGCTGACGCGCTGGGCCACGACGATCACGGTCGCGTCGAGCGTCTCCTTCTTGAGCGCGGCGCGCAGCTGCGAGTCGGTCTTGAAGTCGAGCGCCGAGAAGCTGTCGTCGAACACGTAGATCTCGGGCCGCTTGACCAGCGCGCGGGCGATCGCGAGTCGCTGGCGCTGTCCGCCCGAGACGTTCGTGCCGCCTTGGGTGATGGGCGCCTCGAGCTGCTCGGGCATCTCGGCGACGAAGCTCTTGCCCTGCGCGATCTCGAGCGCGCGCCACAGCTCGTCGTCGCTCGCGTCCACGTCGCCGTAGCGCAGGTTGCTCGCGACGGTCCCGTTGAAGAGGAACGCGCGCTGCGGGATGAAGCCGATGGTGCGCCAGAGGTCCTCTTGCCGCATGTCGCGGATGTCGACGCCGTCGACGAGCACCGCACCGCCGCTCACGTCGTAGAAGCGGGGGATCAGGTTGACCAGCGTCGACTTGCCGCTGCCGGTCGAGCCCACGATCGCGGTGACCTCGCCGGGCCCGGCCGAGAAGCTGATGCTGCGCAGCACGGGATCCTCGGCGCCGGGGTAGCGGAACTCGACGTCACGGAACTCGATGTGACCGGCCACGTCGGCGTGCGGCGCGATGGGGGTGGCGGGATCGCCGACGGTGGGCTCGATGTCGAGCACGGCCTGGATCCGCTCGGCCGAGGCGGCGGCGCGCGGCACCATGGCGAACATCACGGTACCCATCATCACGGCCATGAGGATCATCGCGATGTAGGTGAGGTAGGCGGTGAGGTTGCCGATGGGCATCGCTCCGCTCGCGACACGGATGCTGCCGAACCACATCACGGCGACCGTGGTGAGGTTCAAGATGCCGAAGAGCGACGGGATCATGTAGGCGAAGATCCGGTTGACCTTGATCGAGGTGTCGGTGAGGTCGGCGTTGGCCACCTCGAATCGGCGCTGCTCGTAGTCGTCTCGCACGAAGGCCCGGATCACGCGCACGCCGGAGAGCGTCTCGCGCGTCACCTGGTTGATGCGGTCGATCTTGATCTGCACCGCCTTGAACAGCGGCATGGCGCGCGTGACGACGAAGTAGAGGAACGCCGCCATGAGCGGCAGGACCACCACGAGGATCAGCGAGAGCACCGCGTCCTCGCGCACCGCCATGATGATGCCGCCGATCGCCATGACCGGCGCGAGGATCATCATGTTGAGCGCCATCATCACGACCATCTGGACCTGCTGGACGTCGTTGGTGTTGCGCGTGATGAGCGAGGGGGTGCCGAACTGGTTGACCTCGGTCTGCGAGAACGTCTCGACCTTGCGGAAGATCGCGGCGCGTACGTCTCGGCCGAACGCCATCGACGTCTTCGACCCGAAGTACACCCCCACCACCGCGGTCACGCCCATGAGCGCGGTCACGGCGAGCATGATCGCGCCGACGCGCAGGATGTAGGGGATGTCGCCCTTCGCCACGCCGTTGTTGATGATGTCGGCGTTCAGACTCGGCAGGTACAGGTTGGTGATGGCCTGCGCGAGCAGGAGCACCATCACCAGCGCGAGTTGCTTCTTGTACGGCGACAGGTAGGTCCGGAGCAGTCTGATCATCGGCGGTGCTCTAGCTCGATCGTGTCGGGCCGCTCGCGGGTATCGGCGAACCATTCGAGGCCGAAGTCGCCATCGGCGATCTGGTCGATCGGCAGCTTCATGTACTTGCCCGAGGCCTCGACCGCCACGCTTCCGTCGTCGAGCACTATCTCGCCGGTACCCTCGAACAGCCGTCGCGAGTCGTTCGTGATGCGTCCGACAGCGTGGATCTCACGGTCGAGGGGCACCGGCTTGCGGAACCGCACGGAGAGCTCCACCGTCACGCCCCACGCGTCAGGGTCCAAGACGTTGATCGCGCGCCCGATCGTCTCGTCGAGCATCGCCGAGCAGATGCCGCCGTGCAGTCGGCCCGGGTAGCTCTGGTGTGTCTCGAGCGGCTGGAAGATGCCGGCCAGCTCACCGCTGTCCAGCTCGTAGAAGCGCGCTTTGAGGCTCCACGGGTTCTCGGCGCCGCACACCATGCACATGCGGCTCACGTTCTGCGCGTTCACGACTCGGTGGTCCATTCACTACCCTTCATCGGGTCGGTATCACGGCGACCATCATACGCCTCGCGAAGGCGCGCATCGCACCATTCTGCGGCGCGTACCTGCTAGAATCTGGCCCAAGTCAGGTCCGCTCAACCTAGGCGCATCGGATGGCGATGAATCGTACCTCACGCCCACCTTCGTGTTCTCGCGGCCACCGCGCTCGCGCTTGCGTGCACGCTCGCCGCGGCGGGTTGCGCTGCGTCATCGCCGTCGGGCCCGGCCGCCCCTCAGCCCACCGCGACTTCGGCAGCCGAGCCCACCGCTGCGCCGCCGGTATTCTCGTCCGAGCCGCCCGCGCCGGCCGACATCACGACACCGCAGTCCGCGGTACGGTCATACCTCGACTGGATCTCGTACGCCTACCGCATCGCCGTGTCCGACGTCGCATCGCGGACCACCTCACCCGAGGAGAGCGTGCGCGTCGACTCGTACGTGCAGTACAACCTCCAGGAGCGCAACCGCAGGATCGACCAGCAGATCTCGAAGTTCGTGCTGCGCAAAGAGGCCGAGAAGGACTCGCGTGCGACCGTCTCGGCGATCGAGACGTGGGACTACCGCTACCTCTCGGCGAGCGGGAAGCGCTCGATGTCGCCCACGTACACGACGAGCTACGAGACGACGTACACGCTCGTGCGAACGCGTGACGGATGGGTGGTCGACTCCGTGAAGGCGAAACCGCTCGACGAGGTCAAGTAGGCGCGCGAATGGCTGGCTACTGCACCTCGATGAGCGAGTCGGTGGGGGCGTAGGCGTCGGTCAGCTCGGGCACGTCGCTCATCGGCACGATGCCGGTCCACAGGTCGCGCTCGAACGCAGGGAACTCCGGCAGCTTCACGCGACCACCCACGCGCGCACGGATACGCGAGCGCAGCGTCTCCTCGGCGAGCGCGCTGTCGGTCGCGAGCACGATGACGTTGCGCCTCTGAGCGGTATCCCCACTCTCGCCGATGCCGATCGGGAAGACCCACAGCCGTCTCCACGTGCCCGACGCGGTCCGGTACATGCTGCGGAAGAGCTTGCTCCCGTCACCCGAGACCGAGCTGATCACGTTGTAGGCGAGCACCCCGTCGGGCTCCATGCGGGCCTTGGCCTCGGTCAGGAACTCGCGTCGTCGTGAGATGAGAGGGGAGCGAGTCGGCGTAGTAGCAGTCGACGATGATCACGTCGTACTTCGCCGAGGACTCCTGCACGAAGCGGCGTGCGTCCTGGTTGACCACGCGGATGCGTTCGTCGTCGGGAAGTCCGAAGTAGCGCTGTGCGACGTCGATCACGACCGGGTCGATCTCGACGGTATCGATCGTCATGTCCGGGTAGTCGCGCCACCAGCGCTTGGTGACCGCTCCGCCGCCTAGCCCCAGCACCAGCACGCGCTTCGCGTCGGGCTTGCAGGGCGAGCGCGAGGTCCAGGTAGTTGGGGTATGCGATGGTGCTCGTGTACCCGTCGGACAGGTCGATCGCCGACTGGTTGCTGGCGTCGAAGCGCAGGTGGCGCACGCCATCACCCTCGGTGACCGTGAGCCGGTGGTACTGCGTGTCGGCACGGTACAGGACCCGCTCGCCCTTTGCGTTGGTGGCCTGCGCCGGGGCCACGCGCAGCAGCACCCACCCCCCGAGCAGCGCGCCCACCACCACGAGCGCGATGGCGCCAACGACCGCACGGCTGTGAAGCGCCTCGCTCGTCGGGCGACTGCGCGGGACTGCGACCGGACAGGCCGAGCGCGGCCAGCGAGCTTGCGAACATCGAGAAGCCGATCGCGACGATGAGCGGCTCGAGAGACAGCAAAGGGATGAGCCAGAAGGAGGTTGCGAGCGTGCCCACGATGCTGCCGGCCGTGGACACCGAGTACAGCCCGCCGGCCGAGCGCCCCACGCGCTCGATGTCGCTGGAGATGGCGAGGCGCACGCCCAAGGGGGAGACCATGGCGAGTAGAAGCGCGGGCGCGAAGAAGATGAGCGCCGATGCGACCAGCGAGCCAAGACGCGGGCCGAGGTCTGCCGCCCATGGCAGTACCGCCGCGGCGATGACCGGCGCAAGCACCGTGAGAACGCCGGCCGCAGCGATGACCGGCGCCAGCGCACGCGCCGGGCTTCGCCTGTCGGCGAGCTGACCGCCCAGCCAGTATCCCAGGCTGAGCGCGACCATCACGATCGAGATGACGCTGCCCCATACGAAGATCGAGTTGCCCAGCGCGGGGGCGAGCACGCGCGCGGCAACGATCTCGAGCGCCATGAGCGCGGCGCCGCAGACGAATACGATCACATTGAGCATGGAGCGCCTCCCTCTAGGGCTTCTTCGCCCCGGGACGGCGCGCTCCTTTGACGCCGCGACAGCGACTGCCGCCGCGTGGCCGCTCCTGCGCTACGGTGTGGCGGTCTCGGCTGTGCCCGTGCCCGCAGCCTCGAGCGCACTGCGGAGTTCGGCAAGCTTGGCGTTGTAGGTCGCCCAGTCCTTGGCGGCTCGCGCTGCGAGCGCTTCGTTGAGCAGCGCGTCTATCGGCGCACCAGACGCCGTACCGACTGCGGTGCTGCCGGCCGTCGCGCTCGGCCGCTGCCGCCGAGCGTCTTCGAGAGCGCCCCTGCCAGCGTCCGATCCATAACCACCTTGTCTCCGGTCACGACGATCACCGCCGCGAGCTGAGTGATCGCCGCGTTCTCGGCCTGCAGGAACACGGGCATGATGTAGGCGATCGAGCCTTCGACGGGCGCCACGATCATGTTGCCGAACGTCACCTTGCTGCCGCGCTGGTCCCACAGCGAGAGTTGCGGTGAGATCGTCGGATCCTGCTCGATGCGCGCGATCACCTGCTGCGGGCCGAGCACGACCCGCTCCTTGGGCAGCACGTAGACGGTGCGTTTGCCGTACTCGCCCGGCTCTGAGGCGGCGGACATGATGCCGATCATGTTGTCGCGCTTGGGTGGAGCGTACGGCTGCATCAGCTGCAGGCCGGGGCCCTTCGTCGAGCCGGGCAGGTTCAGCAGCAGGTACGTCGGACTGACGGGCTTGCCGTCCTTGTTGCTCACGACCTGCCACTGGTCCTCTTTGTTGTAGAAGACCGTCGGGTCGGTCATGTGGTAGGTGCGGTAGACCTCGGACTGGGCCGAGAACAGACGCTCGGGGTAGCGGAAGTGAGCAGCCAGCTCGGGCGGGGTCTCGCTCTCGGGGGTGATCACCCCGGGGAAGATCTTGGCCCAAGCGTCGCGGATGGGGTCGTCGCCGTTGGCGTAGAAGCGCGTCTCACCCGTGTAAGCGTCGACGGTCACCTTGACCGAGTCGCGCAGGTAGTTCGTCCCGTCGTCGAGCGGCTGCGAGTACGGGAAGTGGTCCGATGACGTGTAGGCATCGAGAATCCACACGATCCGGCCGTCGACGATCGCGGCGTAGGGGCTCTTGTCGTACTCCAGCCACGGCGCGATCTTGCGTGCCCGGGTCTTGATGGTGCGGTTCAGAAGAATCTGGCTGTCGGGCTTGAGGTAGTCCGAGAAGAGCACCTGGTCGGATTGCAGACGCAGCGCCCACAGCACGCGTTCGACGAAGGAACCGAAGCGCACGCCGCCGGAAGGCTCGTGCCGGTACGTGGCGTTGGTGCCGCCATTCGGGTAGTCGAACTCATCGAGCTTGGTGTTCACGATCGCGTAGTCGGCGGTGCGCGGGCCGTAGTAGATGCGGGGCTGCTTTGGTGACGAGTTCGGGCGATCCGGTCGCGACGTCGCTTGCGACCTTCGGCGGAACGTCGCTGACAAGGAAGCGCGGAAGGCCTCGCGCGGTGGTGTCGCTGGCCGAGGCGATCGCCAGCCCATAGCCATGCGTGTAGACGAGGTGCTGGTTGACCCAGGTTCGCGCCTTGGCGGGCAGTCCGGAGGTGTCGATCTCGCGGGCCGCGACGAGCACCTGCTGCAGCACCCCGTTCACGGTGTAGCGGTCAGTGTGGATCTTCGAGAGCCGGTAGTACGGGCGAATCGTCTCGAGTTGTGAGTAGGCCTGCTTGACGGAGCCGGGCTCCCAGACCCGGGCCTTGCTCATCTGGTCGGCGGCTCGCCCGGCTGCTTCGGCCGTCATGGACTCCGTTGCCGAGTACGGCTGGGTGTCGATGTCCTCGAGATCGAACGCCGCGCGCGTCATGTCTATGTTGCGCTGGATGTAGGGCGCCTCCAGGGTCGCCTCGTTTGGTGCGACCACGTAGCTCTGCACGATCGCCGGCCAGATCGAGACCAGCACGATGCCTGCGGCCGCCCACGCCCCGAAGGCGAAGGCGGGCATCTTCCAGTTCTTCGACCCCGCTGTAGACGAAGAGCAACACCGCTACGACGATGCTCAGCGCAACCATGATCCAGTTCGCGGTGAGTTGGGCGTGGACATCGGCGTAGGACGCGCCCACGAGCTGGTCGCGCGTGGTGTAGGTGAGGCGCCATATCTGGATCCAGAAGTTGAATGCGATCGAGAGCATGAGCATGCCGAGCAGGACCGAGACGAGTCGCTTGATCTCCCACTTGATGTCGACGACCTTCTCGGCGAGACCGTCTCGGTTGGGAATCGCGACGATGGCCAAGACGAGCATGAGCGAGACCACGATCAGGCCGTTGAACCACGAGCTGAGCAGCTCGAGTGCCGGCAGGGTGAAGACGAAGAAGCCAACGTCCTTGCCGAACTGCGGATCCACCACGCCGAAGGGGGACTGCGCGATGGCGAGCCGGAAGGTCATCCAGTTCTGCGACATGTTGATGCTGGCCGCTCCGCCTACGAACAGCGATCCGGCAAACGCGAGCCCGTTGAAGCGCTTGGTTCTGCCCGTGATGCGTCCGCAGTACCGCGCAGTCGCGTAGAAGACCGCGGTGGCGATCGCCGTGCACACGAGCCACACGCCGAGCTGTGAGAGCACGCGGGTGACCAGCACGCCCTGGCGGCCGACGCTCGAGAACCAGCGGTACTCAGTCCATACGAAGTCGAAGCCGGCCAGAAGCAGCGCCCCGAAGAACAGAGCGACCAGGACTCCTGCACCAACGGTGAACTTCCACGACAAACGCTCGCGCGCCATCGATCGCCAGCCTTCCGAGCAGCTACTACAGGACCATCGGGCAGACTACGCCTTCACGAGGCGATGCGCACCCTCATCGGCCGAGTGCCACCAAGTCGTAATGTCGAGGCTCGCCAAGTCAGGCGCCGTGCTGCACGGCCGCGGAGAAGCTATCGAGCTGCCGGGAGCTACGCGCTGGGCTCCAGTGCCGGCCCCGGTGACGAGGGCCCGTCAGACTCGTGCCCCTCGGAACCGTGCCCGTGACCGCCCTCCACGACCTCGAGTTCCTTGAGACCGAAGAAGTCGAGCGCGCACGGGATGTCGACGCTGAAGGCGAGATAGAAGTGCACCGTGGTCATGATGATGAACAGCCAGTTGAGGATGTAGTGCACCGTTCGCACCATCCACAAGGCGAGCGCCGGGCTGCCGACGATCGCTCCGAGGTTCCACCCGATGAGCAGGTCGCGTGGACTCATGCCGAAGATCGATGTTGTACCTCACAAGGGCGAAGCCCGTGAACGCCTGCGCGACCATCATCACCAAGAAGAGCATGTACGACATCTTCTGGAGCACGTTGTACTTGGCCACGTGCGGCTTGTTGTCGCTGAAGTAGCCGTAGTACGCGAGCACGCCCAGGGCCGACTGCAGGTCGACCTTGCGGATGGCGAACTCCTTGTAGTCGGCGTTCTTCTTGGACATGAAGGCGTAGAGCACGCGCCAGACGAGGATGATGGTGACGATGATCATGAAGATGTAGTGGATCGTCCGCATCTGCACCCGGCCTCCCGAGAAGAACGGGAAGCGCAGGTACATGCCGGTGAAGCCCAAGATGATCATCGACACCATGTGTATGCCGTGAAGCACCTTGGGTGTCGCCGGCGGCCGAGAGTCGTGCTCCGGCCAGTGCCCCTCGATGAACGAACGGCGGAAGCGCCCCTTCACCACGAACAGCACGAAGTGGAGTATCAGAAACGCCACCACGAACACGTAGAGCGCGGTGAACACCGCGTCGAGCCACACGTTGAACTCAAGCAGCCCCATGGTTCCCCCAAACACATCCGAACTCGTGACTCGGCCCCTTGGCCTGTACTCATCAGGCGCCAAGGGAGAGCGAGCAGCGGCGGACCACGTCCGACCGATATCTGCTTCGACGCCGTACACCCGTCTCCCTGCACAGTCTAGCGTTACAGACAGTGGAAACACGCGGCAACCGGGTACCTTCCGACTCGGTGCAACTGCGGTCAGGAGGGATTCGATGGATGCTACGGCGCAGGTGCTCGAGGCGATGAAGTCGGCCGGAGAGCCCCTAAACGCAGGCAAGATCGCCGAGATGACCGGTCTTGACCGCAAGGTCGTGGACAAGACCATGGACGCCCTCAAGAAGTCCGGCGACATCATCTCGCCGAAGCGCTGCTACTGGGAACCGAAGTAGCGACGGTCGGCCGTTGTTGCCTTGGGCGCCCTTCGGGGCGCGGATTCAGTCCGCTGCAGGCAGCGTGAATCCCACCGTCGCGCCGCCCCCGGGCGTGGGCTCGGCGAACATGTCGCCGCCGTGGTCGCGCACGATCCTGCGCGAGATCGCGAGTCCCAGCCCCGCGCCCCCCGTGTGGTTCGCCCGGGCCGCGTCGGCCCGGTAGAAGCGTTCGAAGACGTAGGCGAGATCCTCCGGCGGAATCCCCTCGCCGGTGTCGACAACGCTGACACGGTAGGCGAGTGCATCCTTGGCGAGATCGATTCGGATGCTTCCTCTCGGGGTGTGCCTCATAGCGTTGGCGAGCAGGTTGCGCAGCACCTCTGAGAGCCGGTGCTCGTCCCCTGAGACCAGGGCAGGGGAGTCCACGCCCGTGGCGGTCAGCGAGACGGCCGGGGCCGCGGCTGGCGCAGCCCGGTTCACCTCGCGGCTGATCAAGTGCGCCAGATCCAGGGAGACCATCTCGTAGGAGAGCCCCCCGGCCTCGGCGATCGAGAGCTCCTGCAAGTCGTCGACGAGCAAGGAGAGGTGCTCCAGGTCCTCGACGAGCGAACCGAGCCGAGGCGCATCGGCGGCGAGCACGCCCTCGGCCATGCCCTCTGCTTGGGCCCGCGCAGCAGCGATCGGATTGCGCAACTCGTGAGCGACGTCGGCAACCAGCCGCTTGCGCAGCTCCTCGGCTTCGTGCAGCGAGTCGGCCATGTGGTTGAATGCGTCGCCCAGCGCGAGGATCTCCTCGGGCCCGGAGACCTCGACACGCGAATCGAAGTCACCCTCAGCTATCGCGAGCGCTGCAGTCTCGAGCCGGCGAATAGGGCGCGTCAGCGCTCTGGCCACCAAGTATGCGGCGGCGATGGAGAGGAGAACGGCGATGACCGCGCCGATCATGACGCTGCGGTCGACCGTTGCGATGAAGGTCTGCTCGGCACTGCCGAGGATCCGCAGGCCCATCCTCGGGCGTCCCATCATGTTGGCGCCGGACGGGAGCTGCTGCAGGTACGCGTCGAACGCGGCGGCGAGCGCGTAGCGGGTGATCACCCCGAGTAGGGCCACGGCACCGAGCGCAACTGCGAGCACGGCCAGGAAGACCTGCCAAAAGACGCTCGCGCCGCGAATCATGCGTCGACCTTGTAGCCCACACCGAAGACGGTGCGCACGTATCTGGGCGAGCGAGGATCCTCTCCAAGCTTGCGCCTGATGTTCTTGATGTGCGCGTCGATGGTGCGCTCATAGCCTTCGAACGCGTCGTCGCTCGACGCCTCCATGAGCTGCAGCCGCGTGTAGACGCGCCCCGGGTGAGCGACCATGGTCGACAGAATGTCGAACTCGGTCCGGGTGAGCTCGACCGAAGTGTCTCCGACGAGCACCTCTCGGCGCTCCGGGTCGACGGTCAGGTCCCCGACGCGCATCCGCTCGCTCGTGGTCGTGCTCCGGTTCGCTCGGCGAAGCACGGCTTTGACCCGTGCGACGACCTCTCGGGGGCTGAAGGGCTTGGTGACGTAGTCGTCCGCGCCCAGCTCGAGGCCCACGAGGCGGTCCACCTCATCCGCACGTGCCGTGACGAGGATGACGGGAATGCCGAGCGACTGGAACGTACGCGTCAACTCGAGCCCGTCGATACCGGGAAGCATCACGTCGACCAGAGCGAGGTCGGGACGCTGCTTGTTTGCCAGGTCGAGCGCGGTCGTACCGTCGTAAGCCGCAAGAACCTGGTAGCTGTCTGCACGCAGGTACTCGGACAGGACGTCGACGATCTTCTCGTTGTCGTCCACCACCAGAACCGTCGGCATCTCCATCACTTCCTCCCTACGTGCCGAGTATGCCCCACCAAGGGGCCGCGCCACGCGCCAGTGTGCGGGCCCGTGAGGCGGACCCGCACACCGGCTGTGCGTCAGAGGGTTTCTACTGCACGGTTGTCGGCTGGGTGCAGGCTCCGCCGCAGCCGCCGCGGCCGCCGCGACCCATACCACGCCCGCCCTTGCCGCCGCCGCGACCCATACCGCCGCCCGTGCCGCCACAGCCGGCCGCTGTAGACGAGACGCGCTCGGTCAGCCGCGACTGCATGTTCTTCAGGGCAGTGTCAGCTTGAGCCTGGGTGATGGTGCCGTCCTTGACCTTCGCATCGAGTATCGCCTTGCGGGCTGTGAGAGCCGCGTCGACGACCTGATCTTCCGAGACACCCTTCTTCTTGGCGATGCTTGCGAAGGACGACCCCGCAGTCCGAGCGGCCTGGACCTCATCGGCGCTTTGGCCGGTGAGCTTGGCGACAACGTCGACCAGTCGCGCTCCGGAGTCGCGCATCGTCGCACCCAGTCGTAGCCCGAGTTGCCCGCACGCGGCCGCCGCAGAGCCGGCGGTGGGCGGGGAGTCCGTTGCGGCGGTTGCTGTGCCCACGCTGCCCAGCGCGAGCCCGAGGATCAGGGCCGCGAGGCCGATCGCTAGTGGCTTACCTCTCATGATGGGTTACCTCCATCTGTCCGTGATGCGCTTGTCTGCACGTTGACTCTTCCGATGATGGGCGCGGGCTATGAACGACTAGTGAACGCCGTAAGCGAAGGCGGTGAACGAAGCGCACGCGGGCGCGCGGGGCTTCAGCCGAGGACGCAAGTTGCCGAAGTACGCGTTATCCCGCGACGCGCGGCTCCATCCGATGTATCCTTAAGCAAGATATGCACGGTCGAGGGCCGATCAACGCGCGCTCGCGGCCGTTGCGACCAGGGACACCGGGATGGACATCGATACTGCCGCCGACACACAGACGCCGGTCCAACCCACTGACGTCGATCGAGACGAGGAGCGCCGCAAGCGTAGCGGTGCCATCCTGCTCGCCGTCGTGGTCGCCCTCATCGTGCTGTGGTGGATCCTCACGCAAACCACCGTCGTACCGAATCTGACCGGGCTGTCCGAGGCGCAAGCGCGCCGCGTGCTTCGCGAGGCCTCGCTCATGACGGGTACCGTGTCCGAGGTGCGGTCCCGCCAGCAGCGGCCCGGACGTGTGGCGGACCAAGGCCCCTACGGTGGCGTCCGGGTCATGAAGGGGTCGGAGATCGACTTCGCGCTGGCTGTGCGCATCGGCAGCGCGCTTCAGGACGGCGGAGCTGAAGGGACATCGCCCGCATACGGATACTCGCTCACAGAGGACGAGATCGATTCGGGCTCGACACTGAGCGAGCCGGCCGAGCCGGGCTCGCTCTACGTCGCTCAGAGCGTGCCGATGGTTCAAGCCCTCACAGAGGCCAACGCCGTTGCGAAGTTGAGCGCAGCCGGCTACCGCGCTCGCGTACGGCACGGACCTGTCACTACCGGTCCGGGCAGGGGGAGGGTGTACTACCAAGATCCTGCACCCGAGGCTATCGAGCCCGCAGGCACCGTAGTGGAGATCTGGATCTCGACAGGCGGGCCGGGCGCCGGCAACTTCCCGTATCCCAAGCCCGTGCCCGATCGGTGACGCGAGGGCCCGTCGTGATGGAGTGGGACGAGAGCCTGGTCACCGGTCATCAGATCGTCGATGACCAGCACCGGGCGATCATCGGTCTGATCAACGAGTTCGTCGACGTGCAACACGCGCGCTGCGAACCTGAGCAGGTCGCCGCGGTCCTCGTTCGATTGAGCGACTACGTGTCCACTCACTTCGCCGAGGAAGAACGTCTGATGGCCCACTACGGCTACTCGGAAGACCTGACGCGCTCTCACCGGGGGGAGCATCTCAAGCTGTCCGAGCGGACGAGACAGCTCGTTCTCGCTCACCGCAGCGGTCAAGACGCCGCAGTGTGCGAGTTGGTCGAGCTCATGCAGGAATGGCTCGCCGAGCACATCATGCAGGTCGACCGGCGGCTCGTGGATCACGTGAAGGCGGTGCAGTCCGCAGCCGGCGGGTAGGGTCCGCCTAGCCGAGAGGCCCGAACGCGCGGCGCATCGTCCGGGTGAGGCGAGCGACGGCTCCGAGCAGTACGTATGCGCCAGCGAGGTAGCCTGCGCCAGCGGCCTTCCGGTCGCGCGCCATCTCGCTGTAGTCGACGGTGATCGCGTGTGGCCCCGTGTCACCGGCCACCGTCACCACCGTTGCGCTTCTGCCCAGGTGGACGCTCTCGACGGTCTGGAGCACGGTGCGTGCAGCCGCGACACCGGTGGCCACTTCTCGGCTGACCAGTTCGGCATCGGGCGCGGGTGGCTGAGCGAGGCCGGGCTCGGTGGCGCAAGCGATGGGTGCGAATACTGCTGCAAGTGCAAGAACGGCTACGAATGTGAGTAGGAAACGCTTGCGCACCGATACCTCCCGAGCCACGACGGTTCGCAACATGCGATCCGTATTCGCGGGGTATCGGCGTCGGCGAGCCGATCGGTTTGTGACGCAAATCACAGCCCGTCACAGTTGAGCACGAGTGTGACGGAAGTCACAGAAACGAGCCGACCCCCTCCGAGCACGCGGGAGCGGGGCCGTTGCGGGCTGCGTTCCGGGCGCGGGAAGGCCGGGTCAGTCGCGCGCGGAGTTAGCGAGGATCGCGTCGTGGCAGCCACTTCGCGAGGCCCGGTCGCTGCTTCTCGTAGGTTGCCGTGAAGCGCGGATCAGCAACGTACATCTCGCCCAGGCCGACGTGCATCTGGCGCGAGAGCGGGTAGAACCACTTGTCGATGAGCAGGCGAGCCTCTTCGGCGACGTCCATCGCGCGCGCGTCGTCGCGGGCCACGCCCTCGTCGAACAGCCGCGATCATCGCTGCGCCGTTCGCCTCGCTCTCGGCCTTGTAGCGCTCCCAGTCTTGCTTGCGTGTAGCTTCGTGCGGCGAGCGGAGACCTTGTAGGCGTCGGTATCGCCCCAGCGCTGCTGGACTTCTTCCTCGTATTCCGACGGGTCGAAGTCGCCGAAGACCTCGAACATCTCTTCCTTCGTCATGCGTACTCCTCCTTCGAGCGAGATGAGCGTTCTGTCTATCAGCCCGAGCATCGCTTCGAACCGCCGGGCTTGGGCGGTCACCATCTCGCGCTGAGCGAGAAGGGCTTCTCGGCGGTCGAACGCGGGGTCGGAAAGCATCTCGCGGATCTCCTCGAGCCCGAAGCCGAGCTCCTTGTAGAACAGCGCCTGCTGAAGTGTGGCGAGGTCCGCGTCGGTGTAGAGCCGATAGCCTGCGTCGGTGCGGTCCGATGGGCGCACGATGCCCACGTGGTCGTAGTGGTGCAAGGTGCGCACGCTGACGTGAGCGAGCTTGGCGACTTCGCCGACTGTGTAGGCCATCGCGCCCACCTCCTTCTCGGGGAGCGTAAACCCTGACGTATCGTGAGGGTCAACCCCTCCTCTGCGATTGCGTGGTATGAACATCTCAGGTAGCAACAACGCCCGTGGGCACACCGTTCGCTCGCGATTGGTTCACCATGGCCGCACGACTGCGAAGACACCTGCTGTTGCGTCCGTTCTCGACGACGGCGCTTCTCGTCGCGAGCGTGGTAGCGCTCCTGGTCGTTGCCACCTCGGCGGTGTCGGTCACGAGGCTTGCCACCTTCACCGCGCGCTCTCAGGCCTTCGCGTCCGAGCCGTCTGCGGGCGCGTCGACACAGGCGGTGATGCACTTTCGATTCCGGGGTAGGACGCGTTTCTTGCGGATAGCCATCGACCCGGTCGAACTCGCGACCGCACGCGGGTTGGACACGTCTCGGGTCTTCTCGAGTGTCGGTCCCGTGCGCGAGGCCTACGTTCGACAACTGGTCGAGACGATGAGCCGCAGCGGCACGATCGTGCAGATCGCGGATCGGTTGGGGGGCATACGCGCGGAACTGGGGCTCGACGACGACGGCTACGTGGAGTTGATCGCGCGGTTCGTTCAGGAGATACCGTACGGCACGGTCGACAGCGAGGTGCGGCTACCCATCGAGGTGGTCGCGATGGGCTCGGGGGTGTGTGACGACAAGAGCGTCTTGCTCGCTGCGCTGCTCGTGCACGAGGGGTACGACACCGCTGTGTGGGCGTTCGATTCTCAGGCGCACGCAGCCGTGGGCGTGCGGTGTCTCGGGCCGGGAATGCGGGGAAGCGGCTATGCGTACGTGGAAACCACCGCGCCGGCCTACGTCGGGCAGATCACCGGAAGCTACGGCGGCTACGCCCGGTGGCGACGCTCGCCGCAGATGATCCCAGTGGGCGGCACGAAGCGCTACACGGCCGACCTCGAATCCGAGTTCGTCTCGCGCATGGCCGATCAGGCCGGGTGGTCCGCCAGGCAGCTGAGGCCCTACTGGGACAGGCTTCGAACCTCGCCGCCCCGGTGGCGCAGCGCCTACCAAGAGGCCACCGAGGAGCAGGCGTCGGCCCATCGGCTGGCCGTGCTGCTTCGACCTGAATCGAGACGACCGCGGACTCGCGTATCGCCCTGCTAACGAGCAGTGGCGGCCGCTAGGTCTCGGTACCGTAGGGTTGAAGCTGGCGCTGTATCGCATCTCGCAGCTCCCGGTTTTCGAGCGAGTCCGGGATCTCATCAAGGACGAGTTCGAAGTAGCGGCGCACGTTTCGATCGGCCCAGTTCACGTCCACGAGCGCTTCGAGCGGCATGGTGTCGGGGAACGTGGCGAACTGCTCGAGCACGCCAAGACCGCTGAGCACCGCCATCGTCCGAAGGCACTTCTCGCACGTGCCGCAGTTGTAGCGGTTCCCGCGGTTCTCCCAGCAGGTTCGCAGTGTGCGCTGCACTACCGGGACGTGAGCGATGCGGCTGATCTTCTGGGCGCGGCTGAACTTGCAGCCATCGTGGATGAACTCCAGACGCGACGTGGACCACAGGGGATCGGGGACCGGGTGGCTCCCCCACGGCGCCAGGTCGACGTAGCTCCACGAGGACGCTATGTAGAGCGAGTCGAACGCCCGCTCCAGTGCGATTCCCACGCTCGCCATCGCGCTGCCGTGGTACTCGTTCCACGACACGAGCTTGTCGGTGAAGTCGCGAAGGTTGGTGTCGATCCGCAGCACCTTGGTGCCGGTCTCCCGGCCTGCGTCGTCCAACGCCGAGTCGACCTCGGCGAGCAGCTTCTCGTTACTCAGGCGGATGTCGAAGCCACCCACGTAGAGCAGAGTGGATATGGCGGAGGTGCCGTAGACAGCGCCGTCCAGGTTCTCGAGCAGCGTGTAGTACGAATCGGCGCCCAGAGAGAAGAAGCACGCCGAGGGACGGCGACCCAAGCGCCACAACGGCGCTCGCTCCACCGAGGAGGCGCGAACCTCGATGGTGGACAGCTTCGGCCACCACGAGTGGAAGATGTCTTGGAGCCTCGTGCTCTGTTGGAGAAGCTTCGCCGAGACCGCCCCGCCGATCTCGAGCGGCTCACCCAGCGCCATCGCGGGCATGAGCATCGCCGCGAGAAACGGGCTGCCGGACGCTCGCAGGTGGCGGCGGTACTCGGCGGGGAAGCGGTACCACAGTCGGAACGGCTCCTCGGCCCCCGCCGACGTGATGCGCGCGCTCAGCTCCACCCGGGAGTCTTCAGCGCTGATCTTGATGTCGTCCACACGCATGCGTCTGCCCCCTGCGCCCGGCTACTCGGAGCCGCTCGCGCGTCCGTCGCCGACACAGCGCGGTGACGCGCAGCTGGCGCACGTTCTGCCGCACCGCTCGAGCCACTGCCCGCAGCCCGGGCACTGAGCCCGGCCTGCGTCGACGGCGCCGCCGCAGTTCGGGCAGGTCTCGGGTTCGTCCGCCCAGGTGTCCTGGGAGAGGATCTCCGCCCCTGGCACGCTGAAGCGTTCGCTGAGCTGCGGCTGGCGCGGGGTATCGGTGGGCTCGGTCACGACCTGTGGTTCCCACTCTTCGGGGTATCGGGGCACGCGAGGGTTCAGTGAGTATAGCGTGCCGATTTCGGCTCGCCGCCGCTTCGTGTCGGGTACGTACCCTGAGGAAGGAGGTGCTTGAGATGATCACCAGAGAAGACATGATGGCTCGACGCGACGATATCGTTGCTCGCCGAGAAGAACTCATGGAGCGCGCCGCCGAGCTTCGCGAGCGCTTTCAGGACAACGTGGACCGCGACTTCGTGACCAGCGCTGCGGGGTGGACCCTCGTGAGCGGCGGTATCGCGTTCGGGGTGACCCAGTTCACGAGAGGGCGCCGGACGTTTCTGGCGCTGATGCTGCCCATCGCGCTTATCGCGGCAGGGGCGGCGCTTCTCGGCACGGGTGCTGTGCACCGCCGAGGAGCACGCATCAGCGATGCGGAGGAGGGCATCCGTGCGCAGCTGGCCGAGCTCGATCCGGTGGCGCGCATGCAGATCTTCCGCGACATGCGCGGGGACTTCATGCCGTTCGTTCGCCACTCGCACAACTAGATCGGCCGGAACGCATCCTTGCGGCGCCTCGCTCCGGCGGGGCGCCGGTGCGTTACGCTGTCCTTCGACCACGCGCGTGTAAGCCGGGGAGGACAGAGAGTACGTGGTGAAACCCGCCGAAGAGCTCATGCGCGTCCGTGGCGCGAGCGTGGTGCGCGATGGGCGCACGATCCTTCACGTCGATGATTTCGTCGTGCGGCAGGGCGAGCACCTCGCGATCCTCGGGCCCAACGGAGCTGGGAAGTCCACGCTGATCGGCCTGCTCACGCGCGAGGTTCACCCCTTGTGGGCCGATCCCTATCCAGTGCTCTTCCGCGGTCAGCCTCGCATCGAGCTCGCGCAGGCCCGCAGACTGCTCGGCGTGGTTTCGAGCGCGTGGCAGGAGACGATACGGGTGCATCTGCCCGTCGCCGAGGTGGTGCTTGGCGGGCGTTTCGGTGCGCTGGGAGTGCCGCCTCACCTTCGCAGCTCGGTGACCGAGGCCGACGTTCGCGTCGCCGAGAACGCGATGGCCGACATGGGCATCGCCGAGCTCGCCGAGCGCGACATCATGACGCTGTCTACGGGCGAGGCACGCCGCGCGCTCATAGCCCGCTCGCTCGTGCACGACCCGGCCGTTCTCGTGCTCGACGAACCTTCGGCGGGGCTCGACCCCACGGCCGCGTGGCATCTGCGGCAGGCGATGCGCGAGCTTGCCGAAGGCGGCCGCACCTTGGTGCTGGTCACGCACCACATCGAGGATGTGGTGCGCCAAGTCGGCCGGGTCGTGCTGATGCGCGACGCGGGTATCGTGGCCGACGGTCCCAAGACCGAGCTTGCTGACCGCCGAGCGCCTATCGGACCTGTTCGGCCTCACGCTGGCGGTCGAGGAGCGAGACGGGGAGTACCGGCTCTGGTAGCCGCAGGCACGCGCCCGGCCGCGCCGAGGGTCTGGCCCGCGCCTCGAACGGGGTATCCACTGAAGAGCGGAGTGCCCGAGGAGGCGACAGGTGAGCGGAGTCACCCAGTTCAGCCAGTTCACGCAGTTCATGGAGACCACGTCTCACGCGTTCGAGCTGCTCGGTGTGGCGGTGATCGTGGGTGGCTTCGTGGTCTCGCTCGTGCGGGCGATCGTCGTCACGCGCCGCGAAGGATACCGCCGGGGCTACGAAGAGATGCGCGCCACGTTCGGACGCAGCGTGCTGCTGGGCTTGGAGATCCTGGTGGCTGCCGACATCATCCGGACCGTCGCGGTCGAGCCCACCATCGACAACCTGCTGGTGCTGGGTCTGCTCGTGGTGATTCGGACCTTCCTGTCGTGGTCGCTCGAGGTCGAGATCGATGGTCGCTGGCCGTGGCAAGCGCGGCGCCGAGGGCGAGCGTAGAATCTAGACGTCATCGATGGAGTGGATCGCGCACTCGGACCGGCGAGTTGGCGTAAGCCGCCGCGTGCACCTGGGATGAGGAGACGCGCGAATGGCGATCGTCGAGGCCAAGGGGCTGACCAAGGTCTACGGCAGCGGTACCACCGAGGTCATCGCGCTCGATCACGTCGATCTCGCTGTGAACGCCGGCGAGTTCGTTGCCGTCATGGGTCCCAGCGGCTGCGGCAAGTCCACGCTGCTCAACCTGCTCGGCGGGCTGGACACGCCAACCGAAGGTGAGATCGAGATCGATGGGGTGGCCGTCTCGGGCATGACCGACGACGAGCTCACCATGCTGCGACGGCGCCGCTTCGGTTTCGTGTTCCAGTTCTTCAACCTGATCCCGGTGCTCAACGCCACCGAGAACGCGGCATTGCCGCTCACTCTCGACGGTGTCCCGACCGCCGAGTCCCACAAGCGTGCCGAGGAGTGGCTCGTGAGAGTGGGTCTGGGAGACCGCATGCGCAACAGGCCGGACCAGCTTTCCGGCGGCCAGCAGCAGCGGGTCGCGGTGGCGCGCGCTCTCGTCACCGAGCCGGCTCTTCTGCTCGCCGACGAGCCCACCGGCAACCTCGACAGCCGCTCGAGCGAGGAGATGGCGGGGTTGCTCACTCAGGCGGCCGGCGAGTGGGGCCGCGCGATCCTCATGGTCACGCACGACCCACGCATCGCCGCTCACGCGCACCGCATCGTCTTCATGCAGGACGGCGGGATCGTCGACGACCGCAAGATCACCGACGCCGACGAGGCGCGCTCAGTCATCGAGGCGGTCGGGCTGTTGTGAGGCTTTCGCTGACACTGGCGTGGCGCTACCTGTGGGGCCGCAAGCTCCGCACGTTGCTCACCACGCTCGCTGTCGTCTTCGGGGTCTCGGTGATCTTCGGGCTGGGCTCGCTCCTTCCCACGATCTCGGAGTCCTTCACCCGTACGCTGTTTGCCACCGCTGGTCAGGTGGACCTGGCCATAACCAACGCGAGCGGCTCGACCTTCGACGAGTCGATCGCCGACAAGGTCGCGAGCGTCGAGGGCGTGAAGGCGGCGTCTCCGGTGCTGCGACGCCTTGTGGGAATGCCGAGAGACTCGGCGGCCACCAACATCCAGGTCGTTGGCATCGAGCCGCGCAGCGCGCAGAGGGTCCGCGAGTACCCCGTCGCGGCGGGCAACATGCTCTCTTCGGGCGACAGTGGAGTGACCGCGCTGGGCAAGACGCTTGCCGAGCAACTCAACGTGCGCGTGGGCAGCTTCGTGGAGATCCCCACGTCGCGCGGCATGCAGAGGCTCCGGTCATCGGAATCCTCGACACGGTCTCCTCGGCGGGTACGCAAGAGGCGTACGTGACGCTACCGGATGCGCAACGCCTCTTCGACGAGGGCAGTCGCGTCAGCGAGGTTGAGGCGACGTTCGCCAACGGCGTGGACCGCGCCGCGGTTGAGGCGCGCGTCCGTCGCAAGCTGGGCGAAGACTACATCGTGGGCGCGATCGAGGCCGGCAGCTCGCTGCTCGCGTCGCTGCAGGTCTCGGCGTTCATCTTCAACATGTTCGGTGTCTTCGCGCTCGCGATGGGCGGCTTCATCATCCTCAACACCTTCCGCACCGTGGTGGCCGAGCGTCGCCACGACATCGGGATGCTGCGGGCGGTGGGCGCTCGGCGTCGCACGATACTGGGGATCTTCCTCGCCGAGTCGCTGATCCAGGGCGTGCTGGGTACGGCTGCGGGCCTGGCGCTGGGCGCGCTCATGGCGATCGGGCTCATGAAGGCGATGAGTGCGTATGTCGGGCGACTCGTCAACATGACGCTCGGGGCGCCGGTCTTCACCGGATCGTCGCTCGTCACTGCGGTCGTGCTGGGTATCGGCGTAACGGTGCTGGGTGCGCTCTCGCCAGCGCTCGCTGCGTCGCGCATGACGCCGCTCGATGCGCTCCGGCCCCAGATCGGCGAGGTCGAGGAGCGTCAGCGTGGCCGAAGCGCGTGGGTCGGCGTGGGCATTCTGATCGCGAGCGCGGCTGCGATGCTCACGCGCAATCCCACCGCGGTGGGTGCCGGCTCGGTGGGCGTGCTCGTGGGCCTTATCCTCGTCGCGCCCGAGATGGTCGCGCCCATCAGCAGCATCTTCGCCCGTGTGGTCGACCTCATCTTCCGCACCGAGGGCGAGATAGCCCGCTCGAACATGCAGCGCCAGCCTTCGCGCGCGGCCACGACCGCGGCCGCTGTCATGATCTCGCTCGCCATCATCATCGCGCTGATGGGCGTGATGTCGTCGCTCTTCGGTGGCTTTCTCACCTACGTGGAGAAGAGCGTGGCGGGCGCGGACTTCGTGGTCATTCCCACCAACCTGATACTGGCAGGAGGCAATGCCGGCGCCAGCGACCAGCTCGTGACCGACATGCGCAACACACCCGGCGTCGATACGGCCACCACTCTGCGCACCACGCAAGGGCGCGTCGACGACAAGCCCGCGCAGATCATCGGCATCGACCCGGTCGAGTACCCGCGAGTGGCGACGTTCGAGTTCTCGGAGGGCGGGCAGACCTCGGACATCGCGAGGTTGCAGGATGGCCGAGGGCTCATCGCCAACGGTGTCTTCGCGGCGCAGAGCGGGCTCGAGGTAGGTCAGAAGGTGAGCGTCACCACCGTCAACGGCGAGAAGACCTACGAGGTCATCGCGATCGGCTCGGACTACCTCAACGCCAAGCTCGCAACGGTCTACATCTCCCAGGAGCGCATGAAGGAGGACTTCGGCACCGAGAACAACGCGGCGGTCATGATCAGCATGTCGCCGGGCGCCGATCCCGTGCAGGTCAAACGGGACCTGAATCGGCTCGTCGTCGCGTACCCGCAGCTGACGCTGTACGACACCCTGTCCTTCGTCGACACGCAGAAGCAGACGCTCGACACTTCGATGGTTGGGCTGTACGGACTCGTGGTCATACTCGCGATTCCCACCCTGCTGGCGCTGCTCAACAACCTCGCGATGAGCGTCATCGCGCGCACGCGTGAGATAGGGATGCTGAGAGCCGTGGGGTCCACGCGCGGTCAGATCCGGCGCATGGTCATGGCCGAGGCACTGTTGCTGGCGAGCGTAGGCGTGACGTTCGGAGTGATCTCGGGCATCGCTCTGAGCTGGGCGATGGTGCTCGCGATGAACAACATCGGCTTCAAGATGCCCTACTTCTTCCCGACCGGCGGCATCATCGCGGGAGTCGTCGTAGGGTTCTCGTTCTCGCTCGTCGCCGCGATCATTCCGTCTCGAACCGCCGCGCGGCTAGATATCGTCACGGCGCTTCATTATGAATAAGAGTGCGCACAAATGCGCTTTGAGGGTTTATGGTGTTTGGTACGGTACCGCGTGCCGGCGCGGTGCCGCCCTTAAGCGGGCGGAGGCGCGCCGGTGATCGACGTGGTCGTTCCGGGTCAGGGACCACTCTCACTCGAGCACCTCGTGCTCGACGTCAACGGCACGATCGCGGCCGGCGGTGCGCTCGTGGCTGGCGTCGTCGAGGCCGTCGAAGCGCTCGCGGCCACCCTCCATGTGGTCGCCATCACCGCCGATACCCACGGCACCGCCGCCCGTCTGCGTGAGGCGCTGGGTATCGAGGTGCGGGTCATCGAATCGGGCGACGAGGCCGCGCAGAAGCTCGCACTGGTCGAGTCTTTGGGCTCCGAGCGGGTCGTCGCGATCGGCAACGGCGCGAACGATGTCGAGATGGTGCGTGCCGCCGCGCTGGGGATCGCGGTCATCGGCGCCGAGGGCGCGGCGGGCCCGCTGCTCGCCTCGGCGGACATCGTCACGACCTCGATACTCGACGCGCTCGCGCTACTCTCGCAACCGGCGCGGATAGTGGCGACGCTACGCCGCTAGCTACTCCGCGCCGATCGTAGCGGCAAGATCCGGCTGCGGCAGCGCATCGCTACGCACGAGCGCACCCAGCTTCCGTGCGGTGTTGCAGTTCCGACCGTCATCTGCGCGTACAGTTCCGTGCCCACGAGCTTCAGCATTCCGCTGCGGGTCGCGTTGGGCCGCTCCACGCGCCACAGCACCGCCCCGGGAACGTAGCGCACCTCGTCGATCTCGGGCTTGATGGTGAGCCGGTCGAGAATGTCCGGGCTGTCGATCTCCTCGGCCAGGAACATGACGTCGCACTTGGCGCTCTCGTCGTTCACCCAGTCGTCGGGTAGCGCATCGACAAGCGCGCGGATGCTCTCAGCATCGCGCAAGAGAACCTTCACCGGGAAGCCGAAGTCGGACTCGATCGCCGCCTCAAGCGTCTTCACGAGTGCTCGCTGCGTCGGTCGACTCACTGCCGAAGATCACGTTGCCCGAGTTGATGTAGGTGCGGACGTCGGCGAAGCCGGCGCGCTCGAACGTGGCCTTGAGCCGCTTCATCTCGACCTTGCGGTTCCCGCCCACGTTGATGCCGCGAAGCAGCGCCACATACGTCATGCGGACCGCCCCGCCGCCTTGGGCTCGCCATTGCCGCTCGTAGCGATCTCGCGCGCCAGCATGACCGCCTTGCGATCCACTCCCCAGCGGTAGCCGCCGAGGGCGCCAGTGGACCGCAGCACCCGGTGGCAGGGGATGACGAAGGCCACGGGGTTCGCGCCTACAGCGCTCGCGACGGCGCGCGTGGCGCTTGGCACGCCGACACGCTCGGCGAGATCGCCGTACGAGATGACGCACTGCTCGGGGATGCGGAGCAAGCCCTCCCACACCTTGAGCTGGAAGTTGGTGCCCCGCAGCAGCAGGGGAAGCGGCTGCTCCGGGTGCGAAGCGCCGAAGACCGCTTCGATGACGCCGGCTGTCTCGCGATCGTCACGCACGAGCGTCGCGCGGCTCCACTCCGCCTTCAGCTCGGCGATCGCGTTGGCGGCATCGGGCTCGTCCGTGAAGCGTAACGCACAGATCCCTCGGTCGGTCACGCCGATCAGACACGCGCCGAACGGCGTGCCGTGGACTCCGTATCGGATCGTGAGCCCGTCGCCGCGGCGCGCGTACTCGCCCGGGGTCACCGCCTGTGTCGTGACCATGAGGTCGTGAAGGCGGCCTGACCCGCTGAGCCCTACCGCGAATGCGGTGTCGAGGACGGGCGTGGAGTCGCGCAGGAGCCGCTTCGCCTCAGTCGCGTTGAGATGCTGGAGGAAGCGCTTGGGGCTCACACCAGCCCACCTGCGAAAGAGTCGCTGAAGATGGTAGGGGCTCAGCCCCACGTGCGCCGCTACGTCGTCGAGCGAGGGCTGATCGGGTGCGCTCTCGGCGATGAACAGAATCGCCCTCTTCACGCGCTCGTAGTCTGATTCCGCCATCGGCCGTCCTCCGGTTCCTTCCGGAGATGACGCTAACACGATGCGCCGTGTGCGCACGACCCGATTCTTGCGCGTGCCGGGAGGCGCGCTACGAAGCCGATGCGGCCAGCAGGTACATCAGCACGCCCACGACCGCGATCATCCCCAAAGCAAGCCCGGTCTTCGTAGCGAGCGAGCGGGGCGGCTGTTCGCCCGAGACGGCGAACCGCACGTACTGATTGGCCGAGAGCAGCGCCCATATGCACGCCGCCAGCATCAGGATGGCAAGCCCGATCATCGCTGCCTGCAACGGGCCGAAGTGCAGCTCCATCCGTCCTCCGCCCTGACGATCGATCGCAGATGCAGTACCCCACCACACACTCGATACGACTGTGGAGAGCGAATACCTTCTAGCGCCTCCGCGCCTGGGTCGTCATTCCTCGACAAGCCCCAGCCGTCTCCGAACCGCTTCGCTACGCAGCTCGCGCAAGGCGTCGCGGGCGATCCAGCGCGCCGAGCGCGACGTCGGGTGCTCGGCCAGGATCCGCTCGCCACACTCCACCGCCATCGCGTGACAGCCGGGGGAGCGCTTGCCCACCGCCCGCAGCGCCCAGTTCACACCCTTCTTCACGTCGTTGCGCTCGTCGGTACAGTGCTCCGCCACGAGCTCGAGCATCGGCGCGAACGCCTCGTCCGGCGTGGCCTTGTCCTTGCCGGCGAGCTGCGTGATCACCACGAAGCCGGCGCGTTTCACGAACGTCTCGGGCCGAGCGGCCCACGCGGCGGGCAACTCCCATGCGAACTCGGTCGCCCACAGCACGTTGCCGCACAACTGGTCGCACGTGTCCCAGCTGTCCAGGTCGAGCACCCAGCTCTCGGCGAGTTCGCGCGTCACGAGCTTGGGAGGAGACAGCACCGCGGCCATGATGCGCGCCTCGTGCACGCCGCTCGCCCATAGCAACTTCGCGAGTTCGAGGTGCGCGGGTTTGTCTCGTCCGAGCGACCGCTTCGCGTCGCGCGCCAGGGCCCGAACGTCGGCCACTGTGACGCCCAGCGTGCCTTCGCTGCTGATGCCGAAGCGCGCCATCCCGGCGACGTTGTCGGGATTCGCGCGTGCCCTCAGCTCGCCGAGAAGCCACTCGGCCAGCGGGGCGGGTGTGTCGGGCAGGGGGGTCACACCAGATGTATGCCCTTTGGGGACAGGTGCAGTCGCGGACGTGGTCGACAACGGGTCCGGTCGAGCGTCATGGCTGTTCTTACCGGGCGGCGATGCGGCGCCGCCACTCGGCGATGCGCTGTGGCGACACCCCTAGCCGGTACGCGGCGATCCCGGTCGCGTTGACCAGCGTCGGGCGCACGAGCCCGTACTGCTCCCACACGCGGGCCGAGCTCACCGCTGGCAGCGGGATGCGCTCGATCCGGCCGAACCGCTTGAGGCGGGCGGCGAACTCGAGGTCTTCCATCACCGGGATGTCGGGGAAGCCGCCAAGCGCCTCGAACACCTGACGCGGCACGCAGATCGCCTGGTCGCCGTAGGGCGTGCCAGTCAGCCGCCACCGCATCGTCCCGCCGGCCTGCACTACCGCCGAGTGCCGTGCCTCGCGAGGGACAGCGAAGTCGAAGGCGGCGGCAACGACGCCGTCGACCGCGAGCGCGTCGCGCACCGCATCGGCCCAGCCGTGCGGCAGCACCGTGTCCGCATGCAGGAAGCACAGCACCTCACCGGTCGCCCCCGCAGCGCCCGCATTCATCTGTCGCGCCCGGCCCCGATCGGCCAAGATCACACCGGCACCCGCGGCGCTCGCCTGTGCGGCGGTGTCGTCGTCCGACCCGCCATCAGCGACTATCACCTCGGTCGCGCCGCCCGCAAACGCGCTGCGCACCGCCGCACCCACCAGGCTTCCGTCATCGAGCGCCGGAACCACCACGCTGATGCGCGCGTCGCGCCCCACCTTCTCGGCAGCCAGCAGCGCCTCGGCGGCGGGGACGTCCTCGGGCAGATCGACATCGGGCAGCTCCTCGAGCAGCGTCACGGTGAGTCCTGCGTTCGCCGCGGCGTTCTGCGTCTGAACGAGGACCTCTGTGCTTCCCCATGGCATCTCCGAGAAGAGCGGTCCCAGCGCTTCGCGGTACGCCGAGCGCCGCAGCCCCACCAGGTAGTAGCCGCCGTCGGTTGCCGGTCCCAAGACGCAATCGGTCCGCTCGAGTGCAGCGAGCGCATCGCGGAGATGGCGCGTACCCATCGCAGGACAGTCCGCACCCACGATCACGACCTTCTCGGTCCGCCCGCCGAAGTTGTTCGCGAATGCGATAGTGAGCTTGCGCCCCAGGTCACCCTCGCCCTGATAGTGGATCGCCGGGCCTTTGCCGAGCCACTCGCGCACCACGCCCGCGAACGCCGCATCCGCCCGAACCTCCGCCCGCGCCTCGCCGCACGCCTGTAGCGCGAGCAGGCGGCGCAGCGTGTGGCGCGCCATGCGGTCGTGTAGCTCCGTCGCGGCCTCGGCTCCCAGTGTCGCGGCGATGCGGGTCTTCACCTCACCGACTCGCGGGAAGCGGGTCAGCATCACGATGGTGGCGCGAGATCGGCTCACGCGACGTCCGTCTCGGCGGCCCCACGGGGCCGGTGACGGCCGCTTCAACCGCTGCCCGCACCGGCGGTACACGCGAAGCAGTGGCGCGCGAACGCGAGGCGGCGGCCCACGAGCGCGTCGGGGTCGTCGAGTGCCTCGCGCACGGTGCGCGGCCCGTCGACCACCGGCAACCCGGCGCCCAGGTTGAAGTCGCAGTCGTACAGGCGCCCGTCCCACGCGACTTCGATGGTGCTGCGGCACTCCAGGTCGCCCACGGTCAGCGGGTTGAAGCGGTCGGCAAGCCGGTGGATGTAGGCAGCACGGATGCCGCCGCGCGACAGCGCTTTGCCGAACCGGCCCACTGGAACGTTGGAGATCACACGCACGCGGCCTATCCGCACGCCCGCTGCCGAGAAACGCTTCTCGAAACGACGCTCCAGCTCCACCTCGGCAGGAGACTGTCCTCCGGCTGGCGGGTTGTACGCGACCTCGAGCACCGGCCCGTGCGGCTCGCCATACCCGAGCGCCGACAGCCGCTGCAGCACCGTCAGACACTGAGCGAACACGTCACCGCGCTGGGCGCCGACTTCGGACGCCGAGGTGCCCGGCATCGATGCGAGCAGCTCGACGCGGCGATCCGCAAGAAACTCGTCGAGCCCGTGGGCCTCGAGGCTGTCGAGTGCGACGAGGTTTGTGCGCATCCTGATCGCGCGCTCCGGCTCGTCGGCACACCCGGGTGTGCCACCTTTCCATCGCACCTGCAGCAGGTCGATGAGTTCGCGCAGGTGCGGCCATAGCTCGGGTGAGCCGCCCGTCACGTCGACCAGTTCGGGTGACAGGCGCTCGATCAGCTCGACGGCGGCGTGCATGGTCGACGAGTCCATCGACTCGACGCACTCAGGCGAACACGATAGGTGACAGTGCGTACACGCCAACGTGCACCGGCGGCCGACGTTGAGCATGACCTGTTGCACGCGTGTTGACAGGGCTGCGGACGGGTCCACCGCCGAAACACGCGCGCGGAAGTCCAGCTTGGGTTGGTGCATCGTGTGGCGACCGGCCTTCGCGGTTGTTCGACGGGGCGTTAGTGCTCTACTGTATCGCCGCGGCGTATCTCCCGTCATCGCACAGGCGCGCCGCCCGAAAAGGAGTCGTCACGTGGAGCGCACGATCCGCATGCTCGTTCTAGCGGCTTTGGCCGGGGCCATCGCCACCACCGTCGTCGGCTGCTCGCCACAGCAGCAGTCGGTGCAACCACCCGCCAGCGAGCAGGTCCCACCTGCCGAGCAGCCCGCCGCCCAAGCGTCCCCCAGTGCGTTCGAGTTGATCGGGCAGATGTCGCTCGAGGACAAACGCGAGCAGCTCGGCCCGAGCTTCCCGCTCGAGATCCCCGTTCCGGCTGGGCAGGCGGTACTTGGGAAGGACCAAGGGCCGGACATATGGGGCTACAAGGTCGAGGTCGCGCACGATCCGGGCACGGTGCGCGACTGGTACATCGAGGCCTACGAGCGGCGGGGCTGGGAGATCACCGACACCAGCCTCCTGACGCAGGGCATGCCCGGCTACTACATCGAGGCACGCAAGAACGCCGCCGAGACGCGGGTCGACCTTGTGGGCGAGAAGGGCTCGCCAAACACCGTTGCAGGGGTGGTCGTGGGCATCGGCACGCCCGTTCTCGACACGTTCTAGCAGTTTACGGGCGCGCTACGGCGGCGCTCGGCGCACGTCGGCTTTCTTCTGCGGCGCGTATACTCGGCGGCGAACGTCAGCCCCACCCAAGGGAGTCTCGCTGATGCGCCAACTCACCGGTCGTTGGATCCGCGTGCTCGTGCTCGCAGCGCTCGTCGTCGCGCTGGCCATTCCCGCTTCGGCAGGCGCCGAGCCGCGCAGACCGCGTGCAGCCCACGCGGAGACAGGTTCGATCAAGACACTCACCGCCGTCGCGAACGATCTCGACGGAAACGGGGACATCTCGACGGCCGATGATCTGCTCGGCGTGCCTTCCTCTCCGCCTGTAGTCGGGACGCTCAACCGGAGCACCGACGTCGACGACGTGTACTGGGTCGATCTGCAGGCCGGGCAGACCTTCTCGGCCAGGGTGTTCAACCCGACCGCCGGAACAGACTACGACCTCTATCTCTTCGGGCCGATCGCGACTCCGAGCGCGACCAGTGTCGATACCGCCACCCCGGTCGCCCGTGCGGAGGCGGCCTACAGCTCCCCGGACATGCTGAGCGACCCGCTGACCGAGAAGCAGTTCGTCGCGCCCGCGGACGGCAGGTACTATCTCGACGTCTACATGGTCGACGCGCCAAGCTCGAGCGCGTATCAGTACACGCTCCAGTACGCGCTCGGTGATTTCGCTCCCAAGGTCGCACTGCGCGCCTCGACCTCCACCGTCGCCTACGACGGCACGGTCACTCTGAGCGGCGTGGTCAAGGACTCGACCGATGCGTCGATGACGGGAGCTCCTGTCGAGCTTTGGGCCGTGAGCTATCCCTACGAGACCTACACGCGCAGGCTGACCACCACCACCGACCCAAGCACGGGGTCGTACTCGTTCGCCACGAAGGTGAACCGCTGGACGCTGTTCAAGGTCGTCTGCCCCACGAGCCAGCCCAACTACGGATGGGGCGAGAGCAGCCCGCCGGTGTCGGTCAAGTCACGCGTCTCGCTCGGCGCTCCAAGGGTCTATTCGGGCCGCAGGTATCACAATCGCGCCTTCACGGTGTACGGCTACCTCAAGCCTCGGCACGCGAGCGGCCAGAAGCACGTGAAGATCACCGCGTACCGCTCGGATGCCGGCGTGTGGAAGGTCGCGACCAACTACTACAAGGACTCCACCTTCACCAAGTACTCGACCTCGATCATCCTGCCCTACGCGGGCAAGTGGAAGCTCGTCGCCTCGACCCCCGATGACGGCTATCACGCCGCGACCACGAGCGCCGCGACGTACGTGACGGTCAGGTAGCGTTGTCGAGTCGCTCGCACACCCTGCCGAGAAGCCCCTCGCGCCGGTTGGCGCTGGGGGCGGCCGCACTGGTGATCGCGTGCGGTCTGCTCGCTCCTGGCGCTGCCGCTGCCGTGGATCTGGGGCCGCTCTACACCGAGGCGAACGCCGATATTCCAGGGCTGCCGCTACCGGCCTCGCCCGTGGTTGGCTCGCTCGACGACACGCCCGGCATCGACGATTGGGACGACGTCCTATCGGTGCCGCTGGACTACAACCAGAAACTCACCGTGGAGATGACGGCGACCGCCGGCACCGACTTCGATCTGTGGCTGTGGAAGCCGGGCAGCACCACTGTGTTCGACTCCAACCCAGAGCCGCACATCGCCAACGCATCGCAGACGCGGGGCACGTCGACCGAGTCGTTCTGGTACCCGGCAAGCTCGGCCGGCACCTACTACCTCGACGTGTTCAGCGACAAGGCCACGTCGCCCAACAAGGGCTCGTACCGGCTGGTGTGGTCGATCGAGCAGCTCGCTGCGCCCGACATGACCTACTCTGCGGACAGGACCCTGGTGAACTACGACGGGTCGGTGACCTTCTCGGGAGTGGTGACGTTCGGCGGGCTCGCCGCTGGCAACCAACGCGGTGTTGTTCCAGCGGCGGCTGGCAGGTTCGAACACCTGGACTTCGCTGAACCTTGGCAGGAACGGCAAACCGGCGACGCTCACCAACGGTTCCGGCGCCTTCAGCTACAGGGTAGGGAACGTGACGCGCAAGGCCGACTATCGTGCGGTCGTCTGGCCGACCCAGACGACCGGATGGCGCCACGGCACCCCGGTCACCGTTACGCCGCGCGCGTACCTGACTCAGGCCCTACGCGCCCAAGACGGTCTCCCGCAACCGGAGATTCGTCGGTGCACGGTTACTTGAAGTCCCGGCACGCTTCGGGCGCCAGAAACGTCAAGGTCACCGCGTATCGCGCCGATTCTGGAGTATGGCGCTACGCGAAGAACTACAACTACAGCAGCTACACGCAGTACAAGACGTCGCTGAGCCTGCCGTACAAGGGCAAGTGGAAGCTCGTCGCGACGACCGCTCCCGATACCTACCACGCGGCGACCCAGAGCAGCGCCACCTACGTCACAGTCAGGTAAGCCCCCGGCAAGCCGGATGAGTGACAGTGCGCGTTGGCGTGGTGCGTGCTCAACGCCCGTGCGGAGGAACTATATGCGCAGATCCATCTCGACCGTGCTGACCGCAGCGATGGCGCTTTCTGCCATCGCTTTCGCGCCTGCTGCGGTGGCCGCGCCCACGCTCAAGACCGTCAGGCCGAGGGCGGTCGAAGCCCGGCCGATGCCCGAGACGACCGGTGACGTGACCGTCGCGTACTACGCGGCTGGCGGCGAGGCGAAGGCCATCTCGGCGGCGCGTGGCAAGGGGGCCAAGCTCGAGAAGCGGGCACCCTCGCTCGGCGCGGTCGTGGTCGATCCGCCCGCAGGAGTCTCGCCCGAGGAGTTCGCGGCCGAGATGGAGAAGACGCCCGGCATCCGCTACGCCGAGCCCGTCCGGCCGATGAGGGCGCTCTTCACGCCGAACGACCAGTACTTCAGCGAGCAGTGGGGCCTGATGCGCATCCACATGCCAACGGCGTGGGAGGTCACCAGGGGCAGCTCGGCCGTGACAGTCGCTGTTGTCGACACAGGCTTCGACTTCGGCACGCTGACCAGCCGGTCCACATCGATACTGTGAATGACCGCGACTTCTCGGTGATCGACCCCCGACGACCGACGCAGACGACTCGACGGCCACGGCACGCACACGGCGGGCATCGTCGCCGCGGCCACCAACAACGGATCGGGTATGGCGGGCGTCGCCCCGGACGTGACGTCCTGCCCATCCGGGTGCTTGACGGCGACGGTAGACAACGATGTTGACGTCGCTGCAGGGCATCAGGTGGGCAGCCGACCACGGTGCCGACGTGATCAACCTCTCGCTGGGTGGGGACTCGGGCACGACGACCTCAGGGTGCCGTCGACTACGCGCTTTGCGACGGGCTGCACGTCGTGGTAGCGGCGCGGGCAACGATGCCGACGACGCCGGCTACGTTCCGGGAGATCATCTACTACCCTGCCGCCTACCCGGCATGTGATCGCAGTCGGTGCGATCGGATCCAGCGCAGCTACGCGTGCGCCGTTCTCGCAATACGGCCCGGCCTGGACCTGGTTGCACCGGGCGTCGGGCTCCTGGTCGCTTTGGATCCTGCGACAGACTGGGCGGTCGAGATGAACGGCACGTCCGAGGCTGCGCCTCACGTCGCCGGCGTGGCTGCGCTGCTCGCTCGGTGCATACCGACCTGGACTGCCTCACAGGTCGAGATCGGCGCTGAAGGACACCGCCGAGGACCTGGGTCCCGCTGGGTTCGACAACGAGTACGGCTACGGGCTCGTGCGAGCCGGACCGGGCGCTCGAGTGGTCGGGAGCTCATGTCAGCCTTGACGGGCAGCTCCGACGAACCCCGCATGGGGCAGCAGCGCTCGTCTCACGGGTACGCTGTCGTCCGACGCCGAGTCCACTTGCGACGCGCCCGGTGAGCATCGAGGCCAAGCCGTATGGCGCTACCTCTTGGAGCGAGGTCGCGACCGTCACCACCGGCGCAGACGGCGCCTACTCGGCGTACGTCCGGCCCTCGAAGCAGACCGCCTACCGGGCGCACTTCGCGGGCGAGGCCGGAGTGGTCCAGGCGTACAGCGCCTCCAAGACCATCACGCCCAAGGCGTACCTGACCATGCCCTCGAAGCCGCGGCGAGTCTATGCGAGCCGCACGCTTCTCGAGCGCCGGCTACGTCAAGCCGTGGCACTCCCCCGGGGCCAAGTCCGTCGCGATCCGGTGCTACAAGTGGAGCTCCTCGGCGCGCGACTACAGCTACCACCACACCGTCTGGGCGACCAATGGGGATACCACGTCTGCGGGGACCCGCTACTCGGGGCGCGTGCGGCTGCCCCACAAGGGCAAGTGGAAGCTGGTCGCGCGGACCTGGGGCGACACCGATGCACGTCACCACGTACTCGTCGCCTCGCTACGTGTACGCGCGCTAGTCTCGCGCGAGCGTCGGGCCGCACGCAGCGACCGCCTAGCGCCGCCCGATCCGCCTGCCCATCACTCGGCCACCGAACGCCGCGCGCTTCGCCTTCTTCACCGGGCGCGACGGGTACGGCACGATGCGCCCGTCTCGGTAGGGGAAGTCCGGCAGATCGTGCACGGGGATCAGCTTGCCCAGGAAGTACTCGATCTCCCGGAACTGCGTGATCTCGTCGGGGCCGAGCAGCGTCAGCGCGTAGCCGCTCGCGCCGGCGCGAGCCGTGCGGCCGATGCGGTGCACGTAGTCCTCGGGGTTCTCGGGCACGTCGTAGTTGACCACGTGCGTGATGTCGGAGATGTCGATGCCGCGCGCGATGATGTCGGTCGCCACGAGCACGTCGAGCTTGCCCTCGCGAAACGTCAGCAGCGCCTTGTCGCGCTGGACCTGCGAGCGGTCGGCGTGCATGACGCCCACGTTGAAGCCGTCCTTCTTCAGGATGGTCTCGACCAGGTCGGCGCGGCTCTTCGTGCGGGTGAACACGAGCACCCGGTCCGCGCCGCGCTCGCGCAGGATCGCCGCGAGCAGCTGGGGCTTCTGGGACTGCTCGACCGGCAGGATCGCCTGCTCGACGCCCTCGGCCGTGGTGCCCTTGCGCGCGATCTCCACGTAGACCGGGTCGTGCAGCATGCGGCTCACGATCTGCGTGATCTCCTCGGACAGCGTCGCCGAGAAGAGCAGGTTCTGCCGAGGCGTCTTGGGCAGCATCGCGAGGATGCGGCGCACGCTGGGCCAGAACCCCATGTCGAGCATGCGGTCGGCCTCGTCGAGCACGAGGACCTGGATCGCCGAGAGGTCCACGTCGCCGCGGTCCACCAGATCGATCAGGCGGCCCGGAGTAGCGACGAGCACGTCGATACCGGCCTTGACCTTGGCGACCTGCGGACCGTACTTGACGCCGCCCACGACCACCGCGACGCGCTGGCCGGTGTGCTCGCCCACGGCGCTCGCGACGCGCTCGATCTGCGCTGCGAGCTCGCGGGTCGGCGTGACGACCAGCGCGGCGGGCGCCTTGCCGCCGCAGCCGATGCGCTGCATCAGCGGAAGCGCGAACGCGGCCGTCTTGCCGGTGCCGGTCTGTGCGGCGGCGACGACGTCACGCCCCTCGAGCACGAGGGGGATGGCCTGGTCTTGTACGGGAGTCGGTGTGTCGTATCCCAGTGCGGCAACCGCCGCGAGTGTGTCGGCGTTAAGCCCAAGTTCTTCGAATGTCATGCGTACAGTATAGGGGCGCGAGCGTGTTCCTGCTCGGCGGGCTACCCGAGACGCCCGCCTGCGAACGCCGAGAATCGCCGATCGGGCGACGCGTCGCTCGCCCGTTTCGGTAGACTCGGACGCGATGAACCTGCTGCCCCTCAGCGACATCGGCGTCTTCAGCGCGATCCTCTACGTGGTCGTGATCCTGATCGCGCTCACCCTCATCTACGACGAGCGCGACCCCTCGACCACGCTCGCATGGGTGCTCGTGCTGTTCGTGCTGCCCGGCGTGGGCGTCGTGCTCTACTTCCTGTTCGGCCGCAACTGGCGCGAGCTGGGGCGGCGGAATCGCCGTCGGCTCGCTGCGTTCGAGAAGGGCCACCGCACGATCAGGCCGCTCTACGAGCGCTACGCCGATGAGGCGCGCGACGTCGTCGACCGCTACGCGCTCGCCAGACGGCATCTCCCGCGCCATCCAGACGCAGAACGGTACCCGGCTGCTTCCGTGCACGGGCCTCGAGATCATGCGCAGTGGCGCCGAGAAGTTCGGCCGCCTGCTCGCCGACATCGAGGCCGCCGAGCACTCGATCCATCTCGAGTACTTCATCTGGGAGCAAGACGAGCTCACCGGACGGGTGTGCGACCTGCTCGCCGAGAAGGTCGCCGAGGGCGTCGAGGTGCGCGTCCTCTACGACTGGGTGGGCACGTTCCCGTACGGCAAGCGGCAGCTCCGAGCGCTGCGTGCGGCGGGCGCGCACGTCCACGCCGACTCGGCGCAGTGGTACAAGATCAACTACCGCAACCACCGCAAGATCGCCGTCATCGACGGGCGTGTCGCCTACACCGGCGGCATGAACATGGGAAGCGAGTACGCCGACGGCGGCAAACGCTTCGCCACCTGGCGCGACACCCACGTGCGCTTCGGCGGGCCGCTCGTCGCCGAGCTCCAGAGGCTGTTCTGCCAGCGCTGGTTCGAGGTCGTGCGCGAGGACATCTTCGCCGAGCAGTACTTCCCGCATCTCGCCGAGAGTGAGTTGCATCCCGGCTCGGGTGCCGTCTCCTGGGCACAGCTCGCGGTCTCCGGACCCGAGTCCCAATGGGAGGCGATCCGCCAGGCGTTCATGCTCGCCATCGCGTCGGGCGAGAGGCGGGTGTGGGTGCAGTCCCCGTACTTCGTGCCGGACCAGGGCGTGATGGACGCGCTCGTCTCGGAGTCGCTTGCCGGCGTCGACGTGCGCTTCATGATGACCGGCATCCCGGACAAGCGTCTGCCGTGGTGGGCGGCCTTCTCCTACCTGCGCACGTTCACGCATGCCGGCGGCCGCGCGTACCAGTACGACGCGGGGTTCTTCCACAGCAAGTCGCTGACGGTCGACGGCAAGATCTGCGTCCTGGGCACCACCAACTTCGACATCCGAAGCTTCATGCTCCACGACGAGCTGTCGCTGTTCTTCTACGACGAAGGCGTGGCAGCCGCGCACGATGCCGTCTTCGAGGAGGACATGGCCAGCTGCCGAGTCGTCACGCTCGACGACATTCGCGACCGTGGCCGGCTGTGGCGGCTGCGAAACGCTTTCGCGCGACTCGCGAGCCGGGTGCTCTAGGGCGCCGCTGCCGCGTCGGCCGGCACGAACCGGGCCACGTCGAGCCGGTCGTCGAGCGTCGCCCACGTTCCGGCGACTCGTTCGCCCAGCGCACCCAGTTCGGCGTGCAGCATCGCGATACCGCAGTCCAGCGCCTTGGTGACCTTGGGCGTCTCGAACTTGTTGTCGCGCGCGATCACGAGCGAACCGTCGTCGAGGCGCAGCCTCCATGGCTGCCGATTGACGGCCGATGGCGCGATTCGCACGCACTCGGCGGCCGCCTTCGCCCAGGCCGGCCACTCGCTCGTACCGGGGGTGATCTCGTCGATCGGCTTGCGCTTGTGCGAGCCGGCCATCGAGCGCATCGTGCGCTCGGTGCCCGTGAGGTCGCGCGACGGGAATCCGACAGGCGAGATGGCGACGATGCGCTCGCCCGGGCCGAGCTCGGTGAGACGCAGCGCCTTCTTGGGGTCGAAGAACCCGCCGATCCAGCACGTTCCCAGCCCCAACGCCGTCGCCTCGAGGACGGCTGCCTCGCCCACGTAGCCCGCGTGTGCCTGTGCTGCCGAGGACCCGCCGTGCGCTATCACGAGCAGCACGTGGGGCGCTCCGGTCACCTTGCCGTAGCTCCCGATGACGCCTTTGAACGGGTCGACCTGCGGGTCTGCGACGAGCACCACCCGCGCATCGCCGAACGGCCGGAACCCTTCGCACGTCTCGGACAGGGCGTCGATCGTCTGCGGCAGCGCGGGCGTCCCGTCGAACGCCCGCCTCGAGCGGCGTTCCGAGGCGGCTGCAAGCCATGAGGCCATGCGGTCTTCTCGGCGATTGGGTGACTCGGACATCACGTTGGAGGCCTTTCTACGCAGTTGGTGTCATGTGGCAATCTACCCGTTGTTGCATCGCGCGCGCGTCGAATCGCGCTCCGGGCGTTCATCACTCGTTCACACGATGCGCATTGTACGTGCATTCGCCGCCCCTAGAGTCGCCTTCAGGCGTATCGACACGCGGCGCCGTCAGGCCGCGCGCAAGAGGAGGACACGGATGAGCGAGGCAGAGCAGAGGCGGTCGGAGCGCGGGCGGTTCCACGTGGTGCGGTGGGTGGTCCTGCTTTCGGTGCTGACGATCAGCACGGTCATCGGGATCCTCCACCAGAAGGCGCCCGATCTGCGCGTGGTGAGCGTCGACGCGCTCTGCCCGTTCGGCGGCGTCGAGTCGCTGTGGGCGGTGCTCTCCGGCGGCGACATGCTGAAGCGCATCGCGGTGGGCAGCTTCGTGCTGCTGGGCGCCTCGGTGGGGTTGAACCTGCTGTTCGGCCGGGCGTTCTGCGGTCAGTTCTGCCCGCTCGGCACGTTGCAGGAGCTCTTCGGCTCGCTGCGGTCCAAGCTCGGCATGGCCCGCCGAGAGGTGCCCAAGGCCATCGACGTCCCCGCCCGCTTCTTGAAGTACCTGGTCTTCGGCGTCTTCGCGTGGCTGTCGTGGCTGACCGCGTCGCTCGTGATCCGCCCTTACGACCCGTGGGTGGCCTACCACCACCTGACCTCGCCCGAGCTGTTCACGACGTTCGGCATCGGCGCGGCGGTGCTGTTCGTCTCGCTCGCCGGATCGTTTCTCTACGACCGCTTCTTCTGCAAGTACCTGTGTCCGATGGGCGCGTTCCTCGGCCTGTTCAGCAAGCTCGGCTTCTACCGAGTGGTGCGCGACTCCGATGCATGCATCGACTGCGGCGCGTGCGACAAGGCGTGTCCCGCGAACATCGACGTGTCGGCGGTGGCCGAGGCGGTGTCCGACTCCGAGTGCATCGCGTGCGGTGAGTGTGTCGCGGTCTGCCCCAAGTCGGCCGCGCTCAAGCTCAAGAGCCGCCGCGGCGCGACGCTCACGCCGGTCGCACTGTCACTGGCGACCGCCGGCATCGTGTTCGGGGTGGTCGCGGTCTCGCTGGCCTTCGGCGACATGCGCCTGACGATGCCGAGTCTCACGGCCCAGATCGCGCCGGCCGGCGCCTCGGCGGCGCCCGCAGCGCAGGGCTCTCTCCCGGCCGGACAGGTCGACGTGTCGCTTATCAAGGGCTACATGAGCATGCAGGAGGTCGCTGACGCCACGGGCATCCCCGCCGCCGAGTTCCAGGCCGCCTTCGGGGTCACCGACGCCGAGCTCTCGATGCCGCTCAAGGAAGTCAAGGTCAACTACGACTGGGACACGCAGGCGGTGCGCGACTGGGTCGCTCAGAAGACCGGATCGCCGGCCGCTGCACCGAGTTCCTGCGAGTAGCGCTGGGTCGAGCGCGGGCGCGTCTGTCGTGGTGACGCGACGGCACGCCCGTCGTATACTGTGCCTTCGCGCGTGAGCGCGCCGAGCGGGTTCGGACGACGGCATGTCGTGAACCTGGTCAGGTCCGGGAGGAAGCAGCCATAAGCGGCCTCTGTCGGGCGTCCGGGCCCGCTCGGCGCGCTTCGTTCGTTCGCCGAGGCGATGTCGCTTCTCGGCGGTATACTCCTGGCGCGAGACGAATCGACCTTCCCGGGGGGCTCACCAGCGCAATGGCGCACCAGTCTTTGTACCGCAAGTACCGGCCGTCCACCTTCGACGACGTCGTCGGCCAGCAGCACATCGAGCGCACCCTGAGAAACGCGGTGGGGGACGGCACCGTCGCGCACGCATACCTGTTCACCGGACCGCGCGGCACCGGCAAGACCACCACCGCGCGGATCCTGGCCAAGGCGCTGCTGTGCGAGCGCGGGCCCACGAGCGAGCCCGACGGCACGTGCGAGCAGTGCGTCGAGGTCGCCGAGGGGCGTCACCCGGACGTCTTCGAGCTCGACGCGGCGTCGCGCACCGGCGTGGACAACGTGCGCGAGGAGATCATCGGCCGCGTGCAGTTCGCGCCGTCGCGCGGGCGCTACAAGATCTACATCATCGACGAGGTCCACATGCTGTCGACCGCGGCGTTCAACGCGCTGCTCAAGACGCTGGAGGAGCCACCGCCCCACGTCGTGTTCGTGCTGTGCACCACGCACCCGAACAAGGTGCCCGAGACGATCCACTCGCGCTGCCAGCGCTTCGACTTCCACCGCATCGGCGTCGACGAGATCGCCGACAGGCTTCGCTTCATCGCCGAGTCCGAGGGCTACCGGGTCGACCGCGGCGCCTTCACGCTCATCGCGCGCCATGCCGACGGCGGGATGCGCGATGCGATCACCACGCTCGAGCAGCTGGCGTCGTTCACCGGCGGCGAGGTCACCGTCGATGACGTCGAGGGGCTGCTCGGCGAGGTCGACTCGGCGCAGCTCTTCGAGGTCGCGGGGCTCGTGGCTCGCCGCGATATCGCGGGATGCTTCCGCTGGGTCGCCGCCACCGCCGAGACCGGCACCGATCTGGCCGAGCTCGTGCGCGAGCTGACCGGCCACGTGCGCGACCTGTTCGTGGTCGCCGCCGTGGGAGATGCGACCGGCGTGGTGGATCGCACCACCGAGGAGCTGGCGATGCTGCAGGCCCAGGCCGCCGAGTTCGGCGGACCGGACCGCCTCGCACGCGTGCTCGACCTGCTCGGCGAGCTCGCTGCCGAGATGCGCTGGTCGAGCGACCCGAGGCTCTCGCTCGAGGTCGCGCTCACGCGCATGGCGCGCCCGCAAGGAGAGATGACGCTCGAGGCGCTGGCCGAGCGCGTGGAGGCGCTGGAGGCTGGGGCGAGCGTCGCGACCGCCGTGCCGGCCGCTGGCGGCTCGGCCCCCGCCACCGCCGGTGCTCGTGGAGTCTCCACCGGCTCCGCCGGCGAAGACGCCCCTCGCAGGGCGGCCTCGAAGACCGAGCCGCCAGCGGCCGACGCCACCCCCGCCGCTCACCCCGGGCCGGAGGCTGTTGAGCCGCCCGCCCGCGCTCGAGCCCGAGGTGGTCATCACGACCGTCACGAAGTCGGGTCCGCTCGATCGGGGCACGGCCAAGCGCAACTGGCAGGCGGTGCTCGTCGAGGTCAAGAAGGTCAAGCCGGCCCGCGCCAACGTCTTCGCGTCGGTGGAGATCGACGTCGACCCCGACGGGACCACGCTCGTCATCGAGTTCCCCTCCGACCAGGAGTTCTCGCTGCAGATGGCCGAGGAACCCGAGATGCGCGATCTGCTGCGCGGCGCGCTCGGCCGCGTCTTCGGCGCGCCGCCGCCCTTCCGCTACCAGTTGGGCAGAGGCGCCGTGCGCCCTGCCGAGGAGATGGCCGCGTCCGCACCGGTCCCGGCGACGCACACCGATGTGTCCCCGGAAGAGGCGCCGCCCGCCGACCATGACGACGTGCCCGGCGACTACTACGAGGCGCGACAGGGCAGACCGAGCCCGTCCGCGAGCACGACGACTCCCGCGGCGAGCGATCTTGAGAGCGTGCTCGAGCAGATGGGCGCCAGGATCGTCTCGGAACACCAGCACACACCCGACGGAGAGGACGAGTAAGTGAACTTCGGCAAGATGATGAAGCAGGCGCAGCAGATGCAGGCCAAGATGGCCGAGATACAAGAGCAGCTCAAGGACGAGACCGTCGAGGCCTCGGCGGGTGGCGGCACCGTCACCGCGGTCGTCACCGGCGACCTGCAGCTGCAGTCGATCAAGATCGACCCTGCGGCGGTCGATCCGGAAGACGTCGAGCTGCTGGAGGACATGGTCACCGCCGCCGTCAACGAGGCGCTCCGCTCCGCTCAGGAGCTCGCCGCGCAGAAGATGGCCGCGGTCACCGGCGGCATGAACATCCCGGGGCTCATGTAGCGTATGCGCTACCCGGCCTCTCTCTCACGGCTGCTCGAGGAGCTCGAGCGCCTGCCCGGCATCGGGCCCAAGAGCGCGCAGCGCATCGCGTATTGGCTGCTCACGGTCGATACCGTCGACGCGCAGCGCCTCGCCGACGCGATCGTCGAGGTCAAGCACGCCATCCACTTCTGCCCGCGGTGCTTCAACTTCGCCGAGGGCGAACTGTGCTCCGTGTGCGCCGATTCGCGCCGAGACGCCGCGACGATCTGCGTGGTAGAAGAGCCGCGCGATCTGGCCGCCGTCGAGCGCGTTGCCGAGTACCGGGGCGTCTACCACGTACTTCACGGCGCCATCTCGCCCATCGACGGGATCGGACCCGATCAGCTCAAGGTGCGCGAGCTCATCGAGCGGCTGGGCACCGAAGACGTCACCGAGGTCGTCGTCGCGACCAACCCCAACGTCGAAGGGGAGACAACGGCGCTGTACCTCGCTCGCCTCATCAAGCCGCTCGGCATCAAGGTCACCCGCATCGCGAGCGGTCTGCCTGTGGGTGGCGACCTCGAGTTCGCTGACGAGGTCACGCTCGGCCGGGCGATCGAAGCTCGCCGGGAGATGTAGGCCGGACGGCTCGGCTCGGACCCGCCTGCGCCGGGTACTGCGTTGCAGGAACGGGTACGAGCGTGTGGTAGCACACGGTGGGCGAGGCGGGCGGCTCGGCAGTCTGTGCTTCCAGTAATTGGCTACCGTTCACCGACGAGACGATACCGCTGACCGCGTGCACACTGCCGTACGCGGCCCCTCACAGGGGTCGCCACTATCCTGTACGAACCCCTTCGTGCGGACGAGGGGGCAACGCCAGCACCGCGTAACGGAAAGGGGGCGCCATGCAGCTGACTGAGATCCGCTGGCACGCTCGCGCCGGCCAGGGCGCAGTGACCGCAGCCAAGGTCGTTGCGGAGACGGCACTCTCGGCCGACCAGTACATGCAGGCCATGCCGGAGTACGGGCCCGAGCGCATGGGCGCGCCGATCAAGGCGTTCACCCGCATCAGCGACGAGCCCATCGAGATCCACAACAACATCGAGTTCCCCGACGTGGTCATCGTCCTCGACGAGTCCCTGATCGACGTCGTCGACGTCACGGAGGGCATCTCCGAGACAGGCACGATCATCATCAACACCTGCTCGCCCGCGGCAGACGTGAAGCGTGCGCTGAAGGTCGGCGACGGCGTGCAAGGTCGCGTGCGTGGACGCGAGCGGGATCGCGCTCGAGACGATCAAGCGCGACATCCCCAACACCCCGATCGTGGGGGCGCTCATCAAGGCGACCAGCGTCGTCGATCTGGACACCTTCAAGGGGTTGCTCGCCAAGAACCTCGGCAAGAAGTTCGGACAAGAGATGATCGACGCCAACTTCACGGCGGTCGATCGGGCCTACAAGGAGGTGACCGTGGCATGAAGTGGGACATCTCCCGTGTGAATCAGTGGAAGGCCGATGAGTTCCCTCGCGGAGCGGTGATTCCCGAGAGCGGCAACTCCGACTCCTACAACGTCGGAGGCTGGAGAAGCGAGCGCCCGTACCGCGATGACGAGGTCTGCACCCAGTGTCTGCTGTGCTGGGTCTTCTGCCCCGACACTTCGGTGGTCGTCAAGGACGGCAAGGTCGTCGACTTCGACTTCGACCACTGCAAGGGGTGCGGCATCTGCGCCAACGAGTGCCCGACCAACCCCAAGTTCGGGCGCAAAGCCATCGAGATGGTGCCCGAGCCGTGCGAGTTCAAGGTGGTGGAGTAGATGGCCGAGCACACGACCGTCGCCACAACCGGCAACCTCCTGGTGGCCGAGGCCATGCGCCAGTGCAAGCCCGACGTCATGGCGGCGTACCCGATCACTCCGCAGACAACGATCGTGGAGGAGTTCGCGAAGTTCGTCGCCCAGGGCCGCACGCACGCCGAGTACGTGACCGTCGAGTCCGAGCACTCGGCGATGAGCGCGTGCGTGGGTGCCTCGGCGGCGGGCGCGCGCGTCATGACAGCGACCTGCTCGCAGGGCCTCGCGCTCATGTGGGAGGAGCTCTACATCGCCGCCGGCATGAGGCTGCCCATCGTGATGGCCAACGCCAACCGCGCGCTGTCGGCGCCGATCAACATCCACTGCGACCACTCCGACGCGATGGGTGCGCGTGACTCGGGCTGGATCTTCCTGTTCGCCGAGAGCGCGCAGGAGGCCTACGACAACACGATCATGGCGGTCCGGATCGCCGAGCATCCCGACGTGCTGCTGCCCGGTCATGAGCTGCCTGGACGGCTTCATCACCACGCACTCGATCGACCGCGCGCAGACGATGGACGACGAGAGCGTCGCCGCGTTCGTCGGCGACTACACGCCGACCTATGCGCTGCTCGACACGGACAATCCGGCCAGCCACGGCAACTTCGCCGGCCTCGGCGGTCCGTACTTCGAGTTCAAGAAGCAGCAGCGTGTCGCGATCGACGCATCGATGGCCGTCGTCAAGGCCGTGGGCCGCGAGTTCTCGGAACTCTCCGGCAGGCCGTTCGACGTCGTCGAGGGCTGGGGCATGGACGACGCCGAGATCGCGATCGTCGTCATCGGCTCCACCGCAGGCAACGCACGTCACGTCGCACGCGACCTGCGCGCGAAGGGCGTCAAGGCCGGCGTGCTCAAGATCCGCTGCTTCCGCCCGTTCCCCGCCGAGGAGATCAAGGCGGCGCTCAAGGGCGTGAAGGCCATCGCGGTACTCGACCGCTCCGAGAGCTTCGGCGCGCAAGGCGGGCCGGTCTTCTCCGAGGTCCGCAGCGCGATGTACGACCTCGACACGCGCATCCCGATCGTGAACTACATCTACGGTCTGGGCGGCAGCGACGTGCAGGCTCGAGCTCATGGAGCAGGTGTTCTCCGACCTGTCCGACATCGCCTCCGGTGCGGCCGCACCGTTCGGCATGACCTATCTCGGCACCCGTTAGGAGGGACGCAGATGGCCACTCTGAAAGAGCTCGTCAACAACCCGGACCGCCTCTCCGGCGGCCACCGTCTGTGTGCCGGTTGCGGCGCGTCGATCGCGGTGCGGCAGATCCTGCTTGCCGCCGGCGAGACCCCCGTGGTCGCAGGCTGCGCGACGGGGTGCCTCGAGGTGTCGACCACGATCTACCCGTACTCGTCGTGGCGCGTGCCCTTCATCCACAACGCGTTCGAGAACTCCGCGGCGACCGTCTCCGGCGTCGAGGCGGCGTTCAAGGGCCTCCAGCGCGCCGGCAAGATCCCGGCGGACAAGCGCGTGAAGTTCGTGGCGTTCGGCGGCGACGGCGGCACCTACGACATCGGACTCCAGTCGCTCTCCGGTGCCATGGAGCGCGGACACGACATGGTCTACGTCTGCTACGACAACGGCGCCTACATGAACACCGGCATCCAGCGCTCTTCGGCCACGCCGCTGGGCGCATGGGCGACCACCGCCGAGGTCGGCAAGGCGCAGCAGGGCAAGATCCAGCGCCGCAAGGACCTCACCTCGATCATCGCCGACCACGGCGTGCCCTACGTCGCGCAGGCGAGCGTGAGCCACTGGAAGGACCTCACCATGAAGGCCGAGAAGGCGTTCGCGGTGGAGGGCCCGGCGTTCCTCAACGTGCTTTCGCCCTGCCCGCGCGGCTGGCGCACGCTGCCCAACAAGTCGATCGAGCTCGCCAAGACCGGCGTTCAGACCGGCTTCTGGCCGCTGTTCGAGGTCGAGGACGGCGCGTGGCGCCAGACGGTCAAGGTCGCCAACAAGAAGCCGGTCGAGGAGTTCCTGAAGCCGCAGGGCCGCTTCAAGCACCTGTTCGCACCGGGCAACGAGCACATCCTCGAGGCGATCCAGGTCGAGGTCGACCGCTACCTGGCCTACATCGAAGCGCGGTGCACCTGCGAGGCGTAGCGCGGCGCGAGGAACTGAAGCGTGACTCAGAGGGCCCCGGTCGAGTGACCGGGGCCCGTGCTTTGCTCGGTGCGCCGCCGCGACGGCCCACGACGGGAGCGGCTGCCCCGGCTGCCTGACCCCGGTGGCGATTCCTTAACGGGCGGTAGCGTACCCACAGGCGACGCTCTACACTGAGGCGAAACCTTAACGAGCGAAGTCGCGGCCGTTCACGCAGGTCATGAGCGGCCGGTGTCGTCATCAGGGGCGTCGATGGCAACGGTTGTCACCAAGTTCGGGGGAACCTCGGTCGGCTCGACCGAGCGGATTCGTGCGGTCGCCGAGCGCTTGATCGCCCGCAGGAAGTCCGGCGACCGCGTGGTCGCGGTCGTCTCGGCGATGGGGCGCGTCACCGACGAGCTCGTGGAGCTTGCCGGGCAGGTATGCGCCGACCCGCCCGAGCGCGAGATGGACATGCTGCTCTCCACCGGCGAGCAGGTGTCGATCGCGCTGCTCGCGATGGCGATCCACGCGCGAGGGCTACGACGCCGTTTCCTTCACGGGCCCGCAGGTGGGTATCGTCACCGACTCGGTCCACAGCAAGGCCAAGATCACCGAGGTGCGTGCGGACCGGGTCAAGCAAGCGCTCGACCACGGCAAGATCGTCATCGTTGCCGGGTTCCAGGGCATCACGTCCGACGGCCAGATCACCACACTGGGTCGCGGAGGCTCCGATACGACGGCGGTCGCCATCGCGGCCGGCATCGACGCGGATGTCTGCGAGATCTACACCGACGTCGACGGCGTCTACACCGCCGACCCGCGCATCGTGCCCCAGGCACGCAAGATCGACGCGATCTCCTACGAGGAGATGCTCGAGATGGCGGCGAGCGGCGCCGGCGTGCTCCAGATGCGCAGCGTCGAGTTCGCTCGGAACCACGGCGTCATCATCCACTGCCGCTCCTCGTTCACCGACACTCCCGGGACCATCGTCAAGGAGGCCGACGAGACCATGGAACAGGCCATCATCTCCGGTGTCACGCACGACACCTCGGAGGCGAAGCTGACGATCCGCGACGTCCCGGACCACCCGGGTGTGGCGGCGGCGGTCTTCGGCAAGCTCGCTGCGAACAACGTCAACGTCGACATGATCATCCAGAACGTGTCCGAGCAGGGCACCACCGACATCTCCTTCACGGCGCCCAAGGACGACCTGCCCCGCGCCAAGCGGGCGCTCGACGAGGTCGTGAGCGAGCTCGGCGCCCGGGAGTGGTCGGTCGACGATTCGGTCGCGAAGGTCTCGCTTGTGGGCGCGGGCATGCGGACCCACCCGGGTATCGCCGCTCGGATGTTCGCCACGCTGGCCGACGCCGGCGTGAACTTGGACATGATCTCCACCTCGCCGATCCGCATCTCGTGCGTGATCTCGGCCGAGCAGGTCGCCACCGCCGTGCAGGCGCTGCACTCGGCGTTCGGGCTCGATGACACCGAGGTGGTTGCGGAAGTGTCGCACGGGCACGGAGAGGGGGCGTAGAGGCCATGGCGTGGGACAAGAAGATGCCCGAGCGTCCCGTGGTGGCGGTGGCCGGAGTCACGGGCGCGGTCGGCCGCGAGATGCTCAAGGTGCTCGAGCAGCGCGACTTTCCCGGCCGAGCGCGTGATCGCGCTCGCCTCGGGTCGCTCGGCAGGCAAGAAGGTGCCCTTCGGCGACGGCGAGCTCACCGTCGAGGAGATGACGCCGGAGAGCTTCGAGGGCGTGGACATCGCGCTGTTCTCGGCGGGGGCGGGAGTGAGCAAGCAGTTCCGCGACGCGGTCGTAGGAGCCGGCGCGGTGATGATCGACAACTCCTCGGCGTTTCGCATGGACGACGACGTGCCGCTCGTGGTTCCCGAGGTCAACCCCGAGGATGTCGAGTGGCACTCGGGCGTGATCGCCAACCCCAACTGCTCGACGATCCAGATGGTCGTGGCCCTCAAGCCGCTCGACGACATGGCCAAGATCAAGCGTGTGGTGGTCTCGACCTACCAGGCGGCCTCGGGCGCCGGTGCCGCGGCGATGGACGAGCTGTACTCGCAAAGCCGCGACTTCCTGATGGGCCAGGAGCTCAAGGTCGAGCAGTTCGCGCACCGTATCGCGTTCAACTGCATCCCGCAGATCGACGTCTTCCTCGACGACCGTTCGACCAAAGAGGAATGGAAGATGGTCGTCGAGACGCAGAAGATCATGCACGCCCCCGACCTGAAGGTCTCGGCGACGTGCGTGAGGGTTCCGGTCCTGCGCTGTCACTCCGAGGCGGTCAACATCGAGTTCGACGATCCGGTGTTTCTCGGTGCGGCGATCGAGGTGCTCTCGGACGCCGACGGCATCACGCTTCTCGACGATCCGAGCGAGAAGTCGTATCCGATGCCTGCGCTGCTCGAGGGAACCGACGATGTGTACGTGGGTCGCGTTCGGATGGATCGCAGCGTGAAGTACGGGCTGTCGATGTGGGTGGTCGCGGACCAGCTGCGCAAGGGTGCGGCGCTCAACGCCGTGCAGATCGCGGAGGCGCTGCTGGGGTGAGCAGCGTACCCCGCGGGGTATGTAGGTCAGGTATCCGGCAGACAGGCGGTGTTGCGATGACTGAGGGGACTACCAAGATCCTGGTGGTCGAGGACGATGCGACGATCGCGCGACTGGTGGAGCTCGAACTCGAGCACGCCGGGTTCACCGTGATGAAGGTGGGCGACGGGGTCGCGGCGATCGCCGCGGTGCAGGAGTACGACCCGGACCTGATCCTGCTCGACCTGATGCTGCCCGGCATGGACGGGCTCGAGGTCACCAGATCGCTGCGCTTCCAGGGCTCGACCGTGCCGATCCTGATGCTCACGGCACGCTCGGAGACACAGGACGTGGTGACCGGGTTCGACGCCGGCGCCGACGACTACCTGCGCAAGCCGTTCGAGATCCCCGAGCTGCTCTCCCGCGTCCGCGCGCTGCTCAAGCGCGTGGAGCACGACAAGCCCGGCACGCAGTACAAGGTGGGCGACATCGAGATCGACCCCGATTCGAGAAGCGTCACCGTCGAGGGCGAGCCGGTGACCGTTACCGCGAAGGAGTACGACCTGCTCGAGTTCTTCGTGGCCAACGCGGGGCGCGTCATCAGCCGTGATGAGATCCTTGAGAAGGTCTGGGGCGGTCAGCACACCACCGACAGCAACGTCATCGAGGTCTTCGTGTGCCACCTGCGCAACAAGATCGGTGACAAGGACAACCAGATCATTCGCACGATCCGAGGCGTGGGCTACTTCTTCTCGAGGACGTAGATGCGCAACTGGTCACTGAGGGGATGGCTGCTCGTCGTCTCCGTGCTCTTCGCCGTGCTCGTGGTGGGCGGCGTGGCTTTGACGACGTACGTCATCGTGTCCGACGGCATGCAGGTCGTCGCCTCAACGACCGCCGCTCGGGCTGCGGCGTCGGTGAGCGCCGTCGTGCGTGAGGCTGTCGCCGAGGCGCGCGGCAGCATGGGTCGCGCCCGGCGACGGCGAGGGCGCAGCGCGCGTTCGCGGGTCGCAGGGCACTCGCCCGCGCGCTCCCTGCGACCGCCGAGCACGCGAGCCTCGCCGGCACCGAGTTCGCCGTCTACGGCCCGGACATGTCCTTGGTGTGGGCGACCGGTCCGGATGCTGTCCACGTCACCCAGGATGCCGAGAGAAGCGCGGCGCTGGACGAGGGCAAGCCCACGCGCTCGATGCTGCGCGGCGGGCGGGCTGGTATCGGGCCTCGTGACCGACGCGCAGCTGGGCGTCAGCGTCGTGCATACGCCGGCCGAGCTCCCAAGCGGCGAGGTGGGCGTGATCGACGTGACCTACCTTCCCGACAGCGAGGAGACGGTCATCGACGCGATCCGACTGCCGATGACCATCCTCGCCGTCTCGGCGATGCTGATCATGGTCGTGCTGATGCAGACCTCGATGGTGTGGGTGCTCAACCTCGTAGACGATCTGCGCAAGGCGGCCGACTCCATCGATGCGGGCCGGCTGGAGGAGCGCCTGCCTGAGTCGGGCGACAACGAGATCGGGGACCTCGCCCGCTCGCTCAACAGCCTGATCGAGCGGCTGCAGCGGCGCTCCGAGGCCCAGGGTCGCTTCGTCGCCGACGCCTCACACGAACTCGCCACCCCGGTCGCCGGCATCCGCGGCTACACGAGCATCCTGCGGGCGTGGGGAGCCGAGGACCCGGTCGTGCTCGATGAGGCGATCGACGCGATCGACCGCGAGTCGGGCCGCATGGCCCGCCTGACGAGCGAGCTGCTCAACCTGCTCCATGCCGACCAGGGGCTGCGCCTCAAGACCGAGAAGTTCGACGTGAACGCCGTGGCCCGCGAGCGGCTGGCGGTCACGGCGAGCAGGTACCTGGACAAGGACATCGAGTTCGAGGGGCCCGAAGACGAGTCGCTGTACATGCTCGGCGATGCGGACCGGCTCGAAGATGTCATGGCCATCCTGCTCGACAACGCCGGCAAGTACACGCCGGCGGGCGGTGCCGTAGCGGTGCGCACGCGCAGGCAGCGCGACGAGATCGTCATCGAGGTCTCCGACACCGGCAAAGGCATCCCCTCCGACGACCTGCCTCGCCTGTTCGACCGCTTCTTCCGCAGCGAGAGTGCTCGGGCCGAGGGTGAATCCGGCTTCGGGCTTGGGGCTCGCCATCGCCAAGAGCATCGTCGACAGCATGGGCGGCACCATCGCCGCCGACAGCGTTGTGGGCGAAGGCACCGTCTTCACGATCGTGGTGCCACGCGGCCGTATGTGACCGCCGGCATCAAGTAGCACCCCCGCACGGCCGATACATCTCTCGGAGGTTTCCATCTCACGAGAGAGGCCTAGGCCGCGTGCGCGCTGAGACCCAGTTCATAGCCAGAAGGGCTTTCTCGTCGCCCGAATGGTCGAGCGCTGCCGACGCCATCTTCAAGGCGACCGGCATCAGCGTCCGTGTCATCGACTTCTCTACCACCGAGCAGCTGTGCGGGGACGTGACCTGTGCGTACTGCTACGTCGCCACCGGGCTCACCTCCGCAGACCCGGAGTCGTGCTTCGACCGCTGCCCGAAGGCCGACGCCCCCCAAGGACGCGTGATGTGCCGAGCAGGGCTGCCCGCGCTCTACGCCCCCGTGATGCACGGCAGCGAGATCGTGGCGCACGTGGTCGTGAGCGGCTATGTGACCTCGACACGCGAGCGCCGCGGCCGCTACGAGAACCTGCTGTCGCGCGGGGTCAGCGAAGACGCTGCCCGCCGCAACATCCGCACGCTTCCGGTGATCGCGCGCGCCCAGGCCGAGTCCTACCTGCAGATGGCGCTGGCCTGCGCGAACACCGTCTACGAGGCCACGCTGGAGCGCACCGCTTCGAGCGAGCGCATCGAGGAGCTGAGGCTGTTCGTCTCGGCGGGTCAACAGGTCGTCTCGAGCAACAAGCTCGACGCGACGTCGCTCGGCGACATCGCCGAGGAGGCCGTCGCACTGGTGGGTGGCCAGGTCGGTGCGGTCCTGCGCCCCAGGGGCAACGGCCTTGAGGTCGTCGCGAAGACGCATGGCTGGCGAGGCCAGGTCGGTGCCGTCGTGTCGCGCACCTCGACCGCCGCGGGCCGCGCGCTCGACACCCGCAAGGTCGTCGTTGCCCCCGGTCGCGACGACTCGAGCGCGACACTCGCACTGCCGCTCACGCTCTCCGACAGGGCGCTGGGCGTCCTGGAGATCCGTCTTGCACACGACGCGCTGCCCATCGCGCCCGAGAAGCTCTCGCGGCTCGGACGGTTCGGGCAGTTCGTGGCGATCGCGCTGGAGAGGGAAGACGAGCGCGCGGCGGTGCAGCGGGCCATGACCGGCTACGGGCAGCTCAACGAGCTCGCGGCCGAACTCGGCGGGCAGACCGACATCGACGGAGTCGCGAGCACCGTGGCCGGCGTGCTGGAGTCGTCGTTCGAGTTCCAGATCGCGGGCATGGTGCTCACCGGCTGGGGTCGCGACCGCGCCGACGTCATAGCCATCGGCGAGGTCGTCTCGGAGGATATCGACTACGTACTCGGTGTGGTGTCCGGCCGCGACGTCGCCAAGAGCCCCTTCGACACGACGCGCCTCGTGACCAACCACGGTTCGATCACGCACGGCGAGCCGTGCGAGGACTGGGCGATCTCGGCGGTCGAGCTCCAGTACGGCGCGCTCGACATCGGCTGGCTCTACGTGGCTCGCAACGACGGCGCCCGCTACAACATCCAAGACCGCGCCCTGCTCGAAGGGGTGGCCGCGCACTGCGGCTCCGCGTTCGGACGAGCGGCGCTGTTCAGCCGCATCCGCGACGACTACGCGAGCACCATCGCCGCGCTCTCGGCGACGCTCGACGCGGGCGAGCACAGCACGAGCGGGCATTCCGGGCGCGTCATGGACTACGCGATGCTCATCGGCGAGGAGATGGGGCTGGGCTACGAGGACGTCGAGAAGCTGCGATTCGCGGGGTTGCTGCACGATGTGGGCAAGACCGGAGTGCCCGAGGAGATCTTGCTCAAGCCGGGCAAGCTCACCCCCGAAGAGATGCTCATGGCGCAACGCCACGCCGAGATCGGGGCCTCGATCATCGACCAGATCGGCTTCCTCAAGTCCCTCACGCCCATCATCCTGCACCATCACGAGCGCTGGGACGGATCCGGCTACCCGGCGGAGCTGGCGGGCGAGGACATCCCGCTGCTCTCGCGCGTGCTGGCTGTGGCCGACGCTTTCGACGCGATGACCGCCGACACGCCCTACCGTCCCAGGATGACGATCGCGCAGGCCCGCGCGGAGACCACGGGCGAAGCCGGCACGCACTTCGATCCCCAGGTGGTCGCAGCACTCGAGGCGGTGCTCGACAGGATGGCGATGGCGGGCGCCACCGGGCTGCTTCTGCCCGAGGAGCTGCGCAGCACGCCGGACCTTCCGGTCTAGACCACGTGCTCGGGCCCGCGGCAGTCCGGAAGAGTGACGGTCGGCATAGCCCGCACCTTCTGTCGCTGGTAGAATCGCAGGCCCCAGCGCGTCTGACGCCGCCGATTCCTCCGTGCGCCGAGAAGGGCCGAACGCGTGACCCGAACCCGCTACATCGCACAGGCCGGCGTGATCGCTGCGGTCTACGCGGGTGCGACGATTCTGGTGGTCCAGTTCCTCAGTCTGCTTGCGGTGGGCCCCATCCAGTTCAGGGTGAGCGAAGCACTCACGGTGGTGGCGTTCTTCACCCCTGCGGCCATCCCCGGTCTGGCGCTCGGCTCGGTGGTCGCGAACCTCTACTCGTTCGCGGTCCTCGGCAGTCCGCTTGCCTTGCTCGACGTCGTGTTCGGGTCGCTTGGAACGCTCATCGGGGCTGCGTGGACGTGGCGCTTCCGGCGAAACACCGCACTGGGACTGGCGGGTCCGGTAGTGAGCAACTCGCTGATCGTCGCGGCGTATCTGCCGTGGCTGGTCAAGGGTCTGGGGCTGTATGAGGTGCCGATCCTTGGCGTAGACTTGGAGGGTCGCTGGCTCCCCATGTACCTGTTCGGGGTCGTCGCGATCGGGATAGGCCAGGCTGTGGTGATGTACGGGCTCGGATGGCCGCTACTGGCGGCGCTCAAACGCCTGAGACCGATCGAACCGTAGGTCGGGCCGAGGCAGGGGCAAGGAGGGCAGTTGTCGGAGATCGACCGGGGTAGCACGCGTCGAGTCGCTGCCCCCAGCGTGCCGCTGATCTCCCAACAGAGCGGCGAGTGCATCGGGTGCTGGGCATGCGTCCGGCACTGTCCTGCGCGCGCATTGCGTGTCATCGACGGTCGCGTCGAGGTCATCGCGGAGCGCTGTGTCGCATGCGGTGCCTGCGTGTCGAGTTGCGGTCGCAGTGGCAACCGGGTGCGCGAGGACCTGCCGCGCGTCCGAGAACTGCTCGCGGGCGACACCCCGGTGGTTGCGATGCTTGCGACCGAGTACATCGCCGCGATGCATCCCATGACGCCGGCCGACGTGGAGTTCGCGCTCGACGCGGTGGGCTTCGCGGGAGTCGAGACCACCGTGCTGGGCGAGGAGATGGTCGCCACCGCCTACGAGGGCGCGCACGAGCGCGAGCCGAGCGGATTCGAGCTGCGCTCGACCTGTCCTGTCGCGGTGGACTGGGTGCGCAAGTTCCACCCCGAGATGGTTCCTGCCCTTGCCGCGATAGTCCCGCCGTACGTGGCGCAGGCGCGGCTGATTCGCGAGATGTACCCCGACGACGTCGCCATCGTGTACGTGTCGCCATGCTGGGCACGAAAGGACGAGCCATACCGCGCCGAGGTCGACCTCGCCGTTGACTGTGCGATCGGCTTCGACGAGCTCAGGGCGCTTCTGAAAGACGCGCCCCGCAGGCCGGCGGACGTGCCGGTGCCGCGCCACCCCACCGCATCCAAGGAGCTCTCCGGCACCGACGGCTTCCCGCGGCGCACACTTCGCGGGCACACGATGGCCGAGGGCGGCGTCAGCGTCGTGCGCGGGCTCGACGACATCGACCGGCTGCTGCGCGCCATCCAGCGCGGCGAGGCGGCACCGGCCGTCGTGGACATGCTGTGCTGCGAAGGCTGCATCGATGGACCGTGCGTCAGCCCCGAGATGTCGGTGTTCGCCAAGCGCGGCATAGACGCTGCCGAGCGCGAGCGCCAGCCTCCGCCCGCTGTCGACAGCCGCACCTTCCTCTCGGCGTTGCCGAAGGTCGACATGCACCGCGCCTTCTCGCCGGAGCCGGTCTCGTCACACCAGCCCACCGCCGATGAGCTCGACAACGTGCTCGCGGCCGGTGAGTTCACCGACCCGGCCGACCATCTCGACTGCGGGCTGTGCGGCTACGGCACCTGCGTCGAGCACGCCGAGGCGATCTGGATGGGCAACTCGACGTGGGCGATGTGCTTCCCGCTGGAGCGCAAGCGGCTGCTGCGCGAGCACGACCGTCTTGCCGAGGCCTCCTTGACCGACGACCTCACCGGCCTGCTCAACCGGCGCGCCCTCGACGCGCGCCTCGCCGAGGAGACGGCTCGTGCCGAGCGCTACGGATCGCCGCTGTCGCTCGTGGTGATCGACCTCGACAACTTCAAGGAGGTCAACGACCACTACGGCCACGCCGCGGGCGATGCGTTGCTGCGAGCCGTGGGCGTCCTGCTGCGCGCTGAGCTGCGCACCGCTGACATCGCGGTGCGCTACGGCGGCGACGAGTTCGCGCTCGTGCTGCCCGGTGTCACCAAGACGGGCGCGTGGGCGGTTGCCGAGAAGGTGCTCAGCAGCCTGCGGACTCTCGCGACCGACACCGACGAGGGGCTCAAGGTCAACGTCACCTGCTCGGTGGGCGTCGCGTCCTACGGCGACCTGTATCGCGACGCGGACGCGCTTCTGCGTGGCGCCGACTCGGCGCTCTACGCCGCGAAACGCTCGGGACGCAATCGCGTGGAGCTCGCAGCGGGGTAAGCACTCTCAGTGTGGGCCGTGCACTTGACGGTCCCGCGCGGCCGATTCTCCTCGCGGTTCGGGAGGCACCGGTGCGAGATGCGCTGCTCGCCACCGAGCAAGAAGGTCGCATCCACTGCGGCCTTTGCCCCAACGCGTGCCTGATCGCGGAAGGCGCGCGCGGGATCTGCGGCGCGCGCGGTGTCGTGGGCGGGAAGCTCAGGGCGCTCACCTACGGGCTGGTGAGTTCTGCCGCGGCCGACCCCATCGAGAAGAAGCCGGTCTTCCACTTCTGTCCCGGGACCCGCGTCATGTCGCTGGGCAGCGTGGGCTGTTCGATGCGGTGCGGCCACTGTCAGAACTGGCAGATCTCCCGTCCGCGCGGCGAGGACGCCGGCGTGCCGCTGAGCTACCTCGAACCGCAAGACGCGGTGGAACTGGCTCGCGACAAGCGGTGCGCCGGCCTGGCCTTCACCTACAACGAGCCGGTCATCTGGCTGGAGTACGTTCTCGACACCGCTCGCCTCGCGAAGCGCGCCGGCCTCTACACGGTCATGGTGACCAACGGCTACGTGACTCCGGCGGGGCTCGATCTGTTCGCGCAGTTCATCGACGTGTGGCGGGTCGACATCAAGGGTTTCGAAGAGGCGACGCACAAGCGGCTGTGTCGGGTAGGGCACCCCGAGGCGGTCCGACTCGCCGCCGAGCTCGCGAAGAACTTCCACGGCATGCACGTCGAGTGCGTCACCAACATCGTGCCCACCGTCAATGACTCCGAGGAGCGAGCTGCGGGCGGTCGCTCGCTGGATGGCCACGTCCTTGGGTGCCGACACGCCATGGCATGTCACCCGATTCGTGCCCTACCTCGAGTTCGCGCATCTCGAGCCCACGCCCCTGTCGACGCTCGTGCGGGCGCGAGAGATCGGGGCCGAGGAGGGGTTGCGCTTCGTCTACCTGGGCAACGTCGACTACCCGGGCGGCGAGGACACCGTCTGTCCCTCGTGCGGGGCGGTCGCTGTCGCACGGAGGGGCTTCTCGGCGAGCGTCACCGGCCTGAACGCTCAGGGCGCGTGCGCGGCGTGCGGTGCGGAGCTCAACGTCCACAGGACCGGTTGCGGGTAGAGTCTCGTGGAGAAGCCGGCAGAAGTGCGCGAGGAGTGAGCCGATGGTTGTCGAACGGATCGAGAACGACCCCGCCGAGACCGCCGCGCCTGCTGCGCCCGTGACCCCGCGGGTCCTCGTCTTCTTCGACTACGCGTGCCAGTTCTGCTATCTGGACTGGCCCCGGTTCAAGCGGCTGCGTGCCGAGCACACGGTCGAGCTCTTCCTCATCCCGTTCGAGCTGCGCCCCGGCCTGGCCGAGACGGGGGTGTCCATCGCCGAGATGGGCGCGGGCCACTCGGAGCGTGTTGAGGAGTACATGCAGCGCATGGCGCGCGAAGCGGATATCGGTCTGACGTTCCCCTCCTTCGTCCCGAACACCCACCTCGCGCTGGCGTTGGGCGAGTGTGCTCGAGATGCGGGGCCCGAGGTCCACGAATCCGTGCACGAGGCGATCTTCTCGGCGTACAGCGCGCGCGCCGAGGACATCGGCAACGCCGAGGTGCTGCTGCGCATCGCGAACGAGGAGGCGCTCGACGTGGCCGATGTGGCGGCCGCATTCGCGGAGAGACGCTACGACGAGCGGCTGCACCAGTTCCGGCATCTGGCGCTCGAGATCGGCATCACCGCAACACCCAGCGCGCTCATCTGCAACGAGTTGCTCATCGGAAGCAGGCCCTACGAGGTCATCGAGGCGTCGTTGGAGCACTGCCTGCTCGACGCGGACAACGTCGCTCGCGTGCTCGACGCGGAGTCTGCCGAGAAGGACAGCGAGCCACCGCCCGCCGACGCGGTCTAGGGCGCCCGCGGGAGTGCTCGGCGCGCCGTAGCGGTATCATGTGCGAAGGCCCGCGAGGGCCCGCATGCGATCTGACATCGAGACAGGAGTATCCGCACACGTGGAACCCGTTGTCGTTATCCCAACCTTCTGGACGCGCCGCACCGGCGGGCGGACGCGCACCGTCATCGACGAGCGTGCCGCGGTCTACGACCATCCCATCCCTCTCGACGAGGTCGAGCCGTCGCTGATCGCGTGCCTCCAGTCGCTTCGCCAGGTCCGCGGGCTCGGCCGGGTGGTCGTGGTCGTCGCCGTGACCGATGAGGCGATAGCCCACGAGGCCGAAGACCGCGTCCGTGACATCGTCGACGAATTCCCCGATATCGATGCGTTCGTCTTCGGACCCGCCGAGCTCGGATCGCTGCACAGGCGCCTCGAGCAGCTCGAGTTCTCCGACATGATCGAGGGCCTCACGCTGACCGGCTACGGCGCGGTGCGCAACCTGGGGCTTATCGCCGCTGCGGTCCTCGGCCACGAGGCGGTCGTCTTCCTCGACGACGACGAGGTGGTCCTCGACGCCGACTTCCTCGAGAAGGCGCTCTACGGGCTTGGCATGAAGCTGCAGGACGGCACGCCACTGCTGGCCAAGAGCGGCTACTACGTCGACGACCAGGGGCGGTGGCAGCGTCACGACGAGCCGCACTGGTCGGACATGTTCTGGCGTCAGCGCGACGCCTACAATGCGGCGCTCGCTATCGTCATGAAGCCGCCTCGCCTGCAGAAGGCCAAGATCGCGTTCGGCGGGATCATGGCTCTGCACTCCATGATGTACATGTCGGTCGGCTTCGATCCTTGGGTGAGCCGCGGAGAGGACATCGACTACGTCATCAACGTGCGCATGCACGGCGGCGACGTGTTCATCGACGACGAGTGGAGAGCGCTCCACCTGCCGCCCGAGCCGGTGAGCGAGGCGTTGAGGTTCAGGCAGGACGTCATGCGCTTCGTCTACGAGCACCGCAAGATCGAGTTCGCGAAGTCGCAGGTGGACCTGCGCCAAGTGACGCCGAAGTCGATGGCGCCGTATCCCGGCGAGTTCATCGACTCCTCGGTAGGCTGGCGGGCGTTTGTCACGGCGCTGCTTCGGGCGATCGCCCGTCCCGAGAAGGGCGCCTACTTCCAGGCGGCGCTGCACTCGGTCCGCGACGCCAGCAACTACGCGCGCGAGTACTGCCAGCACTACTTCGAGTTCCAGCGGCGCTGGCCGGTCATGATGGACCGCCTCTGGGACGACGTCGCACTCTCCAGCCTGTTCACCGGCGAGAGGCGGGTGGACCGTACCGCCATCACCGGCCGCTTCCCGGTGGTGCCGCCGGCGGAGTAGGTTCCCATGGGCCAGTGGGCGCTCGCGGCTGCGATCGGGTTCGTCTCGGGCGTGCTGTCCGGCGCCTTCGGCATCGGCGGCGGCATAGCCACCACCCCCGCGATCAGGCTCCTTCTGGGCGCCCCCGCACTGATCGCGGTGGGCACTCCGCTCCCGGTCATCATCCCGAGTGCGATCACCGGCGCGCTCTCGTATCGCCGGAAAGGCCTTGCCGACGTGCGTGCCGGGCTGATACTGGGCGCGTCCGGCGCGGCCACCGCGGTCGCCGGCGCGATCCTCGCGACCAGGATCGGCGGCACCGCGGTACTGATCGGCACGGCCGCGCTCATCCTCTACGCGGCGGGTGACACCATCCTGCAGGTGGCGCAGGAACGCCGAAGGCGGGCCGGCGACCGGTGCCGCTGCCACCGCTGCGGAGGGCGGTTCGGGCGGGCAGCAGCACGCCGATCGCTCAGGCCGCTCCGCCTGCACTGGCTATCGCGCCGCTCGTGGGGGTGGGTGCGCTCACCGGGCTCTACTCGGGCTTCTTCGGTCTGGGTGGCGGGTTCGTGCTCGTGCCCATGCTGACACGCTGGATGCGCCTGGACATCAAGCGCGCCATCGGTACGTCGCTCGTCACCGTCGGGCTTCTCGCGGTGCCGGGCACCATCACGCACGCGGTGCTCGGCAACATCGACTGGGCCATCACCGCCGGTCTCGTCTTGGGAGTGATCCCGGGGGCCATGGTGGGCGCTCGCATCACCCAGGCCACCTCCGACACCCGCATCCGGGTGGCCTTCGCCGTGTTGCTGGTCGTCGTGGGCGTGTGGCTGGCCGCAAGCGAACTCGGCCCGGTGCTGCGGTGAGCGGCTACACGAGGCCCGCGACCGACGCCGACATGGCTCGGCTCTGGCCGGCCGTCAAGGCCGCGCATCTGATGGCGAGCCTCGAGCAGTTCTCGGCGTTTCGCGACGCGCGCGCCGTGGCGGGTGCGGGTGAGCGAGGCGGCGATGCGCTCGTCGTCGCGCGATGGCGCGAGCACCTGGACCTGCTCGCGATCCGGGGGCTGTGGAGCGCGCCGCACCGGCTTGCCGAACTCGTCGAAGACGCGCGCGCGGTGGCCAGGGCGCAGGGCTTCGCCGAGGTGCTGTCGCCGCTTGCGAGCGCGGCGGCACGCGACGCGTACCTGGCGCTCGGCATGCACGAGGTGGCGCGTATCGTGGCGCTGCAGGCCAACCTCGAGCGCAGCGACGCCGGTCGTGTTCCGCCCGGCGTGCGCATCCGCTTGGGCGCGTCGGGAGACCTGCCGGCGTTGGCCGATCTCGATGCCCGGTGTTTCGGGGAGTTCTGGCGCTACGGTCTCGCCGAGCTGGCCGACTCGCTTGCTACCGAGCGGCTCGCGCTCGCCGAGGATGCGGACAGCTCGGTCGTGCTCGGCTACGCGACGTGCGAGCTGTATGGCTCGACCGCGACGCTGGGCAGGCTCGCGGTCGCTCCTGACGCCAGGCGGCGCGGCGTGGGCACGGCGCTTCTGTCCGACGCGATGTCGTGGGCACGTCGGCAGGGCGCCTTCGCGCTCACGCTTGTGCACTCAGGCCGAGAACGAGCCCTCGAGGGCCCTCTACGCCGGCGCGGGCTTCTCCGAGCTGCCGGAGCCATACTGCCTGGCAGCGTGCCGCGGCGTAACCGCGCTCGGCCTGCGACGTCTGTGCGCATGAACGGATTGTGGATACACTTGTGAAGCGCGCGCACCACGCGCGCGGCGGGGGCGCACTACAAACAGGAGGCGTGGATGCTCAAGGCACTCGTTGTCGACGATGAGGCACCTGCGCGCTCGGAGTTGCGGTTCTTGCTGGGTGAGGCGGGCGGCGTCGAGGTCATCGGCGAGGCGAGCAACGCCATCGAGGCGACGCAACTCATCAAGGCGATCCCCTACGACGTCATCTTTCTCGACATCAACATGCCCGGGCTCACCGGAGTCCAGCTCGCCGAGGCGCTCTCGGCACATCCTCGGCCGCCGGCGATCATCTTCGTGACGGCCCACTCGGAGCATGCCGTCAAGGCGTTCGAGGTCAAGGCGACCGACTACCTGGTCAAGCCGGTCGAGCTCGATCGGCTCAAGCAGGCGATCTCGCGGCTCACTCCCGTTGCCGAGCAGGCCCCGGCGCGCGTCGAGCGCATTCCGGTCGAGAAGGCCGGCAAGAAGCTGCTCGTCTCGGTGGACGACATCCTCTACATCATGGCCAAGGACGACTACAGCTACCTGCACACCACGGCCGATCGCTACCTGTCGACGATGTCGCTCTCGAGCCTGGAGACCAAGCTCGAGCCGGCGGGGTTCTTCCGGACGCACCGCCGCTATCTGGTGAACCTCTCTCGCGTACGCGAGGTCGTGCCCATGTACGGGGGGACGCTGCTGCTCACGCTCACCGATGAGGCCGCGACCCAGATTCCCGTGTCCAGGCGCCGCGTGCCCTCGCTCAAGAAGGCGCTGGGCTGTAGGCGCGCCGGTGGCAGAGGCCGACATGCAGCCGCGTGGTCGCGCGCGTCGGTCTGATCTCGGACACCCATGGCAAGGTCGATGCGCGCGTCCACGCTGCGCTCGCCGGTGTCGACGCGATCGTGCATGCGGGAGACGTATGCTCCGACAGCGTCCTGTACGAGCTGCAGACGATCGCCCCCTCGCTCACCGCGGTGATGGGCAACTGCGACTACGGCGACTACGGTTGGGACCTGCACCTGCAGGCGCGGACCACCGTCGCCGGCGTGCGGTTCCTCGTGATCCACGACCTGCACGACCTGGGCCCGGTGCCCGACGACGTGGACGTGGTGGTGCACGGGCACACGCACCGGCCGAGCGTGCAGTACCACGGGCGGGTGCTCGTGGTGAACCCGGGCTCGGCGTCTCAGCGCAGGCGCGAGCCGAGCCGCAGCGTGGCCATCGCCGAGATCGCCGAGGACGGGTCGGTGGACGTGCGGATCATCGCGCTCGACGACATCGCCGCGCCGCCGCACCCGGGCTGAGGAGGCGCTAGCGCTCCTCGATCACGATGCCCGGCGGCATCGGCGATCCCCCGCGTGAGCAGCGCGACCGACTCGGGAGACGCGTCGGGCAGGTCGATGCGCAGCACGCGGCGGCCGTTCTCGGCGAGTGTCACCAGATCGCCCTCGGCTTGGGCGCGGTGCAGGGCCCGCAGTCCCCACGGCTTGCCCGGCACGGCGACGTCGGCCGGGTCGGCGGTCGAGACCAGCACGAACACGCCGCTATTGGGTCCGCCCTTGTGCAGCTGCCCGGTGGAGTGCAGGTAGCGCGGGCCGAGCTCGAGCATCACCGGGACACCGAGCTCCGCCGAGGCGGGCGGGACGACGGCTGTCGAGCGGCTCGAGCAGCGCGGCGTCGTCGGGCAGGTAGGCGAGCACGCACAGGTAGTCGCCGGCGCGCAGGGTCGCGACGGCATGTCCGATCGCCGTGCCGAGCGATGACTCGGCGTGACCGGGCGAGGGGAGCGTGCCCGCGAAGGTGAGCGCGGCCCCGCTCGCGGCCGACTGCGGCTCCGGCGCGGCCTTGGTGCCCTCGAGCACCGCTGCCGTCGCGGCCTTGGCCGCCGCCACGTTCGGCTGGCCGAACGGGTTCACGCCCAGCAGCGGCCCCATGAGCGCGACCGCGTGCTCCCAGCGCACGAACTCGGCGCCCAGGTCCCACTCGTCGCGCAGCACGAGCTCGAGGACGGGGAAGCGAGCGCGCCACTCCTCGGCCCACCCTTCGAGCCGGTCGTCGTCGGCGTAGCGCACGACCACGAGCGCGCGGTCGCGGGCCGTATCCGATCGGCTTGTCGTGCGCTGAGCTCCACCACCGGCACGACGCCGGTGCCCTGCTTGCCGAGCGACTCGGCGACGAGCTGCTCGACCCACAGCCCGAACGAATCGAGCCCCGGCGACGCGATCACCGTGAGCTTGTCGCGCCCGGCGGAGTGCGCGTCGATCGCGAAGGCCGCGAGTTCGACGCCGGGGTTGCCGGCCGCAGGGCCGTGGCACGCCGCCTCCATCTCGCGGGCGGGCGCCAGCAGGCGCTCGAGATCGAGGCCGAGCAGCGCGCGCCGGGACCAGGCCGAAGACGGTGAGCGCCGAGTAGCGCCCGCCCACCGTGGCCGGCGAGGAGACCGTCGCGCGGAAGCCCTCCTCGGCAGCGAGCTTCTCGAGGTAGGAGCCGGGGTCGGTGACGGCGATGAACCGCTTCGCCGGCAGCATCGCGCCCCAAGGCGCGGTCGGCGGCGTCGCGGAAGACGGCGTAGAGCGACAGCGGCTCGATGGTCGTGCCTGACTTGCTCGACACGAGAACCGCGCTGGTGGCGAAGTCGAGCGAATCGAGCGTGGCGGCGACCGTGATGGGCGAGGTGGTGTCGAGCACGTGCAGCCGGGGCGCCCCGGCCGCGGTCTCGCCGACGACGCGCCCGACCACCAGCGAGGCGAGCGAGCTGCCGCCCATGCCCAGGAGCACGACGTCGGTCAGGCCCTCGGCACGCATCTCGGCCGCGAGCGCGGTGATGCGAGCCAGCTCGGCGGCGGCGTCCTCGGCCAGATGGGTCCAGCCCAGGTTCGCAGCGACCTCGGCCTGCGTGTCCGTGTCGTCGGCGAACAACGACGCGTCGCGCGCAGCCAGCCGAGAGGGAGCGTCGAGAGCAACGAGGCGGTCGAAGGCGGACATCGATGCCGTCCTTTCGTGGGGTGTCAGCGGGTATATGCCCGAGCGGCGCATCGACGCTACGCGTCGTCCTCCTCCATCGAGGCGACCTCGATGGGCACGGTCTCCACGCCTTGGCGCGCCTCCATGCGGGCGACCATCACGCCACCGCCCACCACGAGCGCACCTCCGACGATCGTCGGAAGCGTGAGGCTCTCTCCCAAGAACAACGCGGCGAACACCACCGCGCTGACCGGTTCGACGTACGTCAGGATGGCGGCGTGATCCGCGCGCACCCGCCGCAGACCACCCAGGAAGACGAAGCCGGCGAATGCGGTGTGAACCACGCCCAGCGTGACGAGCGCGGCGTAGGACCCTTGCGCGGTCGGCCCGTCTCCGCGCAGGTAGGCGGCGACGACGAAGGGCAGCAGCACCGTCGACGCCACCGAGTACTCGACGAGCATCAGCGCCCCGCTCGAGATCCCTCGCAGGATCTTCTTCGATCTGAGCAGCAGCGTCGCGTACGTGAGCGCCGAGCAGAACGCGAGCACCGCGCCGAGCAGCTCGGTCCTGCTGTTCACGGCCAGCCCGCTGCTGGCCCAGGATCACGACGATGCCGCCCATCGCGAGCAGCAGCGGCGCGACGATGCGGCGATCGAACGGCTCGCCCAGGACGAACGGCGCGAATGCGGCGACGAAGACCGGACCGGTGTAGGCGAGCAGCTCGGCGGTGGCCACAGACGTCATGTCGAGCGCGGTGAGGAACAGGAACCAGTTCAGCGTGAGGATGAGGCCCTGCCCCATCACCTGCAGCAGCTTGCGCCTCTTGAGACCGAGCAGCTCGCGCCATCTGCCGGTCGCGAGCATCCAGGCGCCGATCGCGAGCGCCGCGAAGAAGACGCGGAAGAACACCTTGATGACCGAGGCGCCGTCGACGGCCCGCAGGATCAACGGGATCGTGCCCCAGATCAGCCCGGCCAGCGCTACGCGGCCGAGCCCATAGAGCCGTTCGCGGGGGTCGGAGGCGGTGTCGGGAGTCATGATGGGCAGTCTAGCGCACCGCGGCTGACGACGATTCGAGCCAACGGCTGCTCTCGGCTCGCGTATGCTACGTGCCGAGTGGACCGGGCGTGCGGTCGGGTCAGGGGGAGAGCGTGGCCAGGGCACTGATCTTCGACTTCGACGGTCTCATCATCGACTCCGAGACGGCGGTCGCCACCGCGTGGCGTGAGGTCTTCGACCGAGAGGGACTCGCGTTTCCCGACGAGCTGTGGCGCAGCATGGTGGGCACGCGCGAGAACGACGACGTGCTCGTGCGCGAGCTCGAGCGGCTCACGGGGCGCTCCTTCGACTCCGAGAAGGTCGAGGCCGAGAAGCGACAGCGCTCGGTCGAGCTGGCCAACACCTTCGAGCCGCTGCCCGGGGTAGTGGACACCCTGGACTACGCGGCGTCGCTCGGTCTGACGCTGGGAATCGCGTCGAGCTCGAGCTCGTGGTGGGTGCGCGGGCACCTCGAGCGGCTGGGGCTTCTCGGCAGGTTCTCGGTGGTGTGCACCAAGGAGGACGCGCCGGTGACCAAGCCGGACCCGGCGATCTACGTCGAGACGTTGCGGCGGTTGGATGTCGAGGCGTCGGATGCGGTGGCGTTCGAGGACTCCGAGCCCGGAGTCGCGGCGGCCAGAGGTGCGGGCCTCGCGGTGGTCGCGGTCCCCGGCAGCTACACCGAGCACATGGACTTCTCGGCGGCGGACGCGGTGCTGGCTGCGCTGGGCAGCCGCGAACTCGAGTGGGTCTTGCGGCGCTTCGGCGGTGCGGGCGCGCTCTAGCAGATGCGGGGCAGCTGCTCGCCCACGAGCATGTCCATGATGCGCGTCGCGCCGAACGCGGTGTTCACGTAGACCCTGCCCGCCTGACCCTCGGCGACGTCTCCGATGACCGCAGCGTCCTCGCCGTACGGGGAGGCCTTCATCGCGGCGAGCGCCGCGTCGGCCTGCTCGGCGGGTACGATCGCGACCATCTTGCCTTCGTTGGCGACCTGGAAGACGTCGTAGCCGAGCATCTCGGAGGCGCCTCGCACCTGCGGGTGGACCGGAACCGCGGTCTCGGTCACGGTGATCGACACGCCGGAGGCCGTCGCGAGCTCGTTGAGCGTCGAGGAAAGCCCGCCGCGCGTGGGATCGCGGAAGCACCGGACGTCGGGCGCAGCGGCCAGGACGTTGGCGATGAGCTTGTTGAGCGGCGCTGCGTCGGTCTTGATGTCGGTCGAGAACTCGAGGCCCTCGCGGGTCGAGACGATCGCGATGCCGTGATCGCCCAGCGTGCCCGAGAGCAGCACCTTGTCGCCCGGCTTGCAGTACGAGCCCGAAAGGTCGACGCCCTCGGCAAGCGAGCCGACGCCGGCCGTGTTGATGAAGACGCCGTCGGCGCTGCCCTTCTCGACGACCTTGGTGTCGCCGGTGACGATGTGCACGCCGGCCTCGAGCGCGGCGTCGCGCATCGACACGAGGATGCGCTTGAGGTCCTCGACCATGAAGCCCTCTTCGAGCACGAAGCCCACGGAGAGGTAGAGGGGCGTGGCGCCGCTCGTCGCGACGTCGTTGACGGTGCCGCACACCGCGAGCCGGCCGATGTCGCCGCCCGGGAAGAAGATCGGGTGCACGACGTAGGTGTCGGTCGAGAAGGCCAGTCTCGCTCCCGAGAACGGCAGCGAGGCGGCGTCGTCGAGGCGCTTGAGCGCGTCTTCGTGGAACTCGGCGACGAAGATGTCGTCGATGAGCTCGCGCATCATCGTGCCGCCGGAGCCGTGCGCGAGAAGGATGCGGTCTGAACGCATTGCCGTGACCTCCGGGGATCGATGCTCGAAGCGGTGGGCTAGGAGTCGGTGCGGCCGTAGTCGGTGAAGCGATAGTACGCCGCGCAGCTGCCCTCGGACGAGACCATGCACGGACCGATGGGATGCTCGGGCGTGCAGCCGCGCGCGAACAGCTTGCACTCGAACGGCAGCGTGATGCCCCTGCAGCACCTCGCCGCACTGGCAGCCCTTGATCTCCTTGGGCTCCGGCAGCTCGAGCGTGAACCGCTTCGTCGCGTCGTACGCCGAGAACTCCTCGCGGATACCGAGCCCGGTGCCGGGGATGACCCCGATGCCGCGCCAGTCCGCGTCGATCGGCTCGAAGACGGTGTCGACCATCTCGCGTGCGTGCGGGTTGCCCTCGGGCGTGACGCCGCGGTGGTACGCGATCTCGATCTCGGCGCGGCCCTCCTCGAGCTGCTTGAGGATCATGTAGACGCCTTGGAGCACGTCGACCGGCTCGAAGCCGGTGATGACGCCGGGCACGCCGTACTTCTCGGCGAGGAACTCGTAGGGCTTGCTGCCGATGATCGTCGAGACGTGGCCCGGCAGGATGAACGCGTCGATCTGCACCTCGGGGTCGTTGATGAGCGCCTCGAGCGCGATGGGCACCGTCTTGTGCGCGCAGAACACCGAGAAGTTCGAAAGCCCCATCTCCTTGGCGCGAAGCACCGCTGCGGCGATGAGCGGCGCGGTGGTCTCGAAGCCCACGGCGATGAAGACGACCTCGCGCTCGGGCTCCTTCTCGGCGAGCTGCAGCGCGTCGAGAGGCGAGTAGACGATGCGCACGTCGCGCCCGTCGGCCTTCTCGCGCGCGAGCGACGAGTAGCTGCCGGGCACCTTCATCATGTCGCCGAAGGTGGTGACGATCACCTCGGGACGCTGCGCGAGCGCCACCGCGGTGTCGATGTCGTGGTTCGCGGTCACGCAGACCGGGCAGCCCGGCCCGGAGAGCAGCGTGACGTTGCCGGGCATGACGCCGCGCAGGCCGTTCTTGGCGATCGATACCGTGTGGGTGCCGCAGACCTCCATGACCTTGACCTCGTGGTCGATGGTCGCGGCGGTCGTACTGATGGCTTCGATAAGACCCCGGGCTATCTCGGGGTCGCGAAAGGCGGAGAGGTCCATGGGCGCTCTATGCCCCTTCTGCGACGAGTCCCTCGTCTTCGGCGAAGAACGGCAGCGTCTTGAGCAGCTCGAGCGTCTCGTTCGCCGTGGCCTCATCGATCACCTGAAGTGCGAAACCCGCGTGCACGAGCACGTAGTCGCCTTCGACCGCTTCAGGCACGAGGTCGAGCGACACCGTGCGGTTCACGCCCATGATGTCGACGTTCGCCATGGTGTTCTCTTCGCGGGTGACGATGCGAGCGGGGATAGCGAGACACATCTCTTCGACTCTCCTTAACGTGCCGGCGCCATTGCCGACACCTACTCCTCGTGCCGTCGTGCCCATCCTACGACAGCTTGGCCGAATGACACGGCGCCATCGTTGACCGGCAGTTTCGAGTGCGTGAGTGGCTCGAAGCCTGCCTCCGAGAGCGCCTCGACCGCCCCTCCGAGTACCAGCCGGTTCATCATCACGCCACCCGAGAGGGCGACTTGGCGGACTCCGCTGTACTCGCGGACCGCCTCGCTGACGGCGACTATGCACCCGACGACTGCGCGGTGGAACCTCATCGAGATTACCCCTATGGGTATTCCGGAATCAAGTTCCTCCAGCACATCTGCAAGCATCGCACCAGCATCGATCACAAGCGGTCCCGAGCCGGGCTCGCCGATCAGCTCGAACTCGTACGCGCCTGCTCGCCGAGCGGTCCGCGGCGGCCTCGAGCAGGATCGCCGCCTCGCCTTCGTAGCGTGCGTCGTCGGCCACTCCGACGATCGCTGCCACCGCGTCGAACAGCCGGCCCATGGAGCTGGTGAGAGGCGAGTTCAGGCCGTGCTCGATCATCGCGAGCAGCGTGCGCTCCTCGCCCTCGGCCAGCCGCGATCGCAGCGGCGCCGCACCCGGGTGGCCGAGCAGCCCGTACTCGGCGAGCGTGCCCACCGCCATGCGCGCCGGCCGCTTGATCGCACCCGCTCCGCCGGGCATCGGGACGTAGCGCAGGTGAGCCGATCGCTCGTATGCCGTCCAGTCGCACAGAAGCACCTCGCCGCCCCAGATGCGGCCGTCGTCACCGTAGCCCGTGCCGTCGAAGGCGACGCCGATGACCTTGTCGGTGATCGCGTGCTCCGCGGTCACGCTCACCACGTGCGCATGGTGATGCTGCACCGCGACCTTGGGGAGGTCTTGTTCCAGCGCCCACTTGGTCGAGAGGTACTCGGGGTGCAGGTCGTGGGCGATCAGCCGCGGGCGAACACGGAAGAGGTCCTGGTACAGGCCGAGAGTGCGCTCGAAGCTGGCGAGCGTCTCGGCGTTCTCGAGGTCGCCGATGTGCTGCGAGACGAAGGCGTACTCGCCGGTCAGCAGCGTGAACGTGTTCTTCTGCTCGGGACCGGCGGCAAGGATGTCGATATCGGTCCGAAACGGCAGCGAGAGCGGGTGGGGGGCGTAGCCGCGGGCCCTGCGCACCGGCTCCACGATGCCGTCCACGACGCGCACGACCGAGTCGTCGTAGCGACTGTAGATGTCGCGGTCGTGCAGGAGGAACGCATCGGCGATTCCGCCGAGACGCTCGATCGCCTCGGCGTTGCCGGTAGCGATCGGCTCGTCGGACAGGTTGCCGCTCGTCATCACGAGCGGGCCATCTACCATCGCGAGCATGAGGTGATGGAGCGGCGTGTACGGCAGCATCACGCCGATCTCGACGAGCCCTCCCGCTATGCCTTCCGCAAGCGGCGCTGGCGCGCCCGGTACCGGCTCGAAATCGCCTTCGAGCCTGCGCAGCAGCACGATCGGCCGGACGACGCCGGCGAGCAGTCCGGCCTCCTGCTCGTCGACTTCGCAGTAGGCGCGCGCGGCGTCGAGGTCGCGCACCATGACCGCGAGCGGCTTGCCCCAACGGTGCTTGCGCTCGCGAAGGCGCGCCACCGCCGCTGCGTCGGTTGCATCGCAGGCGAGGTGGAAGCCGCCCAGCCCCTTCATCGCGACGATCGCCCCGCTGCGCAGCAACTCGCGCCGTCGCCGAGAGGATCGCGTCGCTTCGTGCCGCCTCCGCGTCGCGGTCCCGGTGCGGCCGCGGCACGACTTCGCGCTCCGGCGACCAAACCCAATCAGGCTCGTAGGTGAAGCCCGCAGGTGCGGAGGCGGGGGGTTCCGCGCGCAGTTCCGCAGGAGGCGAAGCCGACGAGGACTGTCTGAGCACGGAGGCCCTCCGCCTCCGCACCCCCCGCAGGATTCAAGTACAGCCGCGGCCCACAGACGAAGCACGCGTCCGGCTGCGCGTGGAAGCGCCGGTCGGACGGGTCGCCGTACTCGGCCGCGCACTCGGGGCACATCGGGAAGTCGCGCATGGTCGTCATCGGCCGGTCGTACGGCACGTCGGCGATGATCGTGAAGCGCGGCCCGCAGTTGGTGCAGTTGATGAACGGGTAGCGGTGGCGCCGGTCGCCGGGGTCGAGCAGCTCGGCGAGGCAGTCGGGGCACGTCGCGATGTCCGGCGAGATGAGCGTCATCGCGCCTTCCTCGGCGTAGGACTCCCTGATCTCGAACGCCGAGAACCCTTCCGGTTCGACGCGCTCGGTCACCACTGACTCGATCACCGACATCGCCGGTGCGCGCTCGCGGAGCAGCGATGGGAATGCGGCGACCGTCTCGGTGTCGCCCTCGACAACGCAGTGGACCCCGTCAGACGCGTTGAGCACCCAGCCCGCCAGGCCCTGTTCGACAGCCAGGTTGTACACGAAGGGGCGGAAGCCAACGCCTTGGACGATGCCTGTGACGTGCAGCTGCAGTGCGTCCATCAGCGGGTGCCGGAACCGCTGCTGGCGGCGCCCGTCGGCGACGAACCGGTTGTTGATCATCACGAACAGCCCGTAGCCCTGGTCGAGCAGCGTCATCGCTTCGTTGGCGGTCGCCTCCGTCAGCTCCTCACGGGCGCCTTCGAACGATGAGTCGTGGATGAAGGCGTTGCGCTCGGCCCGAAGGGCCCGCCAGCGCCGTGGGAACTCGCGGAAGCCGAGCTCCGCAGCGGCGTCCTCGAACTGCTCGCCGGTGAGCGCCGGGAACAGCTTGCCTATCCGCTGCCCCACCGACCGCTGCGTATCGAGCACGGTCGCGCGCAGCCGCACGCCGGCGCCTTGCGCCTCCATGATGCGCGCGAGGATGTCCTCGACGAGCGACTCGAGGAACGTCGCGGCGAGGATGACGACGATCTCGTCCTCGCCCTCCGCCTGGTAGCGCCGGATGCGGGTATCCAGCCGCCGCAGCCGGTCGGGCGGGAACTGCCGCCGGTGGTCTCCCTCGGCGTGGCATGCCGGACACCGCGTCTCACCGGATGCGAAGCGCTTGTCGGCCGAGAGGTAGCCGCACTCCGGGCACTCCCAGTACAGGGGCGTGCCGTCGCTGTGCGACGATCCGGAGCTGTGGCTGCTTGGCGTTCACGCAGCCGATTCTACCAGCCGAGAACCTTGGGACGCGCTTGCGCGCGGTGACGGGCAGGCGCGCGCTGGCCGCCCCGGTCGCGCTCGTTCGCTAGACGAGCTCGACGCTCGCGTCGGAATCCTGGGGGCCCTCGAGCGCGACGCTAGCAGCGTCGAGCTTGCCGCGGGCCTCACCAAGCAACACGGAGGCCTGCGCGACGGCTGTGCTGGGCTCCGCCAAGTCGGCGTGATCGGCGAGGTGATGGATCTGCTCGAGCCACTGCTGCGCCATCCCGAGTGCATCGTCCGCTTGCCCGATCATCAGTCGCATCTGATCGGTGTTCACGCCCTTCTGGCACATGGCGGCTCCTTTCGCATGCGCCGGTCGCAACGCGCCGGCGCTAGAGGGTTCTTGACTACTGTCGCAGGTCCCGCGAGGCGGGCTAGAGCCACGACGACAGCTCGTCGACCAGCCGCTTCTTGGGCATGGCTCCCACGAGCTTCTTGACCACCTGGCCGCCGCTGAAGACCAGCAGCGTCGGAATCGAGAGGATGTCGAATCTCGTCGCGACCGCAGGGTTCTCGTCGACGTTGAGCTTGCCAACGGTGATGCCGGGGTACTCGGCGGCGACCTCCTTGAGCACCGGCTCCATCATGCGGCACGGCCCGCACCAAGGCGCCCAGAAATCCAGCACGAACGCCGTCGAGCTGCCCTCGACCGTCTCGGCGAAGTTGTCGTCGGTAACCTGCACCAGGTCTGACATCGGGTACCCCTCTCGTTGGGCCTAGAGCGTGCACACCATTCCGCTGTCGATGAAGCGCAAAGCCTCGAACGCTGCCGATGCGCCCTTCGCAGCGGCAGTGATCACCTGCTTGAGTTCGGAGTCGGTCACGTCTCCCGCAGCGAACAACCCGGGGACAGACGTCCGTCCGTCGTGGTCGATTCTGATGTACCCGCTCTCGTCGAGCTCGCACAGGCCCTGCCGCAAGCTCGCTCGTGGGATGCACGCCGACGAAGATGAAGACGCCGTCAAGCGGGAGCAGCTCCTCCGGCGCGCCGTCGGTCGACTCGAGTCGCAAGCCGGTGACCTTGCCGTCCGCCCCGACGATCTCGACCGGCACGCGGCTCCAATGCATCTCGATCTTGTCGTTGGCGAAGCAGCGCTCTTGGATGCACTTGGTCGCCCGCAGCTCGTCTCGGCGATGTATCAGGTGAACCCGGGTCGCGAACTTCGTGAGGAACATCGCCTCTTCCACGGCCGCATCCCCGCCGCCCACGACCGCGACCACCTTGTCTCTGAAGAGCGCGCCATCGCAGGTGGCGCACCACGAGACTCCTCGGCCCGTGAACTCGGCCTCTCCGGGCACGCCGAGCTTGCGCGGCACCGCGCCGGTCGCCAGGATCACGCAGCGAGCGGTGAACACCTCGCCCTCGCTGGTGAGGACGAAGAGCCCGTCGTCGTTCACGCCGAGCTGCTCGACGGGAGCGAAGTTGCGGATGATGGCGCCGTGCACCTCGGCCTGCTTGGTCATGAGGTCGCCGAGCTCCGCGCCCGCCAACCCGTCAGGAAAGCCCGGGTAGTTCTCCACCCAGTCGGTCGTCACGATCTGGCCGCCGGGTATTCCCCGCTCGAACACGACGGTCTTCGCCCTGCCCCGCGCCGCGTAGAGCGCGGCAGCCAATCCGCCCGGTCCTCCGCCGATGATCGCGACGTCGATGACATCGGTTGGTGTCACTGTGCCGCTCCTGAGCTCTCGACCGATCCGCCGGAACCCTGCTCGGCCTTCTTCGTCTTGCTCGAGCAAGGCGACGGCGGCCTGGTAGACCGAGTGCCGGTTGGGGTCGTCCTCGGTGAGGGCGATGACCTTCTCGAACTGCTTCGCGGCAGCGGGGAAGTCCCTTCGGCCCTGGGCGAGGAAGATGCCCAGGTTGAAGTTGCCGTTGATGTGGTTCGCGTCGGTCGACAGGACCTTGCCGACTTCTTGGATGGCTCGGTCGGTCTGCCCGTTGTAGAACAGCAGCGTCGCGAGGTCCGCGCGCGCGTCGTTGTCCTGAGGGGCGACCGCCAGATAGCGCAGGAAGTAGCGGATTCCCTGAGGCCCGAACTGGAAGAGCGCCGACTGGTTGCCGGTGATTCGGGCCTGCTCGGCGTTGTCGAAGTAGTAGTTCGCCATCTTGAGCAGCGCTTCAGGGTCATCCGGGTTGGACTGCAGCGTGGTGATCGCGTCGAGCGCCTGCAGCTGCCCTGTGATTGAGCAGCGCCTTGAACTCGGACGGCAGTGTCCCGGCGATGTTGGTGCGCTGCTGCGTGTAGACGGCGATGCCGATGACCGCCACGAAGACCGCGAGCGCGACTGCCAGGATCGTGATCGGCACGCGGTAGCGCTGCACGGGGCGCAGTATGTGGCGGCGTGCCCAGCCGCCTTCGACCCCGTCGCCGTACCGCTCTACCGGGACGCCAAGCGTCTGGGCCTTGAGCAGCATGTTGAGGTCGTTGGTGACCAGCGTGACCTCGTCATCGGGCGAACTGCTCCAGATGTGGTACGCGGTCGCCAGAATGCGATCGTCCGCGTTTCGCACGCTGACGCCCTGAGGCAGAGGCTGGTCGCTGTCGAACGGTGCGACGCGCAGGCGACCGCCGCCGTCCGGCAACTCCACTCCGTCCACGAGTGAGCCGTCCTCGGACAGCTCGAAGAGCGTCCTGCTCACCTCTCGGCCCCTGAAGCGCAGGTCTTGGTCGACGCGCGCGGTCTTGAGCTTGTCGAGCTCACCGAGCACCGTCTCGGGAATCACGATCTCCGTGCGAGGGAACGACAGCATGGAGTTCGGGTCAGCGAGCAGCACGTTGGTGTCGAGAATGACGACCTTGCCCATGACCTACCTTCCTACGGTTGCTCGAAGCGACATAGTACCCGAAAGGGCCGTCATCGGACGCCGGCTTCGAGGTAGTCCTTGATAGTGACAGGGGCGCTCATGGCCTCGCCGAGCGGCACGCCCTTCAATAGGTTGACGAGCCCCCCTGCGACTATCAGGCCCGGGACCTCGGCTTGGGTCCAGACCTGGACGCCGGTGTCGGTCTGTCCGTACATCGTGACCGTGACACCCGAGGGGCCGGCCTGCGCCACGAGGTCGCTTGGCGATCGCGTCGCGCGAGGCGGACGGGGCGTTCTCGGCAGCCCAGCGGGCTAGGTCGTACGTGGTGTCCCTCAGCCGCTGCTGAGCTTGCGCGTAGCGAAAGACGTCGTTGGCAACGACGGCGACCAACGCGATGACGAGGACGATCACGACCGTCTTGCGTACCATGACCTACTCACCACCTTGGTCCCGCGTGCCCGGGTTGCCGTCTTCTGACGTATTCGTGCCCGCAGTCTCTGCGTCTCGCACACGTTTGATGATAAACGCGAGCAATACTCCAAGCACCAGCACGACGCCAAGAATCATCACCAGTCGATCGAGATACGAGGCGCGCACCGTCACCGAATCGCTCGCGAGCACCAGCCCGCCGGCGGACACGGCCACGGTGAGCCGGCCCGACAGCGAGTCGCGCAGTTCCACCGGAACCTCGATGAAGTTGTCCTTGGGCATGACCTCCATCACGGAGCTTCGCTTGCCCGCCAGCTCGACCTCGCGAGATGGGACCGCCGTGACTCGCAACGTCAGCGGCGTCTTGGCTTCGTTGGAGATGATGACCGGCACCTTCCCGCTTGTTCCTGCGAGCGTCACCGGCTTCACCGTGAGCGACACGCCGCCGAGCACGGCCTTGCCCAGCCTCGTGGCATTGTTGGCGAACGCCCGGCCGCGATCGGCCAGCGCCCAGTCGCCGGCGGGTCCCGCCCACGCAGAGCACTCGGCTATCAGCGAGTCCCGCTGTGCGGTCACCGCCGCAGGCTTGTCGGCGCCGAACCCAGCGGTGAGCGCCTTGGCCCAGTCGCGTCCGGCACGTACGTCGTCCCAGTAGTCGACGGGCGCCTGTGTCGCGCCGCGGCCGGTCCTCAGCGTCACCGTCTTGCGAATGCGGCGTCCCGCCACCTCGCGCCCGAGTGCCGTGCGCATCCACCCCTGAGCGGTCAGCGAGTCCACCGCCGCACGCAGTTCGGGCACGGTCAGCGCGCCGGGCCCGACGTCTGCTCTCATGACGACGGGGGAAGAGAGCCCGGCAAGACGACGCTCGAATGCGATGCGTGCGATGGCGTCGGTCTTGCCGCCGGCGAGTGCTCGCCCGGCAGGCGCGTTGGCGACCAGGACGACGAGGTCGGCGTTCTTCACTCGGTACGCGCCCGGCGTCGCGGTCGCCTGTCCGGAGCGGGTGCAAGAAGCGTCGACGATGCCGTAGGCGACACCCTCGCCGGCCAGCGCACCGATCGTCTCCGGGGGGATACACCCGCCCGCCACGACGGTACCGGTCGATGGCGTGGCTCCGATGGCAGCGAACAGCGCCGAGCGACCGTACGCGTACTGGGGTCGGATGTCTGCCGTCAACGATCTGCTGCGCGAGGTCGGCAAGGTTGGGATCTGCGAAGCCGAGGTGTGTGAGCTCAAGGCGTCCCGTGTCGATGGCGCGCTTGATCGTGTCGAGCGCCGCATCGTAGGCGGCCGGTACCGCTTCGGTCGCCGCCACGGAGACGTCGCCTTCGGGGCCGGTCAGCACGTAGCCTTCCGAGATGCGGCGCCACTCCTCGAGCAGCAGCGGGGAGATCGCAGCGGTGATTCGTGCGTCGTCATCGTCGAGCACCCACTGCGCGAGCGCCTGTGCGTCGTCGCGCGCCCGCGTGTAGCGCGCAGGATCAGCGACGAAGCGGCCGCTGGGGTCCGCGAGCGGCTGGCCGCTCACACGAACGGCGAACACGAGCGGGATACGCTGGCCCTTCCGGTCGAAGAGCAGCAGCTCGCTGTCGAGAACCGCCTCGGAGACCTGGTTGCCCTGAGCCACTCTCACCTCGAGCTGGACCGGGTAGGTCCCCGCTTCGAGCCCCAAGTCGGAGAGCTCACGCTCGAAGACGGCGCCGGCCTGTCCGGTCGTGACGTCGGACTGGATGATGGTCCGCTGGATCATGAGCTTGCCCGACGGGTTCAGCACCTTGAAACGCATCTGGACGAGGTCGGCCTTGCCGTCCACTCGCACCTTCGCCGCGAAGGAGTAGCGCGAGTCGACGGGTACCGCGAAGTCCTTGGGCTCGAGCGTCGCGGCGGCGGCGCCGGCCGAAGCGGTCACCGAGCCGAGAGGTCGTGCCGCGACGCGCGTGAGAGCCGGTCGGTAGGGGTCTGCCGTGGCAACGGTCGGCATCAGGACGAGGCCGGCCACCAGCACGATCAGCCCGGCGAGAAGGCCGGGCATTCTGGTGGCTGGCGGGCGTGGCATCTAGTCGGGCTCCCCAGAGGCGAGGCGTGGGCGAAGACGCGCCCGCGGACGTGTACCATGGTGGCAATACGGGCACAAGGATTATCGCACGACGCTACGAAGGGACCCGAAAGAGCATGTCACAGATGGAGATGAGAGCTCATACCCCCGAAGTGGTGCCGCTGATCCCGTTGCGGGATCTGATCCTGTTCCCGAACCTCGTGGTGCCGCTGTTCGTGGGACGCGAGCGCTCGATCAAGGCGCTCGAAGAGGCGATGCGTGAGGACCATGTGGTCGCGCTCGTCACCCAGAAGCACGCCGAGACCCAGGACCCCGTCGCCGAGGACCTCTACGAGATCGGCTGCCTCGCCACGGTGATGCAGGAGCTCAAGCTCCCTGACGGCACCGCCAAGGCGCTGGTCGAGGGCCAACAGCGCTTTCGGATCGTCGAGTTCGTCCAGACGGACCCGCACATCCTCGTTCGCATCGAGCCGATCGAGGAACAGACCACTGCCGACGTCGAGACCCAGGCGCTGATGCGGGCGCTCGTCGCCGACTTCGAGAAGGCGGCCGAGCTTGGCAAGCCCATCCCGCAGGAGGTGCTGATCGCGGCCTCGGCGATCGAGGAGCCCGGGCGTCTCGGCGACTTCATCACCTTCCACCTCAGTCTCAAAGTCGAGGAGAAGCAGGAGATCCTCGAAGCCATCGAGCCGAAGGAGCGCCTCGAGCGTGCGGCTCGCTTCCTGCGCAAGGAGCTCGAGATCCTCGAACTTGGCAGCAAGATCCAAAGCCGCGTCCAGGAGCAGATGACCAAGTCGCAGCGCGAGTACTTCTTGCGCGAGCAACTCAAGGCGATCCAGCAGGAACTCGGCACGTTCGACGAGATGCAGGCCGAGATCGACGAGTACACCGAGAAGATCAAGGTCGCGGGCATGCCCGAGGACGTCGAGGAGAAGGCGCTCAAGGAGCTGGGCCGTCTCGAGAAGATGCCGCCGGCATCCGCCGAGACAAGCGTGATCCGCACCTATCTGGACTGGCTCGTGGGCCTGCCTTGGACCGCCGAGTCCGAGGAGAAGCTCGATCTGATCGAAGCCAAGGAGATCCTCGACCACGACCACTACGGCCTCGACAAGGTCAAGGAGCGAGTGCTCGAGTACCTCGCGGTTCACAAGCTCACCGACAAGATGCGCGGTCCGATCCTGTGCTTCGTCGGGCCGCCGGGTGTGGGCAAGACGTCGATCGGCCGCTCGATCGCCCGCTCGCTCAACCGCGAGTTCATCCGCATGTCCTTCGGAGGTATGCGCGACGAGGCCGAGATCCGCGGTCACCGCCGCACCTACGTCGGTGCGCTACCCGGCCGGATCGTGCAGTCCCTGAGCCAGACCGGCACTCGCAACCCGGTCTTCATGATGGACGAGATCGACAAGGTGGGCATGGACTTCCGAGGCGACCCCACCTCGGCACTGCTGGAGGTGCTCGACCCCGAGCAGAACTTCTCGTTCCAGGACCACTACCTCGAGGTCCCGTTCGACCTGTCGGACGTCATGTTCATCACCACGGCCAACCTGCTCGATCCGATTCCGCCTGCGCTTCGAGACCGCATGGAGGTCATCCACTTCCCGGGCTACACCGAAGACGAGAAGGTCCACATCGCCGAGCAGTACCTGATCCCGAAGCAGATACGGGAGCACGGGCTGAGCGCGGCCAAGCTCGAGTTTCGCGAGGACGCCGTACGCGAGATCGTTCGCAGGCACACCCGTGAGGCCGGCGTGCGCAACCTCGAGCGAAGCATCGCCGCGGTCGCTCGGCAGATCGCGCGCAAGGTCGTCGAGGGCAAGAAGGGCAAGACCGTGGTCAGCGCGCGAACGCTGCACAAGTACCTCGGCCCGCCCAAGTTCTCGTACGGTCTTGCCGAGGAGAAGGACGAGATCGGTGTCGCGACAGGGCTCGTGTGGACCGAGGTCGGCGGCGACGTCATCTTCATCGAGGCGACCGCCATGCCCGGCAAGGGCGACATCCTCATGACGGGCCAGTTGGGCGACGTCATGCGGGAGTCGGCGACCGCCGCGCTCTCCTACATCCGCACGCGGGCGAAGGAACTCGGCATCCCCGAGGACCTCACCGAGCACAACGACATCCACGTGCACGTTCCGGCGGCCGCGATCCCCAAGGACGGGCCGAGCGCCGGCATCACCATGGCGACCGCGCTCGCCTCGGTGCTCATCGGCTGTCCTGTGCGTCGCGATCTGGCGATGACAGGTGAGATCACGCTGCGCGGGCGCGTTCTGCCCATCGGCGGGCTGAAGGAGAAGCTGCTTGCGGCCCACCGCGCCGGCATCATGACGGTGCTCATCCCGAAGGACAACGTGCGCGATCTCGAGCTGCTGCCGCCGCGCGTGCGTGACGAGCTCGAGATAATCCCTGTCGAGACGATGGACCAGGTGCTCGCGGAAGCACTCGTCGAATCGTGTGGCCAGCCCAAGCGAGCGCGCAAGAGCAAGGTGCGCGCGGCCTCGTAGCTGCCTGTCTGTCTTCGCGGGGCCAACAACATGGAGGAAGTATGCGTGTCTTGGTGACAGGCGGCGCGGGGTTCATCGGGTCGAATCTCGTGCGCGCGCTGCTGTCCGGCGGCCACAGCGTCTCGGTCATCGACGACCTTTCGACGGGTCGTCCCGAGAATCTCGACCCGCGCGCCTCGTTCAGGCGCCTCGACATCCTGGACGAGTCGCTGCCCCAGGTGGTGGCCGAGTTCGAACCCGAGGTCGTCGTGCATCTCGCCGCGCAGGCAAGCGTCACCGCTTCGCTGCGTGACCCCGAGCGCGACCGCGCCGTCAATGCCGAGGGCACTCGTCGTGTGGCGGCCGCGGCGCGTGACGCGGGCGCCACCCGAGTCATCTCCGCGTCGTCGGCCGCTGTCTACGGCGAGCCGGTCGAACTGCCCCTCGTCGAGTCCGCGCCCACCGTGCCCACGAGCCCGTATGGCGCCTCCAAGCTCGAGGCGGAGGGGCTGCTCGCAGCGGAGCTTGCAGGCACCGCCGTCGACTACGCGAGCTTCAGGTTCAGCAACGTCTACGGCCCCCGGCAGGACGCAGCGGGCGAGGGAGGAGTCGTCGCGATCTTCTCGGACAGGCTGCGACGCGGCGAGCCCCCGGTGCTCTTCGGCGACGGTTCGCAGACGCGCGACTTCATCTACGTGGGAGACGTGGTCGCTGCGGTCCTCGCCGCCGCGGCATTCGACGGGCGGCTGTCGGCGGTGCAAGGCGATGGTGCTCCGTTCAACGTTTCGACCGGGACGCGCATAAGCGTGTCCGAGCTGCTCATGGAGCTGCGCCAGTGCGCGAACTACTTCGGCGCGCAGGTCAACGAGCCGCCCCGCGAGGGCGACATCCTGCACAGCGCGCTCGACCCCGCCCGTGCGGCGGAGGTCTTCGGCTGGCGCGCCGGCGTGTCGCTCGAGAACGGCATAGCGCTCACGTGGCGCTGGTTCGCCGCACAGCCGTGAGCGAGCGGCGCCCAGGATCGGAAGCGGACGAGGAGCTGCGAGCGCGGTTCGAGAGCCGCGCTCGAGCCGAGCTCGCGTCTGCGGATGCGCTGCTCCCGGGATCGGACGCGGTGGCGTATCGCGGTGCGCTGCTCGCTCAGGTCGCCCTCGTGAAGGGGCTGCCCGGTCCCGCCGAGGCCGCGGGAGGCGCGGCCCTCTCGGGACCGGACGGCGAGGCCGCGCTCAAGGCGCTCGAGGCGCTCGGCTGGAATCCCGCCGAGGTCTTCTTCACGCTTTCGAGGCCGGTGTCGGGCGGGGACGCGGAGCGCCGCGCTCGGCGGCTGCGCGCCCAACTGGAGGCGGTCGACCCGCGCGTCGTGGTCGCGCTCGATGCCGAGGCCGCCGAGGATCTGGCGCGGGCGTTCGGGGTCGACCCGCCGCGCCCGGGCACGCCCATCGCCGCGATGGGGAGGCGGCTCGTGGCGGTCGAGTCGTTCGAGGCGAGCCTGGCAAGCGACAGACTCAAGCGAGCGGCATGGACCCAGATGAAGCTCGCCGCGCCTCCCGGCCCCGTCTTCTAGGCACTCCGGCTTCGATCGCTTCTCGCTCGAAAAGAAAAGGGCGCCTGCGCGGCGCCCTTCTGAGTCCATCGTGTCAGGAGAGTCAGTCCTCTTCGATCTCCGTGATCGCGCCCATCGGGCACTCCTCCATGCAGGTGGCGCAGGCGTCGCAGTCCTCGTCCCTCACGGGCTCGGCGACATCCCCGACGATCTCGAGTACGTCGTTGGGGCACGTGTCGACGCAGATGCCGCAGGCCGAGCAGTCGTCTTCACTGATGATGGGTCGAGGCATGCCTACTCCTTCAGTTCCGCTACCGCCGAGGCGGGCCGCGCCGCCGTGTTTTCGTGCGTACCATACAGACCGCTCTCGCGCCTGTAAAGACCGATTCGCGCAATGCATGGTCGCAGTCCTGAACTCGTTTGGCCGAACCGCGAGTCGGACCAGCGAGAATGGGTTACTCCTCCGCCGGGTCGGGGTAGAATACCAACGCAGTTGAGAGAAAACTTGATAACGTAGGACTTAGATGTTAGCATCGCGCAGTCCGCTGACTTCAGGCGGCATCGCATCAACGCAGGCAGACAGGCCGCGACTCCCGGATGAGTCCGCGGATGAAAGGGGAGCGAGAGAACATGGGCAAGGTCATTGGAATCGACCTCGGTACCACCAACTCGGCGATGGCCATCATCGAAGGCGGAGAGCCGACCATCGTCATCAATGCCGAGGGCGACCGCACTACGCCGTCGGTCGTCGCGTTTCGCAAGGACGGCGAGCGCATCGTGGGCAAGGCCGCCAAGAACCAGGCGGTCACCAACCCCGAGAACACCATCAAGTCGATCAAGCGCTTCATCGGGCGCAAGTACGACGAGGTCTCCTCGGAGCTCAAGACCGTCAGCTACAACGTGGTCAAGGGCAAGGACAGCCGCGTCGAGGTGGGCATCGAGGGCAAGAACTACACCCCCGAGGAGATCTCGGCGATGGTGCTGCAGAAGCTCAAGGCCGACGCCGAGAAGTACCTGGGCGAGACGGTCACGCAGGCCGTCATCACGGTGCCGGCGTACTTCAACGACATGCAGCGCCAGGCCACCAAGGACGCCGGCAAGATCGCCGGCCTCGAGGTGCTGCGCATCGTCAACGAGCCCACGGCCGCCGCACTCGCGTACGGCCTGGACAAGGCGCACAAGGAGGAGACGGTTCTCGTCTTCGACCTCGGCGGCGGCACGTTCGACGTCTCCGTGCTCGAGCTGGGCGACAACGTGGTGGAGGTCCGCTCGACCTCGGGCGACAACCACTTGGGCGGCGACGACTGGGACCAGAAGGTCATCGACTGGCTCGCCGACAAGTTCCTCGGCGACACCGGCATCGACCTGCGCAACGACAAGATGGCCCTCCAGCGCCTCAAGGAGGCCGCCGAGAAGGCCAAGATGGAGCTGTCCACCGGCCAGACGTCGCAGATCAACCTGCCGTTCATCACCGCCGACGCCTCCGGCCCCAAGCACCTCGACACTTCACTGACCCGTGCTGAGTTCGAGCGCATCACCGAGGACCTGCTCGAGCGTTGCCGCAAGCCGGTCGAGCAGGCGATGAAGGACGCCGGCGTCTCGATGGGCGAGATCGGCGAGGTCGTGCTCGTGGGTGGCTCCACCCGCATGCCGGCGGTCCAGGAGCTCGTCAAGAAGATGACCGGCAAGGACCCGCACATGGGCGTGAACCCCGACGAGGTCGTGGCGCTGGGCGCGGCTATCCAGGGTGGCGTCCTCTCCGGCGAGTCCGAGAGCTCGATCCTGCTGCTCGACGTGACCCCGCTGGCACTGGGCGTCGAGACGCTTGGCGGCGTGATGACCAAGCTCATCGAGCGCAACACCACGATCCCCACGCGCAAGAGCGAGATCTTCACCACCGCCGCCGACGGGCAGACCTCAGTCGAGGTCCACGTGCTCCAAGGCGAGCGGAACATGGCGAGCGACAACAAGACGCTCGGCCGCTTCCACCTGATGAACATCCCGAGTGCTCCGCGAGGCGTCCCGCAGATCGAGGTCGGGTTCGACATCGACGCCAACGGCATCGTGAACGTCTCGGCCAAGGACCTGGGCACCGGCCAGGAGCAGAAGATCACCATCACCGGAACCACCGCGCTGTCCGACGAGGAAGTCGACCGCATGGTCAAAGACGCCGACAGCCACGCCGAGGAGGATCTCAAGCGCAAGGAAGAGGCCGAGATCCGCAACACCGCCGACAGCCTCGTCTACCAGACCGAGAAGGTCCTCAAGGACCTCGGTGACAAGGTGCCGGACGATACCAAGACGGCGGTCGAGACCGAGATCGAGGCCACCAAGAAGGCGCTCGAGGGAAGCGACGCGGATGCGATCAAGTCCGCCTCCGAGAAGCTCTCCGAGGTCGCGATGAAGCTTGGAGAGGTGGCGTACCAGCAGGCGCAGGCGGAGCAGGCCGCCGAGGAGGCCGCCCCTGGCGAGACCGCCGCCGGCGACGAGGACGTCGTCGACGCCGACTACGAGGTCGTGGACGAGGACAAGTAGTCATGGCCAAAGACGAGAAGAAGCCGATCGCAGCCCGGTCCCGGCGAGTTCGATCCCGAGCTCGCCGAGGACCTCGGCGCGGAGTTCGAACTACGCGGCGACCAGCTTGAAGAGGCGCTCGAAGCGGCGCGGGCAGAGGCCGAAGAGTGGCGCGACAAGGCGATGCGGGCGCAGGCCGACTTCGAGAACACGCGCAAGCGGCTCGAAGCTGCGCCACGCCGATGCTCTGCTGCGTGCCGGCGAGCGCATCGTCGAAGCGCTGCTACCGGTTCTCGACGACATGGACCGCGCCATCGAACACGCTGTAGGAGACGGTTCTGACGTCGCCGATGGGCTCGATGCTGTGCGCCGCAAGCTGCTCGACGTGCTTGGCTCGCGAAGGGTGCGAGGTCATCGACCCGTTCGGCGCTCCGTTCGATCACAACAAGCACAACGCCGTTCAGGTTCGCGAGGATCTCGAGGTCGCCGACTCGACCGTGGTCGAGGTGTTCCAGAAGGGCTACGAGATGCACGGACGGGTGCTGCGCCCCGCTATGGTGGTCGTTTCCACCGGAGGCCCGGCAGGGGAGTAGGCCGTCATGGCGCCCACCGGCAACTTCTACGACATACTCGGCGTCAAGAAGGACGCCTCGGCCGACGACATCAAGAAGGCGTTTCGCCGCCTCGCGCGCAAGCACCACCCCGACGCCGGCGGTGACGAAGAGAAGTTCAAGGAGATCAACGAGGCCTACGAGGTTCTCTCGGACGCCGAGAAGCGCGCCCAGTACGACCAGTACGGTCAGTACTTCGGCGGCCAAGTGCCCCCGGGTGCCGGCCCGGGGGGCACCGGCTGGCCGGGCGGTGTGCGCACCGAACACGTCGACCTGGGGGATCTGGGCGACCTGTTCGGCAGTGTGTTCGGCGGCGGTGGGTTTGGCGGCCGCGCCCAGGCGGGGCCTCGGCCACGCAGGGGCCGTGACGTCGAGGTGGCGACTGGAGCTCACCTTCGACCAGGCGCTCAAGGGCTCCTCGGCCAAGGTCGAGATCGAGCGTGCCGAGACGTGCTCGGTGTGCGCCGGCACTGGAGCCAAGCCTCCGAGCAAGCCGGTCACCTGCCCCACCTGCAAGGGCAGCGGCAGCGTGAGCGAGGGGCAGGGCATGTTCGGCTTCGCGCGCACGTGTCCGAAGTGCGGCGGCGCCGGCAGCGTGATCGAGAAGCCGTGCACCTCGTGCCGCGGCACCGGACAGGTGGTGCGGCACAAGCCGCTCACGGTCAACGTCCCGGCGGGCGCGACGGACGGAGGGCGACTGCGCTTCAAGGGAAAGGGCGAGCCCGGGGTCGACGGCGGACCGAGCGGCGACCTGTACGTGCTCACGCGCGTGCAGAAGCACCCGTACTTCGGGCGCGACGGTGCCGACGTCACGATGGAGCTGCCCATCTCGATCGACGAGGCGGCGCTTGGCACCCAGGTGACCATCCCGGCACCCGACGGCACCAAGCTCAAGCTCAAGGTTCCCGCGGGGACGCAAGACGGCAAGACGTTTCGGATGCGCGGAAAGGGCGCGCCGAAGCTCAAGGGCAGCGGCAGCGGCGACCTGCGCATCAAGGCGAGAGTCGTCGTGCCGGACGAGCTCAACGAGCGCCAGCGCGAACTGCTGGAGGAGTTCGCGACTGCGAGCGGGCATGACCTGCGCAGCCACATCAGGTAGGAGGGGAGCGCGCTCCCCGCGAGAAGGAAGGCCGCGACGATGGCGCGGATGAACAGGAACAGACCGCTCTACATGATCAGTGTCGCGGCCGAGCTGGCGGGAGTGCACCCTCAGACGCTGCGCATCTACGAGCGCAAGGAGCTGATCTGCCCGCAACGCTCGGGCGGCAATACTCGGCTGTACTCGGAGGCCGATATCGAGCGGCTGCGATTGATCCAGCACCTCACGCAGGAGGAGGGCATCAACCTCGCGGGGGTGACGCGGATCATGGACATGCAGCGTGAGATCGAGGATCTGCGTGCTGAGCTCGAGGCGATGCGGGAGCTCATGATGCGCGTCGAGCGTGCCGCGATCGACGAGGCGCGAACCGCGCAGGTCCGCTCGGCGCTCGTGCACGTGCGCAGCGGCGCTGTCGTTCGCAGGCAGGCGAGGTGACGACCGTGAGCGAGAGACCCAGCAGTCCTCCCGCGGGAGGCGGCGACAAGCGCAACGGCCTGATCAGGTGGCTCGAGAGCGTGCGCTCCGGCGAGATCGGCGGCGGGCCGGGTTGACAGGCCGTCGCCTGGGTGTGGTCACGCCTGTTCAAGAACCGCACGGCCCCCGCTTGAAGCGTGAAGTGATGACGTTCCTGGAGGGAACGAGACGATGAGACTCGACAAGCTGACGATCAAGGCCCAGGAGGCGCTCGAAGCCTCGCAGGGCATCGCCGACGAGGCGTCCGCCTCACAGATAGAGCCCGAGCACCTGCTCAAGGCGCTGCTCGACCAAGCCGACGGCATCGTGCGCCCCGTGCTCGCGAAGGTCGGCACGGACGTGGACGCGCTCGATGCAGCCGTGACCGAGGCGCTTGCCGGCGCGCCGAAGGTCAGTGGGGCAGCCGCTCAGATGGGCGTGTCTCCTCGGCTGAACACCGTGCTCTCCGACGCGTTCAAGGTCGCCGAGAAGATGAAGGACGCCTACGTCTCGACGGAGCACCTGCTCGTGGCGCTCGCCGCCGACAAGGGCGACGCTGGCCGAGTGCTCGAGCGGGCCGGCGTGACCGGGGCTCGGCTGCAGGCCGCCCTGACCGAGCTTCGGCGGGGCGCGAAGGTCACGGACCAGAACCCCGAGGGTCAGATGCAGGCGCTCGAGCGCTACGGTCGCAACCTCACCGAGATGGCTCGCGAGGGCAAGCTCGACCCGGTGATCGGCCGCAACGAGGAGATCCGCCGCGCCATCCAGGTGCTTTCGCGCCGCACGAAGAACAACCCGGTGCTCATCGGCGAGCCGGGTACCGGCAAGACCGCGATCGTCGAGGGTCTCGCGCAGCGCATCGTCGCGGGCGACGTCCCGTCGAGCCTGCGCGACAAGGACGTCGTCACGCTCGACCTGGCTGCGATGGTCGCGGGCGCGAAGTACCGCGGCGAGTTCGAGGACCGCCTGAAGGCGGTGCTGCGCGAGGTCGAGCAGGCCGAAGGGCGCATCATCCTGTTCATCGACGAGATGCACACGATCGTGGGTGCCGGCGCCGCCGAGGGCGCGATGGATGCAGGCAACATGCTCAAGCCCGCGCTCGCGCGTGGAGAGCTGCACGCCATCGGCGCGACCACGCTCGACGAGTACCGCAAGCACATCGAGAAGGACGCGGCCCTCGAGCGCCGCTTCCAGCCGATCGTCGTGGGCGAGCCCAGCGTAGAGGACACGATCGCGATCCTGCGCGGCCTGAAAGAGAAGTACGAGGTCCACCACGGCGTGCGCATCACCGACGGCGCGATCGTCTCGGCAGCCGAGCTCTCCAACCGCTACATCTCGGACCGCTTCCTGCCCGACAAGGCGATCGACCTGATCGACGAGGCCGCGAGCCGCCTGCGCATCGAGATCGACTCGATGCCCACCGAGATCGACGCGGTCGAGCGCCGCCTCACTCAGATGCAGATCGAGGAGCAGGCGCTGATGCGCGAGGAGGACGCCGCGAGCAAGGAGCGGCTCGAGACGCTGCGCGGCGAGATGGCGCACGTCACCGAGCAGCTCTCCGGCCTGAAGGCGACGTGGCTCTCCGAGAAGGAGGTCATCGAGGGCTCTCAGCAGCTCAAGGCCGAGCTCGACGAGGCGCGCACCGACGAGGAGCGCGCGACGCGCGAGGGCGACCTGCAGCGCGCCGCCGAGATCCGCTACGGGCGCATCCCCGATCTCGAGCGGCGCATCGCCGAGGCCGGCACGCGCCTGGGCGAGCTGCAGGAGAGCGGCGCGATGCTCAAGGAAGAGGTCACCGAGGAGGAGATCGCCGAGGTCGTCTCGGCGTGGACCGGCGTGCCGGTCTCGCGGCTGATGCAGGGCGAGATGGCCAAGCTCGCGCGCCTCGAAGAGGTGCTGCACGAGCGCGTCATCGGGCAGGACGAGGCGGTCAGCGCCGTTGCCGGCGCGATCCGTCGCTCGCGCGCGGGGCTCTCGGACCCGGACAAGCCGATCGGCAGCTTCCTGTTCCTCGGCCCCACCGGAGTGGGCAAGACCGAGCTCGCCAAGACGCTCGCGAGCTACCTGTTCGACGACGAGCGGGCGATGGTGCGCATCGACATGTCCGAGTACATGGAGAAGTTCAGCGTCCAGCGCCTCATCGGCGCGCCTCCGGGATACGTTGGCTACGAAGAGGGCGGCCAGCTCACCGAGGCGGTGCGGCGCAGGCCCTACTCGGTGATCCTGCTCGACGAGATCGAGAAGGCGCACGCGGACGTCTTCAACGTGCTGCTGCAGGTGCTCGACGACGGCCGGCTCACCGACGGCCAGGGCCGCGTGGTCAGCTTCAAGAACGCGATCGTGGTCATGACGAGCAACGTGGGCTCGCAGTTCATCCAGGCGTTCGCCGAGGGCGGCGCCGACGAGGCGGACACCGAGAAGATGCTGCAGGAGGCGCTCCGCGCGACGTTCAGGCCCGAGTTCCTCAACCGCATCGACGACGTCGTGACGTTCCACGCGCTGACCATGGACGAGATCGCCGAGATCGTCGGGCTGCAGCTCGAGTCGGTACGCGCACGCCTCGCCGAGCGCAAGATCGGGCTCGTGCTCACGCCGGCGGCGACAGAGCGTCTCGCGCTCGACGGCTTCGACCCGGTCTTCGGCGCGCGTCCTTTGAAGAGGCTCATCCAGCGTGAAGTGATCGACCGCGTGGCCAAGGCGCTCATCGACGGCACCGTTCACGAGGGCGACACGGTGACAGTCGACGCGACTGACGGCGGCTACGAGGTCAGGTAGCGATACCGCGACATTCCTGTCGGGAACAATACCCCCGGGCCGAACTGCGGCCTGGGGGTATTGCGTTGTGCGCGCGGTGAGATATGATTGTAATGCAAGTAGCATATCGTCATCGGGGGCAGTGAGTGGAGATCACAAGAAGGACCGACTACTCGATTCGGATGCTTCAGGAGTTGGTCCGCTCCGGTGGGGGGCCCGTCTCGGTACGCGAACTCGCCGAGCGTCAGCACGTTCCCTACGCGTTCGCCCGCGCGGTGCAGCGCGACTTGGTGGGGGCCGGGTTCATCACGACGGTGCGAGGCGCGAAGGGCGGAGCCGTGCTCGCGCGAGACGCGGACACGATCACGCTCTACGACGTTGTGAGCGCCATGCAGGGCGCCCCGTCGGTCTCGGTGTGCGCCAACGATCCTGCTTGGTGCGAGTTCTCCGGCGGGTGCGCGGTGCACGGCGTCTGGTGCGAGGCCGACGAGATGCTGCGCGAGTTCCTTGGGAGCAAGACCCTGGCGGGTCTGTCTGTGAACGAACGGAAGTGAGGTGGGAGGATGGACGTTGTAGCGCTCTCGAAGCTCCAGTTCGCGCTGACGGTCATGTACCATTTCCTCTTCGTGCCGCTGTCGATCGGCGTGGGCCTCGTGCTCGTGCTCGCCGAGCGGCGGTACTACAAGAGCGGTGCGGCGGAGGACAGGGCGGCGTCGGACTTCTGGATCAAGATCTTCACGGCGACGTTCGCCGTGGGGGTCGCGACCGGAATCGCGATGGAGTTCGCCTTCGGCACCAACTGGGCGACGTACTCGCGCTTCGTCGGGGACATCTTCGGCGCCCCGCTCGCCGCCGAGGGGCTGTTCGCCTTCTTCCTGGAGTCCACGTTCCTCGCCGTGCTGCTCTTCGGCCGCTCAAGGGTCTCCAAGAGGTTCTTCTACGTCTCGACCTGGCTCGTGTGGGCTGGCTCGATGCTCTCGGCGCTGTGGATCATCATCGCCAACTCCTGGATGCAGACCCCCGCCGGCTACAAGATCGTCGATGGGCCGCAAGGACCCAAGGCGCAGCTCACCGACTTCTTCGCGGCCGCGCTCAACCCGTCGACGCTGCCCCGCTACTTCCACACCATCGATGCCGTCCTCATGGCCGGTGGCTTCGTCGCCATCGCGATCGCGGCGTACTTCCTGCGCAAGGGCGAGAACCTCGATTTCGGGCGCAAGACCATGAAGACGGGCATCGCTATCGCCGGAATCACCACGCTGCTGATGCTGCCGATGGGTCACTGGCAGGCGGTCAACGTGGTCGAGAACCAGCCGAGCAAGATCGCCGCGTTCGAAGGCCACTGGGACGACGGGCCCATCCCGCTCGGCATCATCGGCTGGATCGATGAGGCCAACGGGCGCACCGTGGCGCTGGAGATTCCCGGAGGCGTGAACATGCTTGCGGGTGACTTCAGCCGAACCGTCGTCCTACCCGGGGCTGAACAGCTTCGCTCCCGAGGACCGGCCGCCGCTCCAGCTCACGTATCAGACGTACCACTGGATGGTTCTGCTGTGGGGCGCGATGCTGGTGCTCATCGCGCTGCTGTGGTGGGTCAACCGCAGCGGCAAGCTCGAGAAGAACCGGGGCCTGCTCACGTTCCTGATGTGGTCGCCGGTGCTCCCGATGCTGGCGATACAGCTTGGCTGGGCCGCCGCCGAGGTGGGGCGCCAGCCGTGGATCGTGTGGCAGGAACTGCGCACGGTCGACGCGATCTCGAAGGCCGTGCCCGCCGGCGAGATCATCCTGACCATCGTGCTGTTCACGCTCTTCTACGCGATCATCTACATCGCGTGGGCGCGCGTGGTGTTCCGCTTCATCAAGAAGGGGCCGCAGCTGCCCGACTCCGGTTCGGCCGCCGAGCCGGTGCCCGCGCCCGTAGGCGCGCCGTCGGCCGCCGCGACTGCGTTCGCCGCTACTGACGAGGAGGTGCTGTAGATGACTCTCGGCATCGTGTGGTTCATCCTCGTGGGCGTGCTGATCGCCGGCTACGCGATCTTCGACGGCTTCGACCTGGGCGTGGGCGTCCTCTATCCGTTCCTCGGCAAGTCCGAGGAGGACAAGACGGTCATGCGACGCGCCATCGGGCCGGTGTGGGACGGCAACGAAGTGTGGCTGCTCACCGCCGGCGGCGCGCTGTTCGCCGCGTTCCCTGCCGTGTATGCGACGGTCTTCAGCGGCTTCTACATCGCTCTTGATGCTGCTTCTGTTCGCGCTGCATCTTCCGGGCAGTGGCGCTCGAGTTCCGCTCGATCGATCCCGACTGGGTGACGTTCTGGGACTGGGCCTTCGTGCTCGGCAGCGCGATTCCGGCGCTGCTCTTCGGCGTCGCGGTGGGCAACATCATCCGAGGACTGCCGCTGACTGCCGAGGGCGAGTTCATAGCCGGCGGCGGTTCGCCCGTGTTTCTGGGCAACCTGCTGTTCGCGCTGAACCCCTACTCGCTCGTCATCGGCCTGCTCGGGCTCTCCTGGATCGTGCTGCAGGGCACGACGTGGCTGGGAATCAAGACCATCGGTGACCTCTACGAGCGCGTGAAGCGTGCGCGCGGCATCATGCTCATCGTGTTCGCCGTGCTCTTCGCAGCCGCGACAGCCGCCACGGCGCTGCTCGTGCCGGCGGCGTTCGCGCAGGCGACCTCGAGCGTGGCCGGGTGGCTCTTCATCGTGCTCGCGATCGTGGGAGCGATCCTCGTGCGGCTGGGCAGCAACGGCAAGGACCGCATGGCGTTCTACGGCTCGTCGCTCGCCGGTGCGTCGATGGTGGGCATCTGGGCGGTTTCGATCTTCCCGCAGCTCGTGCCCTCCCTCGGGCCCGGTGAGGCGTTGACCGTCGCCAACTCGGCCTCGTCCCAGCTCACGCTCACGGTGATGCTGATCATCGCGGCCATCGGCGTTCCGCTGGTGCTGTTCTACTTCTTCCTGATCTACCGCACCTACGCGGGCCGCATCGACATGACTCAGGGCACGGACGGCCACTACTAGCCGCTCGAGGCTCGGGTCGGAAACGACAGGGGGCGTCGGCGATCACAGCCGGCGCCCCCTTCGCGCTACCCGGTGACTCGCCTCTAGCCGCCCGCCGCCCGCCTCACAGCATCCTTGATCGCCTCAGCGCCGCCCTGTGACTCGGCCGAGACGGTGCGCAAGGCGCGCGGCATCAGCTTCGCAGCCGCCGCGTCGGTGATGCTGTCAGCGACGAGCAGTATCCCTGATTCTCCCGGCCTGAGCAGATCGCCAAGCTCCTTGAAGTCGCCGCGACTCAGCTGCATCCTCAGGGGTCCCGAGGGCGGCCCCGCCCGCCGCACCCACGGCCGCCATCACCACGGGAGCGGGGCTGACGATCACTCCGATCAGAGCTCCGATGACCCCTCCGGCAGTGATGCTCAGGAACCACCCGGTGTGGTCGACGTTCGACACGATGACCGATCCATCGGACTGCCTGGTTGCGATGGCCGCGTCGTAGCCACCCAGCGAGTTGTCCCGGTGCAGGATCTGCATCTCCGAGAAGTCCTTCATCGCCGCGCCTATCTCGGCGTATGCGCCGCCGAAGAGGTAGAGCGTCCCGTTCCCCGCCATCTCATGCCCTCACTTCATCGTCCCAGTCGCCCTGTGCTCTCATCAAGGATACTTCTTCCCCCGCGCTCCAAGACCCTGCCGGGTCCGCGCACGGGTGAGCCGCTCGCCTACTGTGACGTGCCGCTTGCCGATGAGCGACTTTCGCGTCTGCGGTGGGCTCGGGCATACTTCGACGGAAGTCAGGTGCGGCACGCTTGACCGCTTCGGCGCGGTCACTACTTCCGCGCCGTATGGGTGGGATACGGAATAGACGGAGGTACGTGCCATGGCGCGTTCTGCTAGCGCGCGCGGGTGGACTGTCACGCTCGCGGGTCTGGGAATCAACCTCGCGCTCGGAGTGCTCTACTCGTGGAGCGTCATCGCCAAGACGCTCTCCAAGCCCGTCGCCGAGGGCGGCTGGGGCTGGAGTTCGGGGCAGGCGAGCGTGCCCTACGCGATCGCGTGCGGAGTGTTCGCAGTGTCCATGGTGTTCGCCGGGCGCGCGCAGGATCGCTTCGGTCCGAGGATCGTGGCCTCGATCGGCGGCGCGATGTGCGGCCTCGGGATGATCATCTCGAGCTACGCCACTCCGGCGAACGGGCTACCCGTCATGCTGGGCTTCGGGCTGCTCACCGGAGTGGGGATCGGCCTGGGCTATGCCTCGGCCACACCTGCGGCGGTCAAGTGGTTCTCGCCGAGCCGCAAGGGCCTCATCACCGGCCTCGTCGTCGCGGGCTTCGGTCTGGCGAGCGTCTACATCGCTCCGCTGACCACATGGTTGCTGGGCACCCAGCAAGTCGCCGGCGCGTTCCGGATCCTCGGCATCGCGTTTCTGATCGTGACGGTTGGTCTCGCGCAGCTGCTGCGCAACCCCCCGGCCGGCTACGTCCCGGTCGAGGTGCTGCGCAAGAGGGCGACGAAGCGAACCGCGACGGTTGCCGACGACTACGAGTGGCGCGAGATGCTTCGCACCAAGCAGTTCTACCTGCTGTGGGTGATGTACGCGTTCTCGGCGTTCGCCGGACTCATGATCATCGGCCACATGGCCAAGATCGCGGCCGCCCAGATGCCCGGCCTGGAGCTTGGCTTCGTGCTCGTTGCCGTGCTCGCGGTGGGCAACGCGGCCGGCCGGGTGGTCGCAGGTGTCACCGCGGACCGTATCGGCGCCACTCGCACGATGTTGATCGTGTTCGTTGCCCAGGCGGCGATGATGGGGCTGCTCACGATCGCGGGCACGCCGCTCGCGCTGGTGCCCATCGCAGCCGCGGTCGGCTTCTGCTACGGGGCGAACCTCTCGCTCTTCCCCACGACGACGCAGGGCTACTTCGGCACCAAGAACCTGGGCGTGAACTACGGGCTCGTCTTCACGGCGTGGGGAGTGGGCGGCGTCTTCGGCTCGATGTCCGCGGGCACGATCGTCGACTCGACCGGCACCTACGGCGTGGCCTACGCGATCGCGGCCGGACTGTGTCTGCTCGCCGCCGGGCTCACCTTCGCGACCAAGCCGCCGGCGCCTCGGCAGATGCCGATCGAGCTTCCGCAGCGCGCCGACCGCGCGGCGTAGCACTCCGGCGCGTTCAGGGCAGTCACAGCGGCTCCATCCGGCGTTCGGCCGGCGGAGCCGCTCGCGCTACTCCGCGGCGCTGGCCGCCGGCGCTCCGTAGAGCGTGTCGTCGGGATACTCGTCGCAGGCCTTCTGCCCGGGTCGCCAGCACAGCTTCCATGCGGCGAACGCGGCGCATACCGCCGCGATGATCCCTGCGGTCACGCCGGGCGACCACGGCGCCGCGTAGTCGATGAGCGCGCCCGCGATGATCGGTCCGGGGATGCGGGTGATCGCCTGGATCGAGGTGCTCAGGCCGAGAATCCCGCCGACCTCGTCGTGGTGCACCGACTTGGTCAGCGCGCTCGTCGAGATCGTGTTGCTCACCGCAAGCCCGTACGACAGCGCCGGCATGAGCACGATGAGCACCGTCAGATTCGTCACGAAGCCCCACAGCGTCAGCGCGATCGCAGCCACCGAGAGCGAGACCACCAGCAGCCCGCTGTCGGTCCACCGCTTGGTGAGCCGTCCGATGAGAAACGCCTGCACGAACACGGAGAGGACGCCAACGTACGCGAGCACGAACGAGTTCGTCTTTGCCGCGAGGCCGAGTGCGGCAAGCGCCCACAGCGCGAAGCCGCTCTCGAAGATGCCGAAGCTGATGCCGGTCATGAAGCGGATCGAGAGCAGCGGCCCCACGCGCCGGTGCCGCAAGGCCTCACCGAGCGCCTTGGCCGAGAACCCGCGTCTGCCGCGGGCGGCGAGTCGCGCCTTGTCCTCGGCGGAGAGCGACTCGGGCACGAAGAACACGACGAGCAGGATGTTCGCGGTCGCGAGTATGGCGCCAAGCCAGGCGGGAGCGGCGTAGCTGATGTCAGAGAGCAGGCCGCCTGTCACCGGGCCCAGGATGAAGCCCAGTCCGAACGCCGCGCCTATCATGCCGAGCGCCTTGCCGCGCTCCTCCGGCTTCGTCACGTCGGCGATGTAGGCCTGGGCGACGCTGATGTTGCCGCCCGTGAGCCCGTCGAGCGCGCGGCTGATGAACAGGATCCACAGCGACTGCGCTGTGGCGAGCACGATGAAGCCGACCACCGTGCCGGCGATGCTCAGGACCAGGATGGGCTTGCGGCCGTACCGGTCGGAGAGCCGTCCCAGGATCGGAGCGCCGATGACCTGGAAGATCGGATACATCGCGCCGAGCAACCCGATCTGAAACGCCGTCGCACCGAGGCTGTTGGCGAGGTAGGGAAGAAGAGGCAGGACGATGCTGAACGACAGCATGTCCACGAGAACGACGAAGAAGATGATGAGGAGGCGGCGGTCGCGCATGGGGGAAAGGATACCCGTGTGGAGTGTTGCTGTCCCGCTCTCGTCGAAAGGTGCGCAAGATGGCGTTCGAAGGCTTCACCCCGGACACGCTGAAGTTCCTGGCCGATCTCGCCGCACACAACGACCGTGCGTGGTTCGCCGAGAACCGCGAGCGCTACGAGCGCGTGCTGCTCGAGCCGGCAGCGCGCGTTCGTCGACGCGATGGGCGAGGCGTTCGAGGGCGTCGATCCTCGGGTGCGATGCGAGCCGGCGGTGAACCGCTCGATCTTCCGCATCAACCGCGACACGCGCTTCAGCCGGGACAAGTCGCCGTACAAGACCCACGCGGACATGTGGTTCTGGATCGGCGAAGACCGCAAGCAGTCGGCCGGCTACTTCGTGCGCATCGTCCCGAGACGCGTCTGGGTGGGGGGCGGTCGCCACTTCATGACACCGGAGGTGCTCGGCGCTTTGCGCACGGCGATCGTCGCCGAGAAGACCGGAGGCGAGCTTGCCGAACGATCGTGGCCGGCCTCGAGGCGGACGGGTACGAGGTTGGCGATCAGACGCTCGCGCGAGTGCCCCGCGGGTTCTGCCGCCGATCACCCGCGTGCCGACCTGCTCCGCTTCACGGTGCTGCACGCGATCGAGCAGACCTCGCCACCACCGCCCGAGTTCACCAGCGAGGCGTTCGTCGACTGGTGCATGGAGCGCTTCTTGCGCACACGACCGCTGGTCGAGTGGCTGTCAGTCAACCTGTGACGCTCCGGCGCGCACTCCGCCGAGGAGGTCGGGCGCCTCTACGACGCATGGCTTGGTGGAGGCGGCGGCCCGAGCGCCATCTATGCGCGCTGGTACCTGCGGCACCGGTTCCCGCGCGAGTACGTGCGGTTGCTCGAGGCGCTCGGTGACCCGATGCCGCGCTTGCTCGACGTGGGCTGTGCGACCGGGGTGGCGCTTGAAGTCGCCGCGCAGTCGGGGTGGGGTGTGCAGCTGCTGGCCGGCGTCGGACGCGAGCGAGCGCGCGATCGCAGAGGCCGGGCGACGGCTGAAGCCGCTCGGCGATCGGCGTGCGCCTCGAGCGCGGTGCCGCCGACGCGCTGCCCTTCGATGACCAGTCGATCGACGTCGTGACGTGCAACGGCGTGATCAAGTACCTGGACGCCCCCGCGTTCGCCCGATTCCTGCGAGAGGCGCTGCGCGTGCTGCGGGTCGGTGGGTCTTTGGCGCTGGGCGAGTTCGGTCCGCGGGTCACGGCGCCGGTCCCGAGCCTCTGGCGTGTCGCGGCTATCGAGGATCGGCTGCTACGGTCGGCTCGCCGAGATCGAGAGCGCGCTCGACGTCGGCGGGGTTCTCAGACGTCGAGCGTGTCGACGTTGCCGCGGATCCGGCGGTTTCCCTACGCCGTACGTCGGGGTGGTCGCTCGCCGAGACCGCTAGCTCACCAGTCGACGATGCGCCGGTTGCCCGTGAGCGAGCGGACGTGCGTCGCGTCGTGCACGACCTCGAGGCAGCCCTTGTAGGCGCCGCTCTCATCGCGCAGCGCGAAGTAGCGGATGTGGACGAACTTGGGTCCCATCTCGATCCAGAACTCGGCGACGTCCTTCTCGCCGGCCTTGAACGCGGCGAGTATCTCCTCGACCTTGTGCAGGCTCTTGGGCGGGTGGCAGTTGCGCACCTCTCGGCCGATGGCGCCGGGCGAGCGCGGGAAGACCCGCTCGCCTTCCGAGTAGAACCGCACGCGGTCGTTCTCGTCGACGTAGGTGACGTCGAAGGGCAGCGCGCGGAAGAGCAGGTCGAGCTGGGCCAGCGTGAGCGCGCCGGTGGGCAGCGGCAGCAGCATCTCGCCGCCGCTCGCCGGCCTCGGGAGTCGCGGCGGGCGCAGCCAGCGCGACCGGCGCCTCGCCTGCCGGGCCTTCGATCCAGGCGTAGCCGATCTCGGCGTCGCCGGCGGCGATCGTGGCCCACTCCTCGGCGGTGATGACGTCGAGCGAGGTGGGGAAGAGGATCTTCTCCTCCTTGTAGACCATGTCGTCGATCATCGTGAGCGTCTCGGGCAGCGTCGCGGCAAGCGAGGTCGCGTCGCCGGCCGCCAGCAGCGAGCGAGCGGTCTTGATGCGGCCGCGGATGTCGTCGTCGAGCGCCCACATGACCTTGGTCGGGCCCTCGACGCCGTGCGTCTCGAGCACCGGGAACAGCTGGTTCTCCTTGCGGGTGTAGTGCGTGTCGATCGCGGCGAGCTCGCCGAGCTTGGCCGAGATGGCCTCGAGCACCGCGGCGCGGTCGGCATCGTCGGTGGCGGTCGCCAGTGCGCCGAGCAGGAGGTTCGCGTCGGCCACGAGCTGGGTCGCGACCTCGTTCTCGCGCGTGTAGGCGTCGATCGGGTGGCCCGCCGCAACCTGCCGCTGACGGCTTCTCGTCGAGCGCCTCCTTGAACACCGTCACGTGCACGTCGCACAGTCGCTGGACGTCTTCGACGGGCATGCCCTCGGCGATGAGCGCCTGCTCCATGCGGGCGATCTCGGCCGAGTCGATGCCCACGATCAGCGCGTCGAACTCCGCCTTCACCTGCTCGACGGGCACGCCGTCGTGCAGCTTGCGGATGATCGACTTGAGCGCCTCCTGGCGCTGCGCGGCGACCTCGGGGTCGACCGGCGCGGCGGGCGCGTTCGCGGCCTCCTCGGCGGCGATCTCGTGGGTCGCGATCTCGGTGCGGATGTCGTCGAGGAGCTTGTCGGCGTCCACGTTCGCCATCGATGCGGCGGTCTCGATCTTGGCGACGCGCGCCATCGTCTTGAACAGCGCCGGGTTCTTGAGCGCCGAGAAGTGCGAGTTGTAGGCGACGAGCCAGTCGAGCAGGTAGGGGTACTCGTCGACGAGGTCGTGGATCGTGGTATCAGCGGTGACCGGCATGGGTCCCACTCCTCTCGAGGATGTGTTCACATCTTGAGAGATACCACCGTCGAAACCGGATGCCCTTGACTCAGGTCAAATTCCGACAAGATGAGTAAGAATTGCTCGGAGGTGCCGGCTCAGGCCTCGGGCGCCGCGAACTTGCGCCCCACCGAGTAGGCATCGGCGACCTTGCCGCCCAACCGCCAGTACTCGCGTGCCCCGGCGATGTAGACGAGCGGGTCGAGCGCCGCCATGTCGACGACGTCGCCGTCGGGGTCGCTGAGCACCGACGTGTCGGCGTGCGCCTCGACGATCTCGCCCAGCACCACGCGATACGAGCCCACCTCGACCTCCTCGGTCACGCGGCACTCGAGGTTGAAGGGGCACTGCTCGATCAGCGGTGCGGCCACGACCGCCGAGGGGGTCAGCGTCAGGCCGGTCGCGGTGAACTTGTCGGTCTTGGCGCCCGGCGTGGTGCCGCAGAAGTCGACCTCGGCGGCGAGCGAGGCGGGCGGGATGTTCACGGTGAAGGTGCCGGAGCGCCGGATGAGATCGAGCGTGTTGCGCGACTCGCGAAGCCCCATGGCGACGGTGGGCGGGGTCGACGACACGATGTTGATCCACGCGACGGCGAGCGTGTCGGCGTACTCCAGCGTGCCGCCCACCACGAGCGCGCACGGCATCGGGAAAGAGCCGCTCGACCGGACCAAGACGCTTCTTCATCTCTTCAGCTCCACTGGCTTCGGTGTCGATAGAACGAGTCTATCCGAGTAGCCCCGGCTCCGGGCCGCGGCGAGCGAATCCCCGCAGCTCGAGGTGCGGAATGCCATCTTGACCCCTGCACGATCCGCCGCCAGAATGTGCGGAACTTCGGTGCGGCCGCCGCGAGCGGCCCCGATTCGCGAGAAGGAGGTGTGATCGAGCAGTCATGGTTCGCTCTTCTGCGTTCGTGATGATGATGGACATGATGATGACCCGGCCCGGGTCTGCTGGCGCTTGCGCCGGACTCGGGCGGCCCTCGGCCGACCTGCGCTAGAAGGCGCAGTCGGGTATCGTCCCCATCGGCAGAGCTTCACGAATCCAGAAAGCGAGATCAGCCATGAGCGACTCGACCACACCCCGCTTCGACACCCTCGCCATCCACGGCGGCCAGTCTCCCGATCCCACCACCGGCTCGCGTGCCGTGCCCATCTACCAGACCGTCGCGTACAACTTCAAGGACACCGACCACGCGGCCGACGCTGTTCGGCCTGCGCGCGTTCGGCAACATCTACTCGCGCATCATGAACCCCACCAACGACGTGCTCGAGCAGCGCATCGCCGCGCTGCACGGCGGCACCGCCGCGCTCGCGCTGTCGTCGGGGCACGCCGCCGAGGTCCTCGGCCTGCTCAACGTCACCGACACGGGCGGCAGCATCGTCGCCTCGACCTCGCTCTACGGCGGCACGTGGAACATCTTCCTGCACACGTTCCGGCGCCTCGGCATCACCGTGCGCTTCGTGGAGCCCACCGACGTCGACGGCTTCGTCGCCGCCAGCGACGACACGACCACCGCGTGGTTCGTCGAGACGATCGGCAACCCGCGCCTCGACGTGCCGAACATCGGCGCGCTGGCAGCGGCCGGCCGCGAGATCGGCATCCCGCTCTTCGTCGACAACACGTTCGCGACGCCGTACCTGTTCCGGCCCTTCGAGCACGGTGCCGCGGTCGTGATCGAGTCGCTCACCAAGTGGCTTGGCGGCCACGGCACCTCGATCGGCGGCATCCTCGTCGACGGCGGCAACTTCGACTGGAGCCAGGGCCGCCACCCCGGCTTCACCGAGGGCGACCCCAGCTACCATGGCCTGAAGTTCTGGGACGTCTTCGGCGACTTCCCGGGCCTGGGCAACGTCGCCTTCGCGATCCGCGCCCGCGTGAACCTGCTTCGCGACCTCGGCTGCTCGCTCTCGCCCTTCAACGCGCAGCAGTTCCTGCTCGGCGTCGAGACGCTTTCGCTGCGCGTGCAGCGCCACTCGCGACAACGCGCTCGCCGTCGCGAAGTACCTCGAGGCGCACCCGAAGGTGGCGTGGGTTGCGTACCCGGGACTTGAGTCGCATCCCACGCACGCCAACGCGAAGGCGCAGCTCGAGCATGGCTTCGGGGGTGTTGTGGTGTTCGGCGTGAAGGGCGGGCTGGAGGCCGGCAAGACGCTCATCAACTCGGTGGAGCTGTTCTCGCACCTCGCGAACGTGGGCGATGCGAAATCGCTTATCATTCACCCGGCATCAACCACGCATTCCCAGCTCTCGGAAGAAGAGCTCGTGAAGGCGGGAATCAGCGATGACTTCGTCCGCCTTGCCGTAGGTATCGAGAGCATCGACGACATCCTCGCCGATCTGGAGCAGGCACTGGAGAAGGTCTAGTCAGTGGTATCCGCCTCGCAGCACACACCGTGGGACGACGTCGGCTCGGCCGGCGTCGTCCCCTCGCGCGCAGTCACTCTCACAGACGTGCGTCTGTCCTCGGGCGCCGCGTTGCCGCAGATCGACGTGGTCTACGAGACGTACGGCGAGCTCTCGCCGCAGCGCGACAACGCGATCCTCGTGTGCCATGCGCTCTCTGGTGACGCGCACGTCGCAGGGTGGCGCGAGGCCGACGCTCTTGCTGCCGGGTGGACTCCCGAGCAGGGCACCGACTGGGGCCCGGAGGGCGTTGCGACCGGCGACCCGGACGCTGCGCCCGTCTCGGCGATCAAGCCGGGCTGGTGGGACCCGTTCGTGGGGCCGGGCAAGACCATCGACACGAACCGCTACTTCGTGATCTGCACCAACGTGCTCGGGCGGCTGCTCGGGAACGACGGGGCCTTCGAGCGTCGATCCGCGGACCGGCAAGCCGTACGGGCTGTCGTTCCCGGTGGTCACCGTCGAGGACATGGTCGACGTCGAGATCGCGCTGCTCGACCATCTGGGCATCGAGCGGCTGCTCGCGGTGGTCGGCGGTTCGATGGGCGGCATGCAGGCGCTCGCGCTCGCGAAGCGCTACCCCGAGCGCGTGGCGGCGTGCGCCGCGATCGCGACCACGTGGCGCCTCGCCGCCCAGGCGATCGCCTTCAACGAGGTGGGCCGCACCGCCATTCTCGGCGACGCGGCGTTTCGTGCCGGCGACTACTACGACTCCGAAGTCCCGCGGCAGGGGCTGGCCGTGGCGCGCATGATCGGCCACATCACGTACCTCTCCGACGAGTCGATGCACGAGAAGTTCGGGCGGCGGCTGCGCAACCGCGACGAGCACGCCTTCGACTTCGTGACCGAGTTCGAGGTCGAGAGCTACCTCGCCTACCAGGGCAAACGGTTCACCGAGCGCTTCGATGCGAACACGTACCTCTACATGACCAAGTCGATGGACTACTTCGACCTCTCCGAGGGCTCGTCGTCGCTCGCCGAGGCGGTCGAGGGCATCACCGCGCGCTTCCTGGTGCTGTCGTTCTCGAGCGACTGGCTGTTCCCCACGTACCAGAGCCGCGAGCTCGTCGACGCGCTGCGCGCCAACGGTGCCGAGGTGAGCTTCGCCGAGATCCAGTCGCCCTACGGCCACGACGCGTTCCTGCTCGAGCCCGAGCAGCAGCACGCGTTCGTCGAGCCGTTCCTCGCGCGCGTGCTCGCCGACGAGCGCGCGAAGGGTGGTGAGCGCCGATGAGCCCGGACACCCAGCTGCGCGCGGACCTGCGCCTCATCACCGAGCTCGTGCCGCGGGGCAGCCGCGTGCTCGACCTGGCGTGCGCCGATGGCTCGCTCATGGCGCACCTGCGCGACGAGCGCGACTGCGAGGTGCGCGGCGTCGAGATCGACCACGCCGACATCGCCGCAGCGATCGCGCAGGGCCTCTCGGTGGTCGAGAACGACCTCGACGAGGGGCTTGGCGCCTACCGCGACCGCGCGTTCGACGTCGTGATCCTGTCGCAGACGCTGCAGGTGGTGCGGCGCCCGGCGTTCGTGCTGCGCGAGATGCTTCGCGTGGGCGAGAAGGGCATCGTCTCGTTCCCGAACTTCGGCTACTGGAAGGTGCGCGGCTACCTGGCGAGCAAGGGCCGGATGCCGGTGTCGAGATCGATCCCGTACACCTGGTACGACACGCCCAACATCCACCACACGACGCTCACGGACTTCCGCGACTTCGTGGCGGCCAACGGTGGCAGGATCGAGCGCGAGATCCCGCTCATCACCGAGAACTGGCACCGCGCCGAGGTGCGCCGCGTGGGCTTCTGGCCCAACCTGCTCGCGGATACCGCGGTCGCGGTGGTGCGCCCCGCGGGGTAGGCCCGCACGGCGTGCGAGCTCGAGCCTCGTCCGCCTGCGAGTCGCGCGCGCGGTATGCTTGTGCGCGTGACTGCGCACCGCCCCAGATGACGCGCTGACCCGCCTCGGCTTCACCGGCCGAGAGCAGGCGCTGTTCGCTTCGCTCGCCGAGAGCGGCTTCGAGCCCGCCCGCGTCGTTCGTGTCGACCGCGGCCTGCCGCTTGTGGCGAGCGCCGCCGGCGTGGAGCGCGCGGAGCCGGCGACGCACCTCGTGAAGTCGGCGGATGCGGCGTCGAGCCGGGCGGTCGTGGGCGACTGGGTCGCGCTCGCGCGCCCCGAGGGCCACGAGATGCCCATCATCGAGGCGATCCTGCCCCGGCACGCGGCGTTCACGCGCCAGGACCCCGGCGAGGAGACCGGCGAGCAGGTGCTCATCGCCAACGTGGACGTCGTGTTCGTGGTGCAGTCGCTCTCCGGTGGCGGCGTCAACGTCAACCGCCTCGAGCGAGAGCTCGTGGTCGCGTGGGAGAGCGGCGCGAGGCCGGTCGTCGTGCTCACCAAGGCCGACATGTGCGAGGACCTCGACGCACAGCGCGTTCGTGCCGAGGAGGTCGCGTTCGGTGCCGACGTGATCGTGGAGAGCGTGGTGTCCGGCCTGGGCATCGAGGAGGTCCGGGGCCAGGTGCCCGAGGGCGTGACCGCGGCGTTTCTCGGCGGGTCGGGCGTGGGCAAGTCCACGCTGATCAACCGGCTCGTGGGCGAGGAGCTGCAAGCGACCAACGAGGTGCGCTCGAGCGACGACAAGGGGCGCCACACCACCGTCGCGCGCGAGATCGTGCTCCTGCCGGGCGGCGGCGTGGTGATCGACACCCCCGGGATGCGAGCGCTGGCGCTGTGGGACTCCTCGGAGGGCATCGCCTCGGCGTTTCCCGAGATCGAGGCGCTCGCTGAGCGTTGCCGCTTCCGCGACTGCGTGCACGAGAACGAGCCGGGCTGTGCGGTGATAGCGGCGGTGGAAGCGGGCGATCTGCCCGCTCGGCGGCTCGACAGCTACCGGAAACTCACGGGCGAGCTCGTGGCACTTGCTCGCAGGCAGGACGAGCGGGCGTGGCGCGAGAAGGAGAAGTCCAACAAGGCCATCGCGAAGGCGGCCAAGGCGTTCTACAAGACCGAGCCCAAGCGCAAGGGCGGATAGTGGTGTCGCCCGCCGGGCGCGGTGCCTACATTCAACAGCCGGGCTCGCCCGGATGCCCGCAGCAGCTCTTGAGGCGAACCACCTTGAGCGCCGAGTTCCTCACCACGAGCACCACCTTGCGGCCCGCCGGTATCGGCTGTCTGAGGTTGCGCAGAAACGCCTCATCGCTCGGTTTGACCGGTTGCGGGCTCGAACACATGGAATCTCCGTCTGACCTGCGCCGCTTTGGCGTGACCCTCGCGTGGTAGATTCCCTTGCGGGACCCTTCTCACCAGGAGTGCCGGATGCCTGATTCAAGCATCGCGAGCAACGGCTCGCTTATCCGCCTGACCGACGTGGTCAAGACCTACGACACCGGCGAGGTGCCGTTCACGGCCTTGCGCGGCGTGAACCTCGATGTGAGCGCAGGCGAGTTCGTCGGGTTGATCGGCAAGTCCGGGTCGGGCAAGACGACGCTCATCAACATGATCACGGGCATCGACCACCCCACGTCGGGCGCGGTGGTCATCGGCGGCGAGCCGGTGCACACCTACAACGAGAACCGGCTCGCGATCTGGCGCGGCAAGACGATCGGCGTGGTCTTCCAGTTCTTCCAGCTGCTGCCAACGCTCACGGTGATCGAGAACGTGATGCTGCCCATGGACTTCTGCAACGTGCACCGCCCCGACGAGCGCCCGGCAGTGGCGATGGAGCTTCTGGAGCAGATCGAGATGGCCGATCAGGCCAACAAGCTGCCCTCGGCGCTCTCCGGCGGTCAGCAGCAGCGCGTCGCGATCGCCCGGGCGCTCGCCAACGACCCGCCGATCATCGCCGCCGACGAACCCACGGGCAACCTGGACTCCAAGACCGCCGACGCGGTCTTCTCGGCGTTCGAGCGACTCGTCGAGCAGGGCAAGACGATCGTGATGGTCACCCACGACAACGATCTGGCCAGCCGCGTGAGCCGCGCGCTGCACGTCGCCGACGGCGAGATCGTGGAGGACCGCCGCCGCTGGCTCGAGGAAGAGCTGGTGGAAGAGGCCCAGGCCGAGGCCACCGCGCAGACGGCCGAGTAGCGACGATGAGCCCGCGCTGGCACAAGGTCGTTCGCGATCTGACAAGCCACAAGATCCGCACGGCGCTCGTCGTGCTCTCGATCGCCGTGGGCGTCTTCGCGATCGCGGTCGTGCTGGGCGGCCGAGAGGTGCTGCTGCGCGAGTTCGACGTCGACTTCGAGGCGAGCATCCCGCCCTCCGCCGAGCTCGACACGACCGGCTTCGACGTCGCGCTCGCCGACAAGATAGCCGAGCGCGAGGACGTGCGTGCTGCCGAAGGGCGGCGGCGCGTCACGGTGCGCTACACGCCCGACTCGGTCGACGCTCAGGCCTCGACGGCCGGGTGGGAGACGCTGCGCCTGTGGGCCATCCCCGAGTTCGGCCGCGGTGGCGTGAAGAAGCTCGTGCGTGAGGAGTACGCTTCATGGCCGCCGCGCCCCGACGGGGTGATCCTGGAGAAGAGCGCCCTGCAGGTGGCGGGCTTCTCGGTGGGCGACACGATCACGGTCGAGGCGCCCAACGGCAAGAGGGCCGAGCTGCGGGTCGAGGGGTTCGCGCACGACATCAACTCGGTGCCGGCGCAGTTCCAGGGTGCGGCGACCGGCTTCATCTCAACCGAGGCGCTCGCCAGCCTCGGCGAGCCCGAGGAGCTCAACCACCTGGCGCTGCTGCTGGGGCCCACGGTGTCCCGCTCCGCAGCCAGCCGTATCGCAGCCGACGTGCGCGACGTCGACCTGGCTCGCCGCAGACGTGCGCACGCTGCGCACCGAGGTGCCCGAGCCGGGTAGCCACTTCCTGGGCGACATCTTCAAGGCGGTCTCGCTGCTGCTGCTCGCGCTGGGGATCATGGCGCTCGCACTCTCGGGCTTCCTTGTGGTGACCACCGTGCAGGCGATCATGTCGCAGCAGGTGCGGCAGGTGGGCATCATGAAGGCGGTCGGCGGTCGGCGCTCCCAGATCGCCTGGATGTACCTCGCGCTCGTCGCCGTCTACGGCCTTCTCGCCGTCGCGGTCGGCTTGCCGGTCGGGCCTGTGGGCGAGTTCGAAGTTCACCGACTACGCCGCCGGCGTGCTCAACTTCCGGCTCGCCAGCGACACGCCCCCGTCGTGGGTCATCGGACTCGTGCTCGTCGTCGGCGTTCTGGTGCCCATCGCGGCCGCAGCGTTCCCCGTCAGCCGAGGAGCACGCATGTCGGTCGTGAGCGCGCTCGATGCGGCGGGACCGGGCGCTCACTTCGGGCACGGGCTCGTCGACCGCGTGCTGGGGATGATCCGCGGGCTGCCGCGGCCGGTGGCGCTCTCCTTGCGCAACACGTTCGTGCGCAAGGGCCGGCTCGCACTCACGCTCACCACGCTCGTGCTCGCCTCGGCGGTGGTGATGGGCGTGATGACGGTTCGCACGTCGATGCTCCAGACCGTCGAGGACATGGCGTCGTGGTGGCGCTACGACGCCCAGGTGTTCATGGCGCGACCTCAGCCGCGCGTGGATCTCGAACGTGCGGCGTCGCGGGTCGAGGGGGTGAGCGCGGTCGAGACATGGCTCGAGTCACAGATCTCGATCACCCGCCCCGACGGCAGCGAGAACCAAGAGGTGTTCGCGCTTGGAGTGCCGGTCGATACGCGCTTCATCACGCCCGAGCTCGTCGCGGGACGCTGGCTCGAGCCCGGCGCCGAAGACGAGGTGGTGCTCAACACCGACGTCGTCAAGCAAGAGCCGTATCTCGGTGTCGGCGAGACGATGTACGTGAAGGTCCGAGGCGCCGAGAAGGAGTACAAGGTCGTCGGCATCGCCACCGGCCAGCTCATGGGACCTGTCGCGTTCGTCGACCGGGAAGGGCTCGACGAGACCGTCGGTGCCGGCGGCACCGCCACTCGGTTGCTCGTGCAGTCTCAGGCCGAGTCGCCCGACGAGCAGGTACGCGTCGCACGCGAACTCGAGCGCCGGCTCGAAGAGGCGTCGCTTCCCATCTCGGGATCGCAGACCCAAGAAGCGCAGAAGGAGACGATCGCCAACCAGCTGGGAATCCTCGTGACCTTCCTCGTGATCATGGCGACCACGCTTGCCGCGGTCGGCGTCATCGGACTGACGGGCACGATGACGATCAACGTGCTCGAATCCACGCGCGAGATCGGCGTCATGCGCTCGATCGGGGCGAGTCACGGCTCGATCTTCGGCATCTACATCACCGAAGGCGTGGTGATCGCGCTCATGGCGTGGGGGCTGGGGGCCGTGTTGTCGTGGCCGATGTCGGTGTGGTTGGTCAACGCGCTCGGCACGGCCATGTCGCTGCCGCTCTCGTACTCGTTCTCGTACCAAGGGGTCGGTCTGTGGCTGGTGCTCGTCCTCGTCATCGCGACGGTCGCGAGCCTGCTTCCGGCGTGGCGCGCGTCGCAGGTGTCGATCCGAGATGCGATCGCGTACGAGTAGCCGTTCGCGGATTGTCGGGTCGTCTCGGCAGGGATTGCGCGCAGCAGCGGGGTACAACACCCGTACATGGCTTGCTGGCTAGGGAAGGGGGACACCCATGGCCGGAACCATTCATGGTCGTGAGTACTCTGCGAACAAGTGGGTCTTCAAAGAGGGCGACGCGGCCGACGGGGCGTACGTGGTCTTGGAGGGGACGGTGCGCATCTTCAAGACGCGCAGCGGTCACGAGACGACGCTTGCGCTGCTCAAGACGGGGGACATCTTCGGGGAGATGGCGCTGCTCGACGGCAAGCCTCGCTCTGCGAGTGCTCGCGCCGGCGAGGACGGGGTGACCGTGCGCTACATCCCGCCCGAGGAGTTCCACATGATGCTCGGCGACCCGTTCGTGCTCAAGCTGGTGACCGAGATGGGGCGCCGTCTGCGCGAGGTCGACGAGGAGTTCAACCGACTCGAGTCCGACGTCGCCCTGCGCCATGCGTTCCTCGAGCAGCGCAACCTGCACCGGGAGTGGGTCGTCTAGTCCCTTCGGCTTGAGGGGCTAGCCACCGCGGCGTTCCGCGCCGGTGGCGTAGACGACGATCGCCGACTCGTGCGGCACCGGGCACACGTGCTCGCACACGCCGCAACCGATACAGCGCTCCGCGATCACGCGGGGCCTTCCGAGTCGCACCTTGGCGCCCTTGGGCGTCGTGACCACGGCCGGGTCGATGGCGATCGCCTTCGGCGCGACCGGACACAGTTCCTGGCACACGAGGCAGGTCAGGCCGTCTGCCCACGGGATGCATCGGTTCTGGTCGATGTAGGCACGGCCGATGACCGTCTTGTGCTTCTCGGGCAGGGCCAGGGGCAGGATCGCGCCGGTGGGGCAGACCTTGCCGCACTCGTTGCACGACCACTCGCACTGCCCCGACTGGTAGTCCATCCGGGGCGTGAAGAAGCCGCCGAGCCCGGCCTGCGCAACGGCAGGCTGGATGACGTTGGTCGGGCACACCTTCATGCACTGGCCGCATCGCGAGCACAGCGCAAGCATCCCGCTCTCGGGCTGCGCTCCGGGAGGCCTGACCAGCCGGGGATCGCGCTCGGCGCGCCGCAGGCCCGTGAAGGCGAAGAAGCCGGTCGCCAGTGCGAGGCCCGCGCCGGTGATCGCCGCTCGGCGAGTGGGCAGGTAGGAGACGCGCGCGGGCTTCCAGCCTTTCGAGATGGCGCCGGTCGGGCAGACGTCTGCGCACTCCAGCCCCAGCTGGCAGCGGCTCGTATCGGTCGAGTGGTAGTCGGCGCTCACGGCGTCCAGCGGGCAGACCTGCTCGCACTTGCCGCACGAGATGCACTTCTCGGCATCGACGACGCGACCGAACAGCGCCGCTCGCCCCGTCAAGCCGAGCAGCGCGCCGAGCGGGCACAGGTGACGGCACCACATCCGTGGCTCGAGCCACGAGATGCCCACCATCGCGGTCGCCATACCCAGCACGAACAGCTGCAGGTCGTATGCGAGCGGACGCTGGAAGATGAGGCGCCCGGCCGCGAAGTTGTTGAGGTAGTCGACGGGGACGCGAGTCGGCGGCACGAGGTAGAGGACGTCCGAGACGACCCGCAACAGGCGGTCGACGAGCGGGTAGAGCAGCACCGTCGCAGTGCGGGTGAGCGTGGCGAGCGGGTCGAAGAGCAGGAAGATCGCGCTTGCGAACAGCGCGAGGCCGCCCGCTGCGATCAGCACGAACGCCGGCGCCTTTCGCAGCACCGAGCGCGCGCCCGGCGACAGCCGTCCGTGCCCCTGGCTCGGCGAGAGCCACTCGATGAGCGCACCGGTGGGGCACACGTAGCCGCAGAATGCCCGGCCTGCGAACAGCGGCGCGAGCAGCATCACGACCGCCGCAAGAACGAGCGGGCCCACGACCACGCCGTTGATCGCCGAGTTCAGTGCGATGAGCGGGTCGGCGACGAGAAACGCGCCGAGAAAGACCTGACCGAGCGGCCACACGGTGAGCGTGAGCAGCGTCAGGAACGCAGCGAGCGAGGCGGCCTGGAACCACTTGCGGTACGAGTGAAGGCCCTTTCGCCGGCCGGGTGCGCTCACGCCGTGCGCTCCTCGATGGTGAGCTCGTCGAGGTTGGACGTGCCAAGCCCCCGCTTCTCGGCGAGTCTCACGTACGACAGGCTCTCGGGCTTGCGTCCGAACAGCGTGGCCCCGTAGGAGTCGACTGCGACCTGGTTGGTGCCGGCAACCACGGTGCGCCCCGGCCGCACGTCGGAGAGGCTGCCTCCCGAGGGCCCGTTTCGCACGAGCAGTCGTGTGGCATCGAGGACTGTGAGGTGCGGCACGACCAGGGTGTTCACGTCGACGATCTTGGTGTCGAAGCTCTGGTGGATCTGTCCTCGGCGGCCTCCCATGATGCCCATGAGGTTCTTCATGGACAGGGTGAGACCCGCCAGTCCGTGCGTCTTCGCGCACGGGACGTTGATGAAGACGTCCGCATCGAACACGTCCGTCACGAGCGGCCACTCGGTCAGTGCTTGCCCCTTGGGGATCTCGACAAGGTCGAAGTCGCGGTCGTGCAGCACCTTCATGCGCCCGTCGACCTTGTCGACCGCCTTCGCGATTCCCGACACCTGGTACGCCTGCCGAGGCGGCGCAGTGGGGTTGTCCAACACGACAACGGACTTGGCACCCGCCTCCCACGCGAGCTTCACGATCGCGGCCACGACCGCCGGATTGGTGGTGGCGGCGTACTGCGGCTCGCGCGCCGTGAGTATGTTGGGCTTGACGACAACGCTGTCGCCCTTGCGCACGAAGCGCTCCATCCCGCCGAGCAGCGCTATCGCAGCCGCTGCGTTGGCTGCCGGATCGTCGCCGCGCAACACGGCGAGGTCGGGCGGGGCGGGGGTGGGTGTTGCCGTGGCGGCATCAGCCCCCGCGGTTGCGGCGTTGCTGCCCGCGTCGGCCGTCGCCGTGGGCTCGCGGCCGAACTCGCGGCGAACCGGTGTCTGACGTTGCGCCTCCGACCACTCCAGAACTCGCGCACACCCGGCGAGCCCGGGCACGCTCGCGCCGATGGCGCTGATGGCTGCGACGCGCAGCAGTTCTCGGCGATCGATGGCCACAGGCCCCTCCGATGTTCGCCCGGCGGCCGCTCCTCGCGACCACCACTCCGTATCGTACATACCTTGCGCGCGCCTGGCTCCAATCCGGCGGCGCAATCTCGCCGAGCGAGGCGGACGCCCCGGAGCGATAGAATGGGCAGGCCCTGGCGTTCGGGGCCGCTTCGCTCCAAGCATACGCACGCCGAGAGGACCGCGCGCATGACCCTTCCGCTGTTCGAGCGCTTCCCGGGTACCGCCTCGCTGCCGCGCGTCGGACTCTGCACCCTGCCCACACCGCTTGCGCCGCTGCCGATCGATGGCGCGCCCGCCGGCCTGATGGTCAAGCGCGACGACCTGACGAGCGCGCTCTACGGCGGCAACAAGGTCCGCAAGCTCGAGTTCCTGCTGGGTCAGGCGCTCGCCGAGAAGCGCACGTCGGTGCTGACGTTCGGCGCCTACGGCTCGAACCACGCGCTCGCGACCGCGGTCCATGCGCGCGCGCTCGGGCTCGAGCCGCACGTCGTGCTGTCGCCGCAGGCGCCCGGGCCCTTCGCGGCCGCGACGCTGCGCGCGCATGCGGGTCTGGGCACCGTGGTGCATCCGGTCGACGGGTGGGACGGCCGCCGAGAAGCGGTGATCGCCAAGCGAGCAGCTCGCCCAGCGAGACGGCGTCGAGCCGCTGGTGATCCCGATGGGCGGCACGAACGCCGTCGGCGCGACGGGCTACGTCAATGCCGCGCTCGAGCTGCTGGCGCAGTCAGCGGGCGCCGAACCCGACGTCGTCTACGTGGCCGGCGGGACGCTCGGCACTGCGATAGGGCTCGCGATCGGATTCGCAGCCGCCGGCTCGGGCACGCGCGTCTCGCGCGATTCGTGTGACGCCGGGCGAGGTCGCGAACCTCGACTTCGCGGTGCGCCTTGCGGAAGAGACGGTGGCGCTCCTGCGCTCCCTCGACCCGGCGTTTCCGGATCTCGCCTTCGAAGACCTGGCGTTCGAGCTGCGCGACGACTGGTTCGAGCCGGGGTACGGCGTCGTCACACCCGAGACCACGGCAGCGGTCGAGGCGACCGCTGCGGCGGGGGTCAAGCTCGAGACCACCTACACGGGCAAGGCGATGGCGGCGCTTCTGGCGGACACGGCGACGGGCGCGCTCGACGGGCAGCGTGTGCTGTTCTGGGACACGTACAACTCGGCGCCGATGCCGGCGCCCGGTGACGTCGAGACGCTGCCCCCCGTTCTTCAGGACTACATCGCGGTGTGCGACGAGATGTTCGGCCCTGCGCTGACGACGCCGATCGAAGGAGACGCCGAATGACGTGGCGAGGGTTTGGCTCTGACAACCACTCGGGCGTGCACCCGGAGGTGCTTGCAGCCATCGTCGCAGCCAACGAAGGCCACGCGCACCCCTACGGTGACGATCCGTGGACGGCCGCAGCCCACGCCACGCTCAAGCGCCACCTGGGCGAGGAGTGCGACATCGCCTTCGTGTGGAACGGCACGGGTGCGAACTGCGTGTCGTTCGCCGTTGCGTGCAAGCCGTGGGAGAGCGTCATCTGCCCGGTGACGGCGCACATCAACTGTGACGAGTGTGCGGCGCCCGAACGCGTCGCGGGCGTCAAGCTCGTGCCGGTCGACACGCCCGACGGCAAGCTCACGCCGGCGATGGTCGAGCCGCACCTGGGAGTGCTGGGGTTCGAGCACGCCGCCCAACCGCGCGTGATCAGCGTCTCGAACGTGACCGAGCTCGGCACCGTCTACACGCCGGCCGAGCTTCGTGCGCTGGCCGAGTTCGCCCACGCACGTGGGCTGCTGCTTCACGTTGATGGCGCGCGCATCGCCAACGCGTGCGCGGCGCTCGGCTGCACGATGCGCGAGCTGGTGACAGACGCCGGGGTGGACCTGTTCTCGCTCGGCGGCACGAAGAACGGCATGCTCGCCGGCGAAGCGGTCGTGCTGCTGGGCGGCGGGCGCTCGGACAACCTGAAGTACGCGCGCAAGCAGCTCACCCAGCTGGCGAGCAAGCAGCGCTTCGTGGCTGCGCAGTTCTCGGCGATGTTCGACGGCGACCTGTGGCTCGAGAGCGCGCGTCACGCGAACGCCATGGCGGCGCGCCTCGCCGAGGGCGCACGGGCCAAGGGCGTGCGACTGGCGCAGGAACCGCAGGCCAACGAGGTCTTCGCGATCCTGCCCTCCGAGAAGATCGCGCCTCTGGCCGAGCGATTCCACTTCTACGTGTGGGACGAGCCCGCCGGCGTCGTGCGCTGGGTCACCTCGTGGGACACGACCGCCGAGGACGTGGACGCGCTGGTGGCCGCGCTCTAGCGGGCGCCCACCTGGTAGATGGCGCCGTACTTCATGTCGCAGAAGTACAGCTCGCCGCCGGCGTCCTCTCCGAAGCTCGAGATGAGCAACGACGTGTTTCGCAGCAGCCGCCTTTGCAGCGTCGGGCTCCACGCGAAGTCCCCAGATCTTGCCTCTGATGAAGTCGCCGTAGACGTAGGTGCCGCGGAGCTTGGGGTACGCGCTGCCCCGATACACGTAGCCGCCGGTGATGCTCTCGGCGTAGGGGTGCCGATGATCGACGACCGGCTTGCGGTACTTCGATCGGTTCGCTGGGCGGCCTAGCTCCGGGCGGGTAGGTCGCGAATCCCTCGAAGCGGTCCCAGCCGAAGTTGTAGCCGCCAACGGCGGGGCGCATGTAGTCGATTTCCTCGCGGCGGTTCTGGCCCACGTCTCCGATCCACACGCCGCCGGTGGCCCTATCGAAGCTGAACCTCCACGGGTTGCGAAGACCCCGTCGCCCAGATGCTCGGGTTCCAGCCGCTCTTGCCCACGTACGGGTTGGAGGGCGGTATGCGGTAGGTCGTGGGCAGAGTGGCTCCCGGGCGCTCGCCGACGTCGATCCGCAGGATCTTCCCCAGCCGGCTGCGCGGGTTCTGGGCTCTGCCCCCCGGGTCGCCCGAGCCCCCTCCGTCACCCGTACCGATGTAGAGGTAGCGGTTCGGCCCGAACTGGAGGCACCCCCCGTTGTGGTTGCGCGTATGGCTGGGCGATCTTGGTGATCGACGCTCGCCGAGAACGTGGTCACGTCGGAACCGGGGTTGCTCGCCGTGTACCTGGCGATGACCGTGTCGCCGCGGGTGTCGGTGTAGTTCACGTAGAACCGGCCGTTTGTCGTGAAGTCCGGGGCGAAGGCCAGGCCCAGCAGACCCTGCTCCGTGCCCCTGCTGACCTTGGAGCGCAGATCGAGGTATGGCCGAGCAGACCACCACGCCTCCCGGCTTCACGATCCTGATCGTGCCACGCTTCTCCACCACGAAGCGCTCGGGTCGTCTCCTTCGATGCGGCGGTGAAGTAGATCGGCTGCGTCAGACCGCTCCACCGCCTCGTCAGCGTGAGATCGAGCGCCGAGAGTGGTGGCACCGCCTGGCCGAGATCGCGGCGCCGGCCTGAAGTGCGATCGTGTCCGAGCCGGCCAGCGCCGACACGGGGAAGACCGCGGTGCCCAGTGCGATCGCGCCGATGGCCACGGCGCACGCGAGTCTGTTCACGACGTATCTCCTCGCTCGACTCGGCGACCATCGGCCGCCTAGGGAGTACCTACCCCGCTCGTCGCCGGCGTCGCTGACTACTCGGCGGCTGCGCGGTCACGCGGAACAGCGCCCCGCCGTAGTCGCAGACGTAGAGCTCGCCTGCGGCGTCCTCGCCGAACGACGACGGGGCGATGCCCGAATCCGGCAGCAGCGTTCTCACCTGCGCCTTGGCAAGCGGTGTGCCCTCGGGCGACGTGCGGCGAAGCCCCGCGATCCACCCGGCCGAGAAGTCGCCGTACACGTACGTCCCGACCAAAGCAGGGAAGTCGCTGCCTCGGTAGACGTAGCCTCCTGTGACCGACTGCCCGGAGCCGTGGTTGTACTCGGTGATCGGGAAGCGTGAATCCGCTTGCGCGAGGGCTTCGCGCCCTCCGGGTACGGATGGTTGCCCTCCCACAGGTTCCAGCCCCAGTTCACGTCGCTCGCCTGCTCGAGCTCGACGAAGTCGATCTCCTCCCACATGTTCTGGCCGACGTCGCCGATCCACAGGTCTTGGTTCTCGCGATCGAACGAGAACCGCCACGGGTTGCGCACGCCGGACTGGACGATCTCGGGCTTCGGGAGCCGGGCCCTTCCCGAAGTCGAGAACGAGCATCTTGCCGAGCAGCGAGCCCTGGTTCTGGGCGTTGCCCTTCGGATCGCCACCCGACCCGCCGTCTCCCATTCCCACCCAGAGCCGCTGGGTGCCCGGCTCGAAGACGATGCACCCGCCGTTGTGGTTGCTGTAGGGCTGGGCGACCTTGAGAACCACGGTGGGGCCCGAGAACGCCGGCGTGTCGCTTGCGGGGTCCTGCGCGATGAAGCGGGCCACGTTCGTGTCGCCGTTCGTGTCGGTGTAGTTCAGGTACAGCTCGCCGCTGTTCGCGTAGTCCGGGGAGAACGCCAAGCCCAGCAGGCCGCGTTCGCCTCCGGTGCTGATGAGGCGGCTCACGTCCAGGAAGGGCCCGGGCACGATCTGCCCGTCGCGCACGACTTGGACTCGGCCGGTCTGCTCGACGACGAACAGCCTGTCCGAGCCGTCGCCGGCGTGCGTGACGAACACGGGGGCGTCGAATCCCCGCGCCACGGGCTCGAGCCCGAGCTGCAGCTTGTCGAGCGCGACCGGCTCGCCCGTGGCCGTCGCCGGGCCGCTCGCTTCGGGCGCGGCCGCCGGCGGTGCCGCCGTGCTCACCGCCTCGCGCGCATCCGGCGGCCGCGAGCAGCAGCGCGAGCGCTGCTGCGGCGAGCGCGAGTCCGCGCAGTCCCGGTCGCCTGCCCGCTCTCATTTCGCGCTCGCCTCCGAAAGCGAGCGGATCGCGGCGACGACGTCCTCGGCGTGGCCTTCGAGCTTCACCTTGGGCCACACCTTCGCGATCCGGCCGTCCGGGTCGATCAGGAAGGTGGAGCGCACCGCGGCCACGCCGAGGACGTTCTGCGGCGCCGAAGGCTCCGATGACGGTCTTCTCGGGATCCGGGACCATCGGGAAGGTGAGGCCGTACTTGTCCACGAAGCGCTGCTGGACCTCTCGGCTTGTCCGCGCTGACGCCCACCACGAGGGCGTTGAGGGCCTCCAGGTCGCTCTTGTGCTCCTGGAAGTCCTTCGCTTCGTGCGTTCAACCGGGTGTGTTGGCCCGCGGGTAGAAGTACACCGCGACCCACCGGCCCTTGTGGTCGGCGAGGCTGAAGCGCCCGGCGTTGGTCGAGTCGGCATCGATCGCAGGTGCGATCTCTCCGGGTTGCGGCATCACCGTCGGCACTGGCATCTGTGGGCTCCTGTTTCAAGAGCGTGGGTATCGGCGTGACGTGCACTGAGTTGATACCCGAGCCGCCCTTGAGCCGCTCGGCCGCTGGAGTACCATTGGGCGATGCTGCTTCTCGTCGACGGATACAACGTCACCATGCAAGACGAGCGAACCTGCGCACTGTCGAAGGAGGGGCAGCGCGAGGCGCTGCTCGGCAGGATGCGCGCGCACGCGTCGAGACTGGCGCCGCGTGGCAAGGTCGTGGTCGTGTTCGACGCTCGCGAGCAGCTTGGGCACTCAGCGCAGGATGTCGGTGCGGTACGCGAGGTCTTCGCTCGCAGCGCCGACGACGAGATCGTGCGCAGGTGCGCGGCGGCTACCGGTCAGGTGGTCGTGGCAACGAGTGACATGCGGCTTCGCGCCCGCATCAGCCAAGATGTGGGCAGGCACGTGCGGTTTCGTGATGCGGCGGAGCTCTTCGAAGCCGGGCTGCAGGCGGGCAAGACGCGCGAGCGCAGCGCTGCCGCTCGCGCGCGATGCGGGTCTGCCGAAAGGCGCGAACGAGATCACCGAGGAACTGAAGAAGCTGTGGCTGTCCGAAGAGAGCTGAACCGAGAGGGGGAGTGCGTGAGCGGCGTCATCGTCAACGTCATCACCGTGATCGTGGGGACCGCCATCGGGCTGTTGTTCGGCAAGGCCATCTCGGAGCGGTTCAGGTCCATCGCGTTTCTCTCCATCGGACTCGCAACGTCGATCATCGGCGCGTCGATGAGCATCGGCGGGCTCAAGGAGATGGGCGAGACCGAGATGGGCGGCTACGCGTTCCTCGTGTTCGTCGGTGCGCTGCTTCGTCGGCTCGCTTACCGGTGAAGCGCTGCGAATCGAGTACTGGCTCGAGCGGTTCGGCCTGGTGCTGCAGGATCTGTCGTACCGGCTGCCGTGGCTCGCGCCGGTGCCCAAGGACGCCAAGGACGAGCCCGGCGAGAAGGGCCACACGCTCGTCGAGGGATTCGTGACGGCGTCCCTGCTGTTCTGCGTGGGCGCGATGACGGTGCTCGGCTCGATCCAAGACGGGCTTGGGCGATCCCTCGATCCTCTACCTGAAGGCGACGCTCGACGGCTTCGCCGCGCTGTTCCTGGCGGCGACGCTGGGCGTGGGCGTGGGCTTCTCGGCGATTCCGGTCCTCGTGATCCAGGGAGGCATCGCGCTTGGGCGCGCAGGCCCTCGAACCCGTCCTCACGCCGGCGGTCATCTCCTCCATCTCGGCGGTCGGCGGTGCGCTGATCCTCTCGATCGGCATGGACCTGCTCGGCATCAAGCGGCTTCCGGTGGGCAACATGCTGCCGGCGGTGATCATCGCCGCTGTGGTGGGGGGCATCCTTGGCTGAGATCGACGAGGCGCCGGTTGTGGAACTCGGAGACGGAGCCGAAGCGGCGAGAGTGCCGCTGCGAAGCGCCGGCTACTGCGTGATATGCGACCGCATCGTCGAGCGAACCGCGGAGGGCGGGTGCTCGGTCGATCCGAGCCATCCGGCGGCGGGCGTCACCGGCCGGGTGTTGCTGGGCCCCGACGAACCCGTGCCGGTCTTGCCGCGGTTCAACCTGGCGGCGTTCCTGGTCCCGATGATCTGGGGTCCCGCACACGGGCAGTGGGCAGGTGCCATCTTCCTGCCCATGTGGCTGTTCATGGACAGCGTCATCGCTTCAGCCGCGGGGCGTGGGCGCCGTGTTCGCGATGGGGGCGGTGGTCATCGTCGCGTTCACGCTTGCCGCTCAGGCCTGGTTCGCCAAGCGCGCGAACGGGCTTGCTTGGCGCCGCGTGGCCGGGCAGGTGAGCGTGGACGATTTCGTGCGGCGGCAGCGCCTATGGGCGATCGCCGCGGTGCCGATGTTCCTGCTCCTGGTGGGGTGGGGGGTCTACTACCGCCTCGTGCTCGCCGGCTAGCGCGCGTCTTCTTCGCTCCGGAGGTCGAGCCGCCCGGCGGCTTCCCAGGCCATGTCCTGGCGCACTTCGCGCATGCGTTGTTGACAGCGTAACAATGTGCTGTTACGTTACAGCCGATACGAGGGTACTGCCTTGAACCGGCACGACCCCCACACCGACAGGAGGTGACGCGGATGGACCCCGAGCTGATCTCGAAGAAGGACCTGCTGCAGCTCACCGGCATCAGCTATGGCCAGCTGTACCGCTGGAAGCGCAAGGGCCTGATCCCCGAGGAGTGGTTCGTGCGCAAGTCCACCTTCACCGGGCAAGAGACGTTCTTCCCGCGAGACAAGGTGATCGCTCGCATCGAGCGCATCCAGTCGCTCAAGGACGAGGACATCTCGCTCGACGACATCGCCGAGGCGGTCACGCCCGATCTGACGGGCGTGAGCCTGACCCCCGAGGAGGCGGTTGCGCGCGGTGTCATCTCGGCCTGCGGCACTCGAGGTCTTCTCGGCCAGGCGGCCCGAGGCCGAGTCACTGCGCTACGGCGAGCTGCTCTCGGCCTACGTCACCGACCAACTGCTCAAGACCGGCGAGGTGACGGTGGACGAGGGGGCGCTGGTGCTCGCGACGCTCGAAGAGGGCCATGAGGCGTGCAAGGGGCGCGAGTGCGACATCGTGCTCGTGCGCAAGATGGGCGTTGCCATGTGCCTCATCGCGCCCAGTACCGCCGAGCTCGTCTTCGACGGCGGCGCGAAGCTGCTCGCCCGCATCAACCTGCAGGAAGCGACCGAGGCGCTCGGCGCCCGGCTGAAGTAGCGAAAGGGAACAACACGATGGCTGAGACTCTGAACGACGCCAAGGTCGCCGGCGACGGCACCATCGCGGGCGGTGCCTACGGCACGATAGCGATCAACGGAGCGGGCACGGTCACGGGCGACGTCCAGTGCCGGGAGCTCAAGATCAACGGCGCCGGCAAGTGCAAGGGAGCCGTGAAGGCCGACTCGGTCGCCGTGAACGGCGCGGGCACCTTCGACGGGGCGGTGCAAGCGGGCGAGATGCAGGTCAACGGCTCGAGCGACTTCCACGCGGGCATGGGCGTGGGCCGGCTGCTCGTGCGCGGGACCTGCGGGCTCGACGGCGGGCTGGCGGCGCGCGAGGTCGACGTGCGCGGCGAGCTTCGGGTGGGCGGCGACCTCACGGCCGAGTCGTTCACGGGCGAGGGGCGCTTCGTGGTCAACGGGCTGCTCAACGCCGGCGTGATCGATCTCAAGCTGCACGGGCGCAGCTCCGCGCGCGAGATCGGCGGCGAGCGAATCGTCCTGCGCGTGCCCGAGGGCTTCACGTCGATCTTCTCGATGTTCTCGGACAGGCGCCTCGTGGCCGATTCGATAGAGGCCGACGACGTCCACCTCATCAACACCACGGCGAAGGTGGTGCGCGGAGCGCGCGTGACGCTGGGCGAGGGATGCGAGATCGAACTCGTCGAGTACACCGAGAAGCTGGAGCGCATCGCCGGGGCGCAGGTCAAAGAGGAGCGCCAGGTCACCGCATAGACGGCCTCGCGCCGTTGCCGCGCCTCGCGGACGCGGCTGGTGCTGCCCTAGAGCTCCTGACGCCACCCGGCGGGCTTGAACGCGCTGGGACACACGTCCGACAGGAAGCACGCGCCGCAGGCCGGCCGCTTCGCGGTGCAGACCTGTCGGCCGTGCGTTATGAGGTCGTAGTTCACCCGGTGCCAGTGGTCTTGCTCGAACAGCGCCATCAAGTCGCGCTCCACCTTGTTGGGATCGCGCTCGGTCGAGAGCCCGAAGCGGTGCGCGAGCCGGAAGACGTGCGTGTCCACCGCGATGCCCTCCACCTTGCCGAACGCCTCGCCCAGCACGATGTTCGCGGTCTTGCGCGCGACGCCCGGAAGCGACGTGAGCCCCTCCATGGTGTCGGGCACCTCGCCCCCGAACTCGGCGACGATGCAGCGGGCGGTCGCGATGATGTTGCGCGCCTTCTGGTGGAAGAAGCCGAGCGTCTTGACGTATCCCTCGACCTCGAGCTGGTCGGCCCCGGCGAGGTCGGCAGGGGCGGGATAGCGCTCGAACAGCGCCGGCGTGGCCTTGTTCACGCCCACGTCGGTGGTCTGCGCCGAGAGGATCACCGCGATCAGCAGTTGGTAGGCGTCTTTGAAGTGCAGCGCAGCGTGCGGGTCGCCATACGCCTCGACGAGGCGCTCGGCATAGACCGGTGCCAGCTTCTCGCGCTCGGCTTGGGACAGCTCGGGGATCGGCTCTTCGGCTGCGCGCGCGCTCATCGGCGTTCCTCTCGGTCCAGGATCGTTCGCTGGTGACGATACCCCTCACGAGGCGGTGGGAGTCGCCGCCCTGCTGAGCGCTCGGCTGGCGAGAAGGTAGAGCGCCCAGGCGATGAGCGCCAGCGAACCGATCAGGACGGCGTTCGACGGGCCGATGTACTGGCCGATCGTGCCGAAGATCAGGCCGGAGATGGGCATGATGCCGAGAAACGCCATGACGAACAGTCCCATCACGCGACCGCGCAGGTGGGGAGGTGCTGATGACTGGATCGAGGTGTTGGCGAGCGAGTTGGTGGTCATGAGCGCCGCGCCTGCGAGTGCCGAGATCGCTGCCGAGACCCACAACGAGCGCGACAGCGAGAAGGCGAACAGCAGCGTACCGAAGGCGAGCAGCGACACCGGGATGATGCGATTGCGGTCAACGGACGAAGGCAGGCTCGCGACGGTCAAGGCGCCGGTCATCGCGCCCAGGCCGTTTGCCGCCATCACGATCGCGACGGCCCGGTTGTAGGCGTCGGTGTTCACGGCGAACCCCAGCGACTTGTTCACGATGGCCGGCAGCAGCGTCATGTACGCGAAGCCGAAGAGCGTCATCACCGCCGTGCTCAGGAGGAGCAGCCCCACCACCCGGTTCTCTGCGGCGTAGCGCAGCCCTCCGAGCAGCGTCTCCGCCATGCGGCCTCGTCGCGCCGAGCCATCGCGCGTTTCGGTGACCTGGCGGGGGCGGATGACCGACAGCGCCGCGATGACGAACAGGAAGCTCGCGGCGTTCACGTAGAAGATCTCGCCCATCCCTGCTCCGGCGACCACGAGCGCGCCCGCCACCAGCGGGCCGATCAGTCTCGACGACTGGAACTGCGCCGAGTTGAGCGCTATGCCGTTGAGCAGTGACTCCTTGGGCACGAGGTCGGGAAGCATCGCCTGCCACGCGGGGAACTGCAGCGCGGCGAAGATGCCGGCGATGATGCCGAGCCCGCCCAGCCACAGCAGCGAGTTCATCGCGTTGTCCGCCGAGAGACGACCGCTGTTGTAGAGCCATCCGAGCGCGGCGGCCTGGGCGATCAGCACGACCTGGATCCAGATGAGCAGTCGCCGCCGGTTCACGCGGTCGGCGAGTGCCCCGCCTGCGATCGCCAGGAACAGGACGGGGATGCCCGAGATGAAGTTGATCAGCCCCAAGTCGAACTCGGACTTGCGCAGGGCGAACACAACGATGCCCAGCGCGTAGTTCTGCATCCACGAGCCCACGTTGCTCACGAGTGACCCGAACCAGAACCACGCGAAGTCCCGGTGCTTGAACGACTCGAAGGTCCCTCCGCGCCGGACTATCGACGGAGGTGGGGCCTCCAGGTCGGCCTCGGCCGTCTCGACATCCGGCTGGTCGCCGATCTCGAGCTCACCGGGGCGCGGAACGGCGGCCCCTGTCAAGGGACTGTCGATCGGGTTCGTTCGATCGGGGCATCGTAGAGTGTCGTCCTTCGCGGCGGGGCCAGCATCGCATTGTACGCTCGGTGTCGAACCGCCTTCCACGGCGCTGGCGCGCGCGGCTCCGCGCCACGCCCGCGAACGTGCTTGACCACGTGCAAGGCGGGGCATAGTGTGAAGCGCCACCCCGCAGTCGTGACGGCTGCGGGCTGTTGTGCTGTCCCGACCGGTTCGATCTGAACTGCCGGGCGCGTCCACTGTCCACGGCAGGCCCAAGGGAGCCGCACCGAATGCTCATCGACAGGCTTGCAGCAACACTCCAGCACGCACCGGCGTTCGGCAGCATCACCGACGCGCTCGGGCGCGGCGAGGACGCCACGCTCTCCACGCCGGGGCTGGTCCGGCCCGCGCTCGTCAGCGCGCTGTTCACTCTCGAGCCACGTCCGATGTTCGTGGTGGTCGCCGGTGCCGAGGCGGCCGAGCGGTTCTGGCGTCAGAGCGCGGCCCTGCTCGGCCGCGAGCGCGTGCTGCTGCTGCCCGACCGCTCGGACCTGCCCTGGGCCGATGGCTCGCCCGACCACGCCGAGGTGGGCGCTCGCGCTCGAGCTCTCTACGCGCTCGACAAGAACCGCCCCGTCGTCGTGGTGGCGGCGGCGCGCGCGCTGCTGCGCGCGGTCCCGCCGCAAGGCAGCCGCGTCTACGACCCGCTTGCGCTCGCCTGCGGCGGGACCGTAGACCTCGAGGAGGCCGCCGCGCGTCTGGTCAAGATGGGCTACCGGCGAGTCGAGACCGCCGACGAACCCGGGACGTTCGCGATTCGCGGCGGCATCCTCGACGTCTACAGCGCCGGCAGCCAGCACCCGGTGAGGGCGGAGCTGTTCGGCGACGAGATCGAGACGCTCAAGCGCTACGTGCCGGGAACCGGGCAGACGATCGGCGACAGCGAGCCGGTCGAGGTCTATCCCTGCCGCGAGCTGCAGCTCTCGCAGCGCGGGGCCGAGGCCGCCGAGCGCGCACTCGGAGAGCGGGCGCTCAAGGACCCTGAGCTCGCGCGCGAACTCGAACTGCTCGGCCAGGGGATCCCGTTCAACGGCGTCGAGCGCTACCTGCCGCTGCTCTACAAGCGAGAAGCGTCACCCACCGAGTACCTCGGCAGCGACGTTCTCGTGGTGGTCGCCGAGCCCCGTTCGCTCTTCGACGACACGGTCCGCCGGCGCGAGGAGCTCGAGACGGCCGCGAAGGGCGCGGGCTACCGGTCCGCGGCACCGGGCAGGGCGGCGCTTGAAGGGCTGTACCTCTCGCCTGCGCAGATAGACTTCGGGGAGCGGCAGCGCCTGACGCTGCTGTCGCTTCTGCGCGCGGGTACGGGCGTCGATGCCGAGCTCGTCGCGCGACGTCCCGAGGTCTCGGGCGGCGAGGAGAAGTTCGTCGGGGGAGTGCGCTCGCTGCTATCGGCGGGGTACGGAGTAGCGCTCGCCGTACCCGACCGCCGCACGCGCCGAAGGGTCGCGGACTCGCTCGTCGAAGCCGGCGTCGCCATCACCGAGCAGCGCGAGCACGCGGCAGGCGACGAGGTGGTGCCCGCGACGCGTCTGGCGCCGGGAACCGTCGAGCTCACCGATGCCGACGTGCCGGCCGGCTTCGTGGTGCCCGACGCGCGGTTCGCCGTGGTATCGATCGACGACGTCTATCCGCGCTCGATGCAGCGCCGTCGCCGCCGCGAGATCGACCCCACGCGCGTCACCTTCGCCTTCGCGCCCGGCGACTACGTCGTGCACGCGGTCCACGGCATCGCGCTCTTCCGCGAGGTCGTGCGCCAGGAGGTGCTCGGCGCCCAGCGCGACTACCTGCTGCTCGAGTACGCGAAGGGCGACAAGCTCTACGTGCCGGTCGAGCAGATCGACCGCGTCACCAAGTTCGTGGGCCCCGACGGTGGCGCGCCGCGGATCACCCGGCTCAACACCGCGGACTGGAGCCGGGCGACCGGCAAGGCGCGCAAGGCCGCCCGGCAGCTCGCGTTCGACCTGGTCGACCTGTACGCGAGACGCTCGACCGTCACCGGCCACGCATACGGGCCCGACACCGCATGGCAGATCGAGATGGAGGCGATGTTCCCCTACGAGGAGACACCCGACCAGCTCGCGGCCATCGCGGATGTGAAGGTCGACATGGAGTCCGACAAGCCGATGGACCGCCTGGTCTGCGGCGACGTGGGCTACGGCAAGACCGAGGTCGCGATTCGCGCGGCGTTCAAGGCCGCGCAGGACGCCAAGCAGGTCATGGTGCTTTGCCCCACGACGATCCTTGCCCAGCAGCACTACACGAACTTCTCGGAGCGCTTCGAGCCCTTCGGGGTGAAGGTGGAGGTGCTGTCCCGATTCCGCACCGATTCGCAGCAGAAGGCGGCGCTCGAGCAGTTCGCAGCGGGCGAGGTCGCCGTGCTCGTGGGCACCCACCGGCTGCTCTCGCGCGACGTCACGCCCAAGGAGCTCGGCCTCGTCGTCATCGATGAGGAGCAGCGCTTCGGTGTCGAGCACAAGGAGCAGCTGAAGAACTTGCGCGAGCAAGTCGACGTGCTGACTCTCTCGGCGACGCCGATACCTCGCACGCTTCAGATGTCGCTGTCGGGCGTGCGCGACATGTCGATCATCGACACGCCGCCGCCCAACCGCTTTCCCGTGCAGGTGCACGTGGGCGAGTGGGACGAGGACGTCGTTTCGGGCGCGATCCGCCGAGAGCTGGAGCGGGGCGGCCAGGTCTACTACGTGTCGAACCGCGTGCGCACCATCGACGACGCGGTCGAGCGCGTGCGCGTCAGCGCGCCCGAGGCGCGCATCGCGCTCGCCCACGGGCAGATGTCCGAGAAGCAGCTCGAAGCGGTGATGGAGCAGTTCGCGGCCAACGAGGCCGACGTGCTCGTGGCGACCACCATCATCGAGAGCGGTATCGACAACCCGCACTCGAACACGCTCGTGATCGAGGACTCGCAGCGCCTGGGCCTGGCTCAGCTCTATCAGTTGAAGGGCCGGGTGGGCCGGAGCCACGTCAAGGCCTACGCGTACTTCCTGTTCCCGCGCACCGCGTCTCTCACCGAGCAGGCCGTCGAGCGCCTCACCGCGATCCGCGACAACGACGAGTTGGGCAGCGGCATCAAGATCGCCATGCGCGACCTCGAGATACGTGGCGCAGGCTCGCTCATCGGCGCCGAGCAGTCCGGCAACCTCTCGGCGGTCGGCTTCGACCTGTTCGCGCAGATGCTCATGGAAGCGGTCACCGAGGCGCGCGGCGAGCCGGTCGTGGCCCATCCGGACGTGCGCGTCGACCTGCCCATCTCGGCCTTCCTGCCCGAGGAGTACCTCGCCGACGTCGACGAGCGCGTGCGCTACTACCGGCGTCTGGCCGGATCGCCCACGATCGAGGCGGTCGATGCGGTCGCCGCCGAGCTGCGCGAGAGCAGCGGGGCGCTGCCCGAACCGGCGCGAAACCTCGTCGACATCGCTCGAATCCGGGCGCTTGCCGCCGATGTCGGCATCACGAACGTTGCGGCGGCCCGGAGCAGGATCGTGCTTTCCAAGGTCGACTTGGACGACGAGCAGCGAGGCAGGATGGCCGCACTGGGCGCTGTCTACGTGGAGCGAAAGCAGGAACTGTCGCTCTCGGTGGGTTATGGAGAGTCCGTGACCGAGGCGGTTCTCGGTCTGATTGGTGCTATATACTCTGCACAGTCACGCCAGAGTCCTTGGAAGGAATGACCCGATGAAGTCGCTTCGCATCCTGGCCGCCGCTGCCCTTGCGGCCGTACTCGTCCTCAGCGCGACCGGCTGCAGTCAGCAAGACGCTGCCGCGAAGGTCAACGATGAGGTCATCACCAACGAAGAGCTGCAGAAGCAAGTCGACCAGCTCAAGAAGCAGTACCCGCAGATGTTCGAAGGCGCCGATGCCGAAGGGCGTCTGCTCGACTTCAAGCAGCGGATCCTCGACAACCTGATCAACCAGAAGCTGCTGGAGCAGGCGGCCAAGGAGAAGGGCATCGAGGTTGACGATGCCGCCATCACCGCGCAGATCGAGCAGCTCAAGGCCGGCTTCAAGGACGACGCGCAGTTCAAGTCCGCCTTGCAGAGCGCCGGTATGACCGAGGAGTCACTGAAGGCCCAGGTCAAGGAGCAACTGCTCACCCAGAAGATCGTGGAGTCACTGGCCAAGAACTCGACCCCGACCGCGGCTCAGATCAAGGCGTACTACGACACGAACAAGTCCCAGTTCTTCCAGAAGGAGGCCAAGCGCGCCTCGCACATCCTGTTCAAGCCGGAGGACAAGGCGAAGGCCGCTGCGGTTCTCAAGCAGGTCCAGGAGGGCGGCGACTTCGCTGCGCTTGCCAAGGCGAACTCGGTCGACACCGCGACGGCGACCAAGGGCGGCGACCTGGGCTGGCCTACCACGCCCTACGTCGCGGAGTTCGAGACCGCGCTGGCCAAGCTGGACAAGGGCGAGGTCTCGGCACTCGTCGAGACGCCGTACGGCTGGCACATCATCAAGGTGACCGACGAGCGCAAGTCCTCGCAGCAGAAGCTCGAAGACGTGAAGGACCAGATCTCGCAGATCCTCACGCAGCAGGTGCGTGCCGACGCGTATCAGAAGTACCTCGACACCCTGCGCAAGAAGGCCAAGATCGAGATCCTGGTCGAGGAGCTCAAGCTTCCGGCCGCCTCGAAGACGACCAGCGGCACGCCGTAGGCGGACCGCACCGGTCGGGGGAGCGGTGGACTGCCACGGTTTCGACGAGCTTGTCGAGGTGATCGCGACGCTGCGCGCGCCCGACGGATGCCCGTGGGATCGCGCGCAGACGCACCGCACGATAGCCAAGAACGTCGTGGAAGAGGCGTACGAAGCCGTCCACGCCATAGAGACTGACGACGTCGCCGGGCTCTCTGAGGAGCTCGGCGACGTGCTTCTTGCAGGTCGTGTTGCACGCGCAGATCGCTTCCGACGACGGCGAGTTCACCATCGACGAGGTGGTCGCCGGCATCACCGAGAAGCTCCACCGCCGGCACCCGCACGTCTTCGGCGACGCCGAGGCGGGCACGCCGCGTGAGGTCCACGCGAAGTGGGACCAGATCAAGCGCGCCGAGAAGGCCGACAAGGGCAAGGGGCTGCTCGATGACGTGCCCCACGCGCTGCCCGCACTCATGCTGGCGCAGACGATATCGCGCAAGGCCGTCTCGGCGGGGTTCGAATGGGAATCACTCGATGGGGTCATCGACAAGCTGCACGAGGAGGTCGGTGAGCTCGCCGAGACCCAACCGGGCAGCGCGGAGGCCGCCGACGAGATCGGCGACATCCTGTTCACCGTGGTCAACCTCGCACGCAAGCAAGGTATCGATGCAGAGACGGCGCTTCGCGGCACGTGCGACAAGTTCCGCGGGCGCTGGAGCGAGATGGAGGCGCAGGCCGCTGCGGCGGGCCGCGACGTAAGCGACATGGCGCTGCACGAGCAAGAAGAGCTGTGGCAGCGCGCAAAGGAGAGGGAGAGGTCATGAGCAATATCGTCGACGTCCACGGCCGCGAAGTGCTGGACTCGCGCGGGAATCCCACCGTCGAGGTCGAGGTCGTTCTCGACGACGGCAGCTTCGGCCGCGCGGCGGTCCCTTCCGGTGCGTCGACCGGCGCGTTCGAGGCGGTCGAGTTGCGCGACGGGGACAAGGGCCGCTACCTGGGCAAGGGCGTGCGCACCGCGGTCGACAACGTCAACGGCGCCATCGCCGATGAGATCGTGGGGATGGACGCGAGCGACCAGCGCGCGATCGATGCGCTGCTGCTCGAACTCGACGGCACCGAGAACAAGAACCGATTGGGCGCCAACGCCATCCTCGGCGTGTCGCTCGCGTGTGCGAAGGCGGCCTCCGAGTCGACGGAGCTCACCCTGTACAGCTACATCGGCGGGGCGAACGCGCACCTGCTTCCCGTGCCGATGATGAACATCCTCAACGGTGGCGCGCATGCCGACAACAACGTGGACCTGCAGGAGTTCATGGTCATGCCGGTCGGCGCGAGCAGCTTCGCCGAGGGCCTGCGCTGGTGTGCCGAGATCTACCACACGCTCAAGAAGGTCCTGCACGACCGCAAGCTGGGCACCGGCGTGGGCGACGAGGGCGGATTCGCACCCGATCTCGAGAGCAACGAGGCGGCGCTCGCGATCATCGTCGAGGCGGTGGAGAAGGCGGGCTACGTGGTCGGCGAGCAGATCAAGTTCGCGCTCGACCCCGCAACTACCGAGATCTACGACGCCGAGCGCGGCGTCTACGTGCTGGCCGGTGAGGGCCGCGAGCTGACAAGCGCCGAGATGGTCGAGTTCTGGGCGGACCTCGTCGACCGCTACCCGATCATAAGCCTCGAAGACGGGATGGCCGAGGAGGACTGGGACGGGTGGAAGCTGCTCACCGACCGTCTCGGCAAGCGGGTCCAGCTCGTGGGCGATGACCTCTTCGTCACCAACCCGCAGCGCCTGAGCCGCGGCATCCAGATGGGCGTGGCGAACTCGATCCTCATCAAGCTCAACCAGATCGGCTCTCTCACCGAGACGCTCGAGTGCATCGAGATGGCCAAGCAGGCCGGCTACACCTGCGTGATCAGTCACCGCTCCGGCGAGACCGAGGACACCACGATCGCCGACCTCGCGGTGGCGACCAATGCCGGTCAGATCAAGACCGGCGCACCTGCGCGCTCGGACCGCGTGGCCAAGTACAACCGCTTGCTGCGCATCGAAGAGGAACTCGGCGACTCGAGCCTCTTCGCGGGCGAGAACGCCTTCTACAACATCAGGGGCTAGCGCCACGGAGCTCTCTCGGGGGGCGGACGTGAAGGACAGGACCAGGAAGCCGAACGAGGCGTCGAACCTCCAGTTCGGCGTGCCCATCGAGTCGGTCCTGGCCCGGCGCGACCGCCTCGCCGACCGCTACGACTACACCTTCGGTCAGGAGCGCATCTTCCCCGAGCTGGTGGAGGCGCTGCTTGCCGCGGTGCCGCACGACAAGCATGTGCTCGAGGTGGGTGCGGCGGCAGGACTGCTCACCCGGCCGCTGCTCGAGATATCCAAGTCGCTCACTGCGCTCGAGCCCTCGGAGGGCATGTTGCGCCGGTTGCTCTCCTCGGACGTACGCAACGATCCGCGGCTCGGCACGATGCTCGGCATGGTCGAGGACCTCACCGACGCCGCGTTCTTCGACGCGGCGGTCGTCACGTTCACGCCGCGCCGGGGCGTTGGCCTGCTCACGCTGCTCACGGTGCTCGCGGAGCATGTGGCCGACCGCATCGTGATGCTGCTCGATGACGATGGGTCGATGGACTGGGCGTACCTGGCCCGCTCGGCGTCGATCCAGGGCTTCGAGGTCTCGCTGCAGATGGTCACGAACGGCGTGTGTGGTGAGCGCGACCAGAAGCGCGCGATTCTGATGGTCGCCGGCGTCTCCTCGTGGTGCCGGGAGTGTCTGCCCGAAGACGTCTGGGAGCTCGGCGCTCGCGTGGTCGAGGTACCCTACCCGGCCCCTCGTGGCTCGGCGACGCGTTTGGTGCGCTACTTCCTGACCGGCGGGGACAGGGCCATTCTCGTCAAGACCGACGCGAAGGGGATGGAGCGGCTCTACGGCAACTTGCGCACGGCGGCCCACCGGCTCGCGCGTGACGAAGTCACCGTGCGGCGCTCCGATGAGGGCATTCAACTCGTGAGGCTCCCCCGAGCAGTGGAGTAGCGGCGAGGCGGGGTAGGTACTGCTCGTCAGCGATGCTTCACATGCCCGAGGAGGCACGATGCGCCGCACCAAGATCGTTGCGACACTCGGTCCCGCGACCGACGGCCCTGCCGTGCTCGACCGCATCATGGATGCGGGCGTCGATGTGGTTCGCCTCAACGCGGCCCACGCGGGTCCCGGCGAGTTGGCCGCGCGACTGCGCGGTGCGCGAGAGGCGGCCGCGCGGGCGGGCCGCGATATCGGGGTGCTACTCGATCTGCCCGGTCCCAAGATCAGGGTCGGCGACGTCGTCGCCCGGCACGGTACTGCAGGAGGGCGCACCGTTCCGCCTGCTGGCCGAAGAGTGCACGGGGGACGCCGCCCACGCCTGCGTCACGCACCGGGAACTCGCATCGGACGTCAACTCCGGCGACCGGATCCTCATCGACGACGGCCGCATCGAGCTGCGCGTTCTCGGCACGGCCATGGGGGAGGTCCGGACCGAGGTCGTCATCGGCGGGCCGCTGGGCAGCCACAAGGGGGTCAACGTCCCCGACGTCACCTTGTCTGTCGACGTCATCACGCGCTACGACCAGACGGTGCTGGCATGGGCGATGGCCAACGAGGTCGACTGGATCGGCCAGTCGTTCGTTCGCTCGGCCGACGATGTCGAGCAGCTGCGCGAGTACATGACCAAGCGGGCGATCCCGATCGTCGCGAAGATCGAGAAGCACGAGGCCGCAGACGACATCGAGGCGATCGTCTCGGCGGCCGACGCCGTGATGGTCGCCAGGGGAGACCTCGGGGTCGAGACCTCGCCCGAGCGGGTCCCGGTGCTCCAGCGAGAGATCGTGTCGGTGGCGCGCGCGGCGGGCAAGCCCGTTGTCATCGCCACCGAGATGCTCGATTCGATGCGCGAGCACTCGAGGCCCACGCGTGCCGAGGCGAGCGACGTCGCCACTGCGATCTTCGGCCGTGCTGACGCGGTGATGCTCTCGGGTGAGACCGCGGTAGGCGAGTACCCGGTCGAGTCGGTCGAGACGATGGCGCGCATCATCGTGGCCGCCGAGGAAGCGTCGCTGCCGCCGCGTCCCTTGCACGAAGCGCGCGGCAACGACATCCAGGCCGCAGTCAGCGCGGCGGCGAGCGCCCTTGCCGCCGAACTGTCGATCGCGGCGATCGTGCCGCTCACCCAGTCAGGGGCCACGGCGATGTCGGTGGCCCGATACAGGCCTGAAGCACCGATCGTGGCCGCCACGCCGCTTGAGGAGACCGCGCGCAGGCTCACCCTCGCTTGGGGCGTGCGGACGGTCGTCCTGCCGTTCGCGGACGAGACGACGACGATCATGGACGATGCGGCTTCGGCCGTCGCCGAGGCGGGCTACGTGGAGCCGGGCCAGCTTGTCGCGATCACGGCCGGACTGGCCACGCGCACTCCCGGCGGTACGGACTTCATCCACGTGAGGGTGATCTGATCCGCTTCGCCGGGCGGTGCTCCGAGAGGGCAGTCGTCGCATCGCAGCGAACGTCTGTTCGTATCCTTAAGCCTCAAGTAGACGTCTAGGCGACACGGCGCTGTATTGGTGCTACGATGCATTCGGGTCCGGCCTCAAAGCCGGGCGCCATCGTCGGCCTTCTCATAGAACTTCTCAGGGGCTTATGGCACCGAGGAACACGCGCAACGGGGCTACGGCGGCGAGGCGAGCGTCCGCTTCGGGCGGCGCTCGCTCGTCGTCTGTTTCGCGTTCGAAGGTGGGAGGCGTTGCGCTGGCGGGGGCGGGTACCCGCGTCTCTGCTCCGCGACCCGCAGCCAAGACGCGCCAGGCCGGCGCTCGGGGCGCGTGCCACCTCGACCGCATCGCGCCAATCCTCTGCCGAGATCTCGAACCGCTGGTGGATGCTCCCGATCGCGGTGGTGGCTCTGCTCGCGCTGTTCGCCTGGTCCTACTATCCGGTCGCTCGCGTCCAGTACCGCGAGGCGCGTGAGCAGGCCAGACTCGAGGCGGAGCTCTCCGCGCTCCAGGCACGCAATGCCCGCCTGCGGACCGAGGTCGGGCGGTTGCGCACGCCGGAGGGCGTCGAGGACTACGCGCGCAGCCAGCTTGGCCTGGTGAAGCCCGGCGAGCACGTCGCGATGGTCATCGACGGCGACGAGGCGAAGGAAGCGTCGGCGGCGCTCGCACTACCCACGATCGACGACGACACCGCCTTCGAGCAACCCGTCGGGCCGTGGACTGAGTTCCTCGACGTCGTCTTCGGCGAGCAGTGAGCTCACCCGCTCCCGCCGAAGACGAGCTCTCGCTCATCACCGCGCAACTCGGGCGTGTCCCGCGTACTCCGTTCAGGGTCGCCTCCCGGTGCGTCTTCGGCTTCCCCACTACCATCGTCTCGCCTTCGCTCCTGTCCGACGAAACCCCGTTTCCGGCATACGCGTGGCTCACGTGCCCCTGGCTCGCCGAGCGGGTGGGGGCACTCGAATCGTCAGGCGAGATCGCCCGGTGGTCGCTTCGCGCAGCCGGCGATGGCGAGCTGGCGGCCGCGCTGAGCAGGACCGATGCTGCCGTTCGCGATGCTCGCGCCGCCGAGAGCGGCGGCGCGGACGCGTGCGCGCACGTCGGGATCGCCGGGCAACGCGATCCGCTGGGCGTCAAGTGCCTGCACGCGCACGTCGCGCTCGAGCTGGCGGGTATCTCCGACAGAATCGGTTCCGAGGTCCTCGGGAACATAGGCGACGCGTGCGATGACGGACGGTGCGCGGGCCTCGAGACGTGCGACACCAGCGGGGGGCGGTCGTGAGCGAGAACCACAGGATCGCCGCGATCGACATCGGCACTGTGACGACGCGGCTGCTCGTGGCAGAGGTGGGGCCCGACGGCGTGGCCGAGGAGGTCGCGCGCTCGACCGACATCACGCATCTCGGCGAGGGGCTCACTGCGACGGGGTGTCTGGAGTATCAGGCGATGAGGCGCGTCGCGACGGTGGTCGAGTCGTACGCAGAGCTCATGGGAGCGCTCGACGTCGAGGCCTACACGGCGGTTGCCACGAGCGCGAGCCGAGACGCCGGCAACGGCCGGGAGTTCGCCGCGATGCTTGCAGAGCGTGACGTCGTCACCACGGTCATCGACGGCGCCCGAGAAGCGGAGCTCGCGTTTCTCGGCGCGACCGCGCAACTCGACGGGGAGGGGCTGCTCGTCGTCGACTGCGGCGGCGGCTCGACCGAGCTGATCTACGGCAGCGCGGCCTCGGACGATGGAGGGCCGCCGGCTCGAGATCGATGCAGCGCGCTCGATCGACGTGGGCAGCCGTCGGATGACCGAGCTGTTCCTTCACTCCGATCCTCCGCAGCGCTCGGAACTCGAGCGTGCGCGCGAATGGGCCGTCGGCGAGCTGCGCGGCTACTTCGACCGGCTCGACGAGCGTCCCCGCACCATGATCGGTCTGGCGGGGACGGCGACCTCGCTCGCGGCGATACAGCTCGAGCTTGCCGAGTACGACGCCGAGAAGGTCCATGGATACGAACTCACCGGCCCCGATCTCACGGATCTTCTCGAGATGCTGGCCGGCCTTCCACTCGCCGCGCGGCGTGAAGTCGTGGGGCTGCATCCCGAGCGGGCCGGCGTGATCGTCGCGGGCACACTCATCTTCGAGACGGTGCTTGCACTGGCCGGGCTGGACCGCATGGTCGTGAGCGAGCACGACATTCTGTATGGGATACTACTTGATACCTATCGTCACCTGCGGGAATGATGACGGGCTTTCGCTTGTCATCCCCGCTGGTGCGAAGGAGACGCGTTGAGGGCGGCGTATCCGAACTGGCACAGGAAGCGGACTTAAAATCCGCCGGCCCCTCGGGGCTTGTGGGTTCGAATCCCACCGCCGCCACCAGCGTCGACCCGCACTGTCGTGGGTCGTGGAGCGCTGGACGAGTGAGTGCGATACTGGAACCGGAGGCCGGCCGAGCACGAGGCGGGTCCGATCTCGGGGGAAGCGAAGGGAGGCCTGTCGAATGGCGGATGACGCTGCCGTGCGCTTGTACCAGGCCTTCGTGAGCCAGGACCCCGCGCAGGCTATCGCCGTCATCGAACAGCAGCGCGCTGCCGGAGTCGCGCAGCGGCGACTGTTCGACCACCTCTTCGCGCCCGCGATGGCCGTGCTCGGCGGCGCATGGGCGAGTGGAGAGATCGACGAGTACGCCTTCACTCAGGCCGCCGTCGTGGCCGAGCAGGTCACGAGCTTCGTGATCGCCCCGTCGACCGCGCAGGATTCCGGCGTGACCGTCCTGGTGGGCACGATGCATCACGACCTTCACGCCGTCGACAAGGACATCACCGCCGGTGCGCTCAAAGAGGCCGGACACAGGGTCATCGACCTGGGTGTGGACGTGCGCCCGGCCGAGTTCCTGGAGCGGGCCGAGGAGAGCGGCGCGCGAATCGTGATCGTGTTCGCGCAGATGATCGGCACGGCACGCGACGTGGTGCGCGTTCGGGAGATGTTCAGGGCGGCCGGCCGAGACGACCTCGTGCTGCTCGTGGCCGGCTCTCCTTTCTCGGCGGACGTAGCGCTTGCCAAGAGCGTTGGCGCGAACGGCATCGTGCGCGGCGCCGAGAGCGCACTCAAGCTCGTGGCCAGGGTGGGGCTGCCCGCGAAGCACTCAGGGGGCGGTCGCCGATGATCGCGAGAAGCGCCGCGATCATCCTTGCCGAGGACCTGTCGCGTGCGGGGCAGATCGCTCCGGCGGTGTTGGCGTGCTACGAGGCGCTCGAGGCCAACGAGGCCGACCCGCTGGCGCATGCACTGCTCTCCGACCTGCTGCTCGAAGGTGACTTCTACGAGCCCGCGATACGGTCGGCGAGCCGCGCCATCGAGCTCGATCCGGACTGCGCACCCGCCTACCTCTCGCTGGGACTCGCCTACGACCGGCGCGGCGGGATGTGGGATCAGTCGATCCTCGTGTGGCACGAGCTGGCCGAGGTCGTGCCCGACCTCGTGATCGCGCACGTTCAGTTGGGCGAGGCGTTCTCGGCGGCGGCCTTCGATGAAGAGGCGATCGACGCGTGGAAGCGGGCGCTCGAGCTCGACCCCCGCGAGGCGCGAGCGATGTACAACCTCGCCGTCGCTGCGCTCAAGCGTGAGGGCATGGCCACCGCCCTGCCCGGTTTCAAGCGGGCCGGCGAACTGGATCCGAGTCAGGACGACTTCTTCTTCGCCCTCGCCGGCGTCTACGACGATGGCAATCCGGCGCCCGATCCGGCCGACGTGCCCGAAGACCGCGACAGCCGCCTGGAGGCCGCGTTCGCTCTCGCGTACGAGGAGGACTACTTCAGCGCAGTCGAGCTGATCCGCGCGATACTCGACGCCGGGCCCAACGATGCCGAGGCGCTCTCGCTCGCGGGCTACCTCTACCTCAAGCAAGACTCGGTGAACGAAGCCATGGCGGTGGGCCTTCGCGCCCTGTCCGTCTCCACCAAGGTGCCCACGGCCGTCTACGTTCTGGGCGCGGCGTTCGCGAAACGCCCGGGGCTCAACCGAAACGCCGCGCGGGTCTTCGGAGCTCTGGCTCGGGCGGTGCCGGAGCACCCCATGCCGCACGTCCTGCTCGCCGAGTCCCTTCTCGGCCTGCAGCGATACGGGCAGGCGAAGAGGGAGTACCTCGCCGCTGTCGATCTGGACCCCTCGCTCGTTCGTGCGCGCTTCGGGCTTGCGGCCACGCTTCTCGCGCAAGGCGAGCACGCACTCGCGCATCACGAGATCCGGCGCGCTGCGTATCACGACACGAAGCGCCAAGGACTGTTCTGGCGCCTCTACGACGACTACGCGGCGGGGGGTGAGTAGCGATGCCCACGCGCAAGGGGGGCCACAAGCCGCTCACGCACGCCGCGGACCGAGCCGGTGCCCCAGCCTGCCGACAAGGAGCGCGTCGCTGCCGAGGCGGTCTCCGAGCCCACTCCCGCACCCGCGCAGCAAGCGGCAGCGCCGACCAAGCGCGTCCCGCTGCGCAACCGGTTGTTCCCGGTGGGCGTGTCGCTCTACCCGCTCGACTCCGAGTCCCAGGAGCCGGAGGACTGGTACGCGCGCGACCTCACGTCGGATCTCGACGCGCTTGCCGCCGCACGCTGCGCGCTCGTGCGCGTCTTCGTGAGCTGGCGCGTACTGGAGCCGCAGGTCGCGCAGTACTCGGAGGAGGGCCTCGACCGTCTCGCCGAGGTCCTGGCGCAGGTCAGCGAGCGCAAGATGCAGGCGATCGTGGTGCTGTTCGGAGACGACCGGCACTCCGAGCTCTCCGAAGTCACGTGGGGCACGAAGCGCGACCCGCGCACCGACTCGTACCTCATCCAGCGCGAGACCGCGCTCATCGCCAAGGTCGTCTCGCGCCTCGCTGCCGAGAAGGGCGTGTTCGCCTGGCAGCTCGGCAACGAGGCGTTCCTGTCCAAGTTCGAGTCGGCCGAGGACCTCGCCGCGTGGACCGACACGCTGCGCGAGGCGATCCGCGAGGTCGACGAGAAGCGCCCGATCGGCCTGGGGCTCGATGCCGAGGCGTTCTTCGCGCTGTCCGGCGTGGACGCGCGCGAGATCGTCGACGGCTGCGACTTCACCGTCTCGCACCAGACCGCCGCGTACCGGGCGTACGCGGCCGAGGGCCCGCCCACGACCGGCCCGGCGACCTATCTCGACTCGTTCCTGCTGCGAGTGGCGCATCGCGGCCGCCCCGTGCTGCTCGATGACGTGGGGGCGCTCGCGCTCGACCACTCGGCCGCCGAGGAGGCTGCATCGGTCCGGATGGCCCTTTGGGGCGGCTTCATCAACCGTGCGGCCGGCGCGATGGCCCGTCGCATGCGCGACATGGACACCGATCGCCGCGAGCCGTACTTCTTCGACCCGTTCGAGACGCTTGTGGGCCTCGCCGATTCGGAGGGCAATGCGAAGGCCGCCTTCTCGGAGTTGGGCGCCTTCATCAAGGTCGCAGCGCGTATCGACCTGAGTTCGTACTCCCTGATCGCCGAGCGCTCGGCGATCGTCCTTGCCGACGAGCGCTACCTGCCCCTTCCGAGTCTGGCCGGGCTCTACGGGCCGCGTGCATGCCTTATCGCGTACGTCGCCGCGAAGCGCGCTCAGGTGCCGGTCACCGTGATTCGCGAGACCGACGAGTTCGACGATCACCTGGTACTCGTCGTGCCGAGCGTCTTCGAGTTGGCCTCGGCGACCTGGGAGCGCCTCGCCGCGTTCGTTCAGGGCGGCGGCACCGTGCTCCTGAGCTACGGAGGCGGAGACGCTCATCCTGCGATTCGCGACCTGTTCGGCGTGGAGTTCCTGGGTGATGCGGGCCCTCGGCCGAGCCTGTCGTGCCGAGTGGCGCAGCCCGACGTGCTCGGCGACCTGACGAGTTTCGACGTCGCGCTCGAGGTGCCGAACTACGCGCTGCTCTCCAGCCAGTCGGCGACCATCGTTGCGACCGACGAGAAGGGCAGCCCGCTGCTCACCGTCAACCAGGTGGGGCAGGGCCGTGCGGTGTACGTGGCCGCACCGATCGAGCGTGCGATCGCCCAAGGCGATCCGTGGGCGACGCCGGCGCCGGTGAGCAAGCTGGTGCGCGAGGTCTACGGCGCCGTAGCGAGAGGCGCCGGCTGCGGTGCGCCCGTGGCGTGCAGCGAGCCCGCGGTCGAGGTGGCGCTGTTCCAAGGCGACGGCGACGACGTGCTCGTGCTGCTCAACCACTCGGCGGCCAAGCTCGATGTCGCGCTGTCGACCGACCGCCGCGTGACCTCCGTCTCGGACGTCAGAGGCGGCACGCCGGTCGCCGTCAACGGCAAGGTGTTCGGCATGCCCATAGGGCCCAACGCCGCGGTGGCCCTGCGGCTCGGATACGCATAGACCTGAACGAGGGAGGCGAGTTGGCCGAGCACCCCGTTAGACTCACGCAGTTGTCGAGCAAGGCCGGTTGAGCTGCCAAGTGGGGTCCGGCGGACCTCCAGGCGGTGCTCGACAAGATCGCGCCCGGGAACTCGGACGCGCTGATGCTCGGCTTCGAGACGAGTGACGACGCGGCGGTCTACCGGCTCTCCGACGATGTCGCAGCGCTGCTGACGCTCGACTTCTTCACGCCGATCGTGGACGACCCGTACGACTTCGGGCGCATCACCGCGGCCAATGCGCTGTCCGACATCTACGCGATGGGCGGCACACCCCTGACCGCGCTGAACATGCTCGCCTTCCCGTGTTCGATGGGCGCCGACATCGTGGGCGAGGTCGTTCGCGGAGGCGCCGAGAAGGTCGCCGAGGCCGGTGCGGTCACCGTTGGCGGTCACACGATCGATGACAAGGAGCCCAAGTACGGGCTGTCGGTCTTCGGGGTGGTCCACCCGGACAAGGTCGTCCGCAACCGAGGGGTGCTGCCCGGGGACGCGTTCGTGCTCACCAAGCCCATCGGCACGGGGCTGTGGGGAACGGCACTCAAGCGCGGGCTGGTCGACGAGGAAGATGCCCGCGAAGTGATCGAGTCGATGGCCACCCTCAACAAGTCCGCGTGCGAGGCGATGGTCGAGGTGGGCGTGCATGCCGCCACCGACGTCACCGGCTTCGGGCTGCTCGGCCACCTCCACGAGATGGTGGAGGCGAGCGGGTGTTCGGCGCACGTCGCGCTCGGCACCGTGCCGCTGTTCGAGCGGGCGCTCGAGTGGGCGCGTGCGGGCGTGGTGCCGGGACGGACCGCGGAGGTCGTCGAGTGGGCCGACGAGTTCGTCGAATGGCGCCACCCGGCCGAGCGCGATCTCTGGATGCAGGTGCTGTGCGATCCGCAGACGAGCGGAGGCCTGCTGATCGCGGTGAGCGAGGATGCGGTCGACCAGCTGAGAGTGGCGCTCGAGGTGCGCGGAGTGACCGCGTCGCAGGTGGGGCGCGCCGTCGCGGGGCCGGCCGGGGCGCTCACGGTATCCTGACCAACGGTCGGTATCGCCTGCGCGGCCGGGAAGCGCTAGCCGATCGGGTCCTCGCCGGTCGTCGAGGCCGCCAGCGAGCTTCCGGGCGGCTCGCCTTCGCAGTCGCACCGGTAGCGAGGATCGCAGGCCTTGCTCGGCAGCGGGTTCTCGATGCTGTATCTCAGCAGCACCGAGCCCTCGTGGTGGAGCTCGCCGCTCACTTGCATACCGAGCCGCTCTGCCACGGCTCTCGAGCGCTCGTTCGCGGGGTCGACAGCCGAGACCATCTCGGGGAAGCCGACCACGCCGAACGCGTAGGCGAGCACCGCTCGGGCGGCCTCGGTCGCCAGCCCCGCTCCCCATCTGTCGCGCCGCAGAGTCCAGCCCAGCTCCGCGAGGGGCGCGAACGTGCATCCGATGCCGCAGAACCCCGCGATCTGGCCTGGCGCGTCTTTGGGCTCGATCGCCCAGCGGCACCACCCGCGTTCGCGCTGAAGGCGCTGTGAGCGCTCGACGAAGGCCAACGCCTCCTCGGCGGTTATGGGCTTGCCGTCGCTGATGAACCGGTTGACCTCCGAGTGGTCGAACAACTCGACGATCCCCGGCACGTCCTCGGCGGTCCAGCCGCGCAGATTGAGCCGCTCGGTCTCTATGACGACAGGTCCCACGTGCGCACCTCCGCAGGTGAGCGTACCCGAAGCGAGCCCCGTCGCGCGCTGGTCGGGTAGAATCGAGCGCATGGACACGAACTCTCTTCTCCGCGCGCTTCCAAAGACCGACGAGGTGCTTGCGCGACCGGAGCTCGCCGAGTCGCTCTCGGCGATGCCGCGCGCCTTCGTGCTGGATGCGGTGCGCGCCTCGATCGACGACGCGCGGGCGCGCATCCTCGGCGGCGAGCAGCTCGAGTTCTCGGCGCAAGACGCTGCACGGGATGCTGCCGGTCGCGCGCTGCTTGCGTCGCGTCCGTCGCTTCGGCGTGTCATCAACGCCACCGGCATCATCGTTCACACCAACCTGGGCAGAAGCGTGCTGTCGGATGCCGCGGCCGCTGCGGTCGCCGACGTGGCGACGCACTACTCGACGCTCGAGTACGACGTCGAGAGCGGGGAGCGAGGCAGCCGCCACGTCCACTGCGAGGGGTTGCTGTGCCGGCTGACCGGCGCCGAGGCCGCCATGGCAGTCAACAACAACGCCGCAGCCGTGATGATCGGAATCGCAGCGCTCGCGCGCGGCAAGGAGGCGGTCGTCAGCCGCGGCCAGCTGGTCGAGATCGGCGGCTCGTTCCGGATTCCCGACATCATGCGCGAGTCCGGCGCGACCATGGTCGAGGTCGGCACCACGAACAAGACGCACCTCTCGGACTACGAAGCCGCCATCACCGAGCGCACCGGGCTGTTCCTGAAGGTGCACTCGAGCAACTACCGCGTCGTGGGCTTCACCTCCGAGGTCGAGGTGCGCGAGCTCGTCGAACTCGGCGCGACTCACGGCGTGCCCGTCATGGAGGACCAGGGCTCGGGCGTCCTGATCGACCTGCGGCGCTACGGGCTGCCCTACGAGCCCACGGTCGCCGAGAGCATCGCCCAGGGTGCGGCGGTCGTCACGTGCAGCGGCGACAAGCTCCTCGGCGGCCCGCAGGCCGGCATACTCGTGGGGCGCTTCGACATCATCCAGCGCCTGAAGAAGCACCCGATGGCTCGTGCGCTGCGTCTCGACAAGATGACCCTCGCGGCGCTCGAGGCCACACTGCGCGCGTACGTCGACGAAGAGCGGGCCGTTCGCGAGATCCCCACCCTGCGCATGCTCACCATGCCGCTCGACGAGTGCCTCTCGCTCGCCGGCGCGCTGGCCGACAAGGTCCGCCTCGCGGTGGGCGAGTCGGCCGAGATCACCGTCGCCGAGGACATCGCCCGCGCCGGCGGAGGCGCGTTGCCCATCACCGACATCCCCACGGCGGTCGTGGCGGTCGCACCGCGCGCGCTGGGCGTCGTGGAGCTGGAGGAGCGGCTGCGGCTGGGCGGAGAGCCGGCGATCGTTGCTCGCGTCCGAGACGATCGGTTGCTGATCGACCCGCGCACGCTTGGCGTCGGGAGAAGACGACCTGGTGACCGCCGCGCTCGTTCGCGCGCTCGGCTAGCGCCCCCGGCGGCTAGCGGGCCGCGTCCCAGTCCTCCTCGGCCACCGAGATCGTGACGTCGACGTTCGCCTGTCCGCACGCCTCTTCGAGTTCGGTCATCCATGCAGCTTCGCCGAGAGAGTGCGGCACTGCGACCACCGCGCGCATCGTGAACAGCGGCGTGCCGCTCACCGGGGCGGCGACCGTGCCGGTCTCCATCGACTCGATGTTGATGCCGCTTTGCGACAGGCCCTGGGCGATCTCGTGGATGATGCCCTCGTGGTCGGCGCCGCGCACCTCGATGCGGTACGGGCTCCATCCCGTGTGGGGCTGAGCGTGCTCCTGTGCGGTCTCGCGCGTGCTCACCGTGTAGCCCTGCGCGGTCAGGTCGGCGAACGCCTCATCGATGTGGTCGACGCGCTCGGCAGGCATCGACAGCAGCATCAGAATCGCGAACTCTCCGCCCAGATGTGCCATACGGCTCGTCTCGACGTTCGCGTCGGTCAGCGAGCAGGATCCTGGTGACGTCCTCGACGATACCCACACGATCGGGGCCTGTCAGCGTGAGCACGATGCTGGTCCGCATGGCGCGTTGGTCCTCTCTGTCGGAGTCGCGTGAGAGCCTGAGCGAAGGGTACCCCACCTTGCGCCGCGACTATCCGCTCGGCCGCGCCAGGCGCTGCATGATCTCGGCGATGAACTCGGACTTGGCGCGCGTGTAGGCGGCTCGGTCGTTCGGGTGCTCGGCGGATGCGGCGCGCTTCAGTGTCGCGTAGCGCTGCGCGTCTTCGGGGTGCGCGATGAGGTGGTCCCTGAACAGCAGCCGGTCCCAGTGCTCTGTGAGGCCGGCTTCGACCATGTGGATGTGGTGCGTCCGCTCGCCCGACACCGGATCGCGCTTGATGAACCACCCGTAGTACGGCGGCGTGTCGTCGCCGAGCGTGGGGCGCCAGAAGTACTCGTAGCCCTGGGCCTCGAGCACGGGGACGACACGCTCGCGCATCGCTTGGAAGTCGCTCACTTCGACGAGCATGTCGACGATCGGCTTGGCCGCGAGTCCGGGTACCGCCGTGCTGCCGAAGTGCTCGATGCGCAGCACGACGTCGCCGGGCAAGCACGCCTCCAGGTGGCGCTTCTCGGCCTCGAAGCGCTCGGGCCACCGCGTCGTCGTAGTCGACGATCTCGATTCGCTCGGCGCTCACGCGCCGGACTCGCTCTTGCTCGGTCTCAGCCACGGTCCCGCTACCTCGGCTCGATGATGAACAGTCTGCATCGGTTCTTACCTTCGAACGCCTCGCGCGAAGCGATGAGAGCGCCATCCGCCGATGCCTGGACGAAGTCGACTCGGGCCCTTCACCGGTCGGTACACGGGGCCGTGTGGCGCATCGGCTTCGCGAACCGTGAGCTGCTGGCTGCTGTCGACGATCGCGACGAGTCCGCCCGCCACATCGAGCGAGTTCGCCACGAAGCCCTCATCGGCCAGCGGGACGAAGCGCTGCTCGGCAAGCGAGTAGTAGCCGACCTTCTGGACGCCCCAGTCCCACACGTCCGTGGCGGCGAAGTTGATCGAGTAGATGCGCTCCGCGGCCGGTTGCGGGTATCCGGGATAGCGGAACTTGCCGGTCTCCAGGGTGTGATCGACCGTGGTGCCCGTGCTCGCGTCGTAGGACCGGTAGACGCCGGTCGTCCCGCGCACGTCGGTCCACACCAGCCGGCTGCCGTCCCACGCGACGAAGTTGTTGTACAGGTCCGCGAGTTCGACCGGCGCGACTATGGTACTCGTGCGGCTGCGCAGGTCGTGCAGCACGATCTGATGCGTGCGGTCCTCGGCGAGGTCGTCCCACGCGACCAGGTCGCCCGTTGAGAGCCGGCGCGTAGAGGTCGCGCCGCCGGGACAGCACCCGCGCCTCCCCGCCGATTCGCGGACGTGCGTACAGCGTGTCCTCCACGCTGTAGACGAGCCATTCGTCGTTCACGACGAACCAGCCGATGAGGTCCGGGTCCGGCGCCTCGACGACGGTCTCGATCCTGCCGGTCTTCGTGTCGTAGCGGATGATCGAGCTCCCCTTGTCCACGCCTCGGCTGACAGCCGTGTAGATGCTCGAGCCGACTCGCTGCGGCTTGCTGCACGCGCGGTAGGGCAGTTCGATCTGCGAGACGCGTGAACGGGGCGGGGTCTTCAGCCGTGTTCGTGGTGGCGGGCTGATCGGGTCGACTGCCGCACGCCGGGAGCACGAGGGCGGCGCACAGCAGTACCGACACGTACAGACCGTTGAGAGGTGGGGCTACCACGCCATCGCCTTGTTGCTGCCGGCGAGGTCGGCCTCGTAGCACGCCTTGCACAGGCCGTTGGTGCTCGTCGAGCCCACGTTCTCCCAGCGCACGCCGTAGTACGCGCTGTTGTAGTGGGGGTCGGCGCTGCGCATCTGCATGGGGCTCACGTTGTCGTTGATTCCGCTCATCGTCATGTAGTGCCGAGAAGCCACGCCCCTGTACCGCGGGATGTACTTGGTCTGGGCCAGGATGATGGGCGCCGTAGGGTTGACGGTGATCGAGCGCAGCATCGTGCCGATGCGGTTCACGAAGGTCTCGTACGGGTTCGAGGTGTCGGTGATGTTGGACGCCAGGTAGCTCACCGTGCCGAAGACCCCGTTGTAGGTGTTGAGCGCTGCCGCGATGGCGGCCGTCGAACTGCCGTCGCCGGTGGTCCCGATCCGGCCCGCCAGTGTCGTTTGCGACGGCAGCCCCGTGCTCGACCCGCTGTTGGTCCGGTGGAAGCTCAGGCTCTGACGGGCGGAGGCCGGTCCGCACCAGTAGGTGGTCTCTTGCTTGTAGTTGGTGACGGGCCGGGTCTGCAGGCCGTACTTGTTCAGCGAGAGCGTGCGAAGGCCGCTCCTGCGGATGCCGAGCGCGGCTTCCTTCTGCACGGTCGCCTGCTGCATCGCCGCTTCGCGCTCGGCGGTGATGCTGGGGTCGTTGAGCAGCGCCCCGCTTCGGGCGGTGACCGCCCACGCGCTGCCCGCGAACGACGAGTAGGCCAAGACCGTGGCGATGCCGGCACGAACCAGCAAGTACTTCATGACGCGTCCCCCTTGTGTCGAGCGGTCGCCGACCCTGTGCCGGCGATCCCGCGATGTGGAGGACGGTATCCGGGGGCGCTTACCGAAGCCGAACCGGAAGCCAGCCCGTGCGACCACCGGGGGGTGCGCAGAGTGACTCGGCGGGGCGGCTACCCCACCGATACGAGCGAGCCCGCGGCCATCAGCAGCAGTGCCAGCAGCGCGAAGGCGAGCATCGCCGGGCTTCCCCACCGGCCGAGGCTCCACCCTGGGTCGGCTATCGCGCCGCTTCGCCGGGCCTCTCGGTACATCGGCAAAGTGATGAGCGCTACGACGATCGCCGTGGCTCCCGCCGCCAGCCGCAGCCACTCGAGGAACTGCCACGCGCCGACCCACAGGATCAGCAGCGATGGAAGTGTGGCCAGCAGCCAGGCGAGTCGGGCCGAGATGCCGATGCGCTCCCGCAGGATGTCGGCGAGCGCGAGCGACACGGACCAGTAGCTCGTCACGAGGGCCGCCACTATCAGCAGCGAGCCGGTCACGCCCGCCCAGGGGCCGAGCGCTCTGGCGATCCCGATGATGGCGACTTCGGTCACGGGATTCGAGACGCCGAGGGCGATGAGCGCGACCGCTGCGGTGAGCACCCCGTTGACCGCAAGTCCCCACGAGATCGCCCGAACCGCGCCTCGGCGGTTCGGGCCGAGGCCCTTCACCACTTGGGGCACGCTGTAGAACGTCCAGTACGCGTACATCACCATCCCGTAGAGCGCGAGCCACTGAGTGGCCGAGCCTGACGGGAAGACCGGTGGTTCGAACGGAACGCCGATGGCTCCGAAGCCGATCGCGGCGACCAGTCCGCCCAGGACCAGCGCCCCGAAGCGCTCCGCGATGCCCACCGCAGTCAGTCCGAAGAACACCACCCCGGCCGAGACCACGTAGACGAGGAACTCGGCGAGATGCTGCTCGAGCCCCGTGAGGTCTGCGACGATCTCGCCCGCACCGGAGACGTAGGCGGCGAGGTTGGCGAGGAAGGCCACGCTCAGCAGCGCGAAGACGGTCCAAAGGATCACCTGCCCGATGCGCCCGCGCAGGACGTAGAGCCGCATCAGCTCCACCACCTGCAAGTCGCGCCCGGTGCGGAAGAGGACCTCGGCGAGCATGAGGTGCACCAGTGCGCTGGCGGCCCACGCGATCGGGAGGATGATCGCCAGACCGACAAGCCCGACGCTCTGTGCGAGGTAGGGTACCGCCATGATTCCGGCGCCCACACCGGCGCCGACCATGAGCGATGTCGCCTCCCACGTGGTGAGCTGGCGTTCCTTCACGGTGTGCCTCCTTGCCTGCGGCGCGGCCGGTCGGCGGGCGGGTCAGAGCGTGGCTATCTCGATGTAGGGAACTCGGCCGTCGAGCACGGTCGCGGGATCGACGGTCCACGAGAAGGCGTACAGATCGCTTCGGTAGGTGACGTGAACCAGGCGGCGTGCGACCGGCAGCAGCGGGTCATCGTCGGCCAGGCCGAGCATCAGGAACGCCTTGCCACGCTCGTATGCCCGGCGTGCACAGGCGGCAACCAGCGCCCGCATGACGTCCGTATCGTCGTCGGCCACGCACGTGCAGGCGGCGAAGGCGAGAGGGATGGCGTTGCCGGGCCGGGTCAGCGGCTGCGCGCGCAGTACCCGAGCCAGCAGGTCGTAGCCGGGCCTCAAGCGGCGAAGCGCCGGGCCGTACGAGTCGACCACATCCTGCTTGTAGGCGGCCTGGTCCCACACGGCCATGACGCCCGCGATCGCCCCTTCGCGGCGGGCGACCATGATGTCTTCGGCGGCGAGTCCTCGCAGGGCGGTCCCGCCGGTGAAGTCCTCGACCGAGTAGGCCGGGTAGAGCTGGCGGGTCGGGCCCGTAGCGGCGCAGGAACGCGACGATCTCTGCGAGGGTCGCGGCGGAGCCGGGCTCGACGTCGACACCCGGCACGCGCGGCGAGCGCCGTGGCCTGAGCAGTATGGCGCAGGTGGTCAGCCCCGACAGGCGCGCGGTGCGCAGCCCGCCGGGCGGTCGCTCGCCCACCAGCACCGAGCGCGCGCGCGGATTCTCGCGCGCGATGACGCCGAAGTAGATCAGCCCCGCCGGGCTCATGTCGCGCACTCGCTTCGCGCCCCGCTGGACGAGCCAGCGGCCGCGGTACTCAGGCGCGATGCGGATCTGGCCGACGTAGCCGATCCGCGTCTCCCGCCCGTTCACGAAGGCCGGCCGCTCTGCTCGGCAGGCGATCCCGGCGAGCCGGTCGTCGGACCGGTCGCGCGCGATCAGGACGTCGCAGGGATCTCCCATGATCGTGGTGCCGAGGAAGTAGTCCGGCTCGCGGGCGAAGCGCACCGCCACGGCGCCCGGCATCGCGATCGAGCCCACCAGCGCGCGGATGTCCGGTTCGTCTTCGGCGGTGGCCAGGCGCATGTCGAAGCCGGCGCCGCCGCTCACTGGGCCCCCAGGTGCATGCCCTGCTTCTTGAACGCCTCGCGACGGAACAGGGGGTTGTACGCGCAGTAGAGCGCGAACCGGAAGACCGAGGCGAGATTGGTGTGCGGCTCGAGCGAGCGCCGGAGTATCGAGACTGGTGCTGCTCCACCTCTGACGACACGTCCACGCTGCCTCGGTGAGCTCGTCGGCGGTCATCCGAGAAGGCCTGAACGCCGCGTAGTTGAATCGGTAGTCGGGGTGCAGCCACCAGCGCCCGTCGTAGAGCAGGCGCCCCTCGGCTCTCAGCCGGTCGTAGAGCGGCGTCGACGGATAGGGCATCAGCACGTTGAAAGCCGCGAAGGTGAAGCGGTTCTCGATGGCCCAGTCGCACGTCGCCAGTATCGACTCCGGCCGTGTCGTGATCGTAGCCGAGCACGAACGCTGCCCACGTCTGGAGGTGATGGTCGCGCAGCGCGGTCACCGCACCCGCGTAGCGGTCGAATGCGGGCAGGTTGGGGCCCTTGTGCATCTGGCGCAGGTTCTCGGGGTCCAAGCTCTCGAAGCCGATCACGTTGCCCAGACAGCCGCTGTCCACCATCAGCTGCATGAGCTCGGGATCGCGTGTGTGCTCGACGCTCGCCTGGGACACCCAGCGAACGTCGAGCGGAGCGAGCGCACGCAGGAGCCGCTTTGCCGCCTCGGGATCCGCGACGAGGTTGTCGTCGACGAAGAACAGGTCCTTGAGCGACTGCGCTTGGATCTCGGCGACGACCTCGTCCACGGGGCGCGTGAAGTGGCAGTGGTCGAAGTACGCGCCGACGGCGCAGAACTCGCACCGGTTGTGGCAGCCTCTGCCGAACTGGAGCAGCGACACGGGAAGGTAGCCCTTGCCCTCGTAGAGGTCTCGGCGTGGAAGGGCGCCCGGCTGCGGGGGACCGTTGATGGCGTCGTAGCGAGGTCGCAGGCGTCCCTCGTGAGCGTCGGTGACCACTTGGGCCCACAGGGACTCGCCGTCGCCGGTGTAGACGCAGTCGGCGTGCTCCGCCACCTCGTCGGGGACCAGCGTCGCGTGCATGCCGCCCATCACCACGGGCACCCCGCGGGCTCGGTACTCGGCGGAGATCTCGTAGGCACGACGGGCGGTGAACGTCTCGACGTTGATCGCAACGAGATCGGTGCGCTCGTCGTAGTCGATCTCGTCGATGCGGTCGTCGAACAGCCTGACGTCCACGCCCGCCGGAGTCAGGCCGGCGAGCACTCCGAGCGAGAGGGGCTCCATCCGAGCTTCGTCGACGAATCGCGTGTCATCGCCGAGCCGGCCGAGGGTGGGCTTGATGAAGGTCACCTGCATCGCGCCGCCTCCCCGCGTGCGCTGCGAGCCTGCTGCAGAATATACCCTCGGCGGCTGCCGCACCGCGGGGGCTCGCTCGCCGCCACGTGAGCGCACAAGCAGCACGTCAGGGGGCATCGCGGGAATACTCTCTAGTTGGAGGCCGCCATGCGAGTCGCAGTGGCATTGTGCGTGGCCTATCTGCTGGGGTCCGTGCTGCCAGCCGAACTGTTCGCGCGTGCTCGAGGCGTCGACATCCGGGCGGTCGGGACGCACAACCCCGGAGCCACCAACGCCCTCCAGGAGCTGGGAATGCTCCCCGGTCTGGTCACGCTGTTCTACGACGCATCAGTGGGTCTTGTGTCCATGTACGTCGCGTGGCTGCTCGGTCTCTCCTCCGGCTGGATCTACCTCTCGGGAGTCATGGCGATAGTCGGGCACTGCTACCCGGTGTTCTTCGGGTTCCGAGGCGGGCAGGGCATGGCCGCCGCGACTGCCATGCTCTTGTTCGGGATGGGAGTGGCCGTGGCGAACGGTTGGCTGTCGGCCGCCGACATGGCGGTGCTGGCGATCGTTGGCCTCGCCGTGTTCGTCCTCACTCGCAGTGCCACCGATGTCGGGGTCTTCGTCGCGCCGCTTCTGGCGATCGAGCTGCTGCTCGCACGACCCGAGTGGCAGTTCACCCTGTTCATGACAGGACTCACGACCTTCATCTGGCTGACGCAGCTGCGGATCGCTCGGCGAAAGCATCTGTTCAGGCTGACCGATTCCGTGCGGGCGCGCGTGTCGAGGCTGCGCCTGATCATGCGCTAGCGCGCCGAGCCGCGTCCGAGCACGAGGCACGGGCGTTGCTACGTCACGCAGCCGTGAAGGTCCACCGCATCCAAGGCATCGCGTTCTCGAGCTACCTCATCGAGACCCCCGGCGCGCTCTTCCTCGTCGACAGCGGGTTTCGCTGGTTCGAGCCGTTGGTGCTCAACAAGATCCGCGCGATCGGGCGCAGCGTCGACGAGCTGCGGCTGGCGGTGCTGACTCACCCGCATCTCGACCACGTTGGCGCGGTCGCCGCGCTCCAAGACCACGCCGATTTCGCCATAGCCGCACATCCCGGCTCGCGCGAGGTGCTCGCGGGCGGGGGCCGCGCCTTCTCGCCTCCGACGCGCCGATGGACGCGCGCCGTGGAGTGGCTTGCCACGACCGCCATGCCCCTGCTGAGGCTACCTGCGATCACGCCGACGCTCGATCCGGCCGACGGCGAGCGGCTCGATCGCTTCGGGCTGCCCGGAGCGATCTACTACACCCCGGGGCACAGCGAGTGGTGCATCTCGCTCGTCCTGGACGACGGCACCACGTTCGCCGGGGACCTCATCATCGGTGCCGGTCACATGACGCGCGTGGTGGCACCACCGGCGATGGCGGTCGACACGGAACTGGCCCTTCGCAGCATGCGCAAGCTGCTCGCAGCGGGCGCGGAGCGCTTCATGCCGGCGCACGGTCGCGAGTTCGATGCGGGTGATGTGCTGGGCGTACTTGGGCGTGCCGGGGTCGGCGCCTAGTTGACGCCGAGCAGTTCCACCTCGAAGACCAGAACGGCGTTGGGCGGGATCGGAGGCGAGCCCTGCTCGCCGTAGGCCATGTCGGCGGGGATGACGAGCCGGCGCTTGCCGCCGACCTTCATGCCCGCAACGCCCTCGTCCCAGCCCTTGATGACGTAGCCGGTGCCCAGCTGGAAAGGGAACGGCTGGCCGGAGTCGAGCGACGAGTCGAACTTGGCGCCGTCGGTGGTCCAGCCGGTGTAGTGGACGGTCACGTTGTCTCCGGCCTTGGCCTCGGGGCCGCTGCCTTCGACGAGGTCTTCGATCTTGAGCTCCGTGGTCTTGTCGAGTTCGGCTTGCGGAGCGCCGAGGTCGGGTGCCGCGTCGGTCTGCGGGGCGGCCTCGGGGTCGCCGCTTCGGGTGCTGCGGTCTCGGCGGGTGTCTCGGTCTGGGCGCCGGACGCGCATCCCGTCAGGACGAGCAGCGCCGAGCAGCGCAGATGCGAGCACCAGATTCAACACGGATCGTTTCGACACGAACAACCTCCCGGATTCGCTGAGCGGTTCGGGCAGACGCTGTCTGCCGATGGCACCGGGGCCTCATGCGAGCGCCGTGCCGCAGTCAGTCTACGCGATGCGCGCCGATCGCCAACAGGCGTGTGTGCGGCCGCATCCCTCCTCGGCGGTAGGCCGTGTTGTTTGCTACGCTAGCCCTCGCCCGAACACCGACCATGAATGGGTGCGTGAATGCCCTCGCTCGTACTCGGCACCGCCGGACACATCGACCACGGCAAGTCCTCGCTGATCAAGGCGCTCACGGGGACCGACCCCGACCGCCTCAAGGAGGAGCAGGACCGCGGCATCACCATCGAGCTCGGCTTCGCTCGCCTCGAGCTGCCGAGCGGTCGGTCGGTGGGCGTTGTGGACGTTCCCGGTCACGAGAAGTTCGTGCGCCAGATGGTGGCGGGCGCGACCGGGATCGACCTCGTGCTGCTCGTGATCGCCGCGGATGACGGCGTGATGCCGCAGACGCGAGAGCACCTCGCGATCATCGACCTGCTCGGCGTGGAGCGCGGGGTGGTTGCGCTCACGAAGGCGGACCTCGTCGATGCCGAGTGGCTCGCACTCGTTGCGGCCGACGTCGAGCAGCTGCTGGTGGGCACCTCGATCGAGGGAGCGCCGATAGTGGGCGTCTCGTCGAAGTCGGGCGCGGGTCTGCCCGAGCTGCTCGCCGCCCTCGACTCGGTGGCGGTCGACGCGCCGAGCAAACATGCGGAGCTGCCGATGCGTCTGCCGGTGGACCGCGTCTTCACCATCGCCGGAGCCGGCACGGTGGTGACCGGCACGATGTGGTCGGGCTCGGCGGCCAAGGACGATCCGGTCGAGGTCTATCCCGGCCGCGACGAAGGCCGCGTGCGCGGAGTGCAGGTGCACGGCGAGCCGGTCGACCGGGCGCACGCGGGCCAGCGCGTCGCCATGAACGTCGCCGGCATGGACCGCGAGCGCATCAGCCGAGGCGACATCGTAGCTGCTCCCGGCACGCTCACCGTGACCGACCGCTTCGACGCGCGCTTCACGTATCTGGGCACGCCCGGCGACGACCGGCCGTTCGAGACCGGTGCCCGCGTGCACGTGCACCACGGGACGCGCGAGGTTCTCGGCAGGGTGCTGCTCATGGACGCACCATCGCTCTCGCCGGGGCACAGCGGGCTCGCGCAGGTGCGGCTCGAGGAGCCGCTCGCGCCGCGCTACGACGACCGCTTCATCGTGCGCAGCTACTCGCCGGTCTACACGATCGGTGGCGGAGTCGTCCTGGACGCGTTGCCGCCGCGGCGCACCGTCCTGCGACCTCACGAGCGCGAGCTGCTCGATGCACTGCTCGCTCACGACCTTTCCTCGGCCAGCGTCGGTCTGCTCGAGTCGCGCGGTCTTCCGATGACGAGCGCCGAGGTGGCGGCCGCTCTTGGCGTGCCGCGCCCGAAGGTGGCCGACGAGCTCAACAAGGCGAAGCTCGAGCGGTTGAAGGTGGGCGGCGAGACCGCGTTCATCGCGCCGGCCGCCCTCGACCAGCTCGTCGAGCACGTCGAGCGTGAGCTGCTCGCGTTTCACGAGGCGGACTCCAAGGCGACCGGCATCGCGACCGTCGCGCTGCGCGACCGAGTGGACGCGCGCCTGTCGCAGCGCGCCTTCGATGCGGTGCTGGGTGTTGCGCAGGAGCGTGGAGTCGCCGTCGCCGAGAAGGGCCAGGTCCGTCACCCCAAGGCGGCGGTGAGCGCTCTTGCCGCCGAGGCCGAGGCCGCCGAGAAGCTCCTGCCGCTCATCGAGCGCCAGGGTCTCGCGCCCGACAGTGTGACCGAGCTGGCCGCCCAGGCGGGCGTGGACGCCGGCATCGCGCGCAAGGTGCTCGGGCGCCTTGCGGCCGAAGGCCGAATCGTCCGCGTCTCGAGCGAGCTGCACTTCTCGGCAGACGCGATCGCGGCGGCGAAGCAGGCGCTCGTGGCGCACCTCGAGACGCGGCCTGAGGGCGCGACCACCTCGGAGCTGCGCGAAGTGCTCGGCGTGAGTCGCAAGTACGCGGTGCCGCTGCTGGAGTACTTCGACGCTCAGGGCGTGACCCGCCGAGAAGGCGACGCGCGCGTCCTGCGGCGGACCTAGCCGCGAGAGCCCGGACCGCGTGTCGGCGCCGGCGAGCCGCCCGCCTAGGCGGGTGAGCCGATGCGCGGCAGCGCGATCGTGACGCGCGCGCCGTGCGGGGAGACGTTCTCGGCGCTCACCGACCCGCCGTGGAGCTCCACCAGCCTGCGCACGATCGCCAGGCCGAGCCCTGCCCCTCCGGTGGCATCGTCGCGATGCGTGCCCTGCGCCCTGTAGAACCGGTCGAAGACACGCTCGAGCTCGGCCGGCGGGATGCCGGGGCCGTCATCGGTCACCGAGATGAGCACCTCTGACCCGCGCGCCTCGCACGCGATCTCGATCCGGCCGCCGGGACTCGTGTGCGCCACTGCGTTCTTCACGACGTTGAGAAGCGCGCGCTCGAGCAGGTCAGGGTCGCCGTCCACCCACATGTCGCATTCACCGCGGCGCGCGATCTCGCGCTCGCCGAGCGTGCGGGCCCTGGCCGCGCACTCTTCGACGAGTGTCTTGGCGTCGAGCGGCTGGAAGCGGAGGCGGTCCGGGTCTTCGAGCCTCGCGAGCGCGAGCATCTCGTCGAGCAGGCGCGTCATCCGCACGGCCTCGCTCTCGATCATCGCCAGGCTCTCCTCGGCAGATGCACCCGTAGAGCTGCCGGAGCGCAGCAGCTCGACGTTTCCGCGCACCACCGCCACCGGCGTTCGCAGTTCGTGGCTCGCATCGGCGACGAACCGCCGCTGGTCCTCGAAGGAGTTCTCGAGCCGGATGAGCATGCTGTTGAGCGAGTCGGCGAGCGAACCCAGCTCGTCGCGCGGCCCGTCGTAGTCGATGCGCCGTCCGGGCCGGGCGTGCGAGACCTCGGCGGCGTCGAGTGCCATGCGGCTCAGCGGCGAGAGCGCCCTGCGAGTCGCGAAGTACGCCAAAGGCAGCATGACGGCCAGCGCGATCAGTCCGGCGGCCGAGAGGGTTATCGCGACGTTGGAGGCCGTCTGCTGGATCGGCCCGAGCGCGAGAGCGGCTTCGAAGACGCCCGCCTGCGACCCTTGCGAGATCAGCGGAGTCGCGAGTACTCGGTACTGCTCCCCGTCGAGCGCGACGTTCGCGTACACCGGCTGGGCGGTCGACGTCGGGACGTTGCCCGAAGCGTCCTCCATGCGCACCTCGGAGTTCGAGATCACTCGGCCGCTTTCGAGACGCACCAACAAGATGGGGGAGACGCCGCCCGCTTCGCCGCCCGTGCGCCCTCGCAGGTAGGCCCGGGTCGCGTCGGTCAGCGCGTCACCCTGCGGCGCGCCCTGCATGGCGGCCGAGTAGGCCTGTGACTCGCGGGAGAGTGTCTCGTCGAGCGGACGCGGTCAGCGTGCGCCAGGTGACCGCGTAGGCGAGCACCACCAGCAGCGCGATCGCGGTGACCAGCATCCCGGCCATCGCGAAGAGCACGCGAGCGCTTGCCGAGAGCCTCCGTCTACGCCCGGACACGGTAGCCGGCCCCGCGGACCGTCTCGATGACCGAGGGGCCCTCGCCCGAGTCGAGCTTCCGGCGCAGGTAGCTCACGTACACGTCGACCACGTTGCTGTCGGTGTCGAAGTCGATTCCCCAGACCGCGTCGAGCAGTTGCTGTCTGGTCAGTACCTGGCCGGGGTGGCGCATGAGGTACTCGAGCAAGGCGAACTCGCGCGTTGGCAAGTCGACCTTGGGACCATCGCCCACAGTGGCGACGCGGGTCTTCGTGTCCAGCGTCAGGTCGCCCACCGCGAGCACCCTGCCCGACGCCTGGCCCTGTCTGCCCGCCGCTCGCACGCGCGCTGCGAGCTCTGCGAACGCGAACGGTTTGACCAGGTAGTCGTTGGCTCCCGAGTCGAGCAGGCTCACCTTGTCCTCGATCTCGCCGAGCGCCGAGACCACGATCACCGGCGTGTCGGGTTTGACCTGGCGGATCCGCTCCAGGGCGTCTCGTCCGTGAGCATCGGGAAGCATCAGGTCGAGCAGGATCACGTCGAAGTCGTAGGTGACTGCCAGCGCCGCGCCGTCGGCCGCTGTTGCGGCGCGCTCGACGTGGTGACCCTCGGCGGTCAGGCCCTTCGACATGAACGAGGCGATGTTGTCTTCGTCCTCGACCAGCAGGATGTTCACTGCGGCTCCCTGGTGCCGATGCATCGAGCACCCGGCGGCGCCCCTCGACTCTACATTCCCCTCGCGACGACTCGGTTCCAGCCTAGTCCGATTCGTGGCCCTCGTCATCGTCGCGGACGGGCGGGACCACCGTCTCGTGGTCGTCCTCATCGTCGTCATCCATCGCGCACGGGCGGTGCCACGGTCTCGCGCGCGTCGTCCTCGCGCCGCTTCTTCGTCGCGGAGCCGCTCGACGGTCGTGGCTTGCTGCCTGCCGAGGAGGACGGCCGCGGCGACCGTCGGCTTGGCGTGCTTGTCCGGGCTGTTCTTCGGGGCGGGCGGGCTGTGCGGTACTCGGGGCGGCGATCCCGACGGTCACCGAGGCGATCGTCGAAGGGACCCGCTGAACGGGCCTGTCGGATGCGATGACCGCAGGGGTCGACACTCGCGACGAGTTCGCGGCACCGGCTGCGAAGGCGAGCCCGCTACCCATGACGAGCAGAAGGACGGCGGCCGAGAAGACCGCCGTCCTTTGCACCGCCGGGCCAGATCCGGCTTTGTCTCGCGCCCTGCTAGTCATCGTCATCGTCTCTCGGTCCGCTCGAAGAGCTGTGGCATGCTCGGCATGTAGCCGAACCATACCCGCTCGGGTGGCACTTCTTGCATGCGAAGCTGCGATAGCTGTGCTCGCCGCCTCGGATGCGCGGGTGGCTGAAGCGCGCGTTGCTCCACGATCTGCTCGGCGAATGGCATGCCGAGCACGACGAGCCGTAGTGTCCGGACGGTGCGCGGTGGCACGACGAGCACCTGCTCGAGCCGGCGTGCCTGAAGGCCCACGAGCGTCCGGTCCTGTGGCACGAAGCGCACGAGCCCGAGCGGTGCCCGGAGGGGCGCTTGTGACAGCTCGGTGCAGCGCGAGCCCGAGCTCGGGTGACTGAACGCCCACGACCGGCCGGTCCTATGGCATGTGGTGCAGGAGCCGGAGCGGTGGCCCGAAGGGCGGTTGTGGCAGCTGGTGCAGGAGCGCCCCGACGGATGCTTGAACGCCCACGAGACACCGGTGCGGTGACACGATGCGCACGCGCCGGCGCGGTGACCGGCGGGCCGCGTGTGGCAGTCGGTGCACTGGGCGGACGATCCGGGGTGCTTGAAGGTCCACTTGGGGCCGGGCTTGTGACACGTGGAGCACGCTCCCGGGCGGTGCTTGGCAGGTGCGTCGTGGCAGTTCTCGCACCGGGCCTTGTCGTTGTGAGTGAACGTCCATTCCACGCCCACCTTGGTGTGGCAGCCGGTGCATTCGCCGGTGAAGTCGTGCTTCTCGGCGGGCGGTTCGTGGCAAGAGCCGCAGTCGGGCTCGTCGCTGGGGTGCACGAAGACGAACTGCGTGCCGGGTGCGTGGCACGTCGTGCACTCGGCTGTCTTCTTCGCCGACCCGCCGCCGTCGTGTTTGGGCGTGTGGCAGGCCTTGCAGCCGGTCTTGGCCAGATCGTGGCAGCGCGTGCACGAGACGGCGGGGTGCCCCTCGACGTTGGCCGAACCTCGGTCGACGACAGCGACGGCGGTACCTGTGGGTTCAGCGGTGCGAGTCGAGGTCGCGCTCAGCGCACCGACTTGGGCCAGCGCCGCCGGGTCGACGGTGTGTCCCGCATCGGCGTGGCAGTCGACGCACTGCCGGTCCTTGGCGTGCTTCGCGTGGTCGAGCCCGGCCACCTCGACCTTCTCGTGGCAGCGCACGCAGCGCTCGTTGGGCACGGGCGACGCGTTCGGGTTGGGGAACTTCGGATCGCCGGCGATGTGGACCCAGACTTCCTTCATCGCCTGGGCCTTGTGCGTGACTCGCTCGACGGCTCCGCTGTCGACGTGGCACTCGACACACGATATCGAGGCGTGCGGGCCTTGCGTCCACGCATCGTGGTAGGGGCCCATCTCATGACAGGCCGAACCGCAGAAAGCCGGGCGGTCGGTCGCCTGAGCGACACCGAGAGCGGCAGCCAGACACGCGATCACGCCCACCACGAGCAGCGCGGCCGACAGGCCTTTGTGCGATGAAGCCCAACTCCGTACCTGAGCCATGCGTTACTCCGGGTCGCCGTAGGATGCGGGCATATAGAAGCATCGGCGCAGCGGGTGAGCGCTTGGTGAGACCCGGGTGAGAAACCTCTCACGCGGCTGAGCAGGGCTAACGCGCTTCAGTCAGAAGGCGGGCGGCCATTGTGACACGTGCAGTAGACCGCGGCGTAGCTGTTGGGATGGCACTTCTTGCACGCGAATGCTGCGGTACGAGTGCTCGCCGGCGCGCGCGGATGCGCGAACGCCCACGAGCGACCGACGCTCTTGTGACAGCCCACGCACGAGCCCGACGGGATGCTTGGCAGGCGCCTTGTGGCACTGCGTGCAGTCTGCGTCAGCGCGCCGGATGCGAGAACGCCCAGGACTTGCCCGGCTTAGCGTGACAACTCACGCACGAGCCCGCCGGATGCTTCGCCGGGGCCTTGTGGCACTCGGCACAGTCGCCCTCCACCTTGGGGTGCACGAACTTCCAGGACGCTCCGGTCGTCGGGTGGCATGCGATGCAGGGCTGCTTGCCCACCTCGGGGTGCTTGTCGCCGCGCGGCTTGTGACACAGGGCGCACGGCGTCGCCTGCATGTCGTGGCACTCGGTGCAGCTGACCCCCTGATGGCGCGCAAGGTTCGCCTTGCCCGCTCCAACGCGTGGCGATCTTCCCGCTCAGCCGTTGCGGTGTGGTCGTCGGATCGAAGACGCCCGCGCTCTGAAGCGCCTGGTCGGTCACCTTGTGGCCGGTGTTGTAGTGGCACTGCGCGCAGCGGCCCTTCTCGGCGTGGCGCCGCGTGCGGGAAGCCGTCGATGCTCGCCGGTACGTCGGGGTGGCACGCATCACGCAGCGTGATCGGGACCTCCGGCGGAGCGGCCCGCGGGAACATGATGTCGCCGCGGACGTGGATCGTAGACCTCAGTGAGCGCGACGAACTTGTGTGCGAAACGCGCAGGCATGCCTTCGGGCACGTGGCAGTCGATGCACCACACGTCCTTGTGCGGCCCGTTGGCCCACGCGTCGTAGTAGGGCTGCATCTCGTGACAGGAAGGACAGAACTGCGGCCTGTCGGTCGCGAGTGCGGTGCCCACGAAGAGCGCCGCCAGAACCACGGCGAGCAGGATCACGATCGTCACGGCCCTGCGAGCGGTCTGGGTCACTGCTCCCCCTGGCGTCTGAGCAGTTGCCGCCCATTTCCTGCCGTGGTTTGACACCCGCGGGCCACCTCTCCACAATTGCCCGACGGAGGCGGATGGGTCCTGGTGGGCTCCGCGGTCTTCAAAACCGTCGTGGGGGGTGAAGAGCCTCCTGGGTGTGTTCGATTCGCACACGCCTCCGCCACACAGCATAGCCGAAGTCGGTGCGTTGCCACCGCCGGCGATCGCCGAGGAGACCGAGCATGTTGTCCCGAGCAGTCACAGTATCGTTCCTCGCGGCCCTCTTGGCGTTCTCGCTTGTCGGCTGCAAGCAGCTGGAGCAGCGCTTCACCCCGCCGCCCAAGGTCGTCACCCAAGAGGCGACGGTCGCCGTCGGGGGCGCGCCGGTCCAAGGCGAGCTCGCCGCCGAGACACCCGAGGGCCTTCCGCTGTGGCCCGGGGCGCAGGTCATCGAGTCCACCGGCACCGAGGACGCGTACGGCCTCACGCTTCTGACGAGCGACCCCTATGAGGACGTCTTGAACGGAGTCGCCGCGGGGTTCGAGAAGGCCGGCTGGCAGGTCGCCCAAGATGCCGGCGGCGGCGAGGACGCCGCGAGCGTCGTGCTGACCGTCAAGAGCGATGCCCTCGAAGGGTTCGTGACGATCTCCCAGATCGAGACCGCGACGACACAGCTCGACTACGTGGTGACGGCGACTCAGTAGCAGGTCCCGCGCAAGCCACGCGCCCCGAGCGCTCAGCGCGACACCCGTATCGCTTCGTAGGCGGCAAGCGCCCTGTGCCGAGCCTCGGCGTGGTCGACGATCCTGTTCGGGTAGGTGCGGCCCAGCACGACGCCAGCGTCGGCGAGCGTCTTGCCGGGCGCATCCCAGGGCCGGTGGATCCAGCGCGAGTCGAGCCGCTCCAGTTCCGGCACCCACGCACGCACGTAGTCACCGTCCGGGTCGAAGCGAGCGCCCTGCACCGACGGGTTGAAGATGCGGAAGTACGGGGCCGCGTCCGCGCCGCAGCCGGCGACCCACTGCCAGTTGAAGGCGTTGGCCGCCGGGTCGTAGTCGGCGAGCCGCTGCCTGAAGAACTCCTCGCCGCTCTGCCAGCTGCCCAAGAGGTCCTTGGTGAGAAACGAGGCGACCACCAGACGGACGCGGTTGTGCATCCAGCCGGTCGCCGCGAGTTGGCGCATGCCCGCGTCCACGAGCGGGTAGCCGGTCATCCCGCGTCGCCAGGCCTCCAGGTCCTCGGCTGCTCGCGCTCCAGGGGAACGAGGCGAACTCGGCGCGCAGCGGTACCGTCGCCATGCCCGGGTTGTGGTAGAGCACGTGGTACGAGAACTCGCGCCACGCGAGCTGACGCAGAAACGGCTCGGCGATGTCGCCCCCTGCGCTGAGTGCCGAGCTCGCTACCTGGGCAGCGCTGACCTCGCCCCACGAGAGCCGAGGCGAGAGCTCGCTCGTGGCGCGTAGCGAGGGACGGTCACGCAAGTCGTCGTAGTGCTCGATGATCCCCGTCGACGAACTCCGCCAGCCGCGCCAGGGCCGCGGGCTCGCCCGGTTCCCACCAGCGCGCGATGTCAGGGGCGCCGGGCGGCGGTGGGACCGGGCCGGCCGTGGCCGGCATCGCGGCCGGCGCAGGCACGCGCCGCGGCGCCGGTATCGGATTGGTGGGCGCCCAGGCCTGTCGCCACGCCCTCCAAAACGGCGTGAAGACGCTGTAGGCTCCGCCCGCCTGCGTCGCGAGCCCGGTGGGAGTCACGAGCAGCTGGCCCTCCGTGACATCGAGGGCCACGCCGCGGGCCGCCAGAGCCTCGCCGACGGCGCGCTCCTCGGCGAGCCCTTCCGGCGTCCAGTCTCGCTCGCAGTGCACGCTGCGCGCGCCCGTCTCCTCGGCAACGCTCGCAAGCGCGTCCGCGTGGCGAGCCGGTACGCACGGTGAGCGCCGAGCCACGCTCGCGAAGCTGCAGGTCGAGTGAGGCGAGCGAGCCGTTGAGCCACGAGAGTGAGGCCAAGCCGGGCCCTTGCGCGCTGGGGTCGACCGGTGGACGAAGACCGGCACGACGGTCTCGGCGCGCTCGAGCGCGGCCAGAAGCGCCGAGTTGTCCGAGAGGCGTAGGTTGCGGCGGAACCACAGCAGTGCGACGGTCATGAGGCCCTCTCGGTCGATGTGGTCTGCGTCGGCGATCTTTCGCGCTCACGACACGATTGTCCCCGATGCACCGCTGGGGAAGCGAGCACGCTCGGGTATCTACCGCAGGACGGGAAAGGACGAAGATGGCCACCCAGCTGCTCACGGACAAGGTATCGATCGGTATCAGCGCGTGTCTGTACGACTGCCCTGTCCGCTACAACGGGCGCGCGTTCGATGCGCTGTCGTTGCTCGGCAGAGAGCGTGCGGACTTCGTCTGGACTCCGGTATGCCCGGAGTGTCTCGCCGGACTCGGCGTGCCGAGGATGCCGGTGCACCTCACCGGGACGGGACAGGAGGTGCTCGCGGGTCGCGCGAAGGTGCTCGAGCGCAGGGGACGCGACCGCACCGACGACATCGTGGCCGGATGCGAGGCGGCCCTCGGAGCGCTCGAGCGCGCCGGTGTCGAGGCGTTCATCGCCAAGGAGTCCTCTCCCTCGTGCGGGCTGTACAAGGCGCGTGTGGGGAAGCGGCGCGTCGAGACCAGCGGTGGCAGCGGCGTCTTCGGCGCGATGCTGCTCGAGCGCGGGTGGTTCCTCATCCCCGACGAAGGGCTCGCGAACAGCCTGCTGTGGTGGGACTGGCGCCGCCGTCTCCACGCGTGGCTGTGGCTCAAGCGCCGGCCTGCCGAGACGAACCGCGACCTGTTCGACGCGTGGCACGTGGTGAAGTTCGTCGTCCAGGAGACGAACCGCCCGCGCGCCGACGCGATAGGGCGTGCGCTCGCCGCACTCCCCAAGCACGCCGCGGCCGAGGAGCGCGCGGCGCTCAAGGCCGAGATGCTCGACGCACTGCGCGCGCCTTCGACGCGATCGAGGATTCGCGGTGCGATGCTCAAGGCGTACGAGCATGCGCGCAAGTCCGGTTCGCTTGACGGCGTCGACCTGCACGGTCTCGAGCCGGAAACGCTGCTCGAGCGCGGACGCATGGACGAGGTCGTGCACGACCTCACCGGCATGGAGCGCGTCTCGTTCGAGAACGACCTGCTCTTCGGCCCCTCGCCGGTGCTTCGCCGAGACGCCCGCCGCGTGGCCGCTCGGCAAGCAGCGCCCGCAGACGCAGCCGATGCGACCGCCGCGGCACCGGACGCGACCGCCGACCCCGACCCCGCCAGCTGAGACGAGAGGAACCGACAATGGACTGCCTCGACGCCATCATGTCCCGCCGCTCCATCCGCAGCTACACCGACGAGCCCGTCACCGACGAGCAGCTCGAGGTGGTCTTGCGCGCAGCCATGGCCGCGCCAAGCGCCGGCAACCAGCAGTCGTGGCGCTTCATCGTGGTGCGCAGCGACGAGCAGCGAGCCGCGCTTCCGAGGCCACGCCGTACTGCCGGATGATCGCGCACGCGCCGGTCGCGCTCGTCGTGTGTGGCGACACGCGAGACGAGAAGCACCCCGGCTACTGGGTCCAGGACTGCTCGGCGGCGATCGAGAACGCGCTTGTCGCGATTCACGCGACCGGACTGGGCGCGGTGTGGATCGGCGTGCACCCGGTCGAGGAGCGCGTCGCCAACGTGCGCCGTATCTGCGAGATCCCGGAAGGCATCGTGCCGATGTCGATGATCGTGGTCGGGCACCCTGCCGATGCCAAGCCGCCCGGAGAGCGCTACGAGCCCGCCTACGTGTGCGAGGAGCGGTGGAGCGAGTAGCATGTCGGGCGTGAGCACCGCAGGCCCGACACCGCTGCTTCAAGCCCGCGACCTCTCCGCCGCAGTGGAGGGAGACGCGGGCCAGGTCCGCGTGCTCGATCGGCGTGTCGCTCGACGTCGCCGCAGGCGAGATCGTCGACATCACGGGCCCGAGCGGCGCGGGCAAGACCACGCTCGTGCTCGCGCTCGCGTGGCTGCTGCCCGGCACGACCGGTGAGCTCGCCCTCGATGGCGTGCCCGCGACGCAGATGACGCCGCAGAGGTGGCGCGCCGCCGTGGCGCTGCTGCCCCAGAAGCCCGCGATCGTGAAGGGGACGCTCAAGGACAACCTCTTGCTGCCCTGGACGCTGAAGGTACGCGCCGCCGAGAAGCCCCCGACCGAGCCGCAGCTGCTCGCGCAGCTCGCCGCCGTCGGCCTGCCCGAACTCGCTCTCGAGCGCGATGCCGCCCGGCTCTCCGTCGGGCAGCAGGCGCGCGTCGCGCTCTCGCGCGTGCTGCTCACCGATCCGCGCGCCCTGCTGCTCGACGAGCCGGACGCGGCGCTCGACGACGCGAGCGCCGACGCCGTGGCGTGCATCGCGCGCGAGTTCGCGGCCGACGGCGGCGCCGTCGTGCGCGTGCGGCACCGGAGCAGCGACGGGCTTGCCGCACGACGGCTGCGGCTCGAAGCGGGTCGCCTGAGCGAGGTGGCGTCGTGACCGAGGCAGCCGGGCGGCGTCATCGTCATCGGCTGGCCGCAGCTGCTGCTTGCGACGGTGTTCGTGCTGTTCGTGGGCGTCGTGTCGATCCGGCTCTCGCTGGGCCTGGAGAAGGACCTCGCGATCGCGACCGTGCGCACCTACCTGCAGCTGATCGCGCTTGGCCTGGTGCTTCGCTGGGTCTTCGGCATCGATTCGCCGTGGCTCGTGATCGCGATTCTCGTGGTCATGGTGCTCATGGCCGCACAGATCATCGTGAGGCGCAGCCCGGACGCACCCGGGCGCATCTTCGCCTCATCGGCGGTGGCGATGGGGCTCACCGGCTTCATCGTGACCTTCGCGGTGACCGGGCTGATCGTGCAGGTCGAGCCGTGGTACGAGCCGCGCTACGTGATTCCGCTCGCGGGCATGGTGCTCGGCAACTCGATGACCGGAATCGCGCTTGCGCTCGAGCGGGTCTTCTCCGATCTGGACCTGCGCGAAGACGAGCTGCTGGCTCTGACCGCTCTGGGTGCGACTCCGTGGGAGGCGGCGCACAGCTCGGTGCGCGACGCGCTGCGCGCCGGCCTCATCCCCACGATCAACGCGATGGCCGCGGTGGGCATCGTCTTCATCCCGGGCATGATGGCGGGTCAGATCCTGGCCGGCGCCGACCCGGTGACCGCGACCGGCTACCAGATCGTGGTGATGCTGATGGTCGCGGCGGCCACCGCCTTGGGCAGCGTCGTCGCGGTCATGCTGACCTACAAGCGGCGCTTCGACGCCCATGGAGCGTTCCTCGGCAAGGGCCGCCGAGACATCCCCTCCCAGTGACTACTCACCTCACGCTGAAGCGCCGCCCCGAGGTTCTCGAGGCGGCGCTTGCGCGAAGCGTGTGATGCGAGCTCGGTGTGCTACTCGACGGGCGGTGCCGGCGGCTCAGCAGCCGGAGGCTCGGCGGTTGGAGCAGGGGGCGCGGCCTCGACCGGCGGGGCTGCAGGCGCCTCCATCGCGGGCGCCTCAGGCGCAGGCGGCACTGCGGCGGGCGCCGGCGCGGCCTCGATCGGCGGCGCAGGTGCCGGCGCGGGTGGTGCCGCAGCCGGTGCGGGGGCCGGAGGCGCGGCGACCGGGGGCGGTGGTGCTGCAGCGGGAACCGCCGCGGCTGCCGCTGCCGGAGCAGCGTAGGCAGGCATCGGCGGCGCCGGGGCGACTCCGCCGGCTCCGATGTAGCGCGAGCTGCCGAAGCCCAGGATCAGCCAGAAGATGGGCGCGAGGAAGAACAACCCGAGCGCGAACCCTGTCCCGTGTCCGAAGGACTTGGCGATGTCCAAGTAGACGATGAAAAGGACGACTACTTCTACGACCGGGATCAACATCAGCAAGATCCACCACCACGGGCGGCCCGCGATCTTCAGGAGCACGATCACGTTCCAGATGGGGATGATCGACTGCCAGCCCGCCTCGCCGGCCTTCGTGAACACCTTCCAGTACGCGATGATCATGATGACAGCGAAGATCAGCATGATGAACGCGTACGTGGTGAAGAAGGCGACCATTCCGGCCAGCGCGCCTGGGTCGGAGTAAGACGTGGTCGTCGGGTCCATGCGTACCCCCTCATGTGTCGTCGCGCATCGCGCGACCCCTTCCCTGCGTCGAATCCTACCCCTGCGCGCGCATCGTCCGTCTGCCTCCCGCGCCGGAACAGGTCGCCGCGTCTGCTACGATTACGCCCGAAACCGCCGAGGAGGGGTCCGTGCTGACCGGGTTCGAGCTCTATCTGAAACGCAACTCGAAGAAGTTCGACGACTACCTCGCGACCTTCTTCGTCGACGGCACGCACCCCGACATGCAGCGCTACCTCTACGGTCCGCTGGCTCGGTACAGCAGCAACGCCGGCAAGCGCCACAGGCCGCTCATCTGCGTGTTGGCCTGCCAGGCGGTGGGAGGCGACCCGGACCGCGTACGCAACGCCGCCGCCGCCATCGAGCACTTCCACACCGCGGCGCTGATCCACGACGACATCGAGGACTCGTCGCTCACTCGCCGAGGCGAGCCTTGCATGCATATCAGCGAGGGCGAGGGTCTCGCGATAAACGCAGGCGACCTCGCGCTCTCACTGGTCACGGGCGCGGTGGTCGACGATCCGGTCCTCGACGACGCGACCAAGCTCAAGGTCCTGCACGAGCTCGTCGAGATGACCACACGCACCATCGAGGGCCAAGCGCTCGATATCGGCTGGGCGCGCGACGACCGCTTCGATCTGACCGTCGACGACTACCTGCTCATGGCCAACCACAAGACCGCCTTCTACTCGGGCGCCGTTCCGCTCGCTATCGGTGCGATCGTCGGGGGAGGCACCGCCGAGCAGATCGACGCCTTGCGCTCGTTCGGCATGGCGGCGGGGCTCGCGTTCCAGATCCAAGACGACGTGCTCAACCTGGTGGGAACGCGCGAGGCGACCAAGAAGGACTTCCGCTCCGACATCACCGAGGGCAAGCGCACGCTCGTCGCGGTCCACGCGCTGCAGCACTCGCATCAACGCGATCGGCTGCTGGCGATCACATCGGCGCGCGAGACCGACCCCGCTCTCCTGGCCGAGGCCGTCGAGATCATGCGGGAGGCAGGCTCGGTGGATTTCGCGAACGACTACGCCCGCGATCTGGTCGTCTCGGCCAAGGGCGATCTCGAGCAGGAGCTCCCCAAGACCAAAGCCAAGGACCTCCTGCTTTCCATGGCCGACTTCTTCATCAAGCGCAGCTCGTAGATGGCCGAGGACGCCGAGGTGCGCCCGGGTCTCTTCAGCCGTTTCGTCAGGCGCGTGCGTGGTCGGTCAGCGAAGCGTCCGTGCATCGTGCTGACCGGCGGTGAGGGCGGCTACGGGAATCTGGGCGACGAGCTTCTGTTGCGCTCTGTGCTGGAGTTCTACGCCGGCTACCTCGATCGCTTCGAAGTCGTCGTGGCCATGATGAATCCCCCGGCGGGGAATCCTGGCGGCTTCGTCTACATCAAGGAGAACGCCGAGGGCTTCTCGGCGCTCGATCCGCGTCGCGTCGCGCTTCTGCACTACTACGGTGGTGGCTATCTCAACCGCTACTGGTACGAACCCAAGATCGCGCTCTACCGTCACCTTGCCTCGAAAGGGCTGGCGGCGGACCAGGTTGCCTTCACGGGTCAGGGCCTCGGTCCGTTCGTGGCCGAGCAGGTTGTCGAGCTTGCCGGGATCGCGAAAGGAGCCCTCGTCTTCGGCACCCGTGACCGCTCCGTGGTCGACGGCGTGGGCGGCGTGCTCACCTTCGACGAGAGCATCGCGCTGTACTCCCCGGAGATGACCGCCGGAGCCGGCTCGGCGAGCCGGACGGTCGCGCTCAACATCCGGACAGAGTCATACGTGGGCGTCGACGATGCGGCCGTGCGCTCGATCGTCGGCGTGCTCGATGGCGCTCTCGAGCAGGTCGGCTGGGACGCGGTAGCGTTCGGGATGGTTGCCAACGAGAGGTTCGACGAAGGCGGCGTCTTGCACGGGCTGGTCACTGATGCGAACGCGCGTCACGTGCGCGCTGTCGGGCGGCCCGACAGCTTCGAGGAGCTGGCGGCGCGGTTGGCGGAGTGCAGGGTGACCCTCACCACGAGCTACCACGTCGCGCTGGTCTCGCTGTACGTGGGTACTCCGGTGGTCGCGCTGTACGAAAGCGAGTACTACCGCCTGAAGTTCACCGGACTCGACGCAGGTGCTCGGCACCTCGCTGCTGCGCGTCGTGTCCGCTCAGGAGTTCGGGCCGATCGACATCGAGAAGGCCGCCGCCGCGGCAACCCCGGCCGCCATCGACGCGCTGCGCGACACGCTCGTGTCCCTGCGCGAGGTGCACGCCGAGGCGCGTAGCGTGATCACGCGTGCGCTAGAACGATCTTGCTCACCGCGCAGCTTCACCCACCCTCCTCCCCCCCCTCTCCCCCCCCATATACCCTCCGCGCGATCCGGCGGCTTCCCTACATCAAGGAAAACGCCGCGGGCTTCTCGGCGATCGACCCGCGACGCGTCGCGCTTCTGCACTACTACGGTGGTGGCTATCTCAACCGCTACTGGTACGAACCCAAGATCGCCCTCTACCGTCACCTTGTCTCGAATGGGCTGCCGGCAGACCGGGTTGCCTTCACGGGTCAGGGCCTCGGCCCGTACCTCGACGAGCAGGCTGTCGAGCTTGCCGCCATCGCGAGCGGAGCGCTCGTCTTCGGCACTCGTGACCGCTCCGTTGTCGATGGCGTTGGAGGCGTGCTCACCTTCGACGAGAGCATCGCGCTGTACTCTCCGGAGATGACCACCGGAGCCGGGGCGTCGCGCCACACGGTCGCGCTCAACATACGCACAGAGTCATACGTGGGCGTTGACGATGCGGCGGCGCGCTCGGTCATCGGCGCACTCGATGGTGCCCTCGAGCAGGCCGGCTGGGACGCGGTAGCGTTCGGCATGGTCGCGAACGAGCGGTTCGACGAAGGTGGCGTCTTACACGGGCTGGTCTCCCACTGCGCACGCGCGTCACGTGCGCGCGGTCGAGCGGCCCGGCAGCTTCGAGGAGCTAGCTGCACGCTTGGCGGAGTGCCGGGTGACTCTCACCACGAGCTACCACGTCGCTCTGGTTTCCCTGTACGTGGGCACTCCGGTGGTCGCGCTGTACGAGACGCGAGTACTACCGCCTGAAGTTCACCGGGCTCGCGCAGGTGCTCGGCACCCCGCTGCTGTGCGTCGTGTCCGCCGAGGAGTTCGGGCCGACTCAGCATCGAGAAGGCCGCCGACGCGGCGACCCCGGTCGCCATCGACGCGCTACGCGACACGCTCGTTTCCCTCCGCGAGGTGCATGCCGAGGCGCGCGGCGCGATAGCGCGTGCGCTGGAGTACCGCGCATAGGCGCTCGCCCGCGCCGCCCGCGCGGAACGGGTACATTCGATTCGAACCTCACGTGAAGGAGATACGCCGATGAAGGCCACGCCCATCGCACCCGACATCCACTGGGTGGGAGCTATCGACTGGAACCTGCGCGACTTCCATGGCTTCGAGACGCCTCGCGGCTCGACCTACAACGCCTACCTGGCTGGGCGCCGACAAGATCGCCCTCATCGACACCGTCAAGGTGCCCTTCGTTCCCGAGCTGCTCGAGCGCGTGCAAAGCGTCGTGCCGCTCGACAAGATCGACTACATCGTGGTCAACCACGTCGAGCCCGACCACAACGGCGGCATGCGCATGGTCGCGGCCAAGATGCCCAACGCGAAGATCGTCGCGAGCGCGGGTGGCGTGCGGGGGATCGCCGAGTACCACGGCGATGCAGCGACATCACCGCCGTGGGCGCCGACGACTCGCTCGACCTGGGCGGGCTCACGCTCAAGTTCATGCCGATGCCCATGGTCCACTGGCCCGATTCGATGTTCACGTACTGCCCCGAGCGCTGCACGCTCATGCCCAACGACGCGTTCGGTCAGCACCTCGCGTCGAGTTCGCGCTTCGCCGACGAGGTGGGCCTCGAGCTGGCCACCGAGGAGCTCATCGTCTACTTCGCGAACATCCTCATGCCGTCGCCGCCCAGGTGGGCAAGGCGGTCGGAAGGTCGCCGAGGCCGGATGGGTCTGCAAGACGATCGCACCGAGCCACGGCGTCATCTGGCGCGAGCGCGACCTCCCCACGCTGATCGACACCTACGACCGCTGCATCTCCGGCGACACGTTCGACAAGCTCGTCATCGCGTACGGCACGATGTGGGGATCCACCGACCACCTCGCGCGCGAGATCGCCGACGGCGCGATGTCCACCGGCATCGACGTCCGGCTCTTCGATCTGGCGGCGACACCGTACGCGCACGTCACGCGACACCTCTTCGACGGCACGGGCGCTGCTGCTGGGCTCGCCAACGCTGCACCACGGCATGCTCCATCGGCCAGCGGGTTACCTGCAGTACCTGAGCGGCCTGAAGCCCAAGGGCAAGATCGCGGGCGCGTTCGGGAGCTACGGGTGGTCGAGCGGCGCGACCAAGCAGATGACGGCGCGCCTCGAGGAGATCGGCCTGGAGCTGCCCGAGCCCGACTTCACCTGCAAGTACGTGCCCTCCGCCGAGGAGATCGAGGCGGCACGCGCGTGGGGTGCCGCGTTCGGGCAGCGCGTCATCGAGATGGGCCGCATGCGCGCCGAGGAGCCCGCCGCCGAGGAGGCGTAGCCGTCCGCACGGACAGCCGATGCGGCCGGGCTCGCGTCAGTCCGCGCGCTTCCACTCGGCGAGCGACGCGGCCGCCGCCTCCACCGTGAGTGCCGCGGGCGGTGCGCTCGGGTCGAGCTGCGCGAGCCGCGCGAACATCTCGGCGATCAGCGGCGGGCGGATGTTGCCCGTCGGCAAGCGTGCTCGCCTGCGCGAAGACCACTGCGGGCGTGCCCTCGAGCACGATCGTCCCGCCGTGCGAGAGCACGTAGCAGTAGTCGGCGAACTCGGGCACGGTGTCGATGTCGTGCGTCGACATGATCACCGTGCCGCCGCCGCTCGCCTGCTCGCTCACGATCTCGATGAGTTCGTCTCTGCTCGCCGGGTCGAGACCCTCGAACGGCTCGTCCAGCACGAGCAGCTCCGGTCGCATCACGAGCGCGCCCGCGAGCGCCACCTTGCGCTTCTCGCCGCCCGACAGGTTGTGCGGCACGCGCGTCGCCAAGTGCTCGATCCCTACGCGGGCGAGTGCGTCGGCCACCAGATCGCGCACCTCGGACTCGGGCAGGCCGTACTGCCGCGGCGAGAACGCCACGTCGTCCAGCACGCTGGGCGCCAGTATCTGCTCGTCGACGTTTTGCAGCACCACGCCTATTCGGCGCCGGATGGTCTTCCACTCTCGCGCGGGGTCGACGCCGAGCACGCGAACGAGCCCCTCTTCACTGCGAAGCAGGCCGAGAAGGTGGTAGAGCAGCGTCGTCTTTCCCGAGCCGTTGGGGCCGAGGACCGCCATGCGCTGGCCCTTGTCGCGCCACGACGTCGAGCCCGCACAGAGCGACCTCGGTGCCGTCCTCGAATCGGTGGCGCACGCAGCTGACGCGCGCGACCTCGTCGAGGTCGCGCGTGGGCGTGTTCATGGCGTGTCGTGCCAGCGCGTCGTTCATCGGGCGTTCCTTCCGAAGTGCGCGATACGAGCAGCGCGACGACGAGCAGGGCGACCGACAGCACAAACGGAACCCACGCGTACGGGTTGAGCGCCGGCCACCACACACGCCACGCGGTTGCTGCCGCCAGCACGGCAGCCGCTGTCGCGACGGTCACCGCGTCGAGTGCTCGGGACACCGAAGGCTGCGGAGTCACGACAAGCCGACCGTCGTAGCCGCGCAGGTGCATGATGTCGTGCGTGCGCTGCGACAGGTCGATCGAGTACAGCAGCACGCCGCCCAGCGAGCGCGTGATCGTGGCGGCCGACCGGATCGGGCTTCGGCCCACGATGCCGGCCCGAAGCCGCGCGGCCGTGAGAGTGTGTGAGAACTTCTCGAGAAGCAGGAACAGCGAGCGGTACGTCATGAGCAGCGCGTCGCCGATCACCGCCGGCACCATGCGCTGTACCGGGGCGAACACCTGAGGGTAGGGCGTGGTGAACATCAGCATCACGGCGACGAGCGCCGCGGTGACCGCCTTGGCCACGATCAGCGCCGCCGAGAGCAGGTCCGTCGCTGCTGCGAACGCGAACAGCGCCGCGAACAGGCCGGGGTAGGCGGCGAGGAGCAAGATCGGCTTCATCGGAAGGCGCAGTGCGGCTGTCACCGCGATCAGGGACAGGCAGATCGCAGCGACCACCAGCACGTTCGTGCTCACGATGACCGACCCGAGAACGAGCGCGAACGCCGCGAGTTTGGCGGCGGGAACGGCGCGGTGAAGCGCCGAGCGGCCCAGCGTTGCAGAGGTGTCCACGCGCGCGAGGTCCACCTATCGGTGCACCCCCTCGTCCCCGAGCGGCGCGCGCTGAGGTTCGTGAAGCGCCCCGCTCGAGACGAGCCCCGGTCTCACCCTCGCGATGAAGCCGACGATCAGCCCGGTGATGATTCCCTCGAGCACCCACCCGATCGACCCCAGCAAGTACACCGTCGCGGCGAATCGAGCCACCGAGAGCGGCTGCTCTGTCAGCGGCATGCTCGGCCTGGCCCGTCAGCGTCGCGTTGGTGAGAACGCCCTCCCGGAAAGGATTGCTGAAGCTCAGAGTCGACGGGTCGAACGCTCCCGATTCTCGGCTGGCCGCAGGGCTTCCCCCCAGCGCGACGATGACCACGAGCAGGGTGGTGGACAGCGCCAGCGCTACGACGGTCGCAGCACCTGCCGCCAGGCCCACCCTGCGGGGCGGAAACGCCGAGGACAAGGCGCGGAACAGCGCCCAACCCGCGATCATCTCGGCGGAGATCACGAGCGTGTTCAGCCCGATCACGGTGACGCCGCCATGCCCGATCAGCGCGAGCATCACGTCGACCACGAGCGCTGTGATGATGGAAAGCCAGGGGCCGAGCAGGATGCCCGCGAGCACGGTCAGGTTGATGTGGTAGGCGATGGGGATGATCTCGCTCGACATCCCCACGAGCATCAGCGCGGCCATCGCCCCCACGAGCGGAACCCGTCGTCGCGTCTCTTCCGTAGATGCGCGACGGACCGCCAGAGCAACGAGCGCGATGGCGCCGATCCATCCGGCGACAACAAGCCACAGAGGCAGCACGCCGTCAGGGATGTGGATATGCGACACGTCAGGCCTCCTTCCCGGAGTCGGCGCACGTCGGGCACAACCCGTACAGGGTCACCTCGTGGCGGGTGACCACGAAGCCGTCGGACTCGCGCAGAGGGCATGTCGACGGCGACGGGGCACTCGGCGTGTGCGACGCGCCCGCAGCCGTCGCACACGATGTGGTGGTGGTGCGAGCGGGTGCCGCATCGGGCGTAGAGTGCGCTGCCCCCGCGGGCGCCCACGCGCTCGACGTACCCGGCCGCCTCCATCGCGGCGACGGCGCGGTACACCGTGGCCGTGGCCCCGGCGCTCGCGTCTGTCTCTCTCACGAGCGAGGCGAGGTCCTCGACGGTGAACGCGTCGGTCAGCCCGCTCGCTGTCCGGGCGATAGCGGCTCGCGGCGCCGTGAGGCGTCGGTCCCCGTATGCAGTGCGCAGTTCGTCGTACACGCTTCGCCGGTACCCTTTCTGAGAATCATTCTCACCAGACCACTATACCCGCAGGCGGGGCGGAGTACGGGTAGAATGCAACTATTGGTTCTGTTTATGGATTCTGCGTCCGAGGAGGGTTTTCGCTTATGAACGTCGCGCAACTGCGTACCTTCGTCGCCGTGGTCGAGAAGGGGTCGTTCTCCGAGGCGGCTCGCGCTCTGGAGATCTCGCAGCCGGCCGTCACCATGCAGGTGCAGGCGCTCGAAGCCGCGCTTGGCACGACGTTGCTGGATCGCCGCTACCGCCGCGTCGACCTGACCGAGGCGGGCCGGGCGCTTCTCCCGCACGCGAAGCGGATCCTCGAGCAGCTCGACGAGGCTCGCGACGAGATCTCCTCGCTGTCCGGCAGTGTCTCGGGCAGGCTGACGATATCGGCGAGCACGACGCCGGGCGACTACATCGTGCCCAAGCTGCTGGGTGGCTTCGCCGCCGAGTATCCCGAGGTCTCGGTCAGCATCGACGTACACGACACGTCGGAGGTCATCGACGCGATCGAGGCCGGACGAGCGCAGCTCGGGGTCACGGGGGCGGTGGTCAAAGGGCGCGCGCGTGAGCTCCGAGCAGTTCGGGACCGACGACCTGATCTTGATCTGCCCGCCGGACAGCCCGCTGTCCGCTCGGAAACGTGTCTCCCTTTCGGGCCTGTCCGAGGAGCCGTGGGTTCAGCGGGAGCAGGGATCGGGGACTCGGCAGGTCGCCGAGTCCCTGCTCGCGAACAGCGGCTTGGACCCCCAAGAGCTCAAGGTCGTGGTCGAGCTCGGCTCCGGAGAGGCCATCGTCAGCGCGATCGAAGGTGGGCTGGGCGTTGCCATCGTGAGCAGCCACGTCGCCGAGAAGGCGATCGCACTCGGCTCGGTCGCCCAGGTCGACTGTGTCGAGCTGCCGATGTCGCGCCCGCTGTACGTGGTGCTGCCCAAGGGCACGCCCACGCGCGCCGCCGAGGCGTTTCGCGAATACCTCGTTCGAGAGGTGCGCAGCTGACGGTCTTCGAGCCGGTCCGAGCGTTCCGGCGGCCCAGAGGCGTCGGCCGGCAAGCCCTCTGAGCATTGGTTTCGTGCCTGCGAACAGGCGAGCCAGTGTCCAGAAGGGGAGTCCGAGAGTCCCTTGCGACGCCGTGTTCAGCGCCCGTTCTCGTTGACACTCCTGCTCAGCGCCCCTATTGTGTTTGCAACTAGTGTTACAAGCCCTCAGACCCGTCGATCGGCGCCCGGACAGCGTCGTCAAGACACACTACGCCACGGGGCCTGAAGGGACATCCTGCCCGGACCGGGCGCTACACGGGAGTAAGGGGTTCAGTCGATGGGACTGACGCAACTGAATGTATGGCTCGACGTGGTCTTCACGTCACTGTACGTGGTGATTCTGATCGCGCTGTCGTGCCACTTCATCGGCAACATCCTCAGCGGACGCGCCAAGCGGCGCTTCGGCAAGGAGTGGGCGTGGCCGCATCACGACAGCCATCCGCCGTTCCTGCCCAAGTTCCTTCACTTCATGCACGTCTTCAGCATGATCATGCTCGCGGTCACCGGCCTGCTCATCAGGTTCCCGCAGTTCAACCGGACCCCGATGCGCTGGGCGCACTACATCTTCATGTGGATCGTGATCGCCAACCTGATCTGGCGCCTGTGGTACGCGTTCGCTTCGCGCCAGCGAGACTACCGGGAGTTCGCGGTCACCAAGCGCGACATCACGACCGCGCCCAAGGTCATCCTGTACTACATCTTCATCAAGCCCTCGAAGCCGCACCTCGGCAAGTACAACGTCATGCAGAAGGGCACCTACATCCTGTTCGTGCCGCTGCTGATCATTCAGGCGATCACCGGTCTGATGCTGTGGCGCATGCCTCTGCCGTTCGTCTCCACGAGCCTCTACGAGCTCTCCGCCGGGCTTATCGGCGCCTCAGGGGTGTTCTACGTTCGCACCGGCCACTACATCGTGAACTGGCTCTTCATCATCTTGACCACGATTCACGTCTACCTCTCGGTCACCGAGGACTTCCCGGCGTTCTTGGACTTCTTCGGGATTGAGTGCGCTCGGCCGCAAAGTTGCACATGCCGAGGATGATGACCACGGCGCTCACGAGCCCGCACCGTCGTACGCTTCGGCCGAGCATTCCTAGAGGAGGTCCGCACGCTGGTGAAGGCTTGGGCAACCATCGCGATCGTCGTTGCGGCAGCGTTGTTCTCGCTGCCGGGCGTCGCGTGTGCGGCCACTCCTTCGAAGGCCTCAAAGGAGGCGAGCCGCACCTACAACCTGCAGTGGACGCTTCCCACGGCGGGGAAGTCGGGCTGCATGGTGTGTCACGGTGATCCCGGGCTCCAGAAGACCAGCGGCGAGACCACCTCTTCGCTCTACGTGGAGCAGGCGGTGCTCGACGAGTCGGCTCACCCGAAGATCCTGTGCACCGGCTGCCATGTGGACTTCGCCCTCAAGACGCCGCACGAGAACCTCCAGGATGGCTACGATTGGCGCAGGGTGGCCAACACCTCGTGCCAGTCGTGCAAGGACCACGACTCACAGCGCACTGCGATCAGCAGCGGATCGCATTCGACGGTCACTCGAGCCCGGCGTCACCGCCGCACAGGCGGCGGCGCGGCGCGAGGCCGAAGGCAAGCCCGCGCAGATCCCTTCGTGCGGAGGTTGTCACGGCGGGCATGCGGTTCCCTCGAAAGAGGACACCGAGGCGCTGGTGGCCTTCAACAAGTCAGGCGTCGAGGTGTGCGGCGAATGCCACACCAAGGGCGCCGAGACCTACGCGGACTACTACCACGGGGCGGCGTACAAGGAAGGTGCGCCTTGGGACGCACCTGCGTGCTGGGACTGTCACGGTGCTCACCTCGTGCTTCCGGCCAGCGATCGCAACTCGCCGGTTCACCCGGACAATCTCGTGAAGACGTGCGGACAAGATGGCTGCCACGTCGACGCGAACGAGGAGTTCGTGAAGTACGCCTCGCTCATCCATGGCAAGCAGGAGGCGCTCGAGGAAAACCCGCTCTGGTCCTTCTATGACTCGGCAAAGCAAGGGATTTCGGCGGCGCTGGAGAACTTAACAACGTTGTTCCAGTAGCACATGCGGGGGATTGGCCCCGCGGGGAAGAAGGGGTACGACGACATGGCGATCAGGTTCCGAACTCGCCCCGGCAGGCTGTTCGCGCTAGGTCTCGCCGTCACCGTCTTCGCGGCGCTCTTCGGCGCACAGGTCGCGATGGCAGCCGATGCGCCGGCGGACCCGCAATCCTTCGAGCAGGTGTTCGAGCAGCTCCAGGACACGCCGGTCTACAAGGATGCGTGCACCAAGACGTGTCATGGCAACATCGCCACAGACGAAGAACTACTCCTCGGCGATCATCTTCCAGCACGGCTACCACCAGCTGGTGGCGTGCAGCGCCTGCCACCCGCGCTTCCCCCACCGGGCCGACGCCACCATCGAGCGGCCGGAGATGAAGGGCTGCTTCGACTGTCACGGCGTGAGGCACGGACCGATGGGCATCATCGCTTCGGACAAGTGCGAGGACTGCCACGTGACCCCGGTCGAGCGTCTTCGCCCCGCGTTCCACACGTTCGGCTGGGCAGGCAAGGAGCACGTCGAGCCGGCCAACAAGGCGTTCAACACGCAGTGCGCGATGTGCCACAAGCCCGATTCGTGCACCGAGTGCCACGACGCAGAAGGCATCGTGTGGGCGCCCGAGAGCTGGGACTACAACGCCGAGGACGGCTGTCTGGCCTGCCACGGCACCGAGCTCGCCAAGCGCTCGTCGGGCGGGATGAAGTCCTTCGAGGTCATCGGGCTTGCCGCCTCGGCTCACACCGATCTGGACTGCCAGCAGTGCCATCCGGACTACCGCTACGACGACAAGCCGGCCGCGAGCCCCGTGTGGACCATCAACGCCAGCATCGCCTGCGGCGAGTGCCACGAGGATCAGAAGGAGAAGAACCTCAGCGACGTCGTCCCGGCGTACAACGACTCGATCCATGCCGAGAAGGTCAAGGACGGCGACATCGAGTCCGCCACGTGCGGGTCGTGCCACGGCGGCCACTACATCTACCGTCTTGACACCGAGATCGCGAAGCAGCGCATGCACATGTCGTCGTACAGAGTGTGCGCTCGCTGCAAGCAGCACGGCGACGAGTACGACACCTACGACGACTACTATCACGGCAAGGCCTACAAGGCGGGCGCGCCCGACGCTCCGGCGTGCTGGGACTGTCACAACTCCCACAAGGTGCTGCCCAAGGCCGACCCCGACTCCAGCGTCAACCCGGCCAACGTCGGCGAGACCTGCGGCAAGGAAGGGTGCCACGAAGGATCGAACGAGCAGTTTGGCGCGGCTGCTGCTGAGTTGATCCACAAGAAGGCGCAGACGACCGAGGACAACCCGCTTCTGCAGCTGATCTCTCGCGTCACCGGCGGATAGGCGCCACAACATAAGGAGACGGGCGGCGGAGTGCTGCACCGGATCGACACAAGACTGCTGCTATGGGGGGTGGTCGCGATCATACTCGCGGCCGCCTTCCTACTTGCGTCTGCCCCCATCGGCGATGCTGCCGAGGAGGCCGTCATCGACACCGCGGCGCCGGTGGACCGTCAGCAGTGCGCGCAGTGCCACCTCGACCTGGGTTCGGTGGACGTCCCCGGACTGAAGTTCAGCCACGGCAACCACCTTCTGGTGAGCTGCGACGGCTGCCACTCGAGGCTGCCGCACCAAGACGGCGTCACCGAGCGAGTCCCCATGGAGGTCTGCTTCGCGTGTCACGGGGTGGAGCACGGTCCCCAAGGAGAGCTGGCAACGGGCGCGTGCGAGGACTGCCACACCAAGTCGTTCGACCTGCGGCCCAAGGACCACGGCGACGACTGGGCGAAGCAGCCCCACGCGGTTGCGGGCAAGGCCCAGGGCGTCAACGGATGCATGATGTGCCACTCGGGGCCCCAGGACTGCGACGAGTGTCACGCGAAAGAGGCGCCCGAGGTGCCCAAGATGCCCGACGTCTATCACTCGGTCGTCTATCCCAAGCCCAAGGGCCCGTCGGTCAAGGTCTACCCCGATGGCCCCGTGTCGATGTCGCAGTGTGTCTACTGCCACCCGGACCTCGACGCGTTCATGCCCGGTGACGTGATCTTCGCTCACGCGGATCACCTGGTCCGCAACTACCGCTGTGACGCCTGCCACCAGGAGTTCCCGCACACGCCCCTCGGCGTGAAGACGCCCGACATGCTGTCGTGCTATCGCTGCCACGGTCTGCAGCACGCCGACGGCGGGCAGATCGCCACCGAGGAGTGCTACGCGTGCCATCCGAAGGACTTCGAGCTCAAGCCCGAGAACCACACGAAGAAGTTCGCCAAGGGCAAGCACAAGAAGCAGGCCGTGAAGGACCCGGCGTACTGCGCGATGTGCCACTCCGAGAAGTTCTGCATCGACTGCCACACCGGCAAGGGCAAGGGACCCAACGCGCCGGACAAGGCCGTCATTCCCGCCGATCACACCGACTCGAAGTGGCAGAGCCGTCACGGCAAGCTCTACCTGTCGGGCGACTGGACGTGCGGGGTGTGTCACACCGGGCCGTCGTGCCAGGTCTGCCACCAGACCGTGGTGCCGCATACTGCGGCGTTCATCGCCGACCACAAGCCGCCGCCCGGTGTCGAGCAGACCGACTGTGCGATCTGCCACCGCGACCGCCGCAAGTGCAACGCCTGCCACCACGGGAGCGTGAAGAACAGCGAGCTGGTCCAGAAGAACTGCGTCCCGTGCCACGACGAGGCCAAGCAGAAGCCCGCGACGAGCATCAAGCAGAAGGGCATGGCCGAGCACGCCGTACACTTCGATGTCGCGAAGAAGAAGGGCAAGCCGTACAAGTGCTACGAATGCCACGTGGACTTCGGCGCCTCCAGCGGCGGCGCAATCCGCTGAGTTGCAGCAGGGCCACGACCTGCGCCTCTGCTACAGTTGCCACGGCGCGCTCGACCCGTTCAACGTCAAGATCGCGCCGTATCCGGGCGCCTCGCTGTGCAGACGGTGCCACTCGGATCTGAATGTTTAGTGTGTTCTCGCGCGTGGCCGTAGCTCGTGGAGTGGGCTTTGCTCTACGCTGCATTGCATGCACACCGGCAGCCCGGCAGCTTACGGTTCGCAGCATGCCCCGCGCATGATGCGGGCACTACGAATAGGGTACGGGGAAGGGCAGTAGATGGGCGACTCCAGGAAGCTCGACAGGGTACTCGGCATCTCAGCGCTCGTGCTGGGCGTCGTGGTCTTGGGGCTCGCGGCCTACTTCGGGTACACGGTCTACGCCGATCGGATGGCCGCGCAGGAAGCCACGCCGGCAGGTCGCATCGCCAAGGTCATCGCCCAGCAGGTCAAGAAGTCGCCCAACGACGCGGTGCTGCGCGTGCGCTACGGCGAGGCACTTGCCGCGGCCGGCCGCGACAAGGACGCGGTCGAGCAGTTCAACGCCGCGCTCAAGATCGACCCCAAGCACACCGGCGCCATGATCGACCTCGGGCAACTAGCTCTCAACGAGAAGGAGACCGGGACCGCCGCTCGCTACTACCGGCAGGTCGTGGAGCTCACCGCGCGGCAGCACCATGGAGGACGTCAACCAGCGGCGAGAGGTCGCGCTGTACCAGCTTGGTCGCATCGCGCTTGTCGAACAACGAGTTCGACGACGCCATCGGCTACTTCAAGAGCGCGCTGCGAATCCGCAACGACGCGTCGGACACCTACTACTACCTTGCGCGCGCGTTCGACGGCGCGGGCGATGTGGATGAGGCGCTTCGCCAGCTGGAGATCGCGGTCAAGTTCGACCCGAACTTCGCACAGGCCCGCTACTTCCTGGGCGACCTGTACTTGGCGCAAGGTGACAAGGTGCTCGCCTCGTACAACTACGGCAAGGCGGCCCAGCTGGCGCCGGACGCCCCAGAGCCGCAGGCGGCCATCGCCAAGTTCGGTTCGCCCGAGGAGCTTGATCGCCAAGGCGAAGACGCTGATGAAGTCCGATCCCGAGGCCGCGCTCGAGACCGCGCAGAATCGCCCGCAACATCGACTCCGAGAACGCTGAGGCGGCGAAGGTGGTCGCGCTCGTGCTCGACGCGCAAGGAGGACTACAAGCTCGCGTTGGCCACCTACAAGGAGGCCCAGCAGCTCGCGCCTGACGACGCCGCGATCAAGTCCGCGATCGAGCAGCTCTCCAAGAAGGTTAAGTCTGAAGCTAAGGCTCAGGGTAAGTAATCGGTATCGGTCGGCCAGACCGAAGCTGCGCGCGCAGAGGAGCACCTCTTGACCAAACGTCAGAAGCGACTGCTGATCATCATCGGCGTCCTCGTTCTGCTGCTCGCGCTGCTGGCCGCCTACTACTACTACTACAGCAACACCAAGAAGCTCACGTTCAGCACGACTCCGTCGTTGGCCAATGCGGTGGCACCGCCGCAGTTCCTCTTCTCGTTCTCGGGCACCGGGCTCAACCGCCTGCAGCGTCCGGTGGGCGTGTTGGTCGACAAGGGCAAGGTCTACGTCGCCGACTCGCAGCGGCGCACCATCTTCACCTACGACGAGAACGGCAAGATGACGGGCTCGTTCGGCACGTCCGAGACGGTCAACCCGCTCTACATCGCGAAGAACCCCAAGGACGGCCTGCTCTACGTCTCGGACCGCAGGCTGCGTCAGGTGCTGAAGTTCACCACCGACGGCAAGTACATGGGGGTCTTCGACCCCAAGCTTCCCAAGAGCGAGCTGCCCAAGTTCAAGCTGCCCAAGGGCGTGCAGTGGGCCCCCCTGACGCTCACTTTCGGCAAGGACGGCACGCTGTACGTGACCGAGCTGCTCAACGGGCACCGGCTGCTGATCTTCGGGCCCGACGGCAAGTTCAAGCGCAGTGTGGGAACCGCCGCGATCGTTCTCGTTCCCGACAAGAGCCCCACGTCGTTCCAGTTCCCCAACGGGATGATGATCATCGGCAACGAGCTCTACGTGGCCGACAGCAACAACCAGCGCATCCAGGTCTTCGACCTCAACGGCGACTTCAAGCGCTTCGTCGTCACGCGCGGTCTGCCCAGAGGCATCTCCCAGTTGGGCGCGATGTCCGGTGACGACGCGAAGGCGCCCAAGCGCTTCCTCGAGGTCGACACGCTCGCCCATGACGTCACCATCTGGACCGCGAAGGGCGACAAGGTCCTCAACTTCGGCGAGCAAGGCGTGCTCGACGGCCAGTTCAGCTACCCGACCGCCGTCGCGGTGGGAGCGAAGAACCGGATCTTCGTCACGGATACCTCCAACGCGCGCGTGCAGGTATGGGGTTGGCCGTCGCAGATCACCGGCGTGCCGGATATCCCGACCAACAACCTCGCGTGGTGCCTGCTGCCGCTGCTGCTCTTGCCGCTGCTGCTGCTCGCGCGCAAGAAGAAGTTCTACGCAACCGCGGACTTCGTCGAGACCATGCTCATGCGTGAGGAGTCCCAGACGCTCACCGCCGGTCGCTGGAAGTGGATCACGAACGATTCCGAGTACGAGAAGCTCCTCGCACTCGAGACCGGCGAGGAGCTGGACCTGGAGACCCTCTTCGAGGCGGTCGAGTACTCGGAGTCCGACGTCAACGCGCTCGCCGAGAAGTACGAGATCGATCGCGAGCTCGCGATCAAGCTGGCTGTCGCCGGCCGCGCGAAGCTCACGGCGACCGAGGACGAGGAGCTGCGGCGCCTGGCGAAGGTCCTGGAGTACGAAGTGGTCAACGCGCTCGAGTTCGTCGATCGGTTCAAGCGCAAGCGCCTCGAAGTAGCAGTCGTGGAGAATCTGTCCAGCGCGTGTGGACAAAAGGTGGCTGCAACCTCTTGACGGGCGGTTTGTGCGAGAGTACCTTTCGGTTGTAACTCTTGTTACATGGTACAAACCCCATCGAAAGGGGCCCTACAACAGAGTAAGAAGACCACTGGGTTGGAGCCGGCACGAAGACCCGGTCGTGGTTAGGGAACATATCGCTATCGCGCGGCGTTTCTGCGCGGAATCGGACTCGTTTCCCACATCGATCAACTTCGAATGAACGCCATCTCCAACCGGTCCTCGGGCGTAGTGGACACGAAGGAGGTGGCGTTTTTCTCGTCCGCGAACCCCGAACCGAACTTGCACTAAGGCACGTCCCGTTTACCGAGCCTGGTGAAGGAGGAAAGAAGAGTATGGCTATTACTAGGCGTCAGTTCGTTACCCGCCTTGGTGCCCTGGCCGGAGCAGTAGGCTTCAGCCAGGCTGAAGTCTCGAAGCTTGCCGAGGCTTTCGCGGGTAACTCGAACGCAGTTTATGGTGGCACGACTGGCAAGCCGAAGGTCATCTGGATCCACGGTGCCGAGTGCACCGGCTGTTCGACCTCGCTGCTCGGCATCCTTGAGGATGCCGGCGGCAACCCGTTCGCGTACGACAGCGACTCCGGCTCGTCGACTCGATCACGACCGGTGCAGGCGCTCGGGCTCGCCGGCGTGACCAACGCTCTCGGCAGCCCGGTGCGGCACCGGTCTGACCCTGACCGACTACACGCTGGGTGCCGACTTCCGCAACGCGCTGTATCGGCGGCACCGAGCACGTCAACATCGCCGACGTCGTCATCGACGTCATCGACCTGCAGTATCACGAGACCGTCATGGGCATGGGCGGCGACCTCGCAGCCAAGTGGCTCCAAGATTTCCGCGACAACGGTGACGCGGGGAACCCGTTCGTTCTCGTGGTCGAGGGCGCCCTCCAGGACAAGCGCAACGGCGGCGCGTGGGGCGACACTCCGCGGCCTCGACGGCGATTCCGTGGTGCTCGATCGGCATGTGCTGACAACGGCACGCTCGAGCAGGACATGCCCGAGGTCGTCGCCGAGCTCGCCGCGATGGCCAACTGCGTCGCGATCATGCCGATCGGCCAGTGCGCCAGCTACGGCGGCTATCCCGGCTGCAAGCCGCAGATCTCGCGACCACTGCCAGCCGAGCGCTGGCGGCTTCGACCCCACGATGTCGCAGACCGACGCCAAGGGCACCTACGACTTCCTGCTCGAGTACGTCGACACGGCCAACCCGGCGCATCAGGCTGCGGTCCGCGCGCCGCCGCCAAGGTCATCAACGTTCCTGGCTGCCCCACCAACCCGTGGTGGTTCGTTCTGAGCGTCGTCATGGTCATGCTGAAGCTCGCGGGCACCGACCTGATCGAGCTCGACTACGGTCGCCGCATCAAGAAGGTCTACCCGGGCACCGTTCACAGCGCGTTCTGCCCCCGCTACCCGACTACACCAAGGGCATCTACGCGACTCAAGCCGGGTCAGCCGGGCTGCCTGCAGAAGCTTGGCTGCAAGGGCATCACCGCCAACTCCGTTTGCGGCAAGCACGGCTGGAACAACCAGCAGCCCGAGAACAGCGGCGACGCTCGTCCACGGTCTGAACAAGAACGGCGTGGGCGGCCACTGCACGGTCTCTGGTCACCCCTGCATGGCCTGCACGGAGAAGGGCTATCCGGACAGCTTCGTTCCCTTCGTGAAGCGCTAGAGAAACCGAAAGGAGGGCAACTTAAATGGCTAACGATCTTATCCGGATACCGGTAGCCGATCACGAAGTCGATCCCGTCTCGCGTATCGAGGGTCACCTCGGCGTGAAGGTTCGCGTGACGCGCTGGCAACGTCATCGTCGACGCCAACGCTCACGGCAACCTGTGGCGTGGCTTCGAGAACTTCCTGCTTGGCCGCGCGGCCAACGACGCGATCACGTTCGTTCAGCGCATCTGCGGCGTCTGCCCGGTGCCTCACGGCATGACTTCGACCTACGCGGTCGACAACGTACTGGGCTACAGCGACGGTCACATCACCTTCAAGACCGCCGGCACCAAGGGCGTTCCGGCCAAGGCCGTGCTCATCCGCAACCTGGTGCTCGCCTGCTGAGTTCCTGATGTCGAGCATCACGCACTTCTATCACCTTGCGGCCCCGAGCTACGTTCAGGGCCCGGCCATGCCGCCGTGGACCCCGTACTTCGCCGACAGCTACTACACCGTGCGCTCTGCAGAACAGGACGACGCGGCGCTGCCGCGGTCGCCCGTGCGCGGGCGACGTGCCCGAGCCGGATGCGAACCCGCCAACCATGCGTCTGGGACGCGGTCATCATCAGCTACGTGCGTGCTCTCAAGATCCGCCGCCTCACGTTTGAGGCCGGCGCGCTCTTCGCAGGCCGCATGCCGATGACCTCGTGCTACGTAGGTGGCGGCGTGACCAACGACGGCACCGAGAACCTCGACGGCTCGCTGCGACCAGTTCGAGACGCATCATCCGCGAGGTCGGCCTGTTCATCGTCAACGAGTACGTGCCGATCGCCCTGGTCCTGGGTGTCCTGTACCCGGCCTTCGACAGCAACACTCCGACGGTTGCCGGCGGCACGTCACTGGCTCGACCATGAAGCCGAGCAACAGGGGCTTCGGCGCGGGCCTCGGCCGCTTCCTCGCTTGGGGCGCGTTCCCGAATCTGGACGCCAACGACACGCTCACCCTTCCGGGTGGCACGTTCGAGCGTCGCTGCCGCCGATGCGGCGACGTTCAACTGGACCGCGGCAACAAGGCACAGATCGCCGCGACGTTCCTGCAGGCCACGGACCCGACCACCGGCCGTACGCCGGCAAGAAGGTCTCGGTTGCCGTCAACCTCCGCGAGGACATCTCGCACTCGCGCTACGACGCGACCGCCGGCTACGAGAGCGCCACGTCGGCCTATCCCGGGTGCGATCAACCGCACCAAGCCGAACCGCGGCAAGGCCGGCGCTACACGTACATGAAGGCCCCGCGCTGGGCCGGCAAGCCGTGTGAGGTCGGCCGTTCGCTCGTCTCGCCGTCGCCGGCTACTACCCGGTCGACGGCACGCTAGCGACGTTGTCCGGGCTCACGCCGACGATGGCCGCGCTGCTGCTGGCGATCTACACCAACGGCCGGCAGCCTCGACGCACGGCGTCATCGCGCCGACGATCGTCGCCGGCCTTGGTCAACGCCGGGCTCTGGCTCGATCGACGCGTCATCCAGACTGGATCCTGCAACCTCAAGGGCGGGCTCTCCACGATGGACCGCCTGCGCGCTCGCGCTCTCGAGTCGCTCGTGCTCGTCCAGGCGATGGTCGGCACCGTCACCAAGGACGCCGGCACGTGCGACATCTCGTTCGGCAACGACGGCTGGATCCATCAGCTCGGCGAGCTGACACCGGCACGCGCCGCTCACGACGCCGCCGGCTCGACGTGGACCGACAAGTCCATCCCGGTCGGCACCGTCCAGGGCTGGGGCGCGACTGAGGCGCCGCGTGGTGCTCTCATGCACCAGTGCACGATCACGAACGGCAAGATCGTCGCCTATCAGTGCATCGTTCCCACCACGTGGAACGGTTCGCCGAAGGACGCCGCTGGCAACAACGGCGCCATCGAGGAGGCCATGATCGGTGCCGCGTTCAACCAGACCCCGGCCAACTACGTCGGAGCAGGCAGCACGGCAACAACCTCAACACCGTCGTCGGTGGCGTTGAGGTCCTGCGTATCGCCCAGTCCTTCGACCCGTGCATCGCGTGCGCGGTCCACTAGAAAAGACGGAGGTGAGTGATTTGAAGCGTATCTCTCTAGTTCTGGTTCTTGCTCTGGCGCTGACTCTCGTCTTCGTGGGCTCCGCATACGCGAACTTCGGTCCGCACGGCGGCTACATCGATGACACGGACTCATGCGCCGGCTGCCACAGGGCGCACACCTCGTTCTCGACCCTGACCTTCCGCCCGCGCGTGGTCCCGCCGGCTTGGGACGACGCAGACAACCCGTCTGCGCTGCTTGTCGGCACCGCTGCCACCATGAGGAGTTCTGCAACGCGTGCCACGGCGACAGCGCGCCGGGCGCCTCGACCAACGTCGTCGTCGGGTCTGTTCGACGGCGGCCCGTCGGCGCAGTCGACGGTCACGGTCCCGGTCTCAACGACGGTGTCGTGACCGAGTACCAGACCGCCTCGACGTTCAACGCCCCGCTCAACGGCGGTGGCTTCGTGCAGGCCGCGAACCTCGTCGACTGGGAGACCAGCGCGACTGCCGCGTTCAAGGCCGTCACGTCGACTCACAGCATGGAGCAGACTGGCATCCTGTGGGGTGCCGGCAACGCGGTCTCCGCAGACCCTGGATCTGACCTGCACGAACTGCCACGATCCTCACGGCAGCTCGAACTACCGCCTGCTGAAGGACGCCGTCAACGGCAACACCGTTGGTGGCTACATCCCCGACGGTCGTTCCGAACGGCATGGTCTTCTCGGCTGAGACCGGCTACGCCGTACGCCGACAACGGCTGGCTGAAGCATGAGGCCGGTCAGGTCCAGATGGCCGACTACCTCCCGAACTACACCTCGGGCAGCTCGCAGATCCGCTGCCGGCATCGCCGGCGACTCGCTCTCGGCATGGTGCTCCGCATGCCACGAGCAGTACGACGAGCAGACGAGCGCGTACGACTACGGTCCGTACGAGGCGGCGGAGCTGACCTGAACGGCGCCGCTCCTGGTGGCCCGACTCGTCACCGCCACCCGGTCGACATCACCCTCGCAGCAGGGCGACGACATCCTCCAGGTCGCGGCTCAGGCCGACGGCTGACCTGGATCGCAAGATCCCGCTCGAGGTCAACCCGGGCGCCGGCAAGCATGCGTCAGAACCAGGTCGGCTGCCTGACCTGCCACTTCGCTCACGGCTCCAACGCGCAGATGAGTGGCTGGGCTGCTGCCCACCTGGAGCACCAACGCCGCCGGCACTTGGGTTCCGGTGCGGGACACGCATCGCAGGCGTCGATCCTGACAAGGCCGACGTGCTCGCGATCGGTACTCCGGCCCAACACGCCGATCGCCGGCACGCAGCGCACTGCTGCGTACCGACAACCGCGGCGTGTGCGAGCGCTGCCACGACAAGTAGGCAACGCTGCAAGACGGTGTCGAGTTGACACTGGAATGCACGACAAGGAACGGGGTCCCGGGCATCCCGCCCGGGGCCCCTCCTTTCGGCGAGGGATGGCTCGTCCGTTGCTGGTAATCTAGGTCGTGCAGTCCCCACGAGCAGAAGCAGGTGATCCCTTGTCCTTCGAGTACAGCGAGCCATTGCCGAGGACGAACTCGCGCCGTCGATGTCGCGCTACGAGTCACTGGGCCTGATCGCCAATCCCGTTCTACAACACGGCCGAATCCAACGAGCCCGGCGTGGCGTGCGAGATCGATGCGGCGGGAAACAGGCTGCTCGGAGTCGTCTACAAAGCGTCGTTCGAGGATGCCGTCAAGCCCATCTGGGTCGAGAAGGACGCCGAGCTCCCGCCGTCCTACTCGCTGGCAGGCGATGGCCCACGCCGAGGCCTCACTGGCCACCGACGACACGCTCAACGTGCTCTACGCGTACGTGATGCTCTTCATGCTCAAGATCGGCGTGACGCGGGCCACCCTCGGCGTCATCGCCGAGCGCCTGTCGTTCAGGGACTTCGATCGCACGCTCGCGCTCTATGTGGACGAAGATCCTCAGCGAGCCCGACGAGAGACTCACGTCGTTCAGGTGCTCGGTCCCGAGAAGCTTGCCGAGTTCGCCGAGGAGTTCCGCGCCGACCCCGAGGCGGTCATCGCGCCGCCTCTTCGGTGAGCCTGAGGTCGAGCGCCACGACGAGCTCATCGGCGTGGTCGACATTCGCCACGGCAACTTCGAGGAGGACGGCGAGGAGGCCGACGACTCGGTCGAGATCGACGACACGATCGGTGACGCTCCTGGCACCGCCGCGCTGCTGGCGGCCTCGGCGGAGAAGGCAGACGAGGACTCGGCGATCATCGACTACCTGATCGAATACACTCGGGCGCACCTGTCGCCCGTCTTCGCCCGCGCGCTTCGCATGTACAAGGAGCGCGGGCTCTCGGCGCTGGCCGAGGAGATCAAGATCACCAAGGCCCCTCGCAAGACCCTGGCCGCTGCGATCGAGCTTGGCGATGGTGCGCTATCGGCAAGGTGGCGCTGATCTACGACGACCTGCAGCTGTGGACGGAGATTCCCGCGGACCTGCGCTCGCAGGTGGTCGGCTCGATCACGAACATGCGCTGGAAGCTGGCGGAGAACGCCTTCTTGGTCTTCATGGCGGCCCCCGGCCAGGCTCCCGAGCTCGAGGAGACCTTCGGCGGCGGAGAGCGGCTCGTGTGGGACTTCCACAACCTCGCCGCGCTCCAGAGCGAGCCCGAGGCGATCGACACCGCCATCGTCGACGAGTGGCTCGCCGCGGCGGCTCTGCCGGACCGCTCGCCGCTCACCATGGCCGACCCTGTGCTTGCCCAGCTTGCCGAAGACGCCGAGGGATCGCTTCCGCGCTTCATCGCTCTCGCGCGCGAAGCGATCGAGGACGCCGGAGCCCGCGGGGTCGCGCTCTCGACGAGCGCGCCCGCAGCGCCGCCCTTGAGAAGGATCGCCGTCGAGAATGAGCGGCCCGGTCACCAAGCCGGCGCGGCAAGCCGTCTCGGCGAGGCGCCGTCATCTCCGGCGTCGTGACAGTCGCGGTGCTTGCGGCCGTCATCATCGGGGTGGCGGCGCTAGAGCCCGAGCGACGATGCGCAGCAGCCCAAGATCGGGCTGCAGACGGCACCCAGTGCCGCAGTCCGTGCAGCTCACCCAGCAAGGCGAGCAGGCTCTGGCGGCAGGGGAGACGCCGGCGCGGTTGCGCTTGCCAACCAGGCGCTCAAGGCCGACCCGACGAACCAGGCTGCTAGCGCGCTGCTCACCAAGGCGACGACCGCCAACAGGTCGACGCTCGGGCTCTCAGGGCGGCGGGTCCTCGAACAAGGGGTCATCGGGCGGCACCGGAAGCGGCACCTCCGGCGCCGAACCCGGACACCGGGCTTCACCAAGAAGGTCTCGAACATGGGCAAGCTTCTGCCCGCCGCCTTCGAAGTACTTCCTTGGGCGAAGCCGATGGTGACCCAAAGCGAGGCACAGGTCTCGGCGACACCGGTCTACGGCACGCAGCCCGCCCGACAGATCACGTGGACCGTTCACGAGGGTGAGAGCAAGAGCGACGCTCGAGCGGTTCGTGCCGAGCGTGAGCAAGAAGTCATTCGGCCAAGATGGAGCTTCTGTGAGCGTTGACGGTGCTCCTGGCTACTTCGGTACCGACGGCACGCGGTATGCTACCTACGTCTATGTGCGAGGAAGGTACGTCTTCGAGGTTCTGGTCGCCGGCAACGGCACGCGACCCGAAGGAGCTACGCACGTTGGCACAAGAGGCGGCGAAGGCCTTCGCGGACTAGCCGGCTCCCTAGAAGGGTAAGGGGCGATCCCGGTGCTCATCCGCACCTTTGTGACCTCTCTCGTCGTCGCCGCTCTCTCGGCGACGCTCGTTCCCGCTGCGTTCGCCGGATCGCCCGCTACTCACCGAGCAGACGATCGTCAACGTCGGCTTTGAGCCAGGGGAGACGCGGCAGTTCGACTTGCAGCGCAACTCCCTGGACTCGGCTGCCTACTGGGGGCCCATCGCCAAGAGCTCCACGTACCCTGAGATCGCGCACGCCGGAAGCTTCGGCCTTTGGGCCGCTGGCAGAGAAGCGAACGGAGCCGTGTCGACGCGGTATCCGCACTACCCCGATCAGCACCGAGGGCTCCGCGTGGCTCTACCTGACCGAGCTGCAGGACTACTACAGCAGCCGCATCTCCTACTGGTACCGCTGCGAAGCGAGGGGCGGCGCCGACTAGGCGACGCCTTCGAGTTCTCGTATGCCCCGACGAGTCGGCGGCTTCAGATACCTCGCGGAACTGCCGGACGCGGCCGTGTGGACGCAGAAGTCCTACGACCTCTCGACTGACGCCAACGGCAAGATCTCGCGCAAGCCGGTGAACATGCAGTTCAGCTTCGTGGATGTCATCGAGGGTCCGGGTCAGGACTTGGGCAACCCGATCGGCCCGCTGGTGGACGACGTCCTCGTGACCGGGTGGAAGTACGGCCCCGTGCGCTCCGTGGCGGCCTCGCAGGTGGGCACCAAGTTCCGCATGACGTGGCTCGCCCGTACAACTCGCTCAACGAGACGGCCGGCGACACGGCACGCTCGCCTACCGTGTCTGGCGCGCGCCGGCGGGGACCAGCACGTGGACAGAGGTCTCGACCGCGGCGCGGCTGAGCCACTCGCGCCCTGACTTCGACGATCCGATCACCTCCGAGGGCGCGCCCTACGACTACCTGGTGCAGGCGTGGGACCCCGGGTACGGGCACGGGCTACGGCCAAGCGACCAAGACCGCCTCGAGCGTCAGTGCGCCCGCGGACAACCCCGATCGTGGCGCTCACCGCGCCCGCGGCAAGCTACCCGCTCGAGGCAGGCCCCGTGACCATCTCGGGCACCTCGTCGGACTCGGGCAGCGGCGTCAGCAGCGTGCAGGTTCGGATCCAGCGCACCGGCGACAACAAGTACTGGACCGGCAGCGGTGGACGTCTGGACCGTTCTCGAGACGTGGGTGCCCGCACGCAGCAGCAACGGCTGGTCGACCTGGTCGACCCACGTGGACGCCCGATGCGGCGACGATCGCCGCAGATAAGTTCGTCTACGTGACCGCCACGGGCGACGGATGTGAGCGGCCGCTCGGCCGACACGCCGAGCGTCGCCGTCCAACGCAACCGCCGCATAGCTCGTTGGCCGGCGGGGCGAACTACATCAACACGGACCACGGACGTCCCGTCGACGTGATCGCAGACTGCGCCCGCTACATGCAGCTTCCGCGTCGACCGGCATGCCCGACGGCGCCGTGGAGCCCGTTCAGCCGCCACGCACTCGCTCACTCTGCCTGCCGGCGATGGCGTGAAGATGGTTCGCGTGCGACTTCTCGAACGATCGGCGTGAACCGCGAGCAGGACGTCACCGACACGATCGTTGTCGAGCCGGGCTTCCGAACGTCGCGATCACGTCGCCGCTGCCGGCTGAACTTCACCCCGGAGCACGACCGATCGCCGGCACCGCGTCCGATGCGGGTGCCGCAGGGCTTGCAGAGCGTGCATCTGGTCATCAGCTCTCTGAACTACGACGGCGCGACCTGGTACTGGACCGGCTCGGACTGGAGCTTGAGCAGCCAGGAGCTTCCCGCCTCGGTCAACGGGGGCAACTGGACATACAACAGCGCGCCCGCAGCCGCCAAGTGGCTCTACGGGCAGATGACGATCCAGGCCATCGCACGCGACAACGCAGGCAACATGCGAACCGCGTCGGTCGTCTCGGTGGACAGGCCCGACCCGGTCGCGCTAACGGTGTCGCAGAACAACCCCACGCCCGCGTACGGCAGCTACTCCCGGATCACGGGCAAGCTGACCCCGTGAGGGCCGCGCGTGGCGGGAAGCGCGTCTACCTGCAGTACTACTCGGGCTACTGGCGCACCATCGGCAGCTATCACACGACCGCGAGCGACGGCACGGTGCCGTACTTCAACGTCAAGCCCAAGGACAAGACGCTCTACCGGCTCTACTTCCCCGCGACAGGGCGTACGAAGTGAAGCGACTCGTCGGCCGTCACCGTGAACCCCAAGGTCTACCTCTCGACGCCCAAGCGCCCGTCCTCGGCGCGCAAGAACCGCTCGTTCTCGACGTACGGCTACATCAAGCCGCTGCACTCGTCGGTGTCGAGCTACTCGTCCAGAAGCCCCGTTCGGGTCCTGGCGTACCGGTGGGACGGCAAGACCTACGTCCTCAAGAAGACGTTCTACACGAAGCTCTCCAGGTCTTCCTCGACTACGTCGAAGTATGTGGCGAGTGTGAAGCTGCCCTACACTGGCAAGTGGAAGCTGCAGGCCTACGCCCCAACCGACTCGAAACACTACGTGACGTGGGGTTCTTACACGTCGTACTTCATCGTCAAGTAGGTTCGTTGCGTCGCACGGCGGGTGATGCTGGAGGTCGCTAGATACTGAATCGGCAGCCATACCTGCGGACGATCAGGGCGGTGGCGATTGTCACGGCTCTGGTTTCGCTTTGCCTGGTATCCGTTGCCGGCACCGCGCTGGCGGCACCGCCGCACGTCGCCACCGAGGTCGACACCGCATCGTGTGCGCTGTGCCATCGCGCGCACACCTCGGCCTCCACCATCACGGTCGACCCGCAGGATGCCGCCGAGGTCAGGAACGCGCTCATCGTGGGGTCGTTCGAAGGCGAGGCGGCCGACACGCAGCTGTGCTTCTCGTGTCACGACGGTCTGGGCTCGGTCTACGACACCTACACCGAGTTCCAGTCAGGCGTCAGCGCACTCCCTCGCCCCCACGGCTTCGCCGTACGGCCCCTCCCCGAAGGGCTGCTACTCGTGCCACGACAGCCACGGCAGCATGCGTGACGCAAGTGGCACGCCGTATCCCGCGTTGCTCGAGTCGAAGGGCGCCTCGGGCACGTACTACCGCTCGGGAGACCAGTACTGCAGCGCGTGCCACATCGTCAGGTCGGGCAACCAGTTCCCGGGGCTCGCCGTGTGGCAGCAGACCGCTCACAGCCGGGCACTCGCCCGCTCGGACGGGACCAAGATCACGTGCTCGATCTGCCACGAGCCGCATGGCTCGAGCAATACCGCGCTGGTGGTGGGAGCGCCTGACCGCCACGCCTTCGGTGCCCGACACCGTGGCCGTGCCCGCCAACGACCGCTGGCTGTGCTACGGGTGCCACGCTAACGCGCAGGCGAAGTACCCGGGCGGGCTCGTCCACCAGACCTCTGCGCACGGGTCGACCACCCAGACGGTACCGGTCGGCACCGAGTGGGCGACGCGTCTGCCGAGCCCTTCGGCCGACGCGACCCGCCTCGTGGGCGAGTGCCAGACCTGCCACGCGCCTATCGGTGTCGACGACGGCTCGGGCGCGCCCATCCCCAAGCTCCTGAAGGCCGAAGGGACCGCGCTGTGCTACAGCTGCCACGGCACGGGGTCGACGATCGCCACCGACATGGAGTCCATGTACCCGACGTCGGGCGCCTGAGTCCCCGAGGTCATCGGCGGGTTCGGCGGGGCAGCCAATCTCAAGCAGTTCGGGGTCGCGCAGGTGTACTCGCGGCAGAGCGCGCCGCGACACGCTCACGGGCCCTCGGCCTGCGCTTGAGACGAGCATCGGTCCGATGACCACCGGCGACTTCGACGGCGATGGCGTGGCGGAGCTGCTCGTCGCTCGCGCGGGGACTCCTCGACGTGCGATCGCCTCAGCGCTCGGCGCTTGCGGAGTCACATCCCGGCCAGATCCTGGACGCTGCTCGCCGAGCCGTGCCTTCATCGCCGTGGGCGACGTGCTGACGACATCAACAACCTCCCGGAGATCGTCACCGCCCACGGCACGACGGTGCGGTTCTATCGCTGGAACGGCACCTCTCTCGCGCCCGTCGACGCCGTGACCACGAGCGGGACGATCACCGGGCTCGCGCTCGGCAACATCGTGGGCACCGCGGCTGACGAGGTCGTGGTGACCACGACCGGTGGCAACGACGCCGACAACCGGATCGTGATCGCGACCGGCGGCTCGGGCACGCTCGCGGTGGACGGATCCTACGCGTCAACGGCCACATTCCGCGCGGCCCGTCGGTGGGCGATCATGACGGCGACGGCAAGTCGGAGATCGCGGTCGCCAACAGCGGCGGCGACGACCAAGACTGTGCTCAGGTGTTCAACGGCGCGGGCACGCAGCTGGCCGCGGCGGGCAACACGACCGGCAACCAGGCGGCGCAGCGACGCTCATCGGAGACGTGCTCTGGGGCGGTCACGCCGGCAGGCACGCAGTTCCGAGCTCGTGGTCGCTGCGAGATTCGCCAACTCCACGTGACGGGCTCCCGCATCTTCGTCTACCCGCAGCGTCGGCAGGCGGGTTCTGGCACGCTTCTGACCGTCCCGCGCGATCGGCGACTACGACAATCCCGCCGAGATGGCCGCGATCAGCGACGTGAACGGGGACGCGCCCGAGGAGCTGCTCGTCGCTCGCGCCGGCTCGTTCCACCAACAGGGTCTTGGCCGGGCTCGAGGTGCTCCAGCCCAACGCGCCGGGACGCGATCGCGGGGACGACGTTCTATCCGGCGGCAGGTGTCGAAGCCGCGCGACTCGACGTTCCGCGGGCAGGCGTGGGTCGCTGGCGTGCAACTCGGTGAGCTCGGCCTTTCGCGGCATGCAGTCGATCGCGACGCCCGGGCAGCGCACGTCTCGACGGAGACGGCCAACTTCGCGCGCCACGTGGAGTGCGTCGACTGCCACAACTCGCACGAGGCCACCGTGCACCGCAGCCGGCCCCGCGGCGTTCGGGCTCGATGAAGGGCTACTTGGGGCGTCTCGGTGCTCAACGCACCCGCCGGGGCGATCACCTACACCGAGAAGCCGTTCGTCGACTACGAGTACGAGGTGTGCCTGAAGTGCCACGGCAGGTGGGCGGCCAGCGGGCGCACGCGCGACATCGCCTAGGAGGTCGACACGCGCAACGCGTCGGTCCACGCGGTGGAGGCGCCTCGACGTCGACCAGGCGCTTCCGACAGCTTCGTTACCTCGGCGGTCTCGTTGTCGAACAGCTCGGTACTCTACTGCGTCGATTGCCACGGCAACGCGGGCACTGCCACTGCACCGACGCACGGCAACGCGACGCCGCGCAGCCTGCGTCGCACTCTCGGCAAGGCCCCCCTGCTCAACGCGCCGTACGTGGGCCGTCCCGCCGACACCGGCGATGCTGTGCTACACCTGCCACCGCTACGACGTCTACTACACGGGACCGCGGACGACGGCACCTCGGGCAGTCGCTTCTGAAGAGCAACCAGGAACGCCATCTACACATGCAGCACGGCGCGAACCAGGGCATCAGGGTGCGCACGTGTCACACGCCACGGCGCGAGTCTGCCGGCACTGTCACGAAGCCATGGCTCGGCATGCGAGCACCTGATGCGCGCCGACGGCGGCTCGTGCACGAACGCGCACGGGTGGCGCGCGCGCTAACGGGCCGCTGCCACCCGGCCGCGAAGCCGCGTCGCGATGTCGAGCTGTCCGCGCCCGGACTAGGAATTCGCGCGCTTTTCTCACACCGATGTAAAGGGTTTCGCTTCTTGCGCCGAAGAAGATGCCTGGAGGACGCGCGCATTCGGTGAGCGGCAACACCGCTCTCTCGGACGCGGCGTATGATTGCTGTCTTGGAGGGGGGTGGACGATCGTGAGCCTGAGAAAGGCGCTTGCGGCGCTGCCCGACGACGTGGCGACACGCAACTCCGTGCGCTCGGTGGTCTCCTACCTCCAGTCCCATGAAGGTGAGCGGTTCGACGTCGAGCGCATCGGCAGGGGAACCGGCCTCGCGCAGCCGCGTGTCGAGTCCGTCTTGAGCGCTCTCGCCAGCGGCTACGTGGTAGACTGCGACGGCGACCCGCGCTTCAATTCGTGCATCTTCTCGCCCGATCCGGTCCTCTCGCTCGAGGTGCGCCGGTACCTGCGGGTCGCCGGAGGCTCCGACACCCGCTTGCAGCGCGGTGTCGATCGCTTCCGAGGGCGGTACGGCTCGGGCGTCTAGCCCGCGTGGGAGGACTGCTTTCGATGAAGCCGGTGCGAATCGGCGATCGCGGCGCTGCCGTCGAGGACATACAGCGCCGCTTGCGCATGCTTGGCTACGACTTGGGACCCACGGGCATCGACGGCGTGTTCTTCGGGCGCACGCTCGATGCGGTTCGGGCGTTCCAGTCTCAGCACGAGCTTGCCGAGGACGGGCTTGTCGGCGACGAAACGTGGTCGACGCTCGTCGACGCCACCTTCACTCTCGGCGATCGCATGCTGTACCTGCGCATGCCGTACTTCCACGGACACGATGTCTCCGCGCTGCAAGAAGCGCTCAACGCGCTCGGGTTCGCGTGCGGGCGTGTCGACGGCATCTTCGGCGCGTACAGCGAGACCGCCGTTCGTGAGTTCCAGCGCAACGTCGGCCTGCCTCCCGACGGCATCGCGGGCCAGGACACCGTGCGCGCCCTGCTGGCCCTGCGTCACATCTGGGAGGGCAGGGACGCCGCATCGCACTCGGCGGCGCGCACCGGCCCCGTACGCGCCTGTGAGGGGCTTTCGCGCGTACATCTGGCTGTGGGGGGCCTGGACGGCGATGGGGGGTCGGTGGCGAAGCGACTGGCCAACCTCGCGCTCGCGGGCAATCCCGACGCGCACGTGGCGGTCGTGTCGCCGGGAGAGGAGCCGGAGTCTGCGGTCGGTGCCACGATCTGGATCTGCGCTCACGGCACGGCATCTGCTGTACCTGGTCGTCCGGTTGTCCGAGTGGACGCACCTGACACGTTCGCGTCGCGGCTACTGACCGCGTTCGCCTCGGCCAAGACCAGGTGTCCTGAGCTGGTGGTCGAGCTGGGCGAGCCGGGCGCAAACGACGAACTCGACCAACAGCGGGCAGCCGTCAAGGTGCTCGACGCGATCTGCTCGGTCTTCGACTGAGCGGGTCCCTCGTGCTAAAATGCGCGGGTATGCCATGCCCCCGGTCAGCCAGGGAGGAAACGAACTGACTACCCGAATCAGGGCGTTCGGAGTGCTTGTCCTCGCGGTCGCGCTGCTGCTCACGGCGGTGCCCGCGTATGCGGTGCCCGCCAGCAAGATGCAGCAGGCACGCGCCGTCAAGTCGCAGATAGACACGCTCAACGATCGCGTCGAGCGTGCTTCTGAACGCTACAACATCGCCGCCGAGAAGCACGCCAAGGTTCTTCGGCAGAAGCGAACCGTCGCCAAGCGCCTCAAGAAGGTCGAGAAGCGCATGGGCGTCGTGCAGCGCCATCTCAACACCCGCGCGAACTCCATGTACCGTCAGGGGCCGATGGGCTTCGTCACCGTGCTTCTCGGTGCGGATTCGTTCGAGGAGTTCTCGGCGAACTGGGACCTGCTCAAGGACCTGAACAGCGACGACGCCGCCTCGGTGTCCGAGCTCAAGGGCCTGCGCAAGCAGGCGAAGGCGGCGCATCAAGGAACTCGCCAAGAAGGAGAAGGCCGCCGCGGCCCACCAGGCGGTCATGCGGCGCAACGAGCGGTCCATCCGCACGCAGCTCGCCGCGCGCAAGCGCAAGCTCGCCGGCCTCGAGCGCGAGATCGCCGCGATCGAGGCTGCCGAGGAAGCCGCGCGGTCGCGACGCTCGTCGTGGAGCGGTGGCGGTGGCGGCAACTTCCCGCCTCCCACTCGCGCACCGCGAAGCGAGGTCGTCTCGATCGCGAGGAAGCTATCTGGGGGCCCCGTATCGCTGGGCGGCCTCCGGCCCCAACTCGTTCGACTGCTCCGGCTTCACGATGTTCGTCTACCGGCAGGTCGGCGTCTCGCTTCCGCACAGTTCGCGCGCGCAGATCGGCTGCGGGCAGCGCGTGAGCCGATCGGATCTCGCGCCCGGGCGACCTGGTCTTCTTCGGCTCGCCCATCCACCACGTGGGCATGTATGTGGGCGGCGGGATGATGATCCACGCGCCGCAGACGGGCGACGTCGTGCGCTTCGCGTCGATCAATCGCAGCAACTACGCGGGAGCTTGTCGCCCGTAGTGTGACCGAAATCACTTCAGTCGACGCCCCCGTTCTCCGATAGCGAGTACGGGGGCGTTGTTGTTCGCGCTCCTCGTGCACGTCGCCGCAACGCGAACCGACTGCGTCCGTATCAGACTGGGAGATGACTGGCGTGGCAGAGATCGACGGACTGCTCAAGGTGATGACCGAGCGCGGGAGCTCCGACCTTCACATCAAGGTCGGCAGCCCTCCGGCTATCCGTCTCAACGGTCGGCTCATCCTGATCAGCGACATCCCCGCACTCAACCCCGAGCAGACTCGCGTGCTTGCGCTCGGGATGATGGACGAGCGCCAGAAGGCCTCGTTCGAGAACCACCACGAGACCGACTTCGCGTACTCGCTGCCCGGTGTGGGCCGCTTCCGCGTCAACGTGTTCCACCAGCGCGGCAGCGTCGGCATCACGATGAGACGGGTCGCGACCGAGCGCGCGACGGTCGAGGAACTGGGTCTGCCGCCGGTCTTGCGCCGACTCGCCGACGAGCAGCGCGGTCTGATCCTCGTGACCGGAACCGCAGGCTCGGGCAAGACCACCACGCTCGCGTCGATGATCGACCACATCAACCACACGCGCGAAGGTCACATCGTCACCATCGAGGACCCGATCGAGGTGCTGCACAAGGACGACAAGTGCATCATCAACCAGCGTGAGATCGGCATCGACACCGAGAGCTACGCCGACGCGCTGCGCCACGTCGTGCGTCAGGACCCCGACGTCATCCTCATCGGCGAGATGCGCGACCACGACACCGTCTCTGCCGCGCTCACAGCCGCCGAGATCGGCAACCTCGTCCTCTCGACGCTTCACACGATCGATGCCACCGAGACGATCAACCGCGTCATCGACTTCTTCCCGCCGTATCAGCAGAAGCAGGTGCGGCTGATGATCTCGGCGACGCTCAAGGGAATCGTGTCGCTGCGGCTCATCCCGTCGATCCAGGGCGGGCTGGTTCCGGCGGTCGAGGTGCTGGTCATGACCGGCACGATCCGCGAGTACATCAACGATCCCGACAAGACCTACCTCATCCGCGATGCGATGGAGGAAGGCGAGTACTACGGCATGCAGACGTTCGACCAGTCGATGCTCAGGCTGTATCAGGACCGCAAGATCACCCTCGACGACGCGATCGCCATGTCGCAAAACGCGCACGACTTCAAGATCAAGGTCAGGCAGTTGGGGATCGATCCTCACTCAGCTGCGCAGAGCGGCGTCTACTAGGCGCTGCCGGCCCGCCGTCTCGCCAGCGTGGATTCGAGCCACGCCATGCCGAGCACCCCTGCGAGCGCTCCCAGCGTGTCGACCGCCCAGTCGGCGGGATCCGGCGTGCGCATCGGCACGAACGACTGGTGGAACTCGTCGGTCACGGCGTATGCCGATGCGATGAGCAGCGCGAGTACCGCCGCGCGAGTGCGGCTCATGTCCACGCGCAGCGCGAGGTAGAGCAGGGCGGCGAAGATCGCGTACTCCACGAAATGGGCCAGCGTGCCGAATCGCCCCGGCACGTTCGAGCCGGGCAACGCCGACATCGAGAAGATCACGGCTGCCCACGCGAGGGTGCCGCTCCACCTGACCAGCCGAGAGCGCCGCGCGTTGGCGGGCGGGGCTTCGTGGCTTTCCGATGTCGGGGATAGAGGCACCGCGCGAGTCTAGCACCAAGCCTTGACGCGTACAGCACCCGATGCCAGCGTAGTGAATCCTGTCGGGGAGAGGGGAGGGCGATGAGCAGGCGGTGGTCGCTTGCGGCGGTGATCATCTCGGCGGCGTGCTTCGGGACTCTCGCAGTCCTCACGCCGCTCGCGTACTCGTCTGCCAAGCCCCCGGTCTCACCGCTCGCGCTGCTCACATGGCGTTTCGTCATCGCCGCTCTGCTGCTCTCGACCGTGGCCGTGGCGCGCGACCGTCGCTCGCTGGTCGTGCCGCGCTCGGACCTCGGGCGCTTCGCCCTGCTCGCCCTCACCGGCTACGGCGCGGCCTCGGTGTGCTTCTTCTACGCGCTGACCTTCGCCGACGCGTCGGTAGTCGCGGTGCTCCTCTACGCCTATCCCGCGCTCGTCGCCATAGCGGGCTGGCTGTTCCTGGGCGAGAAGGTGACGTGGCTGCAGGCGGGTGCCGTCGCGGCGACCTTCCTGGGTTGCGCGCTGGTCGTGGGGCTTGGCTCGGGACAGGCCTACGCGTCGTGGCAGGGTATCGCCCTGGGCCTCGGTGCGGCGCTGGGCTACACGCTGTTCAACCTGCTGTCCGCGCGCTGGATGCCCGGCAGATCGCGCCTCACCATGATGGCCTACACCTTCGGTATGGCGGCGTTGGTGCCCGCGGCGGGCGCCCTGCTGAGCGGCGGGCCGGCGGCGCTCTCGACGTCGACCTGGACGGCCACGACGTGGTGGCTTCTCGGCGCGATCGTGCTCGTCCCCACCTTCGCAGCGGTCGTGCTCTACCTCGAGGGCATCGCGGGACTGGGCCCCGCGCAGGCGGCGGTCGTCTCCACGCTCGAGCCGCTGTTCACGATCGCACTGGCGGCGGTCGTTCTCGGCGAGCGCCTCGCACCTCTGCAGATCGCCGGCGCCGCGCTCGTCCTCGGGGGCGTCGTCGTCGCGGAGGTCGGTGCGCGGATGGTGGAGCATCCGGCGCCGCTCTAGCGGTGCCGTCGCGCTCGGACACGCCGACGTGTGGTGCATTCTGGCATCACCTTCGCGTACAGTTGCACGTCTACCGGGTGCCAGCGTCTGCGCGAGTCGCCCGGCGGGCGTACGCGCGCGCACGGTGTCGGCTGTGCCCGGCGGCAGTGAAGTGACGAACTCGACCGACAAAGGGAGCTGACGATGCCGCTGAGTAGCCGCATCAGACGCCTTCTCATCATCGTGGCCTCGGTGCTTGCGGTCTTCGCCGTTGCGATCTTCGCGGCGGCGGCCTACGTGTACTCGCTGTCGCTCTCACTGCCGGACATCGGCGATGTCAAGCCGTCGGATGCCGCGTCCCAGAACACGATCGTCTACGCCGCCGACGGCAGCGTTCTCGCGGAGTGGCATGGCGACGAGAACCGCAGATTCGTCGGTCTCTGCCGAGATCCCGGACGGGCTCAAGCACGCCGTTGTGGCCATCGAGGACAGGCGCTTCTACCAGCACAGTGGCGTTGACGCTGCAGGCCATCGCGCGTGCCGCCAAAGCCAACGCCGACGCGGGCACGGTGCAGCAGGGCGGGAGCACCATCACCCAGCAGCTCGTGAAGCTCGTCTTCACGACGAGGGAGCGCACGCTCGACTCGCAAGATCAAGGAAGCCCTGCTCGCGTCCGAGTTGGAGAACCACGCCGACAAGGACGAGGTTCTCGCGTGGTATCTCAACACCGTCTACCTCGGCAACGGCGCCTACGGGGTCGAGAGCGCCGCCCAACGCTACTTCGGAGTGAGCGCGTCGAACCTCACGCTGCCGCAAAGCGCGCTGCTCGCCGGCGTCATCCGTTCGCCGAGCGCGTACGACCCGGTCGCGAACCCCGACGCGGCGGTCGAGCGCCGGAACCTGGTGCTCAGCCAGATGCGGGAGCAGGGCTACATAACCTCCGCGCAGGAGGCTGAGGCCTCTCGGGCAGAAGCTCGTTCTCGCGAGGCGCAGCGATGTTCCCGAGGTCGCCCCGTACTTCGTCGAGTACGTCAAGAGCGAGTTGCTCGAGCAGTTCCCGGCCGCGCGAGTCTACGGGGGCGGGCTTGCGCGTCCACACGACGCTGGATCCCGGCAGGCAGCAGGCCGCCGAGCGTGCCGCCGAGACTGCTCTCGGCGAAGGGCGATCCCGAGGTCGCGATCGTGTCGCTGAAGCATGGGGACGGGTCGGTGGTGGCGATGGTGGGCGGTCGCGACTTCGCCGAGAACCAGTTCAACCTCGCGAGCCAGGGCAAGCGACAGGCGGGCTCGGCATTCAAGCCATTCGTGCTGGTGGCGGCGCTGGAGCGCGGCGTGAAGCCCGAGCAGGTCTTCAGCACCGCACCGTACTCCGTCCCGGTGAAGGGCGGGGTGTGGCGCGTCCAGAACTACGAGAACTCGAGGCCGAAGGGGTCGGCGTCGCTCGCTGACCGCCACCGAGCAGTCGATCAACGCGGTCTACGCGCGTCTCATCATGAAGGTCGGGCCGGAACGAGTGGTCAAGGTCGCCAGCAAGATGGGCATCGTCACGCCGCTCGAGGCCGACCCCGCCATAGCGCTCGGCGGGCTCAAGACAGGCGTGTCGCCGCTCGAGATGGCCTCGGCGTACGGGACCCTTGCCAACGGCGGCTACCGCGTGGCGCCGACAGGCATCGTGCGTGTCACCGATGAGACCGGCCGCATCATCTACGAGCCGGACACGCTCGCAAGAAGGTGCTCGAAGAAGTCGGTGGCCGATGAAGCGGGACAGATGCTTCACGACGTCATCGAGCACGGGACGGGGCAGAAGGCGCGCATCGACGAGTGGGCCGCGGGCAAGACGGGCACGACGCAGTCGTACCGCGATGCGTGGTTCGTGGGCTGGTCGGGCGATCTCGCGACGGCGGTATGGGTCGGCTATCCCCAGGCGCAGGTGCCGATGACCGACGTGCACGGCATCAAGGTGACCGGCGGCAGCTTCCCGGCGCAGATCTGGAGTCGCTACATGAAGGCGGCGACCGGGCGGGGGTCGGCCCCCACGGCGGCTACGAGCGGCGAGGAAGAGGTGGCCGAGCCCGTCATGGCGCTCATCTGCACCGAGTCGATGCAGCTTGCCAACGCCCGCTGCCCGCAGGTCATGAAGATGATGCTTCCGCCGGGCACGGTGCCGCAGAAGGCGTGTACGCTCCACTAGCTACGGGAGGCGAGGGGCGGAGCTGGGCGTGGACCACTACAGGGTGCTGCAGGTCACGAGGGACGCGGATCCCGAGGTGATCGAGCGCGCGTACAAGGCCCTCGCCCGAAAGCACCACCCCGATCGCGCGCCTGACTCGAGCCGGCGCGACGCGGCAGATGCAGGCGGTCAACGAGGCGTACCGAGTGCTCGGCGATGCGACGCGCCGGGCGGAGTACGACGCGACGCTTCGGTCCCGAGCGCCCTCACGGATGGGATGTGTTTCTCGAGCGCGGCCTCGTGGGTCTCTTCCTCGACCGATACGGTGCCGGGAGGGCCTAGCGCACCCGCTACTCGCGCCGGAGCGCTCGCGCTACTTGCCGCGGCCCCGAGTCATGAGTTTGGCTACCCGTGGTACCGACAGCCCGATCGCTTGCGGCGGGCAGAGTTCTTGGCAGCAGTAGCAGCGGATGCAGATGGAGTGATCGAAGACCGGGCCGCTCTGCGCCCACCTTGATCGCACCCACCGGGCAGACCTGCTCGCACTGCTTGCACTTCGTGCAGTCCTGCGCCCTCTCGAGCACGGGCTTCGACGTGGTCCAGGCGCGCAGCCGCGGGCGAGCCACGCGGGCATCTTCGCCGAGAGGTCGCGCGTGGGCAGCGCGAAGTTCTCGGGTGCGAGTTCCCGCCAGCCCACTCCCACGATCTCGACCTCATCGGCCGAACCCGGGCATAGCCCGCGCCTGAGGCCGGCCTTGTTGGAGTAGACCTCCTTGGGATCGAGTCCCGCGATCGCCGAGGCCACCACGTCGAGCGCCAGGCAGTCCGCCGATGCGAGCAGCGCTCCGACGTGTCGCGGGCTCCCGCCGGCGGGCCCGTCGCCCTCCATGCCCACGACAGCATCCATCACTGCGAGCGCCGGTTTGCATGCGAGCATGAGGTCCACCAGCATCGCGCCGAAGTCGTCACGGTCGGGCACCTTCAGGTGGTACTGCGCCTTGTCGAGGCCGGGAATGCAGCCGAACAGGTTCTTCACCGCGCCCGTGAACATCATGAAGCCGTGGGTCTTGAGCTTGGGCAGCGAGATGAGCACGTCGGCCTCGGTGACTGCGCGCCCTAGCGTGAAGGCGCCGTAGAGCGAGGCACCTTCGGCTGGCGACCCGTACGCAGTCGTCGTCGAAGAGGACAAGCTCCACGTCCTCCTCGGTGCAGACAGCTCCGATGCCCGACTTCTCCCACACCTTGCGCACCATGCCCGGGGTGTTCGGCCCTCCGGGGCTGTCTCCCACGACGGGCGTGCCGCCGGCATCGCGCACCGAGCGGATGACGGCCCTCACGATCTCGGGATGTGTGGTCACCGCCTGCTCGGGCGAGGCCTTCGAAAGCAGGTTGACCTTGAGCAGCACCTTCTGCCCCGGAGACACGAACGCCGCCATCCCGCCGAGCGGCGAGAGGGCGGCATCCAGAGATGCTGCGACGTTGTGAGGCGAGTAGTCCGCGCAGCGCACGGTGGTAACGGTGGGCATGCCCTCAGTCTAGCGCACTCGACTCAGGACCCTACGCCTGCGCCTGCTCCCGTTCGAGCAACTTGTTGTGCACGGCGCGCATGATGGCCGGGTAGCTCACCGCGCCGTCGTAGACGAGTACGCCGTCAACGGCCGTAACGGGGTACAGAAGCCCGCGCGCCTCGATCTCTTCGACCACGCTGGCGATCTCGCTCTTCGCGTCGGGAGACTCGACATCGTGGTAGAGCACTTGCGCGTCGTCGCCGTAGCGCCGTTCGATCTCCGCGCGGACGATGGCCGTGATCTCCTCCGGAGACCATGAGGGGCCTCATCCCCCGGAGAAGCACTCCGCAGTGCTCGGAACGTCGTAGACCTCCACTATCACCGGACCCGACATGACCACTTCCCCCTTATGACAGACAGACGGCGCCGCCCGCGCACACCCTTGCGCAGATGCCACACCCGCTGCACCGCTCATCGATGACCGTGTACCCGTTTGCCCCGGGGTAACGACCGCCGTCAATCGGCACTATCGCACCTCGCGGGCATACCTGTCTCGCCGGACAGCCCGGAGAACGATCGCACGAGCCGTTCTCGATTCGAATCTTGGCCATGGTCTCCTCGGTTCCACATCGCGGCTTGACTGGCGGGTTCGACGATACCCGTTGGTGGATTATACCCCATGGGGTATCAGATATGCAACGGGGCTACCGATACTCGGGTGGAGTGCCCGCAGCGGTCGGTGCTGGTAGTATGTGCGCGGGCTCTAGGACACGTGATTCTGACGGAGCGGGGGAAGCGTGGCGCGAGGACAATCGAGCGCGGTTCGCCGAGGGCTGGTCGTCAGAATGGGCTTGATCGGCGCGGCGATAGGTGTCGTCTTCCCGGTCCTGACCGCCCCGTTCGTCAGTGTCTCGGGCACTCCGCAGTACGTCGCCTACTGGGTGCTGTGCGTGCTTGCCGGTACCGCCGTTGGTGTCATCTGCGCGTTCGTCGCATCCCGAGAGTCCGACCGGGCGTTGGTCGGCGTGCTCAGCGAGGCTCGCACCCGATTCGGGCTGAGCGTTGATGCCAGCGGCCACGGAGAGGCGCTGCGCAACGAGGCACTGCGCGTGCTCGGCGACCTCACGAGCGTGCTCAGTCAGGCACGCGCCGTGAACACCGACCTCAAGCAGCTCACCTCCGAGGTGCTTGCCGCCACCGAGCAGCAGGCCTCCGCCGCAGCCGAGCAGGCCGCCGCCGTCACGCAAACGGGCGCGACCGTCGAGGAGCTCGCGCAGACCTCGAAGCAGATCGCCGAGAACTCCCAGTCGGTGGCCGGAGTCGCCGAGCGCACGCTCGCCTCCGCCGAGGAGGGCATGCAAAGCGTCGCCGACACCACGGCCGGGATCGAAGACATCCGCGAGAGCAACCAGGTCGCGTCGGACCGCATCCTCGCGCTGGGCGAGCGCAGCCAGGAGATCGGGCGCGTGCTGGTCATCATCGACGACATCGCCGAGCAGACCAAGATCCTCGCGCTCAACGCGGCCATCGAGGCGGCTCGAGCCGGCGAGGCGGGCAAGGGCTTCGCAGTCGTTGCCGAGGAGATCCGCCAGCTGGCGGACTCGGTCACCGAGTCGACCTCCGAGATCGGCCGCGTCGTGCGCGAGATCCAGTCGAGCACCTCGTCGCTGGTCATGTCGACAGAGCGCGCCCAGAAGAAGGTCGACGAGGGGCGCGACCTCGCGCTCAAGACCGCCATATCGCTCGAGAAGATCGTGAGCCAGGTCGAGGAGACGACCGACTCGGCGAAGCAGATCTCGATCGCGACCCAACAGCAGCGAACCGCCTCGGACCAAGTCGTCGTCTCCATGCGCGAGATGGCTCAGGTGTCGGTGCAGGCGGCCGAGGCATCGCGCCAGATCCAAGGTGCGATGGCCGAACTCAATCGCCTCGCCGACGCGCTTCTCACCAAGTAGCTTCTCGCCGCTTCAGGCAGGACGTTCGGCATCTGGCGTCGAAGCCGTCTAACAATGCGCGCTGATTCGTTGTCTGCTGCGCGAGATTCTTATAGAGTCTTCATGAATGTCAGTTAAGCGCGTACGAAGCAGGGTGGGTCTCGGCACTCAGCAAGGAGCGATGCACATGGCGAAGATCTCGTTGTCCGGGTTCAAGGATCCGGTACGCCGACCGCGATACATCATCTGGACCGGCGTGGCCGTCTTGGTGCTGGCCGCGGTCATGATCGTCGCCTTGGGCGTGACCTCGACGTTCTGGTTCTGCTCCGAGGGCTGCCACAAGGTCCAAGACGACACGATCATCGCCTACCAGCGCTCGACTCACTCGAAGATCTCGTGCATGGCGTGTCACATGCCGGCGGGCGCGAACCCTGTCGTGTTCATCCTGCACAAGGCTGAGGCGCTCGGCGAGCTCTACATGACCGTCACCGACAACTTCGAGCTCCCGCTCAACGCGGAGAGCGAAGTATCGCTCGTGATGAAGTCGACTCAGTGCACGCAGTGCCACAACATGGAGACGCGCAACGTCACTCCCAGCAAGGGCATCAAGATCGACCACGCGCCTCACGCCGAGGTCAACGCGGCGTGCCCGGTGTGCCACAACCGTACTGCGCACGTCGAGGACTTCGAGCTCACCCTGACCGACCCTCAGACCGGCGAGCCCAATCAGCCGCACGCCGACTTCATGTCGATGACGGCGTGCTTCCGCTGCCACGGTCTTGAGAAGGGTGCTGCGGCGCCCGGCGAGTGCGCCGCGTGCCATACGCCGGGCTTCAACCTGAAGCCGCCGTCGCACAGCGAGGCCGGCTTCTACCCCAAGGGCCACGCAGAGATGGCCATGGAGGCCAAGGCCGAGGTCGACAAGGCCAAGGCCGAGGCGGCGAGCCCTGAGGGCGAGGAGGCCACCGCCGAGCAGGAGAGCGAGGCCGAGAAGCAGAACGAGGGCGAGGCCACCCCGGCCGAGTCCGACGAGACCAGCTTCCTGACCGCCGAGAAGGCCTACGCCTCCGGCGGCGAAGAGGCGGAGTCCGTGCCCAAGGAGGAAGTGCCTCAGGTCATCGCGGCCCAGCGCAGCCACGGCTCGGATCCCTCCGCCAGCATCGGCGCGGAGCTCCCGCCGGTCGACACGATCTTCGTCTGCAGCACCTGCCACACCGAGCAGTTCTGCATCGACTGCCACGGCATGGAGATGCCGCACCCGGCCGAGTTCAAGGAGCCGAAGGACGTCAAGGATCCGGCCGGCCACCCGGTCATCTCGAAGCAGAAGCCGGACAAGTGCGTGATGTGTCACGGCGAGAACGAGAAGACCCACTTCTGCGACAGCTGCCACCACGGCACCGCGATCGACTTCGAGTACGACGCGAAGCAGCCGTGGGCCAACCAGCACCCGAAGGCGGTCGTCAAGTCCGGCGTCAAGTCCTGCACGGAGAGCTGCCACTCGCCGAAGTTCTGCGTCGACTGCCACACCAGCAGCAAGGTTGTGCCGGCGTCGCACAAGCAGAGCCAGCTGGCTGCGGCCCAAGTCGCCGACTGTCACGGTGTACGGCGAGAAGCCGGCTGAGGCGTCGGCCAACCACGCGCTGGAGGCGCAGAAGTCCGTCGAGTCGTGCGAGGTCTGTCACGGCGCGGGCGGCATCCAGGCGAAGTTCTGCAAGGACTGCCACCGCCAGGAGCTTCCGCACCCCGACGAGTTCAAGAAGAACCACGTGTCGAGCAAGAACAACCCTGCGAACTGCAAGCGCTGCCACACGTGGCGCGAGCTGTGCAGCAACTGCCACCACATCGGCTCGTCGTTCACCGTGCCGTGGATCAAGGTGCACGGCTCGTCGGTGAACAAGAACGGCACCGAGAGCTGCCTGAAGTGCCACGGCGGAGACTCGGGCACCGACACGTCGTTCTGCGTGAAGTGCCACCAGTCGCGCAAGGTCAAGCCGGCATCGCACCGCGGGCGGACCTTCGTCCGGGACTACAGCTCGAAGCTCGCTGTTCACGCCGCCGAGTACGAGAAGAACGCTCAGAACTGCGTCCTGTGCCACAGCGGGGATCCGGCCGAAGCTGCCGACCTCGAGCTTCTGCAACAACTGCCACAAGCTCGACAATGCCGCACCCCGATGGGTTCGGCGCCAAGGGCAAGGGCAACGGTGGCGAGCACCAGAAGCTGTTCCAGGAGAAGAAGACCACCAAGCAGGTCTGCGCGAACTGCCACACTCCGAGCTTCTGCAACAGCTGCCACCACGAAGGCGCACCGGCCAACAAGCCGTGGGTGAGGTACCACCCGAACGTGGTCAAGAAGGACGGTGCCGATCCGTGCTTCGACTGCCACCAGGAGACCTACTGCTCGAACTGCCACGTGAACCTCGCGAAGAGGGGCCTGCTCTAGGGTTCCAGACGCCAGCGTGATTCGAGAGGAGCCCGGCCCGAGAGGGTCGGGCTCCTCGTCTTGTCCGCGCCGTTCCTCGATCGCGGGCAGCCGGGTTCGCGCAGGTACTCGGGGTTGGCGCAGGGGCAGGGGCGTGCTAGCATAGCGCCTCGCCGGGATGTGGCTCAGCTTGGTAGAGCGCTCGGTTCGGGACCGAGAGGTCGTGGGTTCGAATCCCGCCATCCCGACCATCGACCTCAGGCGGCGGGCCGTGCATGCGGCCCGCCGTTCCCGTTCCCATGGAGACGTGAGTGATCGCCGAGTTTCTGCAGTGGATGGGGTTCGGCCTGTGCCACCAGCTCCCCGAGCGCTCGTTTGTCGGGGGTGGCGTCCAGGTTCCCGTCTGCGCGCGCGACACGGGGATATACGTTGGGTTCGTCGTGGCCTTCGCGGTGATCGCGCTCGTGCACCGCGGTGAGCGACCCAGGGAGTTCCCGCGCCCGTACGTGTGGGCGGTGATGGGTGTTCTGCTTGCTTTGCTTGCATGGGACGGAGTGACGTCGTACGCGGCGCTTGCGTGAGACGACGAACGCCATGCGCCTGTTCACCGGCCTGGGCGTCGGCTTCTCGCGCAGCGGTGCTGGTCTACCCGATGATCCAAGACGTGCTGTGGCGGCGTGCGAGCAACAAGCGTGTACTCGACCCCGGCTGGCGCTTCGGCGTCTGGGCGGGCGCGATTCCTCTGACGTTCGCCGCGATGTGGTACCTCGGGCCATCGCTGGGTGTGGGGTATCCGCTGTCGGTGGCGCTGTGCATCGTGTTCACGCTCAGTGCCATCAACCTCGTCATCGTGGGGATGCTTCCCCGCCTTCGACCGCCGAGCCGAGACGCTCGTTGACGTCGTGGCGCCCTCGGTGCTCGCTGTAGTGCTGGCATTCGGTGAGATCGCGCTCGCGGGGTGGATTCGCACCGCGATCGAAGGGTTCGCGCGCGGCCTGTGACGGATTCGGCAACTCGCGTACGAAGGACTTCTTCGCGGTGACCGACGCCGTCATCTCGGATGCGCAGTCAGGTGCCGAGCTCCATCGGCCGTCATACGTGGCCATCAACCGCGAGGCGATCACCGCCATCTTCCCGCTCGAAGAGTAGTGTCAGACCCGCCGCCTATCCTGTCACTCGAACATCCGTTCGCAGGAGGTGGCGCATGGCCAAGAGAGCACAACCACACGAACTGGACGCACACGTGGCGCTTCTCGTCGAGACGGCGATCTCGCAGGGCGTGCCCTCCGAGGTCGCGAGGGATGCGGCCTGCCGAACCCTTCGCGCCGTTGGTGACACACCCTCTTGGGCGATGGCTTCGAAACGCGCAGACGGCTACTTCTGGGCGGTCGTGCGCCGCAAGCTGGTGCGCCAGCGGCGAGGGGCTGATGCGACCGCCAGGTTCGTCTTGGCCTCGGTAGTCGATGATCTGCTGGAGTCCGGAAGAGACGGCCAAGAGGTGTGGGCCGAACTGGAGCGGGGCTGGAGCGACAAGGTACCTCGTGACGTGCTGGAGGAGTTTCGTCTGCGGATGTGCGCCTAGCGGCTAGCGCACTCCGGAGTACAGGACCTTGCCCTCGGGATCGAGCACCCACACCCGGAGGTTTCGCAGCTTCCCGCCCTTCGGGCCGATCGCCTCCACGACGATGAACGCCTGCTTGACCCTCGAAGGTGGCCTGCTCCACGTAGACGGGCACGCCCCCGCCGCTGTTCGCGAAGGTGCGGGTGACGAGGTCCGCCGCGGTCTGCGCGTCTCCGCCCTTGCCGCGCAGCTCAACGAGCGCCTGGCTGCGCAGTTCCGGCGCTTCCGACGTGGCGGCGCCAAGCGGTTCGCCGCCGTCGGCCAACCCGAACACCGACGTGACGGTAGCCGCTGTGTACTCGTTACCTTCGTCGACGAAGGTGGGTGAGGAATCGGCGCACCCGGCGAGGGCGAGCGCTACTGCGATCGCGATGGCCACGTGCCTGATGCGGCGCCTGCGCACTGAGGACTCCTCCAGCTCGGGTAGTAGCATCATAGTAGTCCAATGCGGTTCGCCCGGGCGACGGGGAGGCCAAGTGCAATCGATCATCTGCTTCGTTTCGGACTTCGGTACCGATGACACATGGGTGGGAGTGTGTCACGCGGTCATCATCGGCGCGTGTCCGCACGCGCGGGTCGTGGATCTGGGCCACCACATCCCGCCGTTCGATATCCGCAAGGGCGCGGCCACCGCGGCGGCGGGCGTGTATCAACTCCCCGACGCGATCCACCTTGTGGTCGTCGACCCCGGCGTTGGTTCAGGACGAAGGGACATCTGCCTGGTTGCGCGGCGCGGCACTCTGCTTATCGGCCCCGACAACGGCGTTCTCCTCCCGGCGGCTCAGCGCGCCGGCGGCGTCGAGTCGGCCATCGTTCTGGACGCGGGAAAGATCGACTTCCGGGCGCCTCTGGCGACGTTTCACGCGCGCGACATCCTGGCGCCTGCCGCGGCGGCGTTGGCGTGCGGGGTAGAGCCTGCGTCGCTTGGGGACGCGGTGGATCCGGGCGAGCTCGCTCCGGCGCCGTTCGAGGAGTGCAGAGTCGACGGCCCCTTCGTGGTGGGCGAGGTGCTGGAGGCGGACCGCTTCGGCTCGCTTCGCTTCAACATCCCCTCGGATCGCATGGAGTCGCTGGGGCTGAAGGGCGCGATGCTCGAGATCGCGCTCGGCCACAACTCCCTGTCCGTGCCGCTGGCCAGAACGTACGCCGACGTGGCCGAGGGGGAGCCGGTGGCGCTGGTCGACTCCTCGGGCTGGCTGACGCTCGCCGTGAACAGGGGCGATGCGCGAGACAGGTTCGGCGCCGGCTCGGGAACCGCGGTGAGGATCAGGCTCGCACCGTAGCTGTCAGACCTCCGCGCTACCGTGGCGGCAGCAGACACGGTGAAGTCGGAGGTGCGCGGTCATGGACGCGAGGTACGTGAGGGAGCTGGCGGAGGGGTCCCGAGTCGACGCCAAGCTCGCCCTAAGGGCGAAGGAACTCAGGACGGCCCGGACGGGCGACGCGTACCTGATGCTCGAGCTGTCCGACCGCACCGGATCGATTCCCGGCGTGCTGTTCCGGCCGTCCCGTGCGGCGATGGACGTGCCGGTCGGGTCCGTCGTGAAGGTCGAGGGCTCGGTGACCAGCTACCGAGGCGCGCGTCGGATCACGGTGACCTCGATGGGACCTGCCGAGGAGTGGGATCTGGCCGAGCTTGTTACGCGGAGCCCGCGTACCACCGACGAACTCGTCGCGGAGTTCACCAAGGTGGCCGCGTCCGTGGAAGACCGGGGCCTGAAGGCGCTGTTGCGGGCGGTCTTTCGCGACAAGGCCTTCTTCGAGCGTTTCTCGCTGTGTCCCGGGTCGCAGTCGTATCACCACGCGTATCTGGGCGGGTTGATCGAGCACACCGTTGCGGTTGCGGGACACTGTGCCGCCGTCTCGGAGAGCTACGACGGAGTCAACCGGGACCTTCTGGTGACGGCCGCCCTGCTTCACGACGTCGGCAAGGTCGACGAGCTGACCTTCGACACGTTCATCGGCTACACCGACGAGGGCAGGTTGATCGGGCATGTCGTGCTCGGCGCACGCCGCGTGCACGCGGCCGCCGCGAAGACAGGGCGTGGATTCGGCGCTGCTGACGCGGCTGGAGCACGCGATGCTCTCCCACCACGGTGAGCTCGAGTGGGGTTCTCCGAAGCGCCCGTCCACGATGGAGGCGTTGCTGCTGCACCACGCGGACAACCTGGACGCCAAGGCGGCCGGATTCGCCCAAGCGCTCTCAGGCGCCGCACTCGCCCAAGAACCGTGGACCGATTCGGCCAACCTCTTCAGGCGTCCGCTCTATGCGCCTCGCCCGCTTGAGGACGATCGACCGTTCCCCGCCGAGGAAGACGCCCAGCACTTCCGCCTCATCGCCTGATTCATCGGCACCGTGTGGCGAGACCCCGCCCGCGGGTATCGTCTAGAATCGGCGGTGCGCTTTCAGCGCGTTCCAGCGAGAACGGACCTCACACTCAAGGAGGAGCATCAATGTCTGAGCTTCCCAGCGTCGAGATCGGTGTCTTCGGGGGCAGTGGCTTCTACGAGCTGCTCGACAATCCCAAGGAGTATCGGGTCAACACGCCGTTCGGCGCACCGTCGTCGCCGGTCATGGTGGGCGAGATAGGCGGGCGCACGGTGGCGTTCCTTCCGCGGCACGGCAAGGAGCACCAACTGCCGCCGCACATGATCAACTTCAGGGCGAACCTGTGGGCGATGAAGGAGCTGGGCGTCAGCCGCATCATCGGCCCGAACGCGTGCGGTTCGCTTCAGAAGCACGTTGAGCCCGGCCACTTCGTCATCTGCGATCAGTTCGTCGACCGCACCAGCGGGCGAAAGGACACGTTCTACGACGGCCCGATCACCACCCACGTCTCCTCGGCGGATCCCTACTGCCCCACGATGCGTCAGGTCGCCATCGACGTTGCCGGTGGGCTCGGCATCACGGCGCACCCCTCAGGGACCGTTGTGGTGATCCAGGGACCGAGATTCGGCACGCGCGCCGAATCGAAGTGGTTCGCCTCCCAGGGCTGGGAGGTCATCAACATGACCCAGTACCCCGAGTGCTATCTCGCCCGCGAGCTCGAGATCTGCTACGTGAACATATCGCTGATAACCGACTACGATGCCGGCATGGAGGGGGTTCCTCCGGTCAGCAACGAAGAGGTCATCCGTGTGTTCAACGAGAACAACAGCAAGGTCAAGGACCTGATCTACGGGATCATCCCCAAGCTGCCGACCGAGCGCTCCTGCGTGTGCGCTTCTGCGCTGCAGGGCGCGGAGTTCTAGGCGAGGCACCAAGGGCGGGCGCCTTCACGCGAGGCGCCCGCCCATCAGAGAGGGCGGCCACTTGTTCGACGTTCCTTCGCTTCGCATTGGCAAGGTCTTCGGGATTCCCGTGGAGGTCAACGCGAGTTGGCTCGTCATCTTCGGGCTGGTCGCCTTCTCTCTTGCTCGCAGCTACTTCCCTTCGATCCCGCAGGCGAACGGCGCCCCCGTGTGGCTGACGGTGCTGGTGGCATGCGTGACGACGCTGCTGTTCTTCCTGTCCGTCTTGGCTCACGAGCTCAGCCATTCGCTCGTCGTCAAGGCGGAGGGCGGGAACGTCGACCGGATCACGCTGTTCATCTTCGGCGGCGTCGCGCAGATGGACGACGAACCCCGCTCGCCCGGTCGCGAGTTCCTGATGGCTGCCGCCGGACCGGGCATGAGCCTGGTCCTGGCGCTGCTGTGTTTCGTGGCCTTCGTCGCCGCCGTCGCCGCTCGGACCGAGTGGTGGGTGTGGGCTCCGCTCCGCTATCTCTCGGCGATCAACCTCGCCGTGGGTCTGTTCAACCTGCTGCCAGGCTTCCCGCTCGATGGAGGCAGGGTGCTCCGCTCGGTGCTGTGGGCGATCACGGGCGACGTGCTCAAGGCAACGAGATGGGCGTGCACCGTCGGCCAGCTGATCGGGTGGGCGATGGTGGCGTGGGCGGTGCTGGGCGTGCTGAGCGGACGAGTCGATCTCATCTGGTTCGGTCTGATCGGCTGGTTCATCGCCTCGCTCGCCGGCCAGGCATACCGCCAGCAGGTGGTGCGCTCTCGGCTCGAGGGCGTCAGCGTCTCGCGGGTCATGACCGCCTCGCCTGAGTACGTCGATGGCGAGCTCACGCTCGACGATCTCGTGCACCGCTACTTCCTGGGCGCGAGGCACAGCCGGTACCCGGTCATTCACGACGGCTCGATCGTGGGGCTCGTCACGCTGCCCGACGTCAAGAGCGTCGACCGAACCGACTGGCCCTTCGTGCGGACCGTCGAGGTGACCTCGAGGGATCTGGCGGAGCTCACGGTCTCCGCCGATGCTCCCGTGGAGTCGCTCATCCCTCGCTTGGCCAAGGACAAGCCCGGAGCGCTGCTGGTCGTGGGGGAGGGACGGCTCATCGGTATCGTCACACGCGCCGACGTTCTTGGGCTCATCGAGGGGGAGCAAGGCGCTCAAGCCTGAGCCGCTCGCCGATTGCGGCGAATTGGCGCGCCCAGCTTCTTGTGAGCGCTTGTAACAGTTGTTACGATACCTAGGGGCAGTTCCTGAATCGTCCGGCAGCGATTCGAGGCATTCTTGTGAGGGTCACTCAGACAGGGCATCGCGTTCCTCAGGGCGTGATCGAGCGGCTTCCGCAGTACTTGAACGTGCTGCTCCACCTGCGCGGAGAGGGCCGTCAGACCGTGTCGTCGGCCAAGCTCTCGGAACTCTCGGACGTCAACGCCGCGCAGATACGCCGCGACCTGGCCTTCTTCGGCTCTTTCGGCAAGCGTGGCGTGGGGTACGACATCTCGCTGCTCATCGACCGCATCCAACGCATTCTGGGCTCCGACCACGCCCACCGCATCGCCATCATCGGTGCGGGCAACCTGGGCTCGGCGATCGCGAGCTACGATGGGCTGAGGGATCGCGGATTCGTGGTGGCCGCCATCTTCGACAACGATTCTCGCAAGGTGGGCAGCCGCATCGGCGATCTCATCGTGCGCGACGTGAGCGACCTGCCCCGCGTCGTGAGCGAGCAGGGAATCAAGTTCGGGGTCATCGCAGTCCCCCCCGAGCACGCGCAGTTGGCGGCGAACCAGTTGTGCTCCGCGGGCATCCGCGTCCTGCTCAACTACTCGCCCGCGCTGGTGGCCGTTCCGGACTGCGTGACCATCCACAACACCGACCCTGTTCGCGAGCTTCTTCACACGCTGTACTACCTGTCGCGTACGGAAGCCGTGGTCGGGGCATGATAGTTGCGGTACCCTAGCTTGCGGTGAATACGCGGCCGACCGGCATCGGCCTGTTCAAACGGAGGTGCATGTTTCATGTGGCGACCTGGTGGGTGGGAGATCATTGCGATTCTCGTGGTCGTACTCATCCTTTTCGGCCCCAAGCAGCTGCCCAAGCTCGGCAAGATGTTTGGCAGGACGATGAAGGACCTCAAGGAGGGCATGGAGGCCAAGGACGAGGACGAGGTCCCCAAGGAGATCACTGAGGCGAAGTCCGACGCCGCGGCCGATGAGGCCAAGAAGCCCGAGGACTCGGCCGTCTGACGCTTCGCGCACGATGCCGCGGAGCCTCGCTGACTGGCCTGAACGTCACCTGCGGGTTGTCAGCGCGAGTTCATCGGCTATACTTTCGTGGACATTTCGGCGGGCTGCTCCCGTAACCAGGGGCAGCCCGTACGCTACCGACGAGCAGCATCTGCTCGTCGAGCGACACACAGGAGTGGTTCATGCACAAGGAGATCGCCCTCACTCCCGAGGGTCAGACCAAACTGGAGGACGAGCTCCGCCACCTCGAGACGGTTCGCCGTCGTGAGGTGGGCGAGCGCATCAAGGAAGCCAAGGAGTTTGGCGACATCTCCGAGAACTCCGAGTACGACGACGCCAAGAACGAGCAGGCGTGGGTCGAGAGCCGCATCATCGAGATCAACCAGATTCTCGCCAACGCGACGATCATCGACACACCCAAGAGCGCCCCTACCAAGGTGACGCTCGGGTGCCACGTGACCCTCGAAGAGGTCGACACCGGCGAGAAGCACGACTACCAGATCGTCGGCTCGGCCGAGGCCGACCCCGCGAAGGGCAAGATCAGCAACGAGTCACCGGTTGGTCAGGCCATCATGGGTCGGAAGCGCGGCGAGACCGTTCAGGTCACGACGCCTCGCGGCTCGGTTATCGAGTACGTCGTTAAGTCGATCAAGCGCTAGTCGCCATGTCCGACGAGCCCACGAGCGGCGCTCCTCTCGACGACGATCCGTTCGTCGTCCGCCGAGCCAAGCTCGATGCTCTTCGTGCGGCCGGCGTGGAGCCGTTCGTCAACGGCTTCGAAGTCACCGCTCGCGCCGCCCAGCTTGCCGAGCGCTACTCCGAGCTCGCCGACGGCGCCGAGACCGAGGACGTCGTCACGATAGCCGGCCGGCTCGTCGCCAAGCGTGACCAGGGCAAGCTCGCGTTCTTGGTTCTGCGTGACGCAACCGGCGAAGTGCAGCTCTTCTGTCGCCTCAACGTGCTCGGAGACGAGGGCTTCGAGGCGGCCAAGGACCTCGATCTGGGCGACTGGGTGGGGGCGACCGGCAACGTCTTGCGTTCCCGTCGCGGCGAGCTATCGGTTCAGCCCACCGCAGTTGAGGCTGCTGTCGAAGTCGCTCTCTCCGCTTCCCGAGAAGTACCACGGGCTCACGGACACCGAGACCCGCTATCGGCAGCGCTACGTCGATCTGATCGCGAACCCCGAGGTCCGCTCGGTGTTCGAGACTCGCTTCAAGATCGTCGCGGCGATCCGGCGCTACATGGAGTCGCAGGGCTATCTCGAAGTCGAGACTCCGATGCTGCAGCCGATTCCCGGCGGTGCCACCGCGAAGCCCTTCGTCACGCACCACAACGCGCTCGACATGCCGCTCTACCTGCGCATCGCGCCCGAGCTCTATCTGAAGCGGCTGCTCGTGGGCGGCTTCGAGCGGGTCTACGAGATCAACCGCTCGTTCCGCAACGAGGGGATGTCTCCTCGGCACAACCCCGAGTTCACGATGCTCGAGGCGTATCAGGCGTTCGGCAACATGGAGTCGATGATGGCGCTCACCGAGGGCATCATCGCGCACGCCGCAGAGCGACGTGCTCGGGACGCTCGAGATCGAGTACCAAGGCGCCGCGGTGTCGCTTGCTGCGCCATGGCGCCGAGCCACGATGGCCGAGCTCACGAGCGAAGCCTGCGGTACCGAGGTGAGCGTCCACACGCCGCTGGAGGAGTTGCGGGCGCTCTGCGACACAGCACGAGGTACCCGCCGAGCCGTCATGGGGCGCCGGCAAGCTGCTTACCGAGCTGTTCGAGAAGCTCGTCGAGCACACGCTCGTGCAGCCCACGTTCGTGACGATGTATCCCGCGGAGACCTCGCCGCTCGCTCGCCGCAACGACGCCGACCCGGAACTCACCGATCGGTTCGAGCTCATCATCACGGGCCGAGAGTTCGCCAACGCGTTCTCGGAGCTGGTGGACCCGGTCGACCAGCGCGCCCGCTTCGAGGCGCAGGCCGCCGCCAAGGACGCCGGTGACGACGAGGCGATGTGGGTCGACGAGGACTACCTGCGCGCGCAGGAGTACGGCATGCCGCCGGCGGGTGGGCTCGGTATCGGCATCGATCGGCTCGTCATGCTGCTCACCGATTCGGCGTCTATCCGAGACGTGCTTCTCTTCCCGCACATGCGGCCGGAGGCCTGAGCGTCCTGCCGGGTCACGTCGGCCGAGCTTCGATCGGCCTCGGAAATCTCAGTCCCGACGCACTCAAATTTGTGGCACCGGTCTTGCTCAATAGGCATCACTCACCCGGTGGCTGTCATGGTCGGCGGGTATACTCCCGATACAAGCTGTAGCCGCTCCGGTGGGCAACGTGGCCGGTTCCATAGGAAGGGCGCTCCATGTTCGAGCGATTCACGGAGAAGGCGCGCAGGGTGGTCGTCTACGCCCAAGAAGAAGCGCGCATGCTCAATCAGAACTACATCGGCACCGAGCACTTGCTGCTCGGGCTGATTCGCGAGCAGGACGGCATCGCCGCCAAGGCGCTCGAGTCACTCAACATCTCGCTGGAAGACGTGCATGCGCAGGTCGAGGATCTCATCGGCAGGGGCACGTTCGTGCCGACCGGCCACATCCCGTTCACGCCGCGCGCCAAGAAGGTCCTCGAGCTCTCGCTCAGAGAGGCGCTGCAACTGGGCCACAACTACATCGGCACCGAGCACATCTTGCTCGGGCTGATCCGCGAAGGCGAAGGCGTGGCGGCGCAGGTGCTGCTCAATCTCGGCGCGGACCTGGAGAAGGTCCGCTCGGCCGTCATCCAGCTGCTGTCGGGTCACTACGGCAAGCAGCCCGAGATGGGCGAGGAGCGCCGTGGCGGCTCCGGCGGGCAGTCGATACTCGACGAGTTCGGGCGCAACCTGACGCGCCAGGCCCGCGAGGGCAAGCTCGACCCGGTCATCGGGCGCAGCAACGAGATCGAGCGCGTCATGCAGATCCTGTCGCGCCGCACCAAGAACAACCCCGTGCTCATCGGGGAGCCGGGCGTCGGCAAGACCGCCGTTGCCGAGGGGCTCGCGCAGCGCATCTCGAGCGACCAGGTGCCTGAGACCATCAAGGACAAGCAGCTCTACACCCTGGACCTCGCGGCGCTCGTCGCGGGAAGCAAGTACCGCGGTGAGTTCGAGGACCGCCTGAAGAAGGTCATGAAGGAGATCCGCGAACGCGGTGACGTCATCCTGTTCGTCGACGAGATGCACACGCTCGTGGGCGCAGGTGCGGCCGAGGGCGCGATCGACGCAGCCAGCATCATCAAGCCGGCGCTTGCCCGCGGCGAGCTGCAGACGATCGGTGCGACCACGCTCGACGAGTACCGGAAGTACGTCGAGAAGGACCCGGCGCTCGAGCGCCGCTTCCAGCCCATCCAGGTGGGCGAGCCCTCCGTCGCCGAGACGATCCTGATCCTCAAGGGGCTGCGCGACCGCTACGAGGCGCACCACCGCGTCTCGATCACCGACAACGCGATCGATGCGGCGGCGACACTCGCCGACCGCTACATCTCGGACCGCTTCCTGCCCGACAAGGCGATCGACCTCATCGACGAGGCGGGCGCCAAGATGCGTATCCGCATGATGACCGCGCCTCCCGGCGTGCGCGAGGTCGACGACCGGCTTCGCCAGGTGCGTGCCGAGAAGGAAGCCGCGATCGAGGCCCAGGAGTTCGAGAAGGCCGCGTCGCTGCGCGACGTCGAGAAGCAGATCCTCTCCGAGAAGCGCGTGATGGAAGAGGAGTGGCTCAAGCCCGATGTCCGCCGTGTGGTCGAGGTGACCGAGAAGGAGATCGCCGAGGTCGTCTCGATGTGGACCGGCGTGCCCGTCACCGACCTCACCGAGGAGGAGACGGCCAAGCTGCTGCGGATGGAGAACGTGCTCCACGAGCGCATCGTGGGTCAGGACGAGGCCGTCACGGCGGTCTCGAAGGCGATACGCCGCGCCCGCGCCGGGCTCAAGGACCCGCGCCGTCCCGGCGGCTCGTTCATCTTCCTCGGCCCGTCCGGCGTGGGAAAGACCGAGCTGGCCAAGGCGCTCGCCGAGTTCCTCTTCGGCAGCGAGGACCGGCTGATCTCTCTCGACATGAGCGAGTACATGGAGAAGCACACCGTCTCGCGGCTCATCGGCTCGCCTCCCGGCTACGTCGGCTTCGACGACGGCGGGCAGCTCACCGAGCTCGTTCGCCGCAAGCCGTACGCGGTGATCCTGTTCGACGAGATCGAGAAGGCCCACCCGGACGTCTTCAACGTGCTCCTGCAGATCCTCGAGGAGGGGCGACTGACCGACGCGCAGGGTCGCAAGGTCGACTTCAAGAACGCCATCGTGATCATGACCAGCAACGTGGGCGCGCGCGACATCATCAAGAACACCTCGCTGGGCTTCGGCCCGCGCACCACCGAGGGGCTTTCCTACGAGGACGTCAAGCAGCGAGTCACCGGCGAGCTCAAGACGCTGTTCCGCCCCGAGTTCCTCAACCGTGTCGACGAGGTCATCGTCTTCCACGACCTGAGCGAGCCCGAGATCGAGCAGATCGTCGACCTGATGGTGTCTCGCACCCGCGATCAACTCATGCTGCACGGCATGGGCATCTCGCTCACCGAGGAGGCCCGCCTGCTGTTGGCCAAGGAGGGCTTCGACCCGGCACTCGGTGCGCGGCCGCTGCGCCGCTCGATCCAGCGCCTCATCGAGGACCCGCTCTCCGAGCAGATTCTCGGCGGGAACTGGCAGGCCGGAGATGTCATCGAGGCGTACGTCGATGACGACGGAGCCCTCGCGTTTCGCAAGGGCGAGGGCGTGGTTGCCGTTCCGACGAGCCGCCATCCCGACCAAGAGCCGGCCGAGACCGCGCCGTCCGCGCCGCGCGCCCCGCGCAAGTCGCGCGGCGGGCAGAGCGCCGGTGGCGCGTCGGGCGAGTAGAGGGTGGCAGCCAAGACCCGCACCGTCTGGCGGTGTCAGACATGTGGCGCCGGTGCTCCGCGCTGGGTGGGCCGATGCGCCGAATGCGGCGAGTTCGGCACCTACGTGGAGGAGATCGAGCGGCCGGCTTCCGGCTCGGGCCGGGCTGTTCGCGCCTCGGCGACGCCGGTCTCACTCACCGATGCCGGCGCGCAGGAGGCCCCGAGGCTGCCCACGGGAGTGCCCGAGCTCGACCGCGTGCTTGGTGGCGGGCTTGTCGCGGGCTCACTGGTCTTGCTCGGGGGAGAGCCGGGAATCGGCAAGTCCACGCTGCTGCTCCAGGCCGCCCAGGCGATCGCCGCGGGTGGCGGTGAGGTGCTCTACGTGTGCGGCGAGGAGTCCCCTCAGCAAGTGGGGATGCGCGCCAGGCGGCTCGGCGCCGACTCCTCGAACGTCGTGCTGCTGCCGGAGCTCGACGTGACCGTGGTCGAGCGGGTCGTCAGCGACCGCCGGCCTGCGGTGCTCGTGCTCGACTCCATCCAGACCGCGTTCGACCCCGAACTCGCTGGTGCGCCGGGGAGTGTGGGCCAGGTTCGCGCCTGTACCGCGCGTCTCACGCGCGTCGCCAAGGACCTCGGCGTGACCACGCTGATAGTCGGTCACGTGACCAAGGACGGTGCGATCGCCGGACCGCGCGTACTCGAGCACATGGTCGATGCCGTGCTCTACTTCGAAGGGGACCGTGACCACGCCTTCCGCATCGTACGTGCGGTCAAGAACCGCTTCGGCTCGGCAAGCGAGATCGGCATCTTCGAGATGACCGAGAAGGGGCTTCTTGGCGTGGGTGCTCCATCTGCCACGCTGCTCGCCGAGCGCACCGAAGCGGTCGCCGGCTCGGTGGTCATGGCCGCAGTCGAGGGCTCCCGGCCGTTGCTCGTGGAGATCCAGGCGCTTGTGACGCCAAGCTACCTTCCGGCGCCGCGACGCCTTGCGACGGGTGTCGAGACCGCACGGCTGCTGCAGGTCGTCGCGGTGCTCGAGCGCCGGTGCGGGCTGTCGTTCGCGGGACAGGACGTGCTGGTCTCGGTGGCCGGAGGTCTGCGGATCGCGGAACCCGCCGTGGACCTGCCTCTCGCGATGGCGCTGGCGTCGGCTCTGCGCGACACCCCCGTGGGACTCGACGTTGCCGCCTTCGGTGAGGTGGGGCTCACCGGGCACGTGCGGCCGGTGTCCCACGCTGCCGCGAGGCTCCGCGAGGCGGAGCGCTTCGGGCTCAAGCGAGTCGTCGGCGCCTCGGTGCCGTCGCTGACGGGCGCTGACGCCGGCGCGCTTGTGCCGGTCAAGCTGCTGTCGGACGCGCTTGGTAAGGTGTAGGCGGGCCTGAGCCAGGCGCGGGGAATGTACTTCGCGTGACTTCAGTGACGTTCAAGCTAGGGTAGGGGGAACTGTGCCGGATCCGCGAAGGCTCCAAGCAGCGTTGGGTGCGGAGCTCAGCAAGGTGGCTCCCGGGACCAAGCTGCGCGAGGGGCTCGACATGGTCATCTCGGCACGGACCGGCGCGCTCATCGTCATCGGCGAGGCCGAGGTCCTCGACGCGATCAGCGACGGGGGCTTCGTGATCGACATGCCGTTCACCTCCCAGCGCCTGTTCGAGCTTGCGAAGATGGACGGGGCGATCCTGCTCGATACCCAGGTGGAGCGGGTGCTCAAAGCCAACGTGCATCTGATCCCCGACCCCACGCTGCCTACCGCAGAGACCGGAATGCGGCACCGGACGGCCGAGCGCGTGAGTCGGCAGACCAAGGCGCTCGTGGTCGCGATCTCCCAGCGGCGCAACATGGTGAACCTGTACTACGCGGGTCAGCGGATCACGCTTGATGACATCGATGTCGTGCTGGCCAAGGCCAACCAGGCGCTGCAGACCCTGCAGAACTACCGCAGCCGCCTCGACGAGATGCTTGAGCGGCTCACACTCCTGGAGTTCGAGGATCTCGTCACGCTGCAGGACGTGGACGAGGTCGTCGGCCGATTCGACCTCGTGCGCCGGGTCTCGCGAGAGGTGGGTCGCTACATGCTCCAGCTCGGTACCGAGGGAAGGCTCGTCCGCATGCAGTCCGACGAGCTCACCGCGGGAGTCGAGGAGCAGTACTCTCTGGTGATTCGCGACTACGCGGCCGATGTCTCGGCGAGGCGGGCGGCAGCCGTGAAGGATCGGCTCTCGGCACTGCCGCCCGAGCGGCTGCTCGAGCCCGACGTTGTCGCGCACGAGCTGGGCCTCAAATCGCCGGAGCACGCCGAGCAGCACTTGCGGCCAAAAGGCTATCGTGCGCTGGCTCAGATACCGATGTTACCCAGTAGCGTGATCTCTCGGATCGTGGAGCGCTTCTCCACACTCCCCGAGATCGCGCGCGCATCACAGGCGGACCTCGACGCTGTCGATGGGGTGGGCGAACGCAGAGCCCGCGCCATCATCAGCGGACTCGCGCGGCTGCGCGCTCACGTGTCGGTGTAGACGCGCGGAGCTCGGCCGGACCCGCGAGGCGTGCGAGCGTATGCGAAGAGACAGTTCGACTGCGCCGGGTCGTCCGGTGCGAGAGGAGGTGAGGGCGAGGCGGACCAGTTGAGCCGCTCACGCCGTCCACATGATCCAGGCGATAACCCGCTTCGTGCTCGTCACGGCGGGACTCCTGGGTGGATATGCAGTCGCTCAGGCCGTCGACTGGCAAGCGCAGATTCCCGGGTTGCCTCAGAGCTACGTCATCTTCCTGTTCATCATTCTGGGAGGCTCCATCGGGTTCGTGCTTGGCGGCATCGTCGGCAGAGAACTCACATCCGCCTGGATTCGCGCCCAGGCCAAGATCTCCGAGGTTTCAGCCGCCGAGCTGATCTTGGGGACGATCGGTCTCGTCGTTGGTCTCGTCGTCGCGTTTCTTGCAGCGCAACCCCTGAGGATGCTGCAACCGCAGGGTCTCGCTGCGGTTGTCATGATCCTGCTGTCCATCGTGTGTTCGTACCTCGCGATCTCGATCGCGCTCACTCGGCGCAGGGAGTTCGCAGCGCTCTTCCCGCGGCTCTCGGCGGCAGAGCTCGTCACCGCCGAGGAACGGCTGCTGATCCTCGACACGAGTGCGGTGATCGATGGACGATTTCAGCAGATGCAGGAGATCGGCTTCATGCCCGGTCGCATTCGGGTGCCCCGCTTCGTCCTGGCCGAGCTGCAGACTCTCGCCGACTCCGCGGACGACGGCAAACGCATGCGCGGACGTCGCGGTCTCGACCTGCTGGCGACACTGCCCGACAAAGACGTGGTCGACATCTTCGAGGTGGACTACGCTGATACCGCTGCGGTCGATGAGAAGCTGATGCGGCTGGCCACCGATTCGAGCGGGGTGCTGGTGACGGTCGACTACAACCTGGGCAAGGTGGCGCGACTGAGGGCGATAGAGGTGCTCAACCTCAACGAGGCCGCGGCGTCGCTCAGGCCGAGCTTCCTGCCCGGCGACGACATCCATCTGCACGTCGCAAAGGCGGGCAAGGAGCCCGGCCAAGGCGTGGGATACCTCGAGGACGGGACGATGGTGGTCGTTCAGGAAGGGCGAGGGCTTGTGGGCACAGACGCCGAAGTCGAGGTCACATCGGTTCTGCAGACCTCGGCCGGGCGCATGATCTTCGCTCGACCGGCCCGAGTCGCAGCCGCCGAGGCGTCCGGGTGAGCGAGGTCGTCACAGTCGCGATCGTCGTTGCCGGCGGCAGCGGCGAGCGCTTTGGCCGGACAGAGGGCAAGCAGCTCGCCGAGGTTGCCGGGCGGCCGGTTGTCTCCTGGTCTCTGAGTGCGCTGGAATCGTGCGGCCTGAACTCGATCGTGCTCGTGTGCGATCCAGAGCGGCTCGACGAGTTTCGCGACCGCGCGGTTGGCCCTCTCGACCTGACGACGCCGGTCGTGTTCGCGGCGAGTGGCCGGACGCGCCAAGAGTCGGTGGCCTCAGGGCTGGCCTCGGTCCCGAGCGACACGGAGATCGTCTTGGTGCACGACGGAGCGAGGCCGCTGCTTCGCCCCGAGACCGCGACCGGAGCGCTCGAGATGCTCGAGGCGCGCCCCGGGATCGACGGGGTCGTTGTCGGCCACCCCTCGGTCGACACGTTGAAGACCGTCGAGGGCGGGCACATCGTCGACACGCCCGACCGCTCGCGGATATGGGCGGTCCAGACGCCGCAGGTGTTTCGCGCAGGCGCGCTGCGCTCGGCGCACGAGTCCGCGCGCAGGGACGGCTATCTCGGTACGGACGACGCCGCGCTCGTCGAGCGCAACGGCGGTGCGGTGATGGTGTTCGAGGGGCCGCGCGACAACATCAAGATCACCGTGCCCGAGGACCACGCATTCGCCGAGGCTGTCCTCGGGCGCCGCCAGGGGCGGGAGTAGCGATGCGTATCGGAATCGGTTTCGACGTCCACGAGTTCGCCGAGGACCGTGCTCTGGTGCTCGGCGGCGTGCGCATCGACCACGATCGCGGACTGGCCGGGCACTCGGACGCGGACGTTCTCGCGCACGCGCTGATGGACGCGCTCATCGGCGCGCTGCGCGAGGGCGACGTCGGCCGGCTGTTCCCGGACACGGACACGCAGTACAAGGATGCCGACTCCCTGCTTCTCCTGGGCCAGCGTGGCCCAACTCGTGGCCGAGCGCGGCTTCGTGCTCGAGGACGCGGACTGCGTGCTCGTGCTCGAGGAGCCGAAGATCGCGCCTCACCGCGAGGCGATGCGAGCCAATCTCGCTCGGGCGATGGGCGTCGAGGTCGACCGAGTTGGCGTGAAGGCCACGACCACCGAGGGCCTTGGCTTCACGGGCCGCCGAGAGGGCGTCGCCGCCTACGCAGTGGCCCTGCTCAGGCGGGCGTGAGCGCGCCGTAACTCCTGCTAGACTGTGGCGGTGGCCGCATCGCGGCGAGACTACTGGACGGGGCGGCGGTCGGTTCTTCGTGCGAATCGCAGACGACATACGCGCGGTCAAAGAGCGCGATCCAGCGGCGACCTCAACGCTGAGCGTCCTGTTCAACTACCCCGGGCTGCATGCCTTGTGGGCCCACCGCTTCAACCACTGGCTGTGGAGTCACGGCCGTCACGGCATCTCGCGCTGGTTCTCGCAGGTTGCGCGTTGGCTCACCGGCATCGAGATCCATCCCGGCGCCACCGTGGGCGACCGGTTCTTCATCGACCACGGCTCGGGTGTCGTGATCGGTGAGACGGCGATCATCGGCAACGATGTGACGCTGTACCAAGGAGTGACGCTTGGCGGTACCGGCAAAGAGACCGGCAAGCGACATCCCACGCTCGAGGACTGCGTCGTCGTGGGCGTCGGGGCGGCCGTGCTCGGCAACATCACGGTCGGGCGCGGAAGCAAGGTGGGAGGCGGTGCGGTCGTGATCGATGACGTGCCGCCCAACTGCACCGTCGTCGGCGTGCCGGGCCGCGTGGTCGTGCGCTCCGGCGAGCGCGTCGAAGCGGTCGACCTGCATCACGAGGACCTGCCCGACCCGGTGGTCGAGATGTTCCGCTGCCTTCAGCGCCGCATCGACCGCCTCGAGAAGCAGGTGGCAGCGTCTCGCGATACGGCCGCCGAGCAGAGCGGCGAACCCGAGGCGGTGGCCGCCGACTCCGCTCAACCCGATGACGGGCTCGCGTGTCCGGTGGACGGCGACGAGCGTCTGAGAGTCGAGTTCGACGACAAGTACTGGGAGATCTGATCGGCGACCCGCAGTCAGCGGGCCGCGCCCGCCGGCATGGAGGACGAGAGCGACGATGCGTGTCTACAACACACTGACCAGGTCCAAAGAGGAGTTCGTGCCGCGCGACCCGGGCAAGGTCTCGATGTACGTGTGCGGACCCACGGTCTACAACCACATCCACATCGGAAACGCCCGCACGTTCCTGTCCTTCGACGTGATCCGCCGCTACCTCGAGTGGAAGGGCTTCGACGTCCGCTTCGTGCAGAACATCACCGACGTCGACGACAAGATCATCAACCGAGCCAACGAGGAAGGCCGTCCCGCGTCCGAGGTGGCCGAGGAGTACACCGAGGCGTTCATCTCGGCGATGCGCACCCTCGGTGTGGAAGACCCGACGGTGCGCCCGATGTGCACGGAGACGATCCCGCAGATGATCGGGATGATCGAGCGGCTCATCGATCGCGGGCACGCCTATGTCGTCGACGGCGACGTGTACTTCTCGGTGCGCAGCTTCCCCGGCTACGGCAAGCTCTCCGGCCGAGACATCGACGAGATGCACGCGGGCGCGCGTGTCGAGGTCGACGACCGCAAGCGCGACCCGCTCGACTTCGCGTTGTGGAAGTCGTGCAAGCCGGGCGAGCCGCACTGGCCGAGCCCCTGGGGCGACGGTCGTCCGGGGTGGCACATAGAGTGTTCGGTCATGTCGGAGCAAGAGCTCGGCGTGACCTTCGACATCCACGGCGGCGGCGCGGATCTCACCTTCCCGCACCACGAGAACGAGCTCGCGCAGTCTGAGGCCGCGACGGGACAGCCGTTCGTGCGCTACTGGCTGCACGGCGGCATGCTGCAGGTCAACGCCGAGAAGATGAGCAAGTCACTCGGCAACTTCCTGCTGCTCAAGGAGGTCCAGGAGCGCTATCCCACGGCGGTCATCCGGCTGCTGATGCTTCAGACCCACTACCGCAGCCCACTCGACTTCTCGGACTCGCGCCTCGACGACACCACGCACGCCTACGACCGCCTCGAGAACCTCGTGCGCAACCTGCGCTGGGCGCGCGACCTGGCAGCGTGTGGCCTCGGTGCGCCCGAAGGCGCGTGCAGCGGTCTGAAGCTGCACATCACCGCCGCTCGCGAGAAGTTCGAAGCCGAGATGGACGATGACTTCAACACCGCGGGCGCGCTTGCAGCCGTCTTCGAGCTCGCCAAGGCCGCGAACGTCTTTCTCGCCGACTACCAGGTCGACCTGTGCATGGAGGACAAGGACGCCCTGCTCGAAGCGGAGGAACTCGTGGTCGAGCTTCTCGGCGTGCTGGGCATCGAGATCGCCGAACCGCAGACGTGCTGCTACCCGGACGAGGTCGTCACGCTGGCGTGCGACGTCGCCGGCTACAAGGGCGAGGATCCCGAGGAGGCGGTCGACTGCCTGCTTGCCTGCCGCTCGGCCGCTCGCGCCGAGAAGGACTGGGGCCGGGCGGACGCCGTCCGAGACGGGCTGGCCGAGCTTGGCATCGCCGTCGAGGACACGCCGCAAGGCGCGCGGGTCACCTTTGGCGGCTAGCGCGCGGTGAATGATCGAAGGCAGAAACGCCGTCCTTGAAGCGCTTCGTGCGGCGATGCCGCTCGAGCGAATCATGCTGGCCGAGGGCAGCAAGGGCGATCGGCCGCTCGGCGAGATCGAGCGACTTGCCCGCCAGGCGGGCGTGCCTGTCTCCACTGTGCCCAGGCGCGACCTCGACCGCGAGAGCGAGCGCGGAGCGCATCAGGGCGTGATGGCCGTGGCCGCGCCGTTTCGCTACACGGCGCTGGCCGACGTGCTCAGGGCCGTCGAGGGGCGGGAGAGCGCGCTTGTGATCGCGCTCGACCACGTCACCGACCCCGGGAACCTCGGTGCGGTCGCACGTACCGCGGAGGTCGTGGGCGCGGCCGCCGTCCTGGTTCAGAAGCGCCGCAGCGCCGCGGTCACGCCCGCGGCGTGGAAGTCCGCGGCCGGCGCGCTGGCGCACGTGCCGCTCGTGCAAGAGCCGAACCTCGTGCGCTGCCTCGAGCAGTTCAAGGCAGCAGGCTTCTGGGTCGCGGGCGCGTCTGAGAAGGCCGAGCAGTCGGTGTGGGACGCGCCGCTCGAGGGACGCATCGTGCTCGTGATGGGCTCGGAGGGCGAGGGGCTCGCACGCCTTACCGCCGAGACATGCGACTTCCTCGTGCGTCTCCCTCAGGCGGGCAAGGTCGGATCGCTCAACGTCGCTCAAGCCGCGACGGCGCTTGCGTACGAGTGGTTGCGGCGCACGCACGGGGCGCCGTAGATGCGCAGGGTGCTGCTCGTCGACGGCTACAACGTCATCCGGCTCACGCCTCCGTACCGGGATCTGGCCGATGACGATCTCGACAGCGCGCGGGTCGCGCTGATCTCGGATGTGGCCGCCTTCGCGTGCGGTGAGTGGGACGCCACGGTCGTCTTCGATGGCGGCGCCAACCCCCAGTCGACCGGTGAGCCCCATCGAGACATCGGGTGTGACCGTCGTGTTCTCGCGCTTCGGCATGGAAGCAGATGCCGTCGTTGAGTCGCTCGCTCGCGTCGCGCGGGAGCGCGGCGACCACGTCGAGGTCGTCACGAGCGACGCGCAGACGCAGTGGGCGGTGTTCGGGCGGGGCGTGGCGCGTCGTTCCTCGGCGGAGTTCGCGCGCGAGTTGCGCGCCGAGGAGGCCTCGTGGCGCGAGCACACCCCGTGTGGTGAGACCCGCAGTACTGTCGAGTGCCGCATCGACTCCGACGTGGCCGAGCGGCTTGCCCGCTGGGCGCGGGGCCTGGAGTAGCAGCGCTCAGTCCCTGCCCGACCGCACCTTGTCACGGCGAGCACATTCGACGGCGGCAGCCCTTGACCGCACGTCCGGCTAACGCTACGTTCCTAATACATATTCATATAGCTGCGCCGTTCTTGGCGCCGTCCACCCTCCGGGACGATCAGGGGGAGCGATTCTAGGGGGCATCGCTTGGGCGTACAAAAGGGGAGTGTCGGGCACCACTCGCACTGCTCGCGGGGTGGAGACCAGTCTTTGGTCGTCGCTTCGCGCAACGGGGATCAGCTGGCGGCATGCGAACTGGTGAAGCGGTATCGCCCGCTCATCCGTTCGAAGGCGCGCTCGTACTTCCTCGTGGGTGCTGACCGAGACGACATCATCCAAGAGGGCATGATCGGCCTGTTCAAGGCGATTCGTGACTACGACCCCGGCCGCGAGGCGAGCTTCCACTCGTTCGCCGAGTTGTGCGTGACCCGGCAGATGATAACCGCGGTCAAGGCGGCCACGCGCCGCAAGCACTCGCCGCTCAACGGCTACGTCTCCCTGTCACGCTCGGCCGCTCCTGACGACGACGGCGATCGTTTGCTCTCCGACATCATCGCCGTCAAGGGCATATGTGATCCCGCCGAGATCGTGGTGGGCACGTGGGAGAGCGACTACATCCGCAGCGGCGTGGTCGAGGCGTTGTCGGGCTTCGAGCACGACGTGCTTCGGCTGTACACCGGCGGCTCCTCCTATCAGGAGATCGCAGACAAGCTGGGGCGGCACACCAAAGCGGTCGACAACGCCCTTGCAGCGGGTCAAGCGCAAGATGGAGGTCCAGGTCAACCGCTGTCGCGCCTGCTAGGATCGCGCGAGTGGCACGTCCGGAAGGGGTCGCGCTACACTGCTCCGGTCCTGCTGGCGTGGCGCAATTGGCAGCGCAACTGATTTGTAATCAGTAGGTTAGGGGTTCGAGTCCCCTCGCCAGCTCCATCGAACACACACGACCGTCTCCGGCCGCAGCCGTCGAGGCGGTCTTCGCTTCTCGCGAGCCGCGCTCCCGGATGCCCTACTCGGCCGCGGAGCGCTGCGGCTCCTGAGCGGTCTGGTCGTCATGCCACAGCACCTCGATCACCTCGACGGGCGCGGCGATGTTCTTCAGCTGGAACGTGCCGTGTGAGTGGACGACGAAGCCCTTGCCCGCCCGCCGAGCGACGTCTTCTGTTGTGAAGGCCTGTCCGCCGTCCGCGAGGTTCATCACCCTTGCTGCGGTATTGAGCGCGGCGCCGATGAACGGCCGGCCGCCCTTGTCGAGCACGACCTCGCCTTGGGCCACACCGATTCGCACGGACATCTCTCGACCGCCGGGATGTGACTCGTTGTGGTGCTGCAGGGCCCGCTGCATCTCGACAGCGGCTGCCAGCGCCTCGGCCGGTTGCTCGAAAGCGGCGACCAACCCATCGCCGCCGGTGGACTTGCCGTGGCCGCCGTGCGATTCGATCAACGGGAGCAGCAGGTCGCGGTGTTGCTGGATGGCCTTCGCCGTGACGATGCTGCCGTCTTCCTCGGTCATCTTCGAGAACGACTTCATGTCGGTGATCATGACCACCTTCTCGGTGGTGTGATCCGTCGCGAGCTTCTCCTCGCACGTGGCAACGAGTCGCAGCAGCTCGTCGACGTCGGCATCCTCGGCGGCCATGGAGCCCTGACTCGCGACCACCGCTTTGGGGGCCGGAGGGATGATCGGGAACACGAGCTCGAACAGCAGAGCGAACCCGAGCGCCAGCGACGAGCGAGCTCGCAGTCGCCAGCGAGACGGCGCCCCAGTCGAGCTTGAGCCCGACGACCGAGGCGAGCACGTGCGACGCCGGCAGCCGTGACGAGCGTACCCGCGGCGACCGCGCCGTAGAGGAGCGGCTGGCTCTTCCGCCGGCGCGCCTCGCGCACGAGCATCGCGGTGACCGCGGCCCCGCCCGCCCAGATCGCGGGCTGCAAGACGAAGGCGAGGGGGTAGCGGATGCCGGTGGCGCTCGCGATCACGCCGTCGACCATCTTGGCGTCGATCGCGCCGAACGACTTCGCTATCCACTCTACCGAGAACAGCGACTCGGGCGCCTTCGCGAGGTCGAGTATCGGCCGCGCTCCGCTACCGATCGTTGCGGCGCTCAGACGCACCGCCGAGCCGAGTGCCACGCCCGCGATCTCGACGACAAGACACGCGACCGCGGCGGCCATGGCCGCGGACCCGGTGCTCATCAGATAGCCCGCCACGGCGACGGCCGCCCAGACGGGGCCGAAGAACGCCCCGGCCACCGATGCCGCGACGATCAGGAATGCGCGGCCGCCGTCGGCGCCCAAGTAGCGCACACCGACGAGCCCCAGGACCAGGAAGACGATGCCGAAGACCGGGTTCGCGGCGGCGATGGGCAGGGCCAACGACACGACCGCCACGATGACACCGAGGTCCGCCGAGCCGAGCGCGGCGACTCCGGCGAGGGATGCAAGAAGCGCGGCGCCCCACGGGGGGCTGAACTGCAGCCCGACGAGCCCGCCGTACGTCGCGGCGGCTATCGCGGCCGCCCTCAACCACAGAAGGAGCCCTTCGTTTCTTCGGCGTGCGTTGTTGCCCATCGATCCCCCTCGTACGCACGTGCGTCAGTGCTCGGCGCTATTGTGACGCATCACGCAAGGTCCCGTCTGCGGTAGAATCACCTTGCACGGGACGCCGGGGGGCGTCGATGACCGAGTGAGGGGGACGGCACGTGGCACACGAGGACTTCCTGGCTCGCGTACCGATCTTCGCGAACTGCACTCCCGAGGAGATCTCCGCCGTTGTCTCGGTTGCCCAAGAGGCCTACTACCAGCCGGGTCAGATCATCGTGACGCAGGGTACGCCGGGACAGGCGTTCTACCTCGTGCTCTCGGGCAGGGTGGAGATCCTGCGCGACGGGACGTCGCTGGGGGCCTTCGGGCCGGGCGACTTCTTCGGCGAGATGTCACTTCTCGATCAGGCGCCACGCTCGGCGACGATCCGTGCGCTCGATCAGACCGTGTGTTTGATGCTCTCGAGTTGGGACTTCAAGGCGCTGCTGGAGAAGCACCCGTCGATCGCCATCAAGTTGCTCGAGGTCTTGAGCCGGCGGCTGCGTGTGGCCGACGAACGTATCGGAAGATAGGGAAACGAGGAGACGTGTCAGTTTCGGGGACGCTGTTGCTGCAAGATGTCGCGGTGCGCATCGTGGCCCGGTGGTTGCGCGAGCGCGGGAGGCTCGACGTGCAGATCACCAGTGGTCGCGAGGCGTGGGAGGGCGCGCCGTTGACCTCGCCTACGCCTGGCAGGGTAGCCGCCTGAAGATCAAGGTGAAGCCCGACCCGTACTTCGGCTCGGACGAGGGCAAGATCCGCGACCGCTCTCTGTCGTTCTACCGGGCCGATGCGTCCGCCTACGCGTTCGAGTCGATCGCGAACAGCGCAACCCGCGAGCCCGGATGGGTCTCGGACTCGGTGGCAGACGAGCTCTACTACTACCGCATCGCACTCGGACAGACCGAGGACGAGGTGCGCGCCTTGATGGGCGAGCCCGACGAGGTCTTCTTCTCGGAGCTGTGGGTCGACCGTGACGAGCTCGTCACGATGCCCATGGACGCGGTGCGCCGCTGGTTCGAGGCGAACGCAGACAACTACCAGTCCAGACCCGTCATCACGGACGGTGTCGCGGCGTGGTATCGGCTCGTCCCGCGCGAGGACGTCGAGTCGGCCGTTCAGGGGCTCGCCGTGGTGGGACCGGTGTTTCGCTCCGTCAGCGCGTAGTCGTCATCGGGCACGGAGAATCGCGCACGACTCGGCGACGGTATGGGTACGCCCGGCACCGTGGTCGGCGTTGACACCCGTGAAGGCGTGCATTACCATCTCCTTCGCCCTTGCCGAGGGCGCTTCCTCGGCGTGCAACTTGATAAGTGCAGACGGGTTCTATTTTTTTGCTCGCGCGGGGGTGTGCCCGAGTGGCTAAAGGGGACGGGCTGTAAACCCGTTGGCTACGCCTACCATGGTTCGAATCCATGCGCCCCCACCACGAGAGATTACGCGTGCCGAAATGCGCGCTTGAAGTGCCCACATAGCTCAGTCGGCAGAGCACTTCCTTGGTAAGGAAGAGGTCACCGGTTCAAGTCCGGTTGTGGGCTCCACTTGATAATCGAGTCCGAGGCCGCAACGCTCCGGGCGTTTCTGGCGGTGTAGCTCAGTTGGTTAGAGCACACGGTTCATACCCGTGGCGTCGCTGGTTCGAGTCCAGCCACCGCTACCAGGGAAAGCGCGTCGCCACCGGCGGCGCTGATAGGGTAAGTACGTTTCGCGACTGAGAGTGAAGAAGAGTACAGGTATTGTGACGGGCCTACAGGCGGCGAAGAGGCCGGCCCCGTCGAAGAGGTCCCCGAAGGAGGAGACTCATGGGCAAGCAGAAGTTTGAGCGCACTAAGCCGCACGTCAACGTGGGTACCATCGGCCACGTCGACCACGGCAAGACCACGCTGACCGCGGCGATCACGAAGCGTCAGGCCGAGAAGGGCTTTGCCGACTTCACGCCGTTCGACCAGATCGACAAGGCGCCGGAAGAGCGCGAGCGCGGCATCACCATCGCCATCGCTCACGTCGAGTACGAGACCGAGACCCGGCACTACGCGCACGTCGACTGCCCGGGTCACGCTGACTACGTCAAGAACATGATCACGGGTGCGGCGCAGATGGACGGCGCGATCCTGGTCATCGGCGCCAACGACGGCCCCATGGCCCAGACTCGCGAGCACATCCTGCTCGCCCGCCAGGTCGGCGTTCCCTACATCGTCGTCTTCCTGAACAAGGCCGACATGGTCGACGATCCCGAGCTCATCGAGCTCGTCGAGATGGAAGTCCGCGAGCTCCTCAACGAGTACGAGTTCCCGGGCGACGACACCCCGATCATCGTCGGTTCCGCCCTCAAGGCCCTCGAGGGCGACGAGGAGTGGGTCGGCAAGATCGACGAGCTCCTCGATGCCGTCGACACCTACATCCCGATGCCCGAGCGCGACATCGACAAGCCGTTCCTGATGGCTATCGAGGACGTCTTCACCATCACCGGCCGCGGCACCGTCGCCACCGGTCGTGTCGAGCGTGGCGTCGTCAAGGTCGGCGACGAGGTCGAGATCGTCGGTATCCACGACGAGACCAAGAAGACCGTCGTCACCGGTGTTGAGATGTTCCGCAAGCTGCTCGACCAGGCGCAGGCCGGCGACAACGTGGGCGTTCTGCTTCGCGGTATCGCCCGCACCGAGATCGAGCGCGGCCAGGTCCTGTGCAAGCCGGGTTCGGTCACCCCGCACACCGAGTTCATGGGCCAGGTCTACATCCTGACCAAGGAAGAGGGCGGACGTCACACCCCGTTCTTCGACGGCTATCGCCCGCAGTTCTACTTCCGCACCACCGACGTCACCGGCGTCGCCCATCTGCCTGAGGGCACCGAGATGGTCATGCCCGGCGACAACGTCGTCGTGCGCGGTGAGCTCATCCAGCCGATCGCCATGGAGGACGGCCTGCGTTTCGCCATCCGCGAGGGCGGCCGCACCGTCGGTTCGGGTCGAGTCATCGAGATCATCAAGTAGAACCGGCGTCTCAAGAAAGCGCGTCACGCGGGGCTCGGCAAGCCTTTGCCGGGCCCCGTTTCGCCGCCTGACGCAGGGTGGTCCGAGGTTTGACAGTGCCGAAAACGGGGTGCTAGAGTACCCTACCGCGCCTGCGCCCGAGTGCGTGGTCGAGCGCGGCCCCGAGGAGGTTTCATGCGAACGCTGGTGACGCTGGCGTGCACTGAGTGCAAGCGCCGCAACTACACCACCAAGAAGAACAAGCAGTTGAACCCGGAGCGCATCGAGTTCAAGAAGTACTGCAAGTGGTGCAAGACCCACACGGTGCACAAGGAGACCCGTTAGCACAGTGTGGGTAGCCAGGGAGTAGGCCAGTAGCTCCAATTGGTAGAGCGCCGGTCTCCAAAACCGGATGTTGGGGGTTCGAGTCCCTCCTGGCCTGCCAGAACAATCCGCCGCGGCTTTGAGGGCAAGCGGCGTTTGCTGCGTAGCGGGATCGGACCGCGGGAACGGACGGAATGAAGATGGCCAAGGAAGCTACAGCCGACTCCAAGCCGGAGAAGGTAAAGAAGGCGAAGCCGGCCAAGCCGGACAAGCCCAATATCTTCGCGCGCCTGGGGCAGTATTTCCGCGACGTGCGCTCTGAGATGAGGCGCGTCGTGTGGCCGCAGCGTCCCGAGGTCATCAACTCGAGCATCGTTGTCGTGGTCACGCTGGTGTTCTTCATCGCGTTCACGTTCATCGTCGACTCGTTGGTCGTTCAGGCACTCCGACTCATCACGAATCTGGGCTGAGCATGGCGAAGAAGTGGTACGTCATTCATACGTACTCGGGCTATGAGAACAAGGTCCGGACGAACCTGTTGCACCGCATCGAGTCGATGGGTATGCAGGACAAGATCTTCGACGTGAAGATCCCCACCGAGACCGTCACCGACATCAAGGAGGGCGGCCGCCGGGTCACCTCCGAGAAGAAGGTGTTCCCCGGCTACATCCTCGTGCAGATGGAGTTGGGCGACGAGTCGTGGTACGTCGTGCGCAACACGCCCGGCGTGACCGGATTCGTTGGGAGCCAGGGCAAGCCGGTCCCGCTGTCACGCGATGAGTACAACCGCGTCATGAAGCGGACCGAGGCAGGCCCGAAGGCGAAGACCACCACGGACTTCGTCGAGGGTATGAACGTCAAGGTCACCCACGGCCCCTTCGCCGAGTTCGACGGAACGATCGCCGAGGTCAACCTCGACAGGGCCACCGTCAAGGTCATGGTCACCATCTTCGGCCGGGAGACCCCTGTCGAGCTGGGATTCGACCAGGTGGCGCGAGTCTAGATACGGAAACGCTCGGTTCGATGCCGCGCCGGGAGTGGACCCGGAGCTTCTCGCGGCTAGGCCGTTCGACATAGTGACAAACGCTGCGTGGCCACCAAGCGGCCTCGCGAGAGAACAAGGATGAGTCAAGAAGATGGCCAAGAAAGTCGTAGGCTTCATCAAGCTCCAGATCCCTGGCGGCCAGGCCAACCCGGCACCGCCGGTCGGCCCTGCGCTCGGCCAGCACCAGGTCAACATCATGCAGTTCTGCCAGGCGTTCAACGCCGCGACTGCGGACAAGAACGGCACCATCATCCCGGTGGAGATCTCGGTCTACGAGGATCGTTCGTTCGACTTCATCCTCAAGACGCCGCCGGCCGCCGTGCTGATCAAGCAGGCCATCGGCATCGAGAGCGGCTCGGACGCACCCAACCGCAACAAGGTCGGCAAGATCACGAGCGACCAGCTTCGCCAGATCGCGGAGACCAAGATGCCGGACCTCAACGCCAACGATGTCGAGGCCGGGATGAAGATCATCGCCGGCACCGCGCGCTCCATGGGCGTCGAGGTAGTCGACTAGCACGCTGAAACGGATGAGACGCGGCCTTCCGGGCCGCGTGAAGTGGGAGGGCGACGCTTCGAGAAGGCCGCCCGCCATGACCACAGGAGGCAGACCATGCCTAAGCACGGCAAGCACTACCGCGGCGCCGCCGAGAAGGTCGAGCGCGACCGTCTCTACACTCCTCTCGAGGCCATGCGCCTCGTGAAGGAGTGCGCTACCGCCAAGTTCGACGAGACCGTCGAGGCCCACTTCCGTCTGGGAATCGACACCCGCCAGGCCGAGCAGCAGGTGCGCGGCAGCGTCTCGCTTCCGCACGGTACCGGCAAGGAAGTCCGCGTCGCCGTCTTCGCCGAGGGCGACAAGGCCCGTGAAGCCGAGGCTGCCGGCGCGGACGTCGTGGGCAGCGACGATCTCGTCGCCAAGATCGCCGGTGGCTTCTTCGACTTCGACGCTGCCGTTGCGACCCCCGACATGATGGGCAAGGTCGGCAAGCTGGGCAAGGCGCTCGGGCCGCGTGGCCTGATGCCAAACCCCAAGCTCGGCACCGTGACGATGAACGTCGCCCAGATCGTCGGCGAGCTCAAGGCCGGTCGTGTGGAGTACCGCGCCGACAAGTTCGGCATCTGCCACGTTCCTGTGGGCAGGGCATCCTTCGACGAGAAGCTTCTTGTCGAGAACTACGCTTCGCTGCTCGACGAGATCCTTCGAGCCAAGCCGTCGAGTTCCAAGGGCAAGTACGTCAAGTCCATCACCGTCGCCTCGACGATGGGTCCCGGAATCAAGGTCGACCCGAGCGTGACCCGCAACCTGCTGGAGGCCTAGCTCGGAGGTGCCTCGCTTGCTGGTGAGGCGCCGAGTCTTGACAGCGACGACTCCGGAGTGCAGACTTCGGCGTCGCATTGAGAATCCAATAGCGCGTACGATCCGCTGCCGAAGACAGCCGGTGCCCGGAAGAAGAGTCCGGGCGTAATGGAGCGTGCGATGGGCTCCGCCTGCCGAGGTGGTCGCATGGGAGCCGCACCCGCGGCGCCCAAGAGCTTGCTCGACTTGCTCGCGGCCTCCGCTGCCTTCATCGGCAGTCGGGGGCCGTGTTCGTTTCGGAAGGCATGTCCTGCCAAGGCGGCACGGCCCGACCGACGGTCTCGCGAGGGACCCGACGGCCGGGCGTGCGTGCGAGGAAAGGAGGGATGTATATGCCGACTGCAACAAAAGAGGCGCTTGTTGGCCAGATCAAGGACCGCTTCAACGAGGCCGAAGCGGTGATCATGATCGACTACCGCGGGCTCACCGTGAAGCAGATGCAGACCCTGCGCACCTCTGTGCGCGCGGCTGGAGGCGAGATCAAGATCTACAAGAACTCGCTCACCGAGATCGCCGTGCGCGAGCTCGCTCTGCCCAACATGGATGCGTTTCTGGAGGGCCCCACGGCCTTCGTGTTCATCGCGGAAGACCCGGTGGCGCCCGCCAAGGCGCTGACCGCGTTCGCGAAGGAGAACCAGGCGCTCGAGCTCAAGGGCGGCTTCGTGCAAAGCCAGATCGTCGACGCCGCCGGCGTCAAGGCGATCGCGATGCTGCCGTCTCGCGAAGAGCTCCTCGCCAAGCTGCTCGGAACCATGCTCAACCCGCTCACCGGCACCGTACGGGTGCTCAGCGGTCCGGCGCGCGCGTTCGTCACTGTTGTGGACGCGATCGCCAAGGAGAAGGCCGCCTAAGTGCCGGCCAGTCAGACGATGTGACCGGCACGTGCCGTGTCGCGTGAAGTGAAGGAGAAAGAAATGGCTGTCAGCAAGGATGAGATCATCGAAGCTTTGAAGGAGATGCCCGCTCTCGAGCTGTCCGAGCTCGTCAAGGAGCTCGAGGAGATCTTCGGCGTGTCCGCCGCGGCTCCCGTCATGATGGGCGCGATGCCGGCCGCCGGTGGCGGCGAGGCTGCCGCCGACGAGGAGAAGACCTCGTTCGACGTCGTGCTCGAGGGCTATGGCGACAACAAGATCGCCGTCATCAAGGTCGTCCGCGAGCTCACCGGTCTCGGTCTCAAGGAGGCCAAGGACCTCGTCGAGGGTGCCCCGAAGCCCGTGCTCGAGGGCGCTGCGAAGGACAAGGCCGACGAGGCCAAGGGCAAGCTCGAGGATGCCGGCGCCGCCGTCACCCTCAAGTAGCATCGCAACACGCGGTGCCGGCACGCGATGGGCGTGACCGCACCGAAACGTGAAGGGCCGGAGACCTGTGGGTCTCCGGCCCTTCCACACGTCAGAGATTGGGGAAAGAAAACCCTTGACGTTGACACGGCTGTTGACTAGCCTATCACTTTGCGACTATTGTCGGCCGCTCCATCCCCTGAAGGAGGAATCGCCTGGTGCCCCGAGGAGAAGGTTCCCCTGTTCTTAGCGCCGACCGGCGCGAACGTCGAAGCTTCGCGAAGATCCCTGAAGTACTCGACGTCCCCAATCTTATCGCCATTCAGAGAGACTCGTTCACCTGGTTCCTTGATGAGGGACTGCGCGAGACCTTCCAGGACATCTCACCAATCGAGGACTTCACCGGCACCCTGGCGGTCGAGTTTGGCGCGCACGAGTTCGGCGAGCCCAAGTACTCGGTAGAAGAGTGCAAAGAGAAGGACATGTCCTTCCAAGCGCCGCTCTTCGTCGACGTCCGTTTCATCAACAAGGAAACGGGCGAGATGAAGGAGCAGTCGGTGTTCATGGGCGATTTCCCGCTCATGACAGACCGCGGCACCTTCGTCATCAACGGCACCGAGCGCGTCGTCGTCTCGCAGCTTGTGCGCTCTCCGGGCGTCTACTACGCCGAGGAGCTCGACAAGACGACCGACAAGATCATCTACACCGCGAAGGTCATCCCCGCGCGAGGCGCGTGGCTTGAGCTTGAGACCGACCGGCGCGATATCGTCTCGGTCCGTGTCGACCGCAAGCGCAAGCAGCCCGCCACGGTGCTGCTCAAGGCGCTCGGCATCGCCGAGACCCGCGAAGAGATCCTCGAGATGTTCGACGGCTCCGAAGCCATCGAGCGCACGCTGGAGCGCGACTTCACCGAGACGCGCGAAGAGGCGCTGCTCGAGATCTACAAGCGGCTGCGTCCCGGCGAGCCTCCCACGGTCGAGTCGGCCCGCGCGCTGCTCGACGGGCTGTTCTTCAACCCGCAGCGCTACGACCTGGCCAAGGTCGGCCGCTACAAGGTCAACAAGAAGCTCGGTCTCACGCTGCCCGACGAGCAGGCCACCCTCACACCCGAGGACATCAAGGCCGCGATCTACTACCTCGTGAAGCTGTGGGAGGCCAAGGACGGCTACCAGATCGACGACATCGACCACTTCGGCAACCGCCGCATCCGCAGCGTGGGCGAGCTGATCCAGAACCAGTTCCGGATCGGTCTGGCCCGCATGGAGCGCGTCGTGCGCGAGCGCATGACGACTCAGGACGTGGACGAGATCACGCCGCAGTCGCTGATCAACATCCGGCCCATCGTGGCTTCGATCAAGGAGTTCTTCGGCTCCTCGCAGCTCTCGCAGTTCATGGACCAGACCAACCCGGTCGCGGGGCTCACGCACAAGCGGCGCCTCTCGGCACTGGGCCCTGGCGGCCTGTCCCGCGAGCGCGCAGGCTTCGAGGTGCGCGACGTGCACCCGAGCCACTACGGCCGCATGTGCCCCATCGAGACGCCTGAAGGTCCCAACATCGGCCTGATCGGCTCGCTGGCCACCTTCGCTCGCATCAACCGGTACGGCTTCATCGAGACGCCGTACCGCAAGGTCGTGAAGGGCAAGGTCACCGACGAGATCGTGTACCTCACCGCCGACGAGGAAGAGCGCCACGTCATCGCGCAGGCGAACGAGCCGTTCAACGTCACGACCGGCAAGTTCGCGAACGCGAAGGTGCTCTGCCGCGTCAAGGGGCAGGGCGCGAACGGCCAGTTCGGCGAGCCGGAAGAGCGCGACCCCAAAGAGGTCGACCACATGGACGTGTCGCCGCGCCAGATGGTGTCGGTGGCCACCGCGCTGATTCCGTTCCTCGAGCACGACGACGCGAACCGCGCCCTCATGGGCTCGAACATGCAGCGCCAGGCGGTTCCGCTTCTGCGGCCGTCCTCTCCGCTCGTCGGTACGGGGCTTGAGTACCGCGCCGCCAAGGACACCGGTGAGATCATCCTCGCCAAGCGCGACGGCGTGGTCGAGCGTGTCGACAGCCAGATCATCGTCGTGCGTGCGAAGAAGGACGGCACGCTCGACGAGTACCGCATGCCCAAGTTCCAGCGCTCCAACCAGGGCACCTGCATCAACCACCGGCCGCTCGTGCGTCAGGGCGAGAAGGTCAAGGTGGGCCAGGTGCTCGCCGACGGCCCCTCGACCGAGCGCGGCGAACTGGCGCTGGGCCAGAACCTCCTGTGCGCGTTCATGCCGTGGGAGGGCTACAACTACGAGGACGCGATCATCCTCTCCGAGCGCATCGTCAAAGACGACCTGCTCACCTCGATCCACATCGAGGAGTACGAGGTCGAGGCGCGCGACACCAAGCTCGGTCCCGAGGAGATCACCCGCGAGATCCCCAACGTCGGCGAGGACGTGCTCCTCAACCTCGACGAGGACGGAATCATCCGAGTGGGCGCCGAGGTCTTCCCGGGCGACGTGCTCGTGGGCAAGGTCACGCCGAAGGGCGAGACCGAGCTCACCGCCGAGGAGCGACTGCTGCGCGCGATCTTCGGCGAGAAGGCGCGCGAGGTGCGCGATACCTCGCTCAAGGTCCCGCACGGCGAGACCGGCCGCGTCATCGCGGTGCGCCAGTTCAGCCGCGACGCGGGCGACGATCTGTCGCCGGGCGTCAACGAGCTGGTGCGCGTCTACGTGGCTCAGAAGCGCAAGATCCAGGAGGGCGACAAGCTCGCCGGCCGCCACGGCAACAAGGGCGTCATCTCCAAGATCCTGCCCGTCGAGGACATGCCGTTCTTGGCCGATGGCCGCCACGTCGACATCATCCTGAACCCGCTCGGCGTGCCGAGCCGAATGAACATCGGGCAGTTGCTCGAGACACATCTCGGCTGGGCGGCGAGTGTGGGCTGGAGCGACGACAAGAAGTCCAAGGACGCGGTCGACGGCCCCATCCACGTTGCGACGCCGGTGTTCGACGGTGCGCGCGAGGAGGAGATCTCCGCAGGTCATCGAGGCCTCCAACCGCAACCTGCAGCTCAAGAACGAGCGAGCGCTTCGGCAAGAAGGCGATGAAGCAGTTCGTCCCCACGTTCACCGATCGCGGCAAGACGCAGCTGTTCGACGGCCGCACCGGCGAGCCGTTCCGCGAGCCGGTGACGGTGGGCCAGATCTACATCCTCAAGCTGCTGCACCTCGTCGACGACAAGATCCACGCGCGCTCGACCGGACCGTACTCGCTGATCACCCAGCAGCCGCTGGGCGGCAAGGCGCAGTTCGGCGGCCAGCGCTTCGGCGAGATGGAGGTGTGGGCGCTCTACGCGTACGGCGCCGCCTACGTCCTCCAGGAGATCCTCACGGTCAAGTCCGACGACATCCTCGGCCGCGTGAAGGCCTACGAGGCCATCGTCAAGGGCGAGAACATCCCCGAGCCGGGCATCCCCGAGTCGTTCAAGGTCCTCGTCAAGGAGATGCAGTCACTCTGCCTCGACGTCGAGATCATGTCCGAGGAGGGCGACCAGATCGAGCTTCGGGAAGAGGACGAGGACATCTTCAAGACCGCCGAGGAACTCGGCCTGGACCTGGGCAGCGAAGAGGGCGAGGGCACCGACATCGACTCGGTGGACGCTCTCGAGCAGCTGCTCGAAGCCGACGTGTCGGCGCTGGGCGCCGGCGACCTCGGCGAGATCGACCTACCTGCTGACGAGGGGGAGTAACACGTGCTCGATGTTGATGTGAACAACTTCGACCGGCTCCGCATTGGGCTGGCTTCCTCAGAGCAGATCCGCCAGTGGTCGCGTGGCGAGGTCAAGAAGCCTGAGACGATAAACTACCGCACCCTCAAGCCCGAGAAGGACGGACTCTTCTGCGAGAAGATCTTCGGTCCCACCAAGGACTGGGAGTGCTACTGCGGCAAGTACAAGCGTGTCCGCTTCAAGGGCATCGTGTGCGAGCGCTGCGGCGTGGAGGTCACGCGCGCCAAGGTCCGCCGCGAGCGCATGGGCCACATCGAGCTCGCCGCGCCCGTGAGCCACATCTGGTACTTCAAGGGCGTTCCGTCGCGCATGGGCTACCTGCTCGACATCGCCCCCAAGGACCTCGAGAAGGTCCTGTACTTCGCTTCGTCGATCATCACCTCGGTCAACGAGGAGGACCGCGAGGCCGATATCGCGATGCTGAAAGACGAGCTCACCGCCGACATCGAGCAGCTCGAGGCCGAGAAGGCCGAGGAGCTGGGCGAGGTGGAGGCCGAGCGCGACCGCCTCATCGCTGTGGCGAAGGGCGAGGCCGAGCCCGAGGAAGGCGACGACGTCGACAACGAGGCGCCGGTGGCCGACCGCGTGAAGAAGCTCGAGAAGGAGTCCGACCGCGACATCAAGGACATCGAGGAGGAGTACGGCGATCGCCGTCTGCTGCTCAACGAGGCCTTCGACGCGTTCCAGAAGCTCTCGGTGAAGTCCCTGATCAACGACGAGACGCTCTACCGCGAGCTCAAGGTCCGCTACGGGACGTACTTCCGCGGCGGCATGGGTGCCGAGGCGATCAAGGACCTGCTCACCCAGCTCGATCTCGACGAGCTTGCCGAGGAGCTGCGCACGCAGATCCGGGACGGCAAGGGGCAGAAGCGCCAGAAGGCCATCAAGCGCCTGAAGGTCGTCGAGTCGTTCAAGAAGTCACCGAACCGCCCGCAGTGGATGATCCTCGACGCGGTTCCGGTCATCCCGCCCGACCTGCGCCCGATGGTGCAGCTCGACGGTGGCCGCTTCGCGACCTCGGACCTCAACGACCTGTATCGCCGAGTCATCAACCGCAACAACCGCCTCAAGAGGCTGCTCGATCTCGGCGCGCCCGAGATCATCGTCAACAACGAGAAGCGCATGCTGCAGGAGGCCGTCGACGCGCTGTTCGACAACGGCCGCCGCGGTCGCCCCGTGACCGGCCCCGGCAACCGCCCGCTGAAGTCGATCAGCGACATGCTCAAGGGCAAGCAGGGCCGCTTCCGCCAGAACCTGCTGGGCAAGCGCGTCGACTACTCGGGCCGCTCGGTCATCGTGGTCGGCCCGGAGCTCAAGCTCCACCAGTGCGGCCTGCCCAAGGCCATGGCGCTCGAGCTGTTCAAGCCGTTCGTGATGAAGCGCCTGGTCGACCTCGACTACGCGCAGAACATCAAGGCCGCCAAGCGGCTCGTCGATCGCGGCAAGGGCGTCGTGTGGGACGTGCTCGAGGAGGTCATCACCGACCACCCCGTCATGCTCAACCGCGCACCCACCCTGCACCGGCTGGGCATCCAGGCCTTCGAGCCGATCCTCGTCGAGGGCAAGGCGATCCGCATCCACCCGCTCGTCTGCACCGCGTTCAACGCGGACTTCGACGGCGACCAGATGGCGGTCCACCTGCCGCTCTCCGCAGAGGCGCAGGCCGAGGCCCGCATCCTCATGCTCTCGACCAACAACATCAAGAGCCCGGCGCACGGCCGCCCGCTGACCACACCCACGCAGGACATGGTCATCGGCCTGTACTACCTGACCGCCGATCGTGAGGGCATGCCCGGCGAGGGTCGCTCGTTCATGAGCGCCGATGAGGCCGTGTTGGCCTACGACAACCGGGCCGACCTCGACCTGCAGGCGATGATCAACGTCCGGCTGTCCGAGGACACTCGAGGTCCAGATCAAGCCTGGCGAGGTCGAGCTCAAGCAGGCCGGCGAGCGCATCTCAGACCACGGTCGGACGCGTCACGTTCAACCGTTCGCTGCCGCACGACCATGCGTTCGTGAACCACCCGATCGACAAGAAGGGCATCGGCCGCATCGTCGAGGAGTGCTCGGTGGCGTACACCACCACGCAGATGGGCGCGATCCTCGACGAGATCAAGCGTCTGGGCTTCCACTACGCGACGCGCGCCGGTGTGACCGTCTCGGTCTACGACGCGATGATCCCTGAGAGCAAGGGAGCGATCCTTGCCGAGGCGGACACCGAGGTCGCCAAGATCGAGGGCCAGTTCGACCGCGGCCTGATCACCCGCGAAGAGCGCCACCGCCAGATCGTCGAGGTCTGGACGCGTGCCACCGACGACGTCGGTGACGCGATGGCCGAGGCGTTCGACCGCTTCAACCCGATCTACATGATGGCCCACTCGGGAGCGCGAGGTAACATCAAGCAGATTCGCCAGCTGGCCGGTATGCGAGGCCTCATGGCGAACCCGAAGGGCGACATCATCGACCGCCCGATCAAGGCGAACTTCCGAGAAGGCCTCACCGTTCTCGAGTACTTCATCTCGACGCACGGCGCCCGCAAGGGTCTGGCCGACACCGCGCTGCGTACGGCGGACTCGGGCTACCTGACCCGCCGCCTGGTCGACGTTGCGCAAGACGTCATCGTGCGCGAGACCGACTGCGGCACCGACGAGGGCGTGCGCTTCGCGCTGCTGCACGACGGCGAGAACGTCGACCACAACATCGTGGGGCGCTGCCTGCTCGAGCCGGCGGTCAACGCCGAGACGGGCGAGGTCGTGCGCGAGGCCGGCTACTACTTCATCAACGACGACGATGTTCGCGCGGTCTCCGACGCCGGCGTGACCCACGTGGTTGCCCGCACCGTCATGACCTGCCACGCGAAGCACGGCATCTGCCAGGCCTGCTACGGCTGGGACCTTGCCAGCGGCCGCCCCGTCGATATCGGCACGGCCGTCGGCATCATCGCCGCTCAGTCGATCGGCGAGCCGGGCACGCAGCTCACGATGCGTACCTTCCACACGGGTGGTGTCGCGGGTGAGGACATCACTCACGGTCTGCCGCGTGTCACGGAGCTCTTCGAGGCGCGCAAGCCCAAGGGCCAGGCGGTCATCGCCGAGGTCGCAGGCGTGCTCACCATCGAGGACGTCGACAAGACCCGCAGCATGACCGTGGTCGCCGAGGACGGCACCGAGAAGGTCTATGCGGTGTCTCGCCGCGCGCGCCTTCGTCCGGGTGTCGCCAACGGCGTGAACGTCGAGCTCGGCCAGCAGCTCACCGAGGGCTCGGTCAACCCGCACGACCTTCTCACCCTCAAGGGCCCCAACGAGACGCTGCGCTACACGGTCGAGCAGGTCCAGGAGGTCTACCGCTCTCAGGGCGTGGACATCAACGACAAGCACATCGAGGTCATCTCTCGGCAGATGCTGCGCAAGGTCTCGGTGACCGAGCCGGGCGACAGCGGCTTCCTGCCCGGCCAGCTGGTCGACCGACTCGACTTCGCGTCCGGCAACGAGGCTGCGATCGCCTCCGGCGGCGAGCCGGCCAACGGCCACCCCGTGCTTCTCGGCATCACGAAGGCGTCGCTGGCCACGGACTCGTTCCTCTCGGCCGCCTCCTTCCAGGAGACGACGCGCGTGCTCACCGACGCCGCGATCGCCGGCAAGGAAGACGAGCTGCTGGGTCTGAAGGAGAACGTCATCATCGGCAAGCTCATCCCGGCGGCTACGGGCATGAAGCGCTATCGCGGTGTGAAGCTCACCTACAAGGGCCAGAGCATCGAGTCCGACACCACGGCCGAGGGTCCGCTGCCCGACTGGGCTCCCGACGAGCTCAAAGAGGTCGAGGCCCTGCTGCCGGTGCGTCCCGAGCCCGGTGCGCTCACCGAGGCGGACCTGGAGGGCGTGTTCGGCGACTTCGACCTTGAGGACGCGGCCGATATCGACGTCACCGCCTTCACGGGTATCACCTTCGATCCCAACGCCGAGCCGACGCTCGACGCGTTCGACGAGGTCTTGGAGGTCGAGGAGATCGACGCGGCTCCCTCCGAGTCAACTCAGATCTCCGGCGATCTCGAGTCGCTGACCTTGGGCGATATCGGAGTGTCCACTCGCTGGGTCAACAAGTTCGCCGAGGCCGGCGTCACCTGCGTGGCGGACCTCACCGGCAAGACCGAGGACGACCTTCTCGCACTGCCGGGCGTCGGGCAGAAGGCGATCGAAGAGGTCCGAGCCGGCCTGGAGGCCAACGGCCTGTCGATCATGGTCTAGCTCGAGTAGCGAAGATGCACGTCAGGCGCCCCGTCGCACCAGCGGCGGGGCGCCTTTCTTCGGTGTGAGAGGGCAGTGCGAGCGGGTATAGATACGCCCGGGTGCGTGGCGTTTGACATCGCATTGCCCGCTTGGTAGAGTTCGACGCTGTGACTTCATGCTCGGGGGTCTACGCGCGCGTGCGCCCTGAGCTCGTGTGCTCGACGATAAGAAGGAGTAGTGCGTTGCCGACTATCAACCAGCTGGTCCGCAAGGGCCGCAAGGCGGCCGCCGACAAGAGCAAGACGCCGGCGCTCAAGGGCAATCCGCAGAAGCGGGGCGTGTGCACCCGTGTCTACACCACCACGCCCAAGAAGCCGAACTCGGCGCTTCGCAAGGTCTGCCGTGTGCGTCTCGTCAACCACATGGAAGTGACCGCCTACATCCCGGGCATCGGCCACAACCTGCAGGAGCACTCGATCGTGCTCGTGCGTGGCGGTCGTGTGAAGGACCTCCCGGGTGTCCGCTACAAGGTCATCCGCTCGGCGCTCGACTGTGCTGCGGTGAGCAACCGCAACCAGGCCCGCTCGCGCTACGGAGCCAAGAAGCCAAAGTAGGACTGAGCGCTGCGCGCTCAGCCGACTTTGGCGCGTGGCATCGAGCAGACAGCCAGGAACGCTGCTGCTCATGCCCCGCCTGAGTCATTGAAGGATAGAGGAGACCAAGAATGCCCAGACGTGCTGCAGCTGTCCGCCGTGAGGTCATGCCGGACGCCGTCTACAACAACCGGCTCGTCACGCAGCTCATCAACAAGGTGCTGCTCGACGGGAAGAAGTCGACCGCCGAGAGCATCGTCTACGGTGCTTTCGACCTGATCGAGGAGCGGACCAGCACCGACCCGCTGTCGGTGTTCAAGAAGGCGATGGACAACGTCCGTCCCACGCTCGAGGTACGCCCCAAGCGAGTCGGCGGCGCCACCTACCAGGTGCCGGTCGAGGTCAACTCCCGCCGCTCCACGACGCTTGCCATCCGCTGGCTCGTCGGGTTCTCGCGCAAGCGTCGCGAGAAGACGATGACCGAGCGCCTTGCCGGCGAGATCCTCGATGCCGCGAACGGCACGGGCTCCTCGGTCAAGAAGCGTGAGGACCTGTTCAAGATGGCCGAGTCCAACCGCGCGTTCTCGCACTACCGCTGGTAGTCCGAGGACTCCACCCAACGAGAGACTACAGAGGTCACAGACCCCATGGCTCAGAAGAACTACCCGCTCGAGAAGACTCGCAACATCGGCATCATGGCCCACATCGATGCCGGTAAGACGACGACCACCGAGCGGATCCTCTACTACACGGGCAAGACCCACAAGATCGGCGAGGTCCACGACGGCGCTGCCACCATGGACTGGATGGTCCAGGAGCAGGAGCGCGGCATCACCATCACGTCTGCCGCGACGACGTCGTTCTGGAAGGACCACCGCATCCAGATCATCGACACGCCCGGCCACGTCGACTTCACGGTCGAGGTCGAGCGTTCGCTGCGCGTGCTCGACGGCGCGGTAGCCGTGTTCTGCGCGGTCGGTGGCGTCGAGCCGCAGTCCGAGACGGTGTGGCGCCAGGCCGACACCTACGGCGTGCCCCGCATCGCCTACATCAACAAGATGGACCGCTCGGGCGCCGACTTCTACAACGTCGTGCAGATGATGCGCGATCGCCTCGACGCGCGTCCCACGCCGATCCAGCTTCCCGATCGGCGCCGAGGAGAGCTTCTCGGGCATCATCGACCTCATCGAGATGCACGCCGTCTTCTTCAACGAGGACGACAAGGGCATCAACCCCACGGTGGGCGAGATCCCGGCCGAGCTCAAGGACGACGCCGAGATGTACCGCCACGAGCTCGTCGAAGCCGCCGCCGAGCAGGACGACGAGCTGATGATGAAGTTCCTCGAGGACGAGGCGATCAGCACCGACGAGATCAAGGCCGCGCTGCGCAAGGCGTGCATCGCCAACGCCATCACGCCGGTCACGGTGGGCGCGTCGTTCAAGAACAAGGGCGTCCAGCCGCTGCTCGACGCGGTCATCGACTTCCTGCCCTCGCCGCTGGACATCGCGGCGATCAAGGGCATCGATCTGAAGACCGACGAAGAGGTCGAGCGGCCCGCCGATCCCAAGGCGCCCTTCGCCGCGCTGGCCTTCAAGGTCATGACCGACCCCTACGTGGGCAAGCTGACCTACTTCCGCGTCTACTCCGGCTCGCTGAACTCCGGTTCCTACGTGCTCAACAGCACCAAGGGCAACAAGGAGCGCATCGGCCGTCTGCTTCAGATGCACGCCAACCACCGCGAGGACGTCGAGGTCGCCTCGGCGGGAGACATCGTGGCGGCTGTCGGCCTCAAGAACACCACGACCGGTGACACCCTGTGCTCCGAGGACAGCCCCGTGCTGCTCGAGTCGATGGTGTTCCCGGATCCGGTCATCGACATCGCGATCGAGCCCAAGACCAAGGCCGAGCAGGACAAGCTCGGTCAGGGGCTGGCCAAGCTCGCCGAGGAGGACCCGACGTTTCGGGTGCGTACCGACTCGGAGACCGGCCAGACGATCATCGCCGGCATGGGCGAGCTGCACCTCGAGGTCATCGTCGACCGGCTGCTCCGCGAGTTCAAGGTGGAGGCCAACGTCGGCAAGCCGCAGGTCGCGTATCGCGAGACCGCCGGCAAGGAGATCGACCGCGTCGACATGAAGTTCTCGCGCCAGACGGGCGGCCGCGGCCAGTACGGCCACGTGGTCATCAACGTCGTGCCGCAGCAGCCCGGCGCCGGCTACGAGTTCGTGAGCAAGATCGTGGGCGGTTCGATCCCCAAGGAGTACGTCCCTTCGGTCGACAAGGGCATCCAAGAGGCGCTGACCTCCGGTGTCATCGCCGGCTTCCCGGTCGTCGATGTGAAGGTCGAGCTTGTCGACGGCTCGTACCACGAGGTCGACTCCTCGGAGATGGCGTTCAAGATCGCCGGTTCCATGGCGATCAAGGAGGGGCTGCGCAAGGCCTCGCCCGTGCTCCTCGAGCCGATGATGGCCGTCGAGGTCGTCACCCCCGAGGACTTCATGGGCGACGTCATCGGCGACCTCAATCGCCGCCGCGGCCACATCGAGAGCATGGAGCCGCGCGGCAACGCGCAGGTCGTCCGTGCCAAGGTGCCGCTGTCCGAGATGTTCGGCTACGCGACGGACCTGCGCTCCAAGACGCAGGGTCGCGCCGCCTACACGATGCAGTTCAAGGCGTACGAGCAGGTTCCCAAGTCGGTCGCTGACGAGATCGTCAGCAAGGTCGGCGGCAACGCGTAACTTCAGGATTCCAGGCCGGACAGGCTCGGGCATCGGATGCCCGGACCACCCGGATGACGGAGGGTAGAGAGTTGGCGAACCAGAAGATCAGAATCCGGCTCAAGGGCTACGACTACGAGATCGTCGATCAGTCGACCAAGCTCATCGTCGATACGGCCCAGAAGACGGGCGCGAAGGTGTCGGGGCCCATCCCGCTGCCGACCGACCGCAGCGTCTATACGGTCATTCGCTCGCCGCACGTCAACAAGGACAGCCGCGAGCAGTTCGAGATGAAGACGCACAAGCGCCTCATCGACATTCTCGAGCCCACGCCCAAGACGGTCGACTCGCTCATGCGGCTCGATCTGCCGGCCGGTGTCGACATCGAGATCAAGCTCTAGGGTCTGGTATAGTCGTCGGTCTGCGCCAAGGCGCAGACGACGTGAGGTTCGCGGTCCGCTGGGAGCGGCGCCAACAGGGGCGCCAAACGAAGTCCCATGACCGCCTGAGGTAAGGACGGAAGTATGGTCACAACGATACTGGGCCGGAAGCTGGGGATGACCCAGGTCTGGAGCGAGGACGACAAGCTCGTTCCGGTCACCGTCATCGAGGCGGGACCGTGCGTGGTCACGCAGGTCAAGACGGAGAAGAAGGATGGCTACCGAGCCGTCCAGATCGGTTTTGGCGACATCGAAGAGCGCAAGGTCAACAAGCCGATGGCCGGTCACTTCAGCAAGGCGGGCGTGGACGCCAAGCGCTTCCTCGCCGAGGTCCGCCTCGACGAGGGCGACGAGGTCAAGGCCGGTTCGAAGATCACGGTCGAGGCGTTCGCCGATGCCAAGTCGGTGCACGTCTCGGGCGCGAGCAAGGGCAAGGGTTTCGCCGGCGTCATGAAGCGTCACAACTTCAAGGGCGGCCCCGGTGGCCACGGGTCGCACTCGCACCGTGTTCCGGGTTCGGTCGGCCAGTGCGCGACGCCCTCGCGGGTCTTCCGCGGCAAGAAGATGCCGGGCCACATGGGTACCGACACCGTCACCGTCCGTAACCTCGACGTCGTCAAGATCGACGCCGAGCAGAATCTGCTGCTCGTGAAGGGCGCCGTTCCCGGCGGCAAGGGCGCTCTGCTGACCATCCGCACGGCCTAGCGGCCTGGCGCGCAACAACAAGGAGACACCGAAGAGATGGCTACCATCGAGATCAAGGACGCGAAGGGCAAGAAGGTCGGCAAGACCGATCTTGCCGACGGCGTCTTCGGCATCGAGCCGAACACCTTCGCGGTGCATCAGGTCGTGCGCAGCCAGATGGCCGCGCGCCGCTCCGGCACCCACCAAAGCAAGACCCGCGGCCTGGTCAACGGCGGCGGCAAGAAGCCGTGGCGCCAGAAGGGCACGGGTCGCGCCCGCCAGGGAACGACGCGTGCTCCTCAGTGGAGAGGCGGCGGCGTGGTCTTCGGCCCGCACCCTCGCAGCTACGCCTTCAAGGTGCCGAACAAGGTCGTCAAGCTGGCGATGCGCTCGGCACTCTCGGCGAAGCTCGCCGACGAGGCGCTCTACGTGGTCGACGGCTTCTCGTTCGACAAGCCCTCGACCAAGGCGGCTGCCGAGGCCCTCTCCACGCTGGGTATCACCGGTCGCGTCACCGTCGTGGTCGCCAACGACGACGTGAACGCCCTGCTTTCCTTCCGCAACCTGCCGAAGGCACGGATCATCACCGCGTCCGAGGCCAACACGTACGACCTCGTCGACAACACCGCGCTGCTGTTGACCCAGCCGGCGCTCTCCTGGCTCGAGGGGGTGCTGTCCTAATGTACGACCCTCGCGACATCATCATCCGCCCGATCGTCTCCGAGAAGACCTACGCGATGATCGAGCTGAACCGCTACACGTTCGAGGTCGCCAAGACCGCGAACAAGACGCAGATCGCCCAGGCGATCTCGGAGATCTTCGATGTCACCGTGACCGACGTGAACACCATGAACGTCACGGGCAAGCCGCGCCGCTTGCGCTACTCCAAAGGCAAGACGCGCGATTGGAAGAAGGCGGTCGTGACGCTGAAGTCCGGCGACACGATCGACCTGTTCCCGACGGTTTAGTCAAGAGGGCCGAGCAAGGAGGCCCCAAGGGTGGCGGGTCAGGGCTCGAAATGGAGCCACCCGGCACCGTGGTAGTCCGGCGTTGGCGCCGCAGCCAGTCCCTGGCGGCACCGGCCATCGGACGGAAGGAGTTGAGATGGGACTTAAGAAGTACAAGCCGACTTCACCGGGACGGAGGTTCCAGTCGGTCTCCGATTTCTCGGAGATCACTAAGACCACGCCCGAGAAGTCGCTCCTCGAGCCGCTGCACAAGAAGGGCGGCCGCAACAACAACGGCCGCATCACCACGCGGCACCAGGGTGGCGGGCACAAGCGCCGCTACCGCGTGATCGACTTCAAGCGCAACAAGGACACGGTGCCGGCCAAGGTCGCCTCGATCGAGTACGACCCGAACCGCTCGGCCCGTATCGCGCTGCTGCACTACGCCGACGGCGAGAAGCGCTACATCCTGGCGCCCAAGGGCCTGAAGGTGGGCGACATCGTCGTCAACGGCCCTGGCGCCGACATCAAGCCCGGCAACGCGTTGCCGCTGTCCGACATCCCCGTCGGTACGGTCGTGCACGCGGTCGAGTTGCAGCCCGGCAAGGGCGCCGCGATGGCCCGCTCGGCAGGCACGTCGATCCAGCTGATGGGCAAGGAAGGCGGCTACGCCATCCTGCGTATGCCGAGCTCGGAGATGCGCCGCGTGCTCATCACCTGCCGCGCCACCATCGGTGAGGTCGGCAACGCCGAGCACGGCAACATCTCGATAGGCAAGGCCGGTCGCAACCGCCACCTCGGCAAGCGGCCGAGCGTGCGTGGTACCGCGATGAACCCGGTCGACCACCCGCACGGCGGCGGCGAGGGCAAGAACAAGTCCGCCGGTCGCCACCCGGTCACTCCGTGGGGTGTTCCCACCAAGGGTCACCGCACCCGCAGCAAGAAGAAGGCGTCGAACCGCCTGATCATCCGTCGGCGCAAGAAGTAGCGAGAGGAGTCAAGCCACATGAGCCGCAGCCTCAAGAAAGGGCCGTTCGTTCAGCCTCGTCTCCTCGAGCGCATTCACGCGATGAACGAGGCCAACGAGAAGAAGGTCATCAAGACCTGGTCGCGGTCGTCGACCATCTTCCCCGAGATGGTCGGTCACACGATCGCGGTCCACGACGGTCGCAAGCACGTTCCGGTCTACGTCACCGAGTCCATGGTCGGTCACAAGCTCGGCGAGTTCTCGCCGACTCGGACCTTCCGCGGACACGCGGCTGACAAGAAGGGCAGAAGGTAAGCGATGGAAGCCAGAGCAGTTGCACGTTTCCAACGTGTCAGCCCGCGCAAGGCGCGCCTGGTGGTTGACCTCATCCGCGGCAAGTCCGTGGGAGAGGCCCGCACCATCCTGAAGTTCTCGCCTCGAGCGGCCGCTGAGATCGTTGAGAAGACACTGAACAGCGCAGTTGCGAATGCGGAGCGCAACCTGCACGTGAAGGCCGACGATCTGATCGTCGGAACCACCTACGTGGACGAGGGTCCGACCCTCAAGCGCATTCAGCCCCGCGCCATGGGCCGAGCGTTCCGCATCAACAAGCGCACGAGCCATATCACCGTGATAGTCAAGTCACGAGAGGAGGCGTAGGAGCCGCATGGGACAGAAGGTTCATCCGGTCGGCCTGCGTCTGGGCATCACCGAGAACTGGCGAAGCCGCTGGTACGCCGGTAAGGACTACGCCAAGACGCTCGAGAACGATGTCGAGATCCGCCGCTTCCTCGACAAGAAGCTGCGGCGTGCCGCGGTTTCCCGTGTCGAGATCGACCGCAAGGGCGACCGTGTCGCCATCGAGCTTTGGACTGCGCGCCCCGGCATCGTCATCGGCAAGAAGGGCGCCGAGGTCGACGTGCTGCGCAAGGAGCTCGAGAAGATCACGGGTTGCCCGGTGTCGGTCAACATCATCGAGATCAAGCGCCCCGAGCTCGACGCCACGCTCATCGCTCAGTCCGTCGGCGAGCAGCTCGTCGGTCGCGTGGCGTTTCGCCGCGCGATGCGCAAGGCGGTCGCCTCGGCGATGAAGAGCGGTGCGCTCGGCATTCGGATCCAGTGCTCGGGCCGCTTGGGTGGCGCCGAGATGGGTCGCCGCGAGTGGTATCGCGAAGGGCGAGTGCCGCTGCACACGCTGCGCGCCAAGATCGACTACGGTACCGCCGCCGCCCGCACGACCATGGGTGCCATCGGCATCAAGGTGTGGGTCTACCACGGCGAGGTACTGCCCGGCCAGAAGCCGCCGACGCCGGCCATCGAGGGCACTCGTGCCCCGCGCCCGCGTCGTGAGGGCGGTCGGAACGAAGGGAGGCGCTAGATGCTTCTGCCTAAGCGAGTCAAGCACCGCAAAGTCCAGCGCGGAAGCAACTGGAAGGGTAACGCCAAGGGCGGCACCCAGGTCCACTTCGGCGAGTATGGCCTGAAGGCGCTCGAGCCTGCGTGGATCACCAACCGCCAGATCGAGGCCGCACGTGTCGCGATGACCCGTTACATGAAGCGTGGCGGAAAGGTCTGGATCAACATCTTCCCGGACAAGCCCGTCACGCAGAAGCCGGCCGAGACCCGGATGGGTTCGGGCAAGGGCAACCCCGAGAAGTGGGTTGCCGTGGTCAAGCCCGGACGCGTCATGTTCGAGGTCGCCGGCGTGCCCGAGGAGGTCGCGAAAGAGGCCATGCGTCTCGCGGCCCACAAGCTGCCGATCAAGACCCGGTTCGTTACCCGTGCCGATAGCGGCGGGGAGGCATAGATGAAGACGACCCAGATTCGCGAGTTCAACGACGTCGAACTCGTCGACAAGCTCAAGGCTGCGCGTGCCGAGCTGTTCAACCTGCGTTTCCAGCTCGCCACCGGACAGCTCGACAACACCGGCCGCATCGCGGTCGTCAAGAAGGACATCGCCCGGCTGCACACCGAGATGCGGTCGCGCGAACTGGCCGCCCAGCGTGACGCGGCTGCGTCCTAGGTTGAGGAGAAGGAATGACTACGGAGCGTAACCGCCGCAAGGTCCGCCAGGGTGTCGTCGTCTCGACGGCTGGCGAGAAGACCTGCGTGGTCAAGATCGAAGAGCGCAAGAAGCATCCGCTCTACGGCAAGATGATCACGCAGTCCAAGAAGCTTCACGCGCACGACGAAGAGAACGCGTGCGGCGTGGGTGACACGGTCGTCGTCATGGAGACGCGCCCGCTGTCGAAGATGAAGCGCTGGCGTCTCGTCGAGATCGTCGAGAAGGCCAAGTAAGCACCTCGGCCGAAGATGTGCGCCGCCTTCTACGCGGGGCGCACCGCTCACGGACCGTACGTAGTGGAGGACTAGTAGATGATCCAGGCAGAGACCAGGCTCAAGGTCGCCGACAACTCCGGCGCACGCAAGGTCGCGTGCATCAAGGTGCTCGGCGGATCGAAGCGCCGATACGCCCACGTGGGCGATGTGATCGTGTGCTCCGTGAAGGAGGCGATCCCCAACGGCGCCATCAAGAAGGGCGAAGTCATCAGGGCGGTCGTCGTCCGCACCAAGAAGGAGGTCCGTCGCGCTGACGGCAGCTACATCAAGTTCGACGACAACGCCGCCGTCATCATCGACCCGCAGGGCAACCCGCGCGGCACGCGTATCTTCGGCCCGGTCGCTCGTGAGCTTCGCGACCGCCGCTACATGAAGATCGTCTCGCTCGCGCCGGAAGTGCTGTAGGAGGCAGACATGACGAAACTGAGCATTCGTGCGGGAGACAAGGTCAGGGTCATCGCCGGCAAGGACAAGGGCAAGGAAGCCAAGGTCCTCGCAGCGGTGCCCTACAAGCAGCGCGTCATCGTGGAGCGCATCAACATGGTCAAGAAGGCCACCCGCCCCACGCAGCGCAACCAGCAGGGCGGCATCCTCGAGATCGAGGCTCCGATCCACGTGAGCAACGTGATGCTCGTGTGCCCCAGCTGCTCGCAGCCCACCCGCGTGGGTCGCAAGCGCGTCGAGGGCACTCGAGTGCGGACCTGCAAGAAGTGCGGAAACGACATCGACAAGTAGTCGATTCAACGACGGCTCCCCGCGCGAAGCGGGGAGGTGCAGGGTCAGCAATCCTGCACTGAGAACCCCAGATGGAGGAACAAGGCACCATGGCACCGAGACTGAAAGAGAAGTACCGCACCGAGGTCGTACCGGCGCTCAAGGAGCAGCTCGGCTACGCCAACGTGAACGAGATCCCGCGTCTCGAGAAGATCGTCGTCAACATGGGCGTTGGCGCGGCGGTCCAGGACATCAAGCAGCTCGATGCTGCAGTCGAGGACCTGCGCATCATCACCGGCCAGCAGCCCGCCGTCACGCGCGCCAAGAAGTCGATCGCCGGCTTCAAGATCCGCCAGGGCATGCCGATCGGCGCCAAGGTCACGCTGCGCGGCGACCGCATGTGGGAGTTCTTCGACCGCCTTGTGGCTGCGGCGATCCCGCGTATCCGCGACTTCCGCGGCCTGCCGACGAAGAGCTTCGACGGCCGTGGCAACTACTCGATGGGCGTGACCGAGCAGCTCATCTTTCCCGAGGTCGACTACGACAAGGTCGACCGCACCCGTGGCATGGACATCACCTTTGTGACGAGCGCGAACACCGACGAAGAGGCCAAGGCCCTGCTGGACGCCTTCGGTTTCCCGTTCAAGAAGTAGGTTGACCCCTCGGCGGGGGAGATCGCCCGCCGCGAAATGGAGGTTGAAGTGGCAAAGAAGTCGATGATCGCCAAGGCGAAGCGTGCGCCGAAGTTCGGCGTTCGCCAGCACAATCGCTGCAGCCGGTGCGGCCGTCCTCGCGGGTTCTACCGCCAGTTCGGTATCTGCCGCATCTGTCTGCGCGAGATGGCCAGCCGAGGCGAACTCCCCGGCGTGCGCAAGGCCAGCTGGTAGGCCGCTTCTGACGACGCACGTTCGAGGAGACCATCCGGTCAGGCGCACCAGCCATGGGCTGTTGCGAACCGGCCAGAAGGCTCATCCCGGACCATAGGAGGAACTCAATGAGCATGACCGACCCCATCGCAGATATGCTGACGCGTATCCGCAACGCCAACTCGGCGTACAAGCCTTCAACGACGATGCCGTCGAGCAAGAAGCTCGTGGAGATCGCTCGTATCCTCAAGGAAGAGGGCTACATCGTTGGCTACGAAGTGACCGAGGCCGCCCCCCAGGGCAGTCTCGAAGTCACCCTGAAGTACGGCCCGCGCAAGGAGCGCACGATCACCGGTCTTCGCCGCATCAGCAAGCCGGGTCTGCGCGTCTACGCCAAGAAGGACGAGCTGCCCCGCGTGTTGGGCGGCCTCGGTATCGCAGTCATTTCCACTTCGGCCGGCGTGATGACCGACCGCGCGGCGCGCAAGGCCGGCGTCGGCGGCGAAGTCATCGCCTACGTCTGGTAGACGGACCAAGGAAAGGAGCGCAGGAGCCGTGTCTCGTATCGGCAAGCAGCCCATCCCGGTCCCGTCTGGGGTCGAGGTGAAGATCGATGGTTCGACCGTGTCGGTGAAGGGTCCCAAGGGCGAGCTCTCGGGCACCTACAGCGATCAGATCAGCATCAAGATGGAAGAAGGAACGATCGTCGTGGAGCGTCCCGACGACAGCCGCGAGTCCCGCTCGCTTCACGGACTCACCCGCACGCTCATCTCGAACATGGTGGTAGGCGTGTCCGAGGGATACGCCAAGAACCTCGAGATCGTCGGTGTCGGCTACCGTGCGACCCTCAAGGGGTCGGATCTCGAGCTCGCTCTCGGGTTCAGCCACCCCGTCGTCGTGACTCCGGAGCCCGGCATCACCTTCGAGGTCCCGGCCCCGACCAAGATCACGGTCCGCGGCATCGACAAGCAGCGCGTCGGCCAGGTCGCCGCGGACATCCGCAAGTGGCGCAAGCCGGAGCCCTACAAGGGCAAGGGCGTTCGCTATGAGGGCGAGTACGTTCGCCGCAAGCTCGGCAAGGCCGCCAAGTAGACACGAGTCGAATCGGCCCCGCGCGGGTCGTGTGAAACGAGGAGAAGGAAGCAATGGACAAGCTCAAGGCGAAGCAGGCAGCACTGGCGCGCCGCCACCGCCGTGTCCGCGGCAAGGTGGTCGGTACCGCCGAGCGCCCGCGCATGTGCGTGCATCGCACGAACGCTCACATCTACGCCCAGGTCATCGATGACGAGACCGGCGCAACGGTCGCATCGGCCTCGAGCCTCGACGCCGAGGTGAAGGGCTCGCTCAAGTCGGGCGCCAACATCGATGCGGCAACCGCGGTCGGCGAGGCCGTCGGACGCCGGGCGATGGAGGCGGGCATCACCGAGGTCGTGTTCGACCGCGGCGGCCGCCTGTACCACGGTCGGGTCAAAGCTCTTGCAGACGGTGCTCGCAGCGCCGGCCTGAAGTTCTAGGGAGGAACGGTATGGCGCGCAGGGAAGCCCCGGTTTCGGAGCTCCAAGAGAAGGTCGTCTATATCAACCGTGTCTCGAAGGTCGTCAAGGGTGGCCGGCGCTTCGCGCTGACCGCGCTGGTGGTCGTCGGCGACGGCGCCGGCAGCGTCGGCGTTGGGATGGGCAAGTCCCAAGAAGTGCCGATCGCCATCAAGAAGGGCATCGAGGACGCGAAGAAGAACATGTTCAAGGTCCCGATCATCAAGGGCACGATCCCGCACCAGATCTACGGTGTGTACGGAGCTGGTCGCGTGCTCCTCAAGCCGGCCGCACCGGGTACCGGTATCATCGCCGGCGGCCCGGTCCGCGCCCTGCTTGAGCTCGCCGGCATCCACGACGTGCTGAGCAAGTCGCTCGGCACCGACAACGCGCTCAACATGGTGAAGGCTGCGGCCGAGGGCCTCAAGTCGCTGTCGAGCGCGGACGAGATCGCGCGTCGCCGCGGCCTTACCGTTGCCGAGATCTACGGCTGGGAGGAGTAGGCCATGCCAAAGAAGAAGGCGCCTGCGAAGACGCTCCGCGTCACGCAGATCAAGAGCACCATCGGCACCCCCGCCGACCAGAAGGCGACCGTTGCTGCGCTGGGTCTCAAGCGCATCAACCACTCGATCGACAAGGTCGACAACCCGACGGTTCGCGGGATGATCTTCAAGGTGAAGCACCTCGTGAAGGTCGAGGACATCTAGCCCGACGTCTTCGCGAACGGGGCCCGGCGCTCGGCGCCGGGTCTTCGGCGTCTGATAGGATGCCGTGATGTGTCTGAAGTCAGCCGGCGGCGAGCGGCCGGCACCGGCGGGGGACCGCCGAGAAGCGATATGAAGGAGTACCAACGTATGCAGATCCACGACCTGTTCCCGGCGCCGGGGTCCCGCAAGCCCCGAAAGCGCGTCGGCCGCGGCAACGGCAGCGGTCACGGTTCCACCGCGGGACGCGGCGACAAGGGCCAGAACTCCCGCGCCGGTGGCGGCAAGGGCCCCGGCTTCGAGGGCGGCCAGAACCCGATGCACATGCGCCTGCCCAAGCTCCCCGGGTTCACGAATCGCAACCGGGTCGAGTACGCGGTGGTCAACGTCTCTCGCCTCGATCAGCTCTTCGCCGATGGCGATGTCGTCAGCTGCGAGTCGTTGGTCGACAAGGGCGTCATCAAGTCGGCGAACGAGATAGTCAAGGTCCTCGGAGACGGCGAGCTCGGCAAGAAGCTCACGGTCCGGGTCGACAAGGTGTCGGTTCCTGCTAAGGCCAAGATCGAGGCCGCGGGAGGGACGGTCGAGACGCCGTGCTAACTGCGATTGCGAATGCGTTCCGAGTCCCGGAGCTGCGCCGCAAGATCCTCTTCACCCTGGCGATCATCGCCCTGTACCGTGTCGGCTCCTACATCCCGGTTCCGGGTGTGGATACGACCGTCATCCAGAGCCAGGTCGAAGGTACTGCGACGCTCGGCTTGCTGAACCTGTTCTCAGGCGGTGCGCTGGAGAAGTTCGCGGTCTTCTCGCTGGGCATCATGCCCTACATCACCTCGTCGATCATCATGCAGCTTCTGCAGGGCGTGATTCCCAAGGTCGAGCAGTGGTCCAAGGAGGGCGAGGCTGGGCAGCGCAAGATCACGCAGGTCACTCGATACATGACCCTGGGCATCGCGACGATGTCGTCGCTGGGTCTGCTCACGCTGTTCCGCAGCGTACCCGGTGCGCTTCCGACCTCCGGGCCCGGACTGCCGCCGTTCTGGTTCACGAGCCTCGTGATCGTCGTGTCGCTCATCGCCGGCACGGCGCTCATCATGTGGTTCGGTGAGCTGATCACGCAGCGCGGTATCGGCAACGGTATGTCGCTGATCATCTTCACCAGCATCGTGTCGCGCTTCCCGGTCGTCATCGTGCAGTCGATCCAGTTCAGCAACTGGGCGTTCACGCTGCTGATGATCGCGATCGTGCTGTTCATCATCGCTGCCATCGTGACGATGGAGCGTGCGCAGCGCCGGATCCCGGTGCAGTACGCCAAGCGCGTGGTGGGCCGCAAGGTCTACGGCGGCAGCGGCACCTACATCCCGCTCAAGATCAACGGCGCGAACGTGGTGCCGATCATCTTCGCATCGGCGATCCTGTTCTTCCCGACGCAGCTCGCGCAGCTGGTTCCGAATCCGCCCACGTGGCTGACGAACGCGGCGAACGCGCTTGGCATCGGGTCCTGTGAACTGGACGCTCGAGTTCATCCTCATCGTGTTCTTCACGTACTTCTACACGGCGCTGATCTTCAACCCGATCGATCTGTCCGACAACCTGCGCAAGAGCGGTGGCTTCATCCCCGGCGTGCGCCCGGGCCATGCGACCGTGCGCTACATCGAGAACGTGCTCAATCGGATCACGCTTCCCGGCGCGCTGTTCCTCGGCGTGATCGCGGTCGTACCGTCGATCCTGTTCTCGGCGACCCAAAGCCAGCTGGTGCGCCAGTTCGGTGGTACGTCGATCCTGATCATGGTGGGTGTCGCGCTGGAGACGATGACTCAGATCGAGAGCCAGCTGAAGATGCGTCACTACGACGGGTTCTTCAAGTAGACGCGAAGAAGAGGGGTGCGTTGATGAACATCGTGCTTCTGGGTGCTGCCGGTGCGGGCAAGGGCACGCAGGCCGCCAAGATCGTTGAGACGTTCGGGTTGACGCACATCTCGACGGGCGACATCTTCCGCAAGAACGTGGCCGACGGCACCGAGCTCGGGACCGAGGCCAAGCGCTACATGGACGCCGGCCAGCTCGTGCCCGACGAGGTCGTCATCGCCATGGTGAAGGACCGCCTCTCGCAGCCCGACTGTGATGCGGGCTTCATGCTCGACGGCTTCCCCCGCACGCTCCCGCAGGCCGAGGCGCTCTCCGGCGCGCTTGACTCGATGGGCCGCAAGCTCGACGCGGTCGTCGCGATCGAGGTTCCGCGCGACGTGCTGATGGGTCGTCTCACCTCGCGGCGTCAGTGCCGCGGGTGCGGGCGCATCTACAACGTCATGGGCGAGATGCCCGCCGATCCCGCCGTCTGCGACACGTGCGGCGGTGAGGTCTATCAGCGCGATGACGATACCGAGCAGGCCGCCGCGAAGCGCCTTGCCGACTACGATGCCATCACCTCGCAGCTCGTCCCGTACTACCGAGGGCAGGGCATCTTGCGCGAGATCGAAGGCAACCGCTCCGTCGACGACGTGTGGGTGGACGTGCGCGCGATCCTGGAAGCGTAGGCTCGCGTGATCGTACGCAAGTCCGCGACTGAGTTGGAGACCATGCGAGAGGCCGGGCGCATCAGCGCTCGGGCTCTTCGCGTAGTAGGAGAGGCTGTGGCGGCGGGCGTGAGCACCGCCGAGCTCGACGAGCTTGCCGAGGCGGCGATCCGCGATTCGGGCGCCGTACCCGCGTTCAAGGGATACCATGGCTTCCCGGCCACGCTGTGCACTTCGCTCAACCACCAGGTCGTTCACGGCATCCCCTCGACCGACGTCGTGCTGCGTGACGGCGACATCCTCTCGGTCGACGTCGGGGCCGTCTTCGAGGGCTACTACGGCGACAACGCGGCCACGTTCGCCGTGGGCACGGTCTCGGAGCAAGCGCGTCTTCTGCTCGACACGACCGCGGCGTCGCTGGAAGCGGGCATCGCACAGTGCTTCCCCGGCAAGCGGCTCTTCGATATCGGAGCAGCCGTTCAGGCGGTTGCCGAGGCGCAGGGCTTCGGCGTCGTGCGTGAGTACGTGGGTCACGGCATCGGTCGCTCGATGCACGAGGACCCGAACGTGCCCAACTACGGAGTGGCCAACACGGGGCCGAGACTAGAGGTCGGCATGGTCCTGGCGATCGAGCCGATGATCAACGCCGGCGGGCATCAGGTCGATGCTCTTCCGGATGGCTGGACCGTCGTCACGAGGGACTCCTCGCTGTCGGCTCACTTCGAGCACACGGTGGCGGTGACTCAAGACGGACCCCTCGTGCTTACGAGGGAGTAGCATCCCGGCGGATTCGATGTAGACGGCCCTACCGTGGTTGGGTTACTATATCCACTTGCGGATTCAGGCCCCCTTAAGGAGCTAGGGAGAGAGTGACGAAGAAGGACGACGCCATTGAGCTGGAAGGCACGGTGACCGAGCCGCTGCCCAACGCGATGTTTCGTGTTGAGCTGGAGAATGGTCACAAGGTGCTGGCTCACATCTCGGGCAAGATGCGAATGCACTACATCCGCATCCTTCCGGGAGACAAGGTCGTCGTCGAACTCTCGCCGTACGACTTGAGCCGCGGCCGCATCACGTACCGCTACAAGTAGGCTGGCGGTTCGCGAAGCAGTTGTGGAGACTCCCGGCGCCGTGTGTGCTGGGTACGCGCGACAAAGTACGCCTGCGGCTGGGCGTGGACATAGAGTTGGACCTCCGAAAGGGAGAAGCGAGCGATGAAGGTACGTCCTTCGGTCAAGAAGATGTGTGACAAGTGCAAGGTTATCCGGCGCCACGGCCGCGTTCTCATCATCTGTGAGAACCCGCGCCACAAGCAGCGCCAGGGCTAGGAGGGAATACGAGTGGCCCGAATCTCAGGTGTCGATCTTCCGCGCGAGAAGCGCGTTGAGATCGGACTGACCTACATCTTCGGCATCGGTCTTACGACCAGCCAGCAGATTGTGCGCGAGACCGGGATCAACCCGGAAACGCGCGTTCGCGACCTCACGGAAGAAGAGGTCGTCCGTCTGCGTGAGTACATCGACAAGAACCTCAAGATCGAGGGTGACCTTCGTCGTGAAGTCGCGCAGAACATCAAGCGCCTGATGGAGATTGGCTGCTACCGCGGCCTGCGCCACCGCAGGGGCCTTCCGGTCCGCGGTCAGCGCACGCACACCAACGCACGCACCCGCAAGGGTCCGCGTCGCCAGATCGGCGCTAAGAAGAAGGGCAAGTAGGAATGGCCGCCAAGAAGAAGAACGTGCGCACCCGTCTGAAGCGAAGCGAGCGCAAGAACATCGCGGTCGGCCAGGCGCACATCAAGAGCACCTTCAACAACACGATCGTGACGATCACCGACCCCTCGGGCAACGTGATCTCATGGCAGTCCGCCGGTACCGTGGGCTTCAAGGGCTCGCGCAAGTCGACTCCGTTCGCCGCGCAGCTGGCCGCCGAGGCCGCCGCGAAGATGGCGCAGGAGCACGGGCTGCGCAAGGTCTCGGTCTTCGTCAAGGGCCCGGGCTCGGGTCGCGAGACCGCGATCCGCTCGCTGCAGGCCGCCGGGCTCGAGATCGCGAGCATCCAGGACTGCACCCCTGTTCCGCACAATGGCTGCCGGCCGCGCAAGCGCCGCCGCGTGTAGCTATCACCTGAAGGGACCGAGACAAGATGGCACGTTACACCGGGGCGGACTGCCGTCTGTGCCGCCGCGAGGGAATCAAGCTATTCCTCAAGGGCGACCGCTGCTATGGCGACAAGTGCGCCATCGAGCGTCGTCCGTACCCGCCGGGTCAGGCGGGCAAGAAGCGGCCGCGCGACAGTGAGTACCGCGTACAGCTTCGTGAGAAGCAGAAGACCAAGCGCATCTACGGCCTGCTCGAGAAGCAGTTCAGGGGCTACTACACCCTCGCCAGCCGTCAGACCGGCATCACCGGCGAGAACCTGCTCCGCATCCTCGAGAGCCGTCTGGACAACGTCGTGTACCGGCTTGGCTTCGCCAAGTCACGCGACGAGGCACGCCAGATCGTGCGGCACAACCACATCCATGTGAACGGCCGCCGTGTGAACATCCCGTCCTACCGGGTCCGCCCGGGCGACCTCGTGGCCATCGGCCCGAAGTCCAAGGACATGCTCATGATCAAGACGGCGCTCATCGCGTCGGAGAAGATCGAGGTTCCGGGATGGCTTGAGGTCGACATCGAGAAGCTGCAGGGCACGATTCTCTCGCTGCCGAGCCGCGAGATGATCGACGCACCCGTCCGCGAGCAGCTCATCGTCGAGCTCTACTCGAAGTAGTTGGACCGAGAAGCCAGGGAGGCTGCTTGATGACAGAGTTCATGAGGCCCCAGGTCACGGTCGACAGCATCGACGACCGCGTCGCAAGATATGTCGTCGAACCGCTCGAGCGCGGCTTCGGCTACACACTCGGGAACTGCATGCGCCGCGTGCTGCTCTCCTCACTGCAGGGGGCCGCTGCGACCTCGATTCGCGTCGAGGGCATACAGCACGAGTTCGCCTCGATCGAGGGCGTCCGCGAGGACGTCACCGACATCGTTCTGAACGTGAAGGGTCTGGTCTTCCGCGACGCCGAGATCGGCGCCGGAGAAGCCGTCGCGACGTTGTCGGCGACCGGGCCTGCCGTGGTGACCGGCGCGGACCTCAAGGTCCCCGCCGAGTTCGAACTGGTGAATCCGGAGCACGTGATCGCCACCCTCAACGACGGCGGCAAGCTCGACATGAGCATCCGCATCGGCGTTGGCCGCGGCTACGTTTCCGCCGACCGCAACAAGCGCGTCGAGGACCCCATCGGTGTCATCACCATCGACTCGCTGTTCTCGCCTGTGTCCCGCTGTACCTACATGGTGGAGAACACCCGAGTCGGTCAGCGCACCGACTACGACAAGCTGACCCTCGAGGTCGAGACGAACGGTGCCGTCGACCCGAGTGACGCTGTCGCGCGGGCCGGTCGCATCATCGACGAGCACATGATGCTCTTCGTCGAGCAGGCCTCGACCACGATGGACGAGGAGACGATCTTCGGTCCCGAGGACGAAGAGGGCGATTCGGTGCTCGACACGCCGATCGAGGAGCTGGACCTCTCGGTCCGTTCCTACAACTGCCTGAAGCGTCAGGGAGTCAACACCATCGGCCAGCTCACCGAGTGCTCCGAGCAGGACCTGCTCAACATCCGCAACTTCGGTGCGAAGTCAATCGAAGAGGTCAAGGACAAGCTTCAGGGCATGGGCCTCGGCCTTAAGCTGTAACGGGAGAGCAACTAGAGATGAGACACCTCAAGAAGGGTCGCAAGCTGGGCACCGACGCATCGCACACCAAGGCGATGCTCAAGAGCCTGGCCATCGCAGTACTTGCGAACGACCGCATCAAGACCACCGAGACCCGCGCCAAGGAGGTCCGCCCGCTCGTCGAGAAGACGATCACGTGGGCGAAGAAGGGCGACGTGCACTCGCGCCGCCTGGCCATCGCCGCGCTGGGCAACAAGGAGGTCGTCGCGAAGGTCTTCGCCGAGAAGGACCGGTTCGAGGGGCGCGATGGTGGCTACACCCGCATCCTCAAGCTGGGTCCGCGCAAGGGCGACGCCGCACCCATGGTGATCATGGAGCTTGTCGACTAGCGATTCGATCGACGCCGTCAAGGCGCCGCGCGCTACGATGTGAGGGCCTCCTGAGGGAGGCCCTTGCTGTATGGTCGAGCCCGTCCGAAAGAGCCGAGTAGCCCCAAGTGATCTCCTTCGACAGCGTGAGCTTCTCCTACGGTGCGACCGGCGCGGCCGCCGCCGCGCTCTCGGACGTGTCGGTCACGGTGCGCCCGGGCGAGCTGGTCGCCCTTCTGGGCGCGAACGGCTCGGGCAAGTCCACGCTCGCGCGGCTTGCCAACGGGCTGTTCGCACCCTCGGCGGGCCGCGTGAGCGTCGAGGGAATCGACACCCTCGATCCGACCAATGCTCGCGCCATACGAGAGCTCGTGGCCGTTGTCTTCCAGAATCCCGACGACCAGATCGTGGCGACGTCTGTCGAGGACGACGTTGCTTTCGGGCCCGAGAACCTCGGGCTCGACCGAGCCGAGATCCGGAAGCGTGTCGACGAGGCGCTCGCGACGGTGGGTCTCATCGGTCTCGAGCGCCGAGAACCGCACCTGCTTTCGGGCGGGCAGAAGCAGCGCCTTGCCATCGCGGGGGCGCTGGCGATGCTCCCGCGCTACCTCGTGCTCGATGAGCCGACGTCGATGCTCGATCCGCAGGGGCGCACCGAGGTGCTCGGCGGTGCTGGAGCGGCTCAGGGAGTCAGGACACGGGCTGCTGCTCATCACGCAGGACCTCTCGGAAGCGCAGCGGGCCGACAGAGTCGTCGTTCTCTCCGGCGGGTCGGTGGTGTTCGAGGACACGGCCGCCGAGCTCTTCGAACGGTCCGCCGACGTCGAGCGCTGGGGTCTCGAACTGCCGCACCTGGTGGTACTCGCGGCCGAGCTTCGTCGCCGCGGGGTTTCTGTGCCCGCGAATCCGACCGACGCCGACGAGCTCGTGGAGGCGCTATGCCGCTGACACTCTCGAGCATCGGCTACACGTATGGTCCAGGGACGGGCTTCGCGGTACCCGCCATTCGCGACGTGTCCTTCGAGGTCGCGGTGGGCGAGCTGGTTCTCGTGCTGGGGGCCACCGGATCGGGGAAGTCGACACTGCTTCGGCTGGCGGCGGGTCTGCTCGAGCCGCAGCTGGGTCACGCCACGATCGACGGCGCCCCGCTGGATCGCCGCACCGCTCGCGGCAGCGTCGGGCTCGTGTTTCAAGATGCCGAGGCGCAGCTCTTCGCCGACACGCTCGTGGACGACGTCGCCTTCGGTCCGCGCAACCTGGGGCACTCGGCCGACGAAGCGCAGGCCCTGGCGCGAGAAGCGCTGGCCTCGGTTGGGCTCGATCCGCAGCTGTTCGGGGAGCGCTCGCCGTTCTCGCTGTCGGGTGGCGAGGCGCGCAGGGCCGCCATCGCAGGCGTGCTCGCGATGCAGCCGCGCTACCTTCTCGCCGACGAGCCCACCGCGGGGCTGGATGCGCCGGGCCGCTCGGCGTTGCGCAGGCTGCTGCTCGACGCCCGCAGCCACGCAGGAGTGGTCGTGGTCAGCCACACCGCCGAGGAGTTCCTCGGTGAGGCGGACCGCGTGCTGGTGCTCTCGGGCGGCGAGTGCGCGTGGTACGGGTCCGCCGCGGAGTTGGTGGCCGACCCCGGCGTGCTGGCGCCCGCCGGGCTTGTCGCGCCGACGCTGCTCGATGTCCAGGTGCGCGCTGCTGCGTGCGGTCTCGACGTGGGCGCCTTCACGCTCGACGTCCAGGATGCGGCCGCGTCCCTGGCGCTCGGCGAGGGGGCGGGGCTGATGGCGGTCCCGGTTCCGTTCGGCCAGTTCGTCCCGGGCGACTCGCCCGTGCACCGGCTCGACGCGCGGGTCAAGATAGGCGTGACGCTCGCCTTCACGCTCGCGCTGTTCGCCTTCGACTCGTGGGCGGGGCTGGGCGTCGCAGCTGTGGCCGTCGCCGTAGCCGTGAGCGTCTCGGGTGTCCCCTGGCGGCTTGCGGCGCGCGGCCTGCGCGCCATCTCCTGGTTGCTGCTCTTCACGCTGGTCGCCAACGCGCTGCGCCTCGACTCGACGAGCGCGCTCGCGAGCATCGGCCCGGTGGACGTCGACGGTCCGGGGCTTGCGCGCGGCGCGTTCTTCGCGGCGCGCATCCTGCTCCTTGTCCTGGGCACGTCGCTGGTCACGCTGACCACGTCGCCCGTCGCCCTCACCGACGGCCTCTCCTCGATCATGCGCCCCCTCGGCTACCTGCGGTTCCCAGTCGACGACGTGGCGATGATGCTGTCCATCGCACTGCGTTTCGTGCCGACCACCGCCGAGGAGGCCGAGCGGATCGTGGTTGCGCAGACCGCGCGCGGTGCGCGCTTCGACGAGGGCGGGCCGATAGCTCGGGCACGCGCGTGGCTGCCCGTGCTCGTGCCGCTGTTCGTCCGGCTGTTCCGCCGTGCCGACGACCTGGCGATCGCGATGGAGTCCCGGTGCTACACCGGGCACGGCCGCACGCGCCTGCGCGAGCTGGTGATGCGTACCACCGACTGGGTCGTACTCGCGGCAGCGGTGACGTCCTGCATCGCCGCGGCCATACTGCTGTAGAGGGGGTCGCGCGAGGATGCAGGAGATCACGACAGCCGAAACCAGACCATGCTGTTGCGCTCACCGTCGCGTACGACGGGGAGCCCTTCGCGGGTTTCGCGCGCCAGCCCGGCCTCGATACCGTTCAGGGTCGGCTGGAGAGCGCGCTTGCGATCGCGCTGCGCCGCGAGGTCGAGACGGTGGGGGCGGGCCGCACCGACGCCGGCGTTCACGCGCTGGGCCAGGTCGTGAGTTTCGATGGTGCCGCCGGCGATCCCGACCCGGCTCGGCTGCGCCGGTCCCTCGACGCGCTGACAGGCGCCGGGCTGGTAGTGCGGGACGCTCGTCGAGCGCGCCCAGGGTTCTCGGCGCGTTTCGACGCGACCGCGCGCGAGTACCGCTACCGGATCGTCGACGGTGCCGCGCCTCCGCTGTTCCTCGAGCGCTTCGCGTGGCACTGCTCGGCGAAACTCGATGTCGAGGCGATGCGCTCGGGCATGGAGTGTCTTGTCGGCGAGCACGACTTCAGAAGCTTCTGCGTCGCCGAGTCGGCCGAGGGGAAGTCGACGACGCGCCGGCTCGACGTGCTCGAGATCGCCGAGGAGGAGCATCTGGGGGAGCGGTGTCTCACGCTGCGCCTGGTGGGAAACGCGTTCCTGCACTCGATGGTCCGGGTGATCGTGGGCACGCTCGTGGAAGTGGGTGCGGCAAGGCGCGATCCCGAGTGGGTGCTGGCCGCACTCGAAACACGCGAGAGGGCGGCAGCGGGTCCCACGGCGCCGGCTCACGGGCTCGTGCTCCACGCGGTCGACTACCCCGACGACGTGTGGTTGTAGCCGCAGTTCAGCGGCTTCGCGGGCGGGTGGATACGCCCGGGCGCGTGTTTCGTTGACGCTGCGGGTTCTCGCAGATAGAATGGCAGGGTTCGTTTCCGCCAGCCCCGTGACGCGAACACACATCGATTCATTCGCAGTTGGAGGACCGTTGAAGACCTACCACGCCAAGCTTGGCGAAGTCGAGCGCGAGTGGCTGCTCGTTGACGCCACGGACATGGTGCTCGGCCGGCTCGCGAGCGAAGTCGCCCAGATCCTCAAGGGCAAGCGCAAGCCGACCTACACGCCCCACGTCGACACCGGCGACTTCGTTGTTGTGATCAACGCCGAGAAGGTCCGCCTCACCGGCAACAAGGCCAACACCAAGAACTACTACTCGCACAGCGGGTACCCGGGCGGCCTCAAGGAGGTCTCGTTCCAGCGCATGCTGGAGAAGCACCCGGAGCGTATCGTCGAGAAGGCGGTCAAGGGCATGCTGCCCAAGAACACCCTCGGCCGTGCTATGAACCGCAAGCTCAAGGTCTACGCCGGCCCGGAGCATCCCCACGAGGCCCAGAAGCCGCGTCAGATCACGCTGGAGGCTTAATCCATGGCTGAGAACAAGGCTGTCTACCTGGGCACCGGCCGCCGCAAGAACGCCGTCGCCCGAGTGCGCTTGGTGCCGGGCACCGGCGTCATCACCTGCAACAAGAAGCCGGCGCTCGAGTTCTTCGGGCGCGAGGCTCTCGTGAACTTCGCCACCACGCCGTTCAAGGTCACCGAGACCGTGGACCGCTTCGACGTCATCGCCACCCTGCACGGAGGTGGCGTGTCCGGTCAGGCCGGCGCGCTTCGCCACGGTATCGCGCGCGCGCTGCTTGAAGCCGGCGAGGACTACCGTGCCGAGCTCAAGAAGGCCGGCCTGCTGCGCCGCGACCCGCGTATGGTCGAGCGCAAGAAGTACGGCCTCAAGAAGGCCCGCAAGAAGCCGCAGTTCTCCAAGCGCTAGAATCGCGGCGGTCGACGTTTCGATCTGGTCGGGGCTTGCCGCGCGCGGCAGGCCCCGTCTGTCTTTGGGAGGGGCACTCATGAGCACGCGCCTGTTCGGCACCGATGGGGTCAGGGGGATCGCGAACCGCGAGCTGACGCCCGAGCTGGCATTCCGGCTTGGTGAGGCTGCCGGCCACTTCCTGGGCGACAAGGGCGCGGGGCGCATCGTCATCGGCCGGGACACCAGACGAAGCGGAAGCATGCTGGAGGCGGCACTCGTCGCGGGCGTGACCTCCGGGGGCGGCGACGCACTGATCTGCCGTATCGTGCCCACGCCGGCGATCGCGCTTCTCGTGCGCGAGCTCGAGGCGGACGGCGGCGTCGTCATCTCGGCGAGCCACAACCCGCCTGAGTACAACGGCATCAAGCTGTTCAGCCGTGATGGCTTCAAGTTGCCAGACGAGCTCGAGGACGAGATCGAGTCGTTCTGTCTGGGCGAGAGCGACTTCGAGCGTCCCGTGGGTGCGGGTGTTGGCGAGGTCATTCTCGTTCCCGACGCCCTCGAGCGCTACATCGAACATGCGGTATCCACCGTCGCCACCGACCTCGCGGGGTTGCGCGTTGCCATCGACTGCGGTCACGGGGCGTCGTCGGTCTCGAGCCCCGAGGCGTTTCGCCGGCTTGGAGCCGAAGTCACCTGCATCAACTGCGACTGGACCGGCCTGGACATCAACGTCGGCTGCGGCTCGACGGACCTCGGCCCGATCTCCGCTCTCGTCAGGGAGCAAGGCTTCGACTTCGGTATCGCGCACGACGGCGATGCGGATCGCATGCTGGCGGTCGACGAGAGCGGTGAGCCGGTCGACGGCGATCAGATCATGGCCATCTGCGCGGTCCGCATGGCCGAGCAGGGGCGTCTTGCCGGGCGCTCGGTGGTCTCCACGGTCATGGCGAACCTTGGATTCGAGGTCGCCATGCGCGAGCAGGACATCTCGGTCGTCAAGACCAAGGTGGGCGACCGATACGTGCTCGAGCAGATGCAGTCCATGGATGCGAATCTGGGCGGCGAGCAGTCGGGGCACATCATCTTCCTCGACCACAACACGACCGGAGACGGGCTCGTGACCGCGTTGCAGCTGGCCTCGGTGGTCAAGGAGTCCGGATCGGCGCTGAGCGAGCTCACCCGGGTGATGACGCGCTACCCGCAGGTACTCGTGAACGTGGAGGTCGCGGACAAGGCGCGGCTCGCGACAAGCGCCGCGATCTCGAGCGCCGTGCACGCCGCCGAGCAGGAGCTGGGCGACGCCGGTCGCGTGCTCGTTCGGGCGAGCGGTACCGAACCGCTGGTGAGGGTGATGGCCGAGGCCGAGGAGGCCGAGAGGGCTCAAGCGGTCGTCGATCGGCTCGTCGCCCTCGTCGAAGAGGAACTCAACTAGCGCAGTGGCTCGACGAGGGCTGCCCCTGGTTCGGCGGGGTTCTCAGAGCCGCACCCGGCGCTCCTTCGGCGGTGTTTTCGTAATCGGTCCGTCACAACCCTCGGGCGCCGTTGGCTGGTACAATCTGAGCTGTCGAGACGTGCTTGCGAGGAGGGGACGCCTATCGCCTACGAGCTGCAATGCGAAGCGCCAGGGCTGGCGAGGCACCGCTGCTACGGTGCTGTGTCCCGCGAGAGCGGCGACACGCCAGTCGACGAGGTGAGGACCGATCGAAGCATTCGGCGGATGGTCCTCCGGCTACTCTATCCGGAGTCGTGACGATGCCAACAAATCCCGTGGGTGACCGCGGGGACAAAGTGGCAGTCGAACCGGGTACCCGCTTTCATCGGGCGCGACTTGGCGCCGTTCGCGTGCAGCGGGCACGCGCACACCACGACAACTACCAACTCCTCAAGAGAGGTTGGCTATAGCCATGTGTGGAATCGTCGGATACATAGGTCCTCGGCAGGCAAGCGACGTCTTGCTCGGCGGACTATCTCGGCTCGAATACCGCGGCTACGACTCGGCTGGTGTCGCGATCCTCGAAGACAGCGACCTCACCGTCGTGCGCCGCATCGGCAAGCTCGTGAACCTGCGAAACGCCATCGAGGCGGCGCCGGTACCCGGATCGACCGGTATCGGTCACACGCGGTGGGCGACGCACGGCAAGCCGAGCGAGGAGAACGCGCATCCTCACGTTGACTGCACGGGACGCATCGCGGTCGTGCACAACGGCATCATCGAGAACTACGTCGAGCTTCGCGAGGAGCTGCGCGCGACGGGTCACATCCTTCGTTCCGAGACCGACACCGAGACCGTCGCCCACCTGGTCGAGAGCTACTATCGGGGCGATCTCGCCGAGGCGGCGGCCAAGGCCATCAAGCGCCTCGAAGGGGCGTACGCGCTGGGTATCGTGCACACCGACCACCCCGGCACCGTCATCGCGGCGCGCAAGGACTCGCCGCTGATCATCGGCGCGGGTATCGGCGAGAACCTCGTTGCGAGCGACATCCCGGCGGTGCTCGAGCACACCCGCGAGGTGGTCACGCTCGAGGACGGGCAGTTCGCGGTGGTGACCGCCGATTCGATCGACGTCTTCGACCTCGCGATGAACCCCGTGGTGCCCGAGACGATGCACGTCGAGTGGGACCTCGAAGCTGCCGAGAAGGGCGGCTACGAGGACTTCATGCTCAAGGAGATCTTCGAGCAGCCCACGGCGCTGCGCGAGACGCTGCGCGGCCGCATGGTCGAAGGCGAGATCCAGCTCTCTGAACTCGCCATGACTCCCGAGCAGGTCGCCGCCATCGAGCGGGTCTACATCACGGCCTGCGGTACGAGCTACCATGCGGGTCTCGTCGCCAAGCACCTCATCGAGGGCTGGGCGCGGATCCCGGTCGAGGTAGCGGTGTCGAGCGAGTTTCGCTACAACGACCCGATCGTCGACGACCAGACGCTCGTGGTGGCGATCACGCAGTCGGGAGAGACCGCGGACACGCTCGCCGGCGTGCGCGAGGCGCGCGAGCGCGGCGCGAAGGTCGTCGCGATCACCAACGTCGTGGGCTCGCGCGTGACTCGGGAGAGTGACGGCGTCATCTACACGCACGCGGGCCCCGAGATCGGCGTGGCCGCCACGAAGACGTTCACCGCGCAGATCGCAGCGCTGACCGTTCTCGCGCTCAAGTTGGCGCAGGTGAAGGGCACGCTCGGGACAGAGCAGGTCGACCGGCTCTGGAACGAGATGCTCACGATCCCGGACGTCGTCGAGACGATACTCGAGCGGCTCGGCGACCTCAGGGGGTGCGCCGAGGTCTTCGCGGACGCGAACAGCTCGCTGTTCCTCGGCAGGGGAATGGGTGTTCCGGTCGCGATGGAGGGCGCGCTCAAGCTCAAGGAGATCAGCTACATCCACGCCGAGGCGTACGCCGCCGGCGAGATGAAGCACGGGCCGATCGCGCTGATCACCGAAGAGGTGCCCGTGGTCGTGGTCGCGCTGCAGGGGCACACCTACGAGAAGGTCGTCAGCAACATACAAGAGGTACGCGCGCGTGGCGCGCGGGTGATCGCACTGGCCACCTCGGGCGACGACGCCATCGACGAGCATGCGGAGTGCGTCCTGCACATCCCCCAGACAAGCGAGTCGATGTCGGCGATCCCGGCGACCGTGCCCATGCAGTTGCTCGCGTACTACATCGCGAAGCGGCGTGGCTGCAACGTCGACCAGCCGCGCAACCTGGCCAAGTCCGTGACGGTGGAGTAGCCGATGGGTGTCTTGGGTCTGGGCGTCGACATCGTTGAGATCGACCGTATGGCGGCGGCACTCGAGCGGCGCCCGCGGATCAAGGAGCGCATCTTCTCGGAAGAGGAGCGGCGCTACTGCGACAAACGCACCCGCCCCGAGGTGCACTACGCACTGCGCTTCGCCGCCAAGGAAGCCGTGCTCAAGGCGCTCGGCACCGGCTTTCGCGGCATGCGCTTCAGCGACGTCGAGGTCGGTCGCGAGCCCTCGGGCCGGCCGGTGCCGCGTCTGAGCGGCCGTGCTGCCGAGCGTGCCGAGGAGCTGGGCGTGGTCGAGATGCATCTGTCGCTCTCCTTCACGCACACCACGGCGGTGGCTTCGGCCGTCGCCATCACCGAGGACAACCGTCCCAGGAAGCCCGAGAAGCCCGATCCGATGGCGGAGCTGTCGCGCACCTTCAAGGAGGCCCGGGCGATGCTCGACGAGGTTGGGGCCGAGGGCGAGAAGACCGAGCCGTCGCGGGAAGATAGCTAGCAGCCGCACAACCGCAGCGAGGGGGACGCATGTACCGGGCGTTGAGTGCGCAGCAGTCGCGCGAGATCGAGCAGCGTGCGGTCGCGGCCTTCTCGGTCACGCTGGAAGACCTGATGGACGCGGCCGGGCGTGCCGTCGCCGAGCAGGTACAGGCCCACGCGCCCTCGGGTGAGGTCGTCGTCGCGTGCGGCCCCGGGAACAACGGCGGGGACGGCTGGGTCGCAGCGCGCGAGCTGCTTGCGCGCGGGCGCAGCGTGCGCGTGCTGTCGACGCGCGACCCGGCGAACCTCGCCGGCGTGGCCGCCGACGCCGCCGCAGCAGCGATCGCGGCGGGTGTGGCGTGGAGCGTGCCCGACGGCGCGCCGGATGCACGCGCGCTCGCGGTCGATGTCGTGGTCGACGCGCTGCTGGGCACCGGGGCCGCGCTGCCGCTTCGTGACGACGTCGCGCTGTGGTGCTCGGCGATCAACGACAGCGGCGCATTCGTCGTCTCGGTCGACGTGCCCACGGGGGTGGACAGCGATACGGGCCAGCGCGCGCCCGATGCTGTCGAGGCGGACTGCACGGTGACGTTCACCGCGCCCAAGCGCGGGCTCGTGCTCTACCCGGGAGCTGCCTGCGCGGGCGAGATCGTGGTGGCTCCCATCGGCATCCCGGACGTGCTGCTCGAGGCGGTGGACGCGCCGGAGATCTGGACGGCGGCGGAGCTCGCACGGCTGCTTCCAAGGCCGGCTCCCGACGCCCACAAGAACCAGCGTGGGCGCGTGCTCGTCGTGGCCGGCTCGCGTGCCTATCCGGGCGCCGCCGTGCTTGCGGCGCGCGGCGCGATGCGCATGGGCGCGGGCTACGTGACGCTCGCCGTGCCCGAGCCCGTCGTGTCGGTGGCCCAGGCGCACCTTCTGGCCTGCGTCGTGGTCGGCCTGCCCACGACCGGCAAGGCGATGTCCTCGGCTGCCGCGGCTGTCGTGCGCGACATGTCCGCCGAACACGATGCCGTCGTCCTCGGTCCCGGGCTCACCGTCGCGGACGGCGCGGCAGCCACCGCGCGCAAGCTCGTGTCTTCGGTGGAGCTGCCGATGGTGCTCGACGCCGACGGCCTCAACGCCTTCGTGGACCACGTGGGGGTCATCGAGTCGCGCCTGGCCCCCATCGTGCTCACGCCGCACCCGGGCGAGCTGGCTCGGCTGCTGGGCGTGAAGACCGCCGACGTGCAGGCGGACCGGCTCGCCGCGGGTCGACGCTTGGCCGGAAGCGACCGGGCGGTCGCCTTGAAGGGCGCCGGTACCGTCATCAGCGCCGAGGGGCGGCAGGCAGTGAACACGAGCGGCTCGGTCGCGCTTGCCACCGCCGGCACGGGGGACGTGCTCGCGGGGATGATCGGCGCGCTGCTCGCGCAGGGACGCTCCGTGTTCGACGCCGCCCTGCTCGGCGCCTACGTGCACGGGCGGGCAGGGGAGGCGGCCGCACGGGAGCTGACTCCCCTTGGTGTGACCGCCGAGGACGTGCCCGAGTTCATCCCGGACGCGTTGGGTGAGATGATGGAGTCGTGGTAGTCATCGGGCACACCGCCACCGGGAGGCCGTAACACATGGCAGCAGTGACGGCGCGCGACATCATGACACCGGACCCCGTCACCATCGGACGGGACGTGCAGGTGGTCGATGCGGCGCGCATCATGGTCGAGCGCAACATCGGTTCGCTGCCGGTCGTGGAAGACGGCCGTCTGGTGGGGCTCGTGAGCGAGGACGACCTCATCATGCAAGACGTCAAGATCGAGTTCCCCACCTACATCCACCTGCTCGACGGCTTCATCATGTACCCGCCCGCGCACGCGCGCTTCGAAGGCGAGCTCAAGAAGGCGGTCGCGGCGACGGTGGGTGACGTGATGACCTCGGACCCCGTGACGGTACAGGTCGACACGTCCATCGAAGACGTCGCCACGGTCCTTGCCGAGCGGGGCGTTTCTCGGCTGCCCGTCCTCGACGGAGACGTGCTTGTGGGCATCGTGAGCAAGCACGACATCGTAAGAGCGATCGCCGGAGGGCTGACGTAGATGACCGATCGACGCTGGGCGTGGGCCGAGATCGACCTGGGCGCGATCGCGCGCAACGTCGAGACGCTGAAGGGCCTCACCAGGCCGGGCACGCTGTTCATGGCCGTCGTCAAGGCGGACGGCTACGGGCACGGTGCGCTGCGCGTCGCCCGGGCCGCGCTGGCGGCGGGCGCCGACCGTCTCGGCGTGGCGACCGTGAGCGAGGCCATCGCGCTTGCGAAACGAAGGGATCTCGGCTCCTATCCAGCTGCTGTCAGAGCCGCCCGAATCGACCGTGGCAGACATCGTCGAGCACGGTCTCATCCCCACGGTGACCACCCGGACGTTCGCGGGTGCGCTGGGGCGCTACGCTTCGGGGCGCGGTACCACGGTTCGCTACCACCTCAAGGTCGACACCGGGATGAACCGCATAGGCGTGAGGGCCGAGGACGCACCTCAGTTCGCCGCGATGCTCGCCGAGTTCCCGGGGCTTGAGCTCGAGGGCACCTTCACCCACTTCGCCACGGCCGATGTCCCTGGTGACTGGGACGTCACTCGGCAGTTGCAGCGGTTCCGCGACGCGGTCGAGGGCATGCGCTCGGAGCGAGTCGACCCCGGCATCGTGCATGCCGCGAACAGCCCGGCGACGATCCTCGTTCCCGACTCGCACTTCGACATGGTCCGCTGCGGCATCGCCCTGTACGGTCTCCACCCCGCGAAGAGCACCTACGGTGTTGTGGACCTTGCGCCCGCGATGTCGGTCAAGGCGCGTGCGACGCTTGTCAAACGCATCGGCATGGGTGAGGGCGTCAGCTACGGCCTGACGTGGCAGGCGGCGACCCAGACCGAGATCGCGACGCTGCCGTTGGGCTACGCCGACGGTGTCCACCGCGTGCTGTCGAACAAGATGCACGTGCTGGCGGGCGGCAAGGTGCTCGCGCAGGTGGGTCGCGTGTGCATGGACCAGTTCATGGTCGAGATCCCGCGCGGCACGACGCTCGAGCGCGGAGACGAGGTCGTCGTCGTGGGGTCGCAGGGTGCCGAGCGCATCACGATGGAGGACCTCGCTGAGCTCGCCGGCACCATCAACTACGAGCTGGCTTGCGGCTTCGGGATGCGCCTGGAGCGCGTCTACCGCTAGCCGTCCCCGGCCCTTCGCGGGTTCGGTCTCGGATTCCTTTGCTTGTCGGCAGGAGCTACTCCCGATGTAGCGAACACAGTCAGCAGCGACGTGTGCGCGCAGTTTCTTACGAGCGTGCCGAGGGGGGTATCACGTGAACGACAAGACCGTCGAAGACCTGGAGTTCCACCAGAACACGGTCGGATCCGATGCGAACTCTCCGCTGCATCTGATTCGCGAGAAGGAGATCGAGATCTCCGGTCAGATGCTGGCTGCCAAGCGCCAGGCCGACGAGATCGTCGCCGAAGCTCGCAAGCGTGGTGCGAGCATTGTCGGCTCGGCACATGACGAGGGAGCGGAACTCGCGAAGAAGCAGGAAGCGGAGATCCGCGCACAGATCGAGCGCGAGATCGAAGAGGTGGGCGTGCAGGCCGAGCGCGACGCGGTCGCTCTCGAAGAGACGATCGCCAAGCGCAAGGCGCAGGCGGTCACGTTCGTCGTGGAGTCCGTCGTAGGCGCCTGAACCAAGAGCGAGCAGCGGGGAATCGCACCACAAGGCAGGGGGGAGTCACAGGATGCTCATCCCGATGGCGAAGGTCGAGATCATTGGTCCGAAGGGCCTGTTCTTCGACGTGCTTGGCATGGTCCACGAGCAAGGCCGGCTTCACATCGAGGACCTCTCGAACAAGATCGGTCGCGGCGAGATCCCGCTGGACCGGATGGAGGTCGTCGCGGGCCAGTCGCGCGAGCGCGAGCAGATGGAGGAGATGCTCATCCGCGTGCGCTCGATCCTCAAGGCGCTCGATCGCGGTGCGCCCGAAGTCGACAAGGACGCCGTGCGCAAGGAGTACGACCGCCTCTGTGCGATGGACGCGGACGCCCTTCGCGTCGAGGTGTCGCGCGTCATCGATGAGGTCGAGGACCGCACGGCGACGCTCGCGGCGACGCACACCGACCTCGAGTCCGAGCTTCTGCTGCTCGGACGCTACGAGCCTATTCTGCAGAAGATCCAGCCGCTCGCCCGCCAGATCGTGACCACCGGGTCGTACGACTCGGTGGCGCTGCTGTTCGAGCGCCGCTACAAGGTTGCGCTCGACTCGCTCAAAGAGGAGCTCGATCGGATCACGCACAAGCAGTACGAGGTCGTCTCCACCGACGTCGACGAGGAGACCACCGCGGCGATCGTGGTCTTCGGCAAGCAGTACTCCGAGCCGGTCCACAAGTTCCTGGCGATGGAGAACATCAACCAGATCAGGCTGCCCTCCGAGTTCGACGGGATGCCCTTCGACGCCGCATACGACGAGATCCAGTCGCGCCGCAAGGAGTTGCCCAGCGATCTGGACGACGTCCGCAAGGAACTCGACGACATGTCCAACAACTGGCGCATCCGGCTCGTGGCGGTGCGGAACGTGCTCATCGACAAGACCGAGGAGATCGACGCGATCCCGCAGTTCGGGCGCACCGCGTACGCGTTCGTGATCAACGGCTGGATACCCGCCGATGAAGTGCAGGCGCTGCGCGATGGCATCAGAGCCAGGTGGGGCGAGGACGTCATCGTCGAGCAGACCGAGATCGACGAGCGCGACTTCGCGAACACGCCGGTCGCGCTGAAGAACGATCCCCGAGTCGCCCCGTTCCAAAGCGTGCTCGGCGCCTACGGCATGCCTCGCTACGGGACCATCGACCCGTCGATCTTCCTGTTCATCTTCTTCCCGCTGTTCTTCGGCATGATCGTCGGCGACGTGGGCTACGGCATGATCATGCTCGGCATCGTCGTGTGGTTGCGACTGAAGTTCCGCGAGAACGAGATGGTCCAGACCGCCACCTCGATCCTGGGTCCCGCGGCGACGATGGTGATCGTCTTCGGCTTCGTCTACGGCGAGTTCTTCGGGAACGTCTTCGGGACGCACATGCTGGACTGGATCCAGGAGATCAGCATCGGACCGCTTCAACTGCCCTTCAACCGGGTTGAGTCGGTCCAGACGTTCATGTACCTGGCCATCGGCGTTGGCGTCATCCAAGTGACGCTGGGGCTGATACTCGGCGTGATCAATGCCGTCAAGACCAAGAACAAGCACCACCTGTACGAGAAGGGTGGCATCCTCACCTTCGTCGTCGCCATTCTGATCGTGGTCGTCTTCACGGTCGCTGCGTCGCAGTTCGGTTCCTGGGCCATCTGGGGTCAGATGCTCTTCGCCATCCTCGCGTTCTGCGGGCTTCATCTTCGCCGTGCGAGGCGGCGGCGTGATGGGCGTGATCGAGACCCTCGAGGCGTTCACCGGTATGGCGAGCTACATCCGAATCATGGCCGTGGGCCTGGCGGGCGCCATCTTCGCGGAGGCCATCAACGAGATCGTCGTCGAGATGGCTCAGAATACGGCGATGCTGGTGCTCGCGGTGCTCGTCGCCATCGTGCTCCACTCGCTCAACTTCATCATCTCGGCGTTCAGCCCCGCGATTCATGCAATGCGTCTCAACTTCCTGGAGTTCTTCAGGGGGTTTTACGAGACTGGCAACACGCAGTACAGTCCGTTCGCTAAAACCGGAGGTGAGAAGGGCGCATGATCAAGAAATCGCTCAGAAGGTGGGTCCTGGGGAGTACGTTCTTTGTCTCGCTGCTCGTTCCCATGATGGCGTTCGCCGAAGAAGCGGCGACCACCGAAGCGGCCGTCGCTTGGCAGATCCCTGTCGGCAAGGCCATGGCGGCCGGTCTTGCGATGGCGTTCTCGGCTTTGGCTGCGGGCTATGCCCAGGCAAAGATCGGTTCCGCCGGCGCCGGGACTCTCGCAGAGCGCCCCGAGGTCTCGATCTGGATCATCACGCTCCAGGCACTTCCGGAAGTCATCGTGCTTCTCGGCTTCGTCTCGGCCATCCTCATCAACGGCTAGAGCACGGCAGCACAAGCGCGGTGGTCGGGACGTGACGCGGAGGGAACCGTAGCGATGGCACTGGAAGACATCTTCAGAGCGCTTGAGGAGCAAGCCGCGAAGGACTCCGAAGCGGTGCTCGTAGAGGCTCGCGCGCACGCTGACGCGATCGTCGAAGAGGCGGAGCACGAGGCCGCCCGCACTCGCGATGCCCGTGTGGCGGATGCCGCGCGCACCGCGAAGCTGAGCAGCGCACAGGACCTCAACGCAGCCAAGCTCGAGGCTCGAAAGAAGCTGGCGGCCGTCAAGGACGTCGCAGTCGGCGACGTGTTCGACGACGCAACCGCCGAACTCAAGAAGGCCCGCGGTACGGCTGCGTACGACGCGACGTTCCGTCGGCTCGCGGACGAGGCGCTCGAAGGCGTGGTGGGCGAGTTCAGCGTTCTGGTCGATCCCGCTGACGTCGAGCTGGCCACGGCGGTCCTGCGTGAGAAGGGCCTCAGCGCCGAGGTACGTGGTGACTTGTCAACGAGCGGGGGCCTGGCCGTTTCTACGGATGGCGGCCGGGTGATGCATCGCAACACGCTCGAGGACCGGCTGGACAAGCTCAGGGGCATGGCGCAGGCAGACGTTGCGGAGATCCTGTTCTCATGAGCCCAGCCGTAGCCTCAGCACACGACAAGCGCGCGAAGTCCAACGACTACGGGTACTCCAATGCCCGTCTGCGCGGTATGCGTGCGCGGCTGCTCAGGCGCGAGAGGCTGGAGAACTTGCTGGGCTTACCGACTTCCCGCAGCTCATCCAGGAGCTGATGCAGACCGAACTGCAGCCCTTCTTGGAGCAGACGCTGATCCACGGCCGCAATGCGGCGTCGATCGACGAGGCGCTCAAGCTCAACCTGATCGCCACGTATCGCAAGGTGCTCGGGTTCCTCAACACCGAGGCCGACGACATATGCACGACCCTGCTGGGCAGATGGGACACGTTCAACCTCAAGACGATACTGCGGGGCAAGCATCTGCACTTGACGGCCGCTGAGATCGCGGAAGGCCTTTGCCGGTGGGCGCGCTCTCGCAGGTCGATCTCGACGGGCTCAGCGGCCAAGGCGACGTCAAGGCGGTCGTCGATCTGGCGGCCACGTGGGGGCTGCCGCAGGCAACCGCGATGCGGGCCGGCTTCGCCGAGTACCAGAAGAGCGGCGAGCTCGCGGACCTCGAGCTGGCGGTCGACCGGTTCTACGCGGAATGGGCGTCCAAGCGGCTTGCCCGGCGCAAGAAGAACTACCAGGTGGCTCGCAGCGTGCTCGGCATGCAGGTGGACATCCTCAATCTGGTGATGGTCTTTCGCGCTGCGCGGGAGAACCTCGATGCCGAGCAGTCGGCGGACTACTTCCTGCTCGGCGGCCTGAACATCGAGTTGAGCCAGTATCAGAGGCTTGCCGCGATGTCCGACGTGGACGAGATACTCGACGGGCTTCGGGGCACTCCCTACGGGCAGCTGCTCGACGAGACGGCGCTGAGCTACCTGGAAGACATGTCGATCGCAGTGTTCGAACGCGCGCTCGAGGACTACTTCACGCGCAAGGTCATCGCGTTGGGGAACAGGGATCCGCTGGGAATCGGGATCCCGATCGGCTACCTGTGGGCGAAGCAGAACGAAGTGACCAACCTGCGCATCATCGTGAAGGGCGTTGCGGTTGGCATGCCGGCGGAGCGGATGAGGAAGGAGCTTATCCTTGTATAAGCTGGTCGTCCTCACCGATCCCGACAACGCCGATGGCTTTCGCCTGGCCGGTGTCGACGTCGACATCGTCGAGTCGGAGGACCAAGTCCGCGAGCACCTCAACCGGCTGCTCGACGACGAAACGAGCGGGATCATCGCCGTGAACGAACACCTCATGACGATGATCGACGAGCGGACGCAGAGGAAGATCGACTCGATCTACCGGCCGCTCGTGGTCTCGCTCCCGCTCAGGGAGAAGCTCGCAATCGGGGATGATCATCGCGCTTACCTGGCAAGGCTCATTCGAAGGGCCATCGGATTCGACATCACATTGAGGCGAGGATAGATGATTTCCGGAACGATTCTGAAGATCACGGGACCGGTCGCCGTCGCAACGGGCATGACCGGCGCCAGGATGTACGACATCGTCCGTGTGGGCGAGGAGGGCCTCATGGGCGAGGTCATTCGCCTGGAGGGCAACACCGCGACCATCCAGGTCTACGAGGACACCTCGGGACTGAAGGTGGGAGAGCTGGTGGAGTCCACGGAGGGCCCCCTGATGGTCGAACTCGGCCCGGGACTCCTCACCTCCATCTACGACGGTGTCCAGCGACCGCTCCCGGTTGTTGCCGCGCAGAGCGGCGACTACATCGAGCGCGGCACCGTCGCCTCGGCACTCGACCGTGAGAAGCTGTGGAGCTTCACGCCGTCGGTGTCGGTGGGAGACGAGGTCGGTCCGGGCGACGTGCTTGGCGAGGTGCCCGAGGGACAGACGATCGTCCACCGGGTGATGGTTCCGCCCACCGTCAAGCGGGGCAAGCTCAAGAGCATCGCCGCGAAGGGCGAGTACAACGTCGACACGGTCATCGCGAAGCTCGACGACGGCACCGAGATCGGCATGAGCCAGCGCTGGCCCGTTCGCCAGGGTCGCCCGTACATCAAGAAGATGGATCCGACCACCCCGTTCACCACGGGCATGCGGATCCTGGACACGTTCTTCCCGATCGCCCTCGGGGGCAACGCGATCATCCCGGGCGGTTTCGGAACGGGCAAGACGGTCACGCAGCAGTCGCTGGCCAAGTGGGCCGACGTCGACGTGATCGTCTACATCGGCTGCGGCGAGCGCGGCAACGAGATGACCGAGGTGCTCACCGAGTTCCCGCACCTCGACGACCCGCGCAACAACGCGCCGCTGATGGACCGCACCGTGCTCGTCGCCAACACCTCGAACATGCCGGTGGCCGCCCGCGAGGCGTCGATCTACGTGGGCGCCACGCTCGCCGAGTTCTACCGCGACATGGGCTACAACGTCGCGATGATGGCGGACTCCACGAGCCGCTGGGGTGAGGCGCTTCGCGAGGTCTCGGGCCGTCTCGAGGAGATGCCCGGCGAGGAAGGCTACCCGGCGTACCTCGCGACCCGTCTCGCCGCGTTCTACGAGCGGTCGGGCCGCGTCCAGCCCCTCGGCGCCGAGGACGACGACAGGGTCGGCTCGGTCACGATGGTCGGCGCGGTCTCTCCGGCCGGCGGCGACATGTCCGAGCCGATGACGCAGAACTCGCTGCGAGTCACCGGCGCCTTCTGGGCGCTGGACACCTCGCTGGCGCACCGCCGCCACTTCCCGGCGATCAGCTGGACGAAGAGCTACACGCTCTTCCTCGGCCAGGTGAAGCGCTGGTACGAGGCGAACGTGGCCGACGACTGGCTCGAGCACCGCGAGCGCGCGATGGCGATCCTGCAGAAGGAGACCGAGCTGCAAGAGATCGTGCAGCTCGTCGGCCCGGACGCGCTGCCCGAGTCCGAGAAGGTCATCCTCGAGGTCGCCCGCATGCTGCGCGAGGACTTCTTGCAGCAGTTCGCGTTCGACGAGGTCGACGCGTATTGCCCGCCGAAGAAGCAGTACTGGTTGCTGCGGACGATCCTCACGTTCCACGATGCGGCCACCGCGGCACTCAACCGCGGCGTGTCGCTGCACCAGGTCATGGACCTGCCGCTGCGCGACGAGATCGCCACGCTCAAGACCACGCCGCATGAAGAGGCGCTCGAGCGGATGCAGGAGCTCGCAGGGCAGATCGCCGAAGACATCGCAGAGATCGAGGTGTACTGATGGCCGAGACGACCGTCAACGAACGCCCCAAGCGCAAGCTGATCTCCACTGACTACCGGACTCTGTCCTACGTCACGGGTCCGCTGATCTTCGTCAACGACGTGCACGGCGTCGCCTACAACGAGATGGTCGCCATCGCCATGCCCGATGGCTCGCACCGCTCGGGCCAGGTTCTCGAGGTATCCGGCGAGACCGCCGTCATCCAGGTGTTCGAAGGTACGCGCGGTGTCGACATCGCCAAGACCGAGGTCCGCTTCATGGAGGAGGTCGCGAAGATCGAGGTCGCGCCCGAGCTGCTCGGTCGCGTTCTCAACGGCACCGGCAAGCCCATCGACGGCGGGGCGCCGATCATCCCCGAGAAGCGCCTCGACATCACCGGCGCGCCGATCAACCCGTACACCCGCGAGCAGCCCGCCGACTTCATCGAGACCGGCATCAGCGCCATCGACGGCCTCAACACGCTCGTGCGTGGCCAGAAGCTGCCGATCTTCTCGGGATCCGGTCTGCCGGCAAACGAGCTTGCGGCTCAGATCATCCGCCAGGCGCGGGTCAAGTCGGGTGAGGAGTTCGCGATCGTCTTCGGCGCGATGGGCATCACGCACCGCGAGGCGAGCTACTTCATGCAGCAGTTCGAGGAGACCGGCGCGCTCGAGCGAGTCGTCTTCTTCCTGAACCTCGCCGACGACCCCACCGTCGAGCGGCTGCTCACGCCGCGCTGCGCGCTGACGGTCGCCGAGTACCTCGCCTTCGAGAAGGACCTGCAGGTGCTCGTGGTCCTCTCGGACATGACGAACTACTGCGAGGCGTTGCGCGAGGTCTCGACCGCGCGCGAAGAGGTTCCGGGCCGCCGTGGCTACCCCGGCTACATGTACACCGACCTGTCGATGATCTACGAGCGCGCAGGGCGCATCAAGGGCCGCAAGGGCTCGGTCACGCAGCTGCCGATCCTCTCGATGCCCGACGACGACATCACTCACCCGATTCCCGACCTCACCGGCTACATCACCGAGGGGCAGATCGTGCTTTCGCGCCAGCTGCACCGGCGCGCGGTCTTCCCGCCCATCGACGTGCTGCCGTGTCTGTCGCGCCTGATGAACCTGGGTATCGGTGAGGGCAAGACGCGCGAGGACCACCGGGCGGTAGCCAACCAGATGTACGCCGCCTACGCTCAAGGCCGCGACCTTCGCAAGCTCGTCGCGATCGTGGGCGAGGAGGCGCTCTCCGATATCGACCGATCCTACCTGCGCTTCGCCGATCAGTTCGAAGAGCGCATCGTGGGTCAGGGCGACGAGGGCCGCTCCATCGAGGAGACGCTCGATATCGGCTGGGAGCTCATGTCCGGCCTGCCGATGGGCGAGCTCAAGCGCGTCCGCGACTTCATCGAGAAGTACCATCCCGACAACAAGGGCGCCGAGTCCGGCCAGTCCGCGGCCGACATCGCGTAGAGGAGTCCACGCGTGGAGGAAGTACGGCCAACCAGAGCCGAGCTGCTCGAGCGCAAGCAGCAGATCGCGCTCGCACAGCAGGGCATGGATCTGCTCAAGCAGAAGCGCGATGCGCTGCTCATCGAGTTCATGTCGGTCATGGACGAGACGCTGCGCCTCTCCGAGTCGCTGCAAAAGACCGTCTCGGAGGCGCAGTACGCGCTCGCGGTGGCCAAGGCCGTCGACGGGACTGTGACGTTGCGCTCTGCCGGACTGGCGACCCAAGGCGACGTCGTCGTGGACATGGCCGGTACCAAGATCATGGGCGTAGCCGTTCCGGTGGTGACCAAGGGCGAGAGCCCGAGGCGCACGTCGTTCACCCGTGGGTACGCGGTGACCGGCATCTCGTCACGTATCGATGAGACCGCCGACAAGTACGAGCGCATCCTCGAGGTCATCATCGAGTACGCCGATATCGAGACGCGCCTGAAGCGACTCGGCGAGGAGATCAACAAGACCAACCGCCGAGTCAACGCGCTGGAACAGGTGACCGTGCCTGCACTGCGCGAACAGGTGAGCTACATCAGCCAGACACTCGACGAGCGCGCCCGAGAAGACCTCTTCCGCCTGAAGAAGGTCAAGAAGAAGATCGAGAGCAAGAAGGCGGCGCAGCTGCAGGGCTAGCTCCTGCTGCGCACCAACTCATCGATCTCGCGCAGGATCTCGACGCTCGAGCGCGCGTGGCGCCGCATCTGGCTTCCCAGGGTCAGCATCTTGACGACGTCGCCCATGGACAGGTTGCCGAAGTGCAGTTCGTCCCACTCGGCGTGCGCCACGTAGGACCACAGTTCGCCGAGGATCCACTCGATCTCTTCGATCTCCTCTGCGGTGAGGTCCTTCCAAGAAGTACCGAGTCCTCGGCGCAGCCGGTCGATGGCGCGCTCAACAGCCTTAGCGCGCTTGACTTTGAACGCCCGGATTCCCAGTTCCTCGTCGGAAACGTCGGCATGTCGGTCGTACATCACGCCACCCCCCTTATGGTTGGTTCTTCGACGCGCTCATGCGCAAACCCTTTTCGCGCGAGGGGCCGGGGCGCGAGAGGGTTCGGCTAGAATGGACGACGCGGCGCTCGTGCCCGCTGCATGCGATCGCGTCCGTCGAAGGGGCAGGACTGATGGAGTTCTCGGAAGTCATAGCGAAGAGGCGCAGCGTGCGCCACTTCAACAACACTCGCGACGTGTCCGATGAGGACATCCGCTACCTGCTCGAGGCGGCGGTGGCCGCGCCCACCGCCGGCAACATCCAACCGTGGAGGTTCAGCGTTGTGCGCTCGCTGGCAGCCCGGGAACGCCTCTCCGCGGTTCTGCGGCAGCGATGGGCGACCGCCGCACCGGTCGTGATCGTGGTCGCGGTGGATCCGCGCCCGTGCGCGGCACGCTACGGCGATCGGGGCGAGTACCTCTACTCGATCCAGGACACCGCGGCCGCTGTCGAGAACATCCTGCTCGCCTCGGTGGAACGCGGGCTTGCATCGTGCTGGATCGGCGCCTTCGAGGAGGATGCGGTTCGCGATGCACTCGGCCTGCAGGCGCCCCTCACTCCGGTGGCGGTGATACCGGTGGGCTACTCGGCTGAATCGGCCGGCCGTCCCGCACGCCGTCCGCTATCGGAGATCACCACCTGGTTGTAGGGGGGCACGCCGCGCGATGGCCGGTTTGGGCTGCACGAACCTGGAGGAGCTGCGGGCGCTCATCGGCGAGTGCCACCGCTGCGAGCTGGGCTGCACCCGGACCAAGCTCGTGTTCGGGGTGGGCGACCCGCACGCCCGAGTGATGCTCATCGGCGAGGCGCCGGGCAAGAACGAGGATCTCAAGGGCGAGCCGTTCGTGGGCGCGGCGGGCAAGTTCCTCGACGAGCTGCTCGAGCACGCGGGCATGGAGCGCTCGGAGGTCTACATCGCGAACATCCTGAAGTGCCGTCCACCGGGCAACCGCGATCCGGAAGCTCTCGAGATCGAGACGTGCACCCCGTTCCTGCGCGAGCAGATCAGGGTCATCTCGCCCGAGGTGCTGGTCACGCTCGGCAACTTCGCGACGCGGTTCGTGCTGAGGACCGACGCCGGCATCACCCGCCTGCGAGGCACGATCCAGACGGCGGGGCGCTTCACGGTCCTGCCCATATTCCACCCGGCTGCGGCGATCTACGACCGCACCAAGCGTGACGTGCTGCTGGCGGACTTCTCTCGGCTGCGCGAGCTTCTGGACGGCGCGCAGAGCGCCGAGCGTGTCGCGAGCGACTTCGAGCCGGGGCCGGAGCCGACGACGGTCGCTCCCGGCGACGTGGCCGAAGACCCGGGGCCGGGTGCGTGCCCCGACGGTGCTGTCAGCCAGGAGCCGTTGTTCTGATGGATGTCGTGATGCGGACCGAGAGCGCGGCTCAGACCATGGCGGCCGGCGAAGCGCTCGCGCCCCTGCTGGTCGCGGGCGACGTCGTCTTGCTCTCCGGTGACCTGGGCGCCGGGAAGACGCAGTTCGCCAAGGGCGTCGCCGAGGGGCTTGGCGTGGTCGAGCCGGTGACCAGTCCCACCTTCAACATCCTGCTCGTGCACCAGGGGCGTCTCCCTCTCTACCACTTCGATCTCTACCGGCTCGAGCATGCCGACGAGCTCGAGGACCTCGACTACTACGCGACGCTCGAGTCCGACGGCGTCTGCCTCGTGGAATGGGGCGACCGCTTCACCGAGGCGGCCCCCCGGTCCGGGCTCTCGGTCACGCTCTCGATCGAGGGTGACGAGCTGCGGCGCATCGTGGTGGCGCCCATCGGCGAGCGTGGCGAGCAGCTCGCGGCCGCGTGGCAGCTCGGCCTGCGCGAACCGGGGCATCGGGCCGGGTGGTGCGTGATGCCGCTGCTGCTCGCGTTCGATACCGCCACTGAGGCGGTCGGAGTCGGAGTCGCCAGCCTGAACAGCTCCGGCATCGCTGTGCTCGAGAGCGAGGCCGAGCTTGCGCCCCGCAAGGCGAACGAGGTCTTGCTGCTTCGTGCCACCGCGGCGCTCGCTCGCGCCGGCAGCGGAGTGTCCGAAGTCGGCGTGGTCGTGGTCGGTCGCGGCCCCGGATCGTTCACGGGTGTCAGGATCGGCGTGGCGACCGCCAAGGGGCTGGCTCAAGGCCTCGGCGCGCCGCTGTACGGCGTGGGCACACTCGACGCGATCGCCTGGCAGTTCGCCGACTTCGTGGGAACCGTGTGCGTTCTGGGCGACGCCATGCGCGGCGAGGTCTATCCTGCGCTGTTCGAGGCCACCGGCGACGCCGTACGCAGGCTCACTCCCGATCGGGTCGCCAGTCCTCAGGTCGTGGCCGAGGCGTGGTCGCAGCTCGCCGGGCCGCTGCTGCTCGCGGGCAACGGACTCGCCAAGTACGTCGATCTCTTCTCCGAAGCGATGCCGTCGGCCCGGATCGCCGAGCAGACGGCTGTGGTATCCGTCGGGAACCGGGCTCATCGCCGCATTCGAGGCGGCGCGCGGCAGCGGCGAGCTCGTCGGGCGGCGACCCCGGCACGGTTCTGCCGGTCTACACGCGTCTCTCCGACGCGGAGGAGGCCGAGCGGGCGCGTGCGGGGCTCCCGGGCGTGCCACCGCCCGATAGCGGTGTCGCGGGCGGGCGAGCCGCCGCAGCGGTCGACGCCTTCGTCGATTCGGCCCATGCGCCGCGATGACGTCGCGCAGGTCCTCGCGATCGAGCAGGCGACGTTCGCCGATGCCTGGACGGCCGGCATGTTCGTCGACGAGCTGGCGCAGCCCAACCGCTCGTGGGTGGTCGCGGCCGACGGTGAGGCCGTGGTCGGCTACGCGGGCCTTGCGGCCTTCGCCGACGAGGCGCACGTCATGAACCTCGCCGTGAGAGAAGACCGACGCGGGGCCGGGATCGGCCGAGCGCTGCTGGAGCGAATCGAGGAGCTGGCGCTCGCGTACGGGGCGACGGCTCTCACGCTGGAGTGCCGCCGAAGCAACGTCGAGGCGATCGGGCTCTACGAGTCACGGGGACTGCGTGTGGCCGGTTCGCGCCCGGGCTACTACCCGGACAGCGGCGAGGACGCGCTCATCATGACCAGTACGTTGCGCTCGCTGGCCCGCAGCGAGGACGACCGCGAGCCGCTGTCCGACCGCGAGCCGCTCATCCTCGCAATCGAGAGCTCGTGCGACGAGACCGCCGCCGCGGTCATCCGAGGCGATCGAGAGATCGCCGCAAGCGTGATAGCGAGCCAGATCGACTTCCACGCGCGTTTCGGCGGTGTGGTGCCCGAGATCGCGAGCCGCAAGCACACCGAGGCGATCGTCGGCGTGGTGGACGAGGCGCTGGAGCGGGCCGGCGAGCACCTCGCTGCCGGTCGCCCGCTCGCCTTCGGCGACTTGGACGCGATCGCGGTCACCTACGGTCCGGGGCTCGTGGGCGCGCTCGTCGTGGGCCTGGCGTACGCGAAGGGCCTCTCGGTAGCGACCGGACTGCCCCTCGTGGGCGTGAATCACCTCGAGGGTCACATCTTCGCCAACGTCCTGGCCGACGAGCAGGTCAGGCCGCCGCTCGTGACGCTCGTGGTCAGCGGCGGGCACACCTCGCTCGTTCACATGCCCGAATGGGGCGAGTACCGCACGCTGGGCGAGACGCTCGACGACGCGACGGGGGAGGCGTTCGACAAGGTCGCCAAGGTCCTCGGCCTGGGGTACCCCGGCGGCCCGATCCTCTCGAAGCTCGCCGCCCGAGGGGAACCCGGCAGCGATCGACTTCCCTCGCGCGATGCTTCGGAGCGGGGACTACCGCTTCTCGCTCTCGGGACTCAAGACCGCGGTCATCAACCACATCCGCCACGAACGTGAGGCGGGCCGGGACATCGACGTCCCGGATCTCGCAGCCAGCTTCCAGGCCGCGGTGGTCGACGTGCAGGTCGCCAAGTCGGTGCGCGCGGTGCAGGAGACCGGTGCCGTGGCGTTCTGTCTTGCGGGCGGCGTGGCGGCGAACCCGGCGCTGCGCGAGGCCCTTCGCGAGGCCATCGAGCCGTTGGGCGTGCACGTGAGCGTGCCGCCGATGCACCTGTGCACCGACAACGCGGCGATGATCGCGGCCGCCGCGTACTACCGGTACCGCAAAGGTGACCTGCTCGGCCTGGGCGCGGATGCAGTCCCCGGACTCCGCCTGGACACGGTGCCAGGCGGCTCCGCTACCGAAATCTGAGTGGAGCGCACTCAACCCTTCTCGGAAAGTCGCAGGTAAAGGGTGTTGAACCTTACCCCGCGTATGGGTAGAATCCTTGTGCGCTAGCACTCGGAGGGCACGAGTGCCAGCACTCGCGGGGGACAAGGGCGTATCCGCTGCCGAAAGATGGGTACCAACCCACCGGCGCGGTTCGACCGCACCAGCCGCAGGAGTCGACTCGCCGGGCACGAGCCCGGTGACACGTGCAGGCCGCTATCGAGTATGTAGGAGGGACGTCAATGAACCTGAAGCCGCTGGGCGATCGCGTGATCGTGAAGCAGGCGGAGGCTGAGACCCAGACCAAGTCTGGCCTCATCATCGCCGACACCGCCAAGGAGAAGCCCACGAAGGGCACGGTCATCGCCGTGGGCGAGGGCAAGTGGGACGAGGACGGCGAGAAGCGCATCGCTCTCGACGTCAAGGCGGGCGACACCGTCATCTACAGCAAGTACGGCGGGACCGAGGTCAAGGTCGACGGCGAGGACTACCTGATCCTTCGCGCCGACGACATCTACGCCGTCGTCGAGGGCTAGTCGCATCGACCGCGCATACAGTCCGCATCGCGTGAGAATCTAGAAGGAGGACAGAGCAAAAATGGCTAAAGAGATCCGCTTCGACGAGGAGGCCCGTCACGGCCTCGCGTCCGGCGTCAACAAGCTGGCCGACGCCGTCAAGGTGACGCTCGGCCCCAAGGGCCGCTACGTCGTGCTCGAGAAGAAGTTCGGCGCGCCGACCATCACCAACGACGGTGTGACCATCGCCAAGGAGATCGAGCTCGAGGACCCGCTCGAGAACATGGGCGCTCAGCTCGTCAAGGAAGTCGCCGTCAAGACCAACGACGTTGCCGGTGACGGCACCACCACCGCTACGCTGCTCGCTCAGGTCATCGTGACCGAGGGGCTGCGCAACGTGACGGCCGGCGCGAATCCGCTCGCCATCCGCCGCGGCATCGAGAAGGGCGTCGAGGCGATCGTCGAGGAGATCAAGAGCAACGCCAAGGAGATCGAAGACCGCGATGAGATCGCGCACGTCGGCGCCATCTCGGCCGCCGACGACGAGATCGGCGACAAGATCGCCGAGGCGATGGAGGTCGTGGGCAAGGACGGCGTCATCACCGTCGAGGAGTCGCAGACCTTCGGTATCGACATCGAGACCGTCGAGGGCCTGCAGTTCGACAAGGGCTACATCTCGCCCTACATGGTCACCGATCCGGAGCGCATGGAGGCCGTGCTCTCCGATCCGCTGATCCTGATCGTGAACCAGAAGATCGGCAACATCGCCGACCTGCTGCCGGTGCTCGAGAAGGTCATGCAGTCCGGCAAGAACCTGCTCATCATCGCCGAGGACCTCGAGGGCGAGGCGCTCGCCACGCTCATTCTCAACAAGCTGCGCGGCACGTTCACCTCGGTCGCCGTCAAGGCGCCGGGCTTTGGCGATCGCCGCAAGCGCATGCTCGAGGACATCGCCGTGGTGACGGGCGGTCAGGTCGTGACCGAGGAGCTCGGAATGAAGCTCGATTCGGTGACGCTCGACATGCTCGGTCGCGCGAAGACCGTCAAGATCACCAAGGAGAGCACGACCGTCATCGACGGTGCCGGTGCCGAGGAAGCCATCAAGTCCCGCATCAACCAGATCAAGGTCGAGATCGAGAACTCCGACTCCGACTTCGACAAGGAGAAGCTCCAGGAGCGTCTGGCCAAGCTCTCCGGCGGCGTGGCCGTCATCAAGGTGGGCGCGGCCACCGAGGTCGAGCTCAAGGAGAAGAAGCACCGCATCGAGGACGCCCTGCAGGCGACTCGCGCGGCGGTCGAAGAGGGCATCGTCGCCGGCGGTGGCGTGGCGCTCGTCGACGCGCTGCCCGCGCTCGACAAGCTCGAGCTCGAGGCCGACGAGATGGTCGGCGTGAACATCGTGCGCAAGGCGCTCATCGAGCCGATGCGCATGATCGCCGCCAACGCCGGATTCGAGGGCTCGGTCGTGGTCGAGAAGGTCAAGACGCTCCCCGCCGGCGAGGGCCTCAACGGCGCCACCGGCGAGTATGGCGACATGCTCAAGATGGGCGTCATCGACCCGGTCAAGGTGACCCGCTCGGCGCTGCAGAACGCCGCGTCGATCGCCGCACTGATCCTGATCACCGAGGCTGCCGTCAACGATGCTCCCGTGAAGGACGATGGTGGCGCAGCTGCTGCCATGGCCGGCATGGGCGGCATGGGCGGGATGATGTAGCCAGCTGTTCGGCTGCAACGCACCAGCATCACGCATCGAGAGGGCTCCGGCATCGCGCCGGGGCCCTCTTCTCGTCCCAAGGGTCAGGTTCGCGCGAGCAGCTTCTCGTAGACCGCGACCAGTTCGCGGGTGCTCGCCTTGATGTCGTGGGTGCTCGCGATATCGGCGCAGCCGGCCCGCAACCGCTCGGCGAGCTCGGTATCGGCGGATACGGCGCGCATCGCCGCCGCGAGCGCCTCGGCATCCTCGGCGGTGAGAAGCCCGCTGACGCCGTCGGTGACGATCTCGCCCACGCCGGGCGAGCGCACGCCGATCACCGGCAGCCCGGCAGCGGCCGCCTCGACCACCACGAGCGGGTACATCTCGCTCACCGAGGCGGTCACGAACGCGTCGCACGCGGCGAGGATCCCGGGCACGTCCTCGTACGGCGTCATGCCGAGGAACCTGACGCGCGTGCTCACCCCGGCCTCGGCGGCCTTGCGCTCGCACAGCGCTCTGGCCGGGCCGTCGCCTACGAGCACGAGCGCGAGGCGCGGGTCGGTGCTCGCGGCACGGGCGAATGCGTCGAGCAGCAGCACGACGTTCTTCTCGTGGGCGATGCGGCCAACGTACGCAAGGGCGAAGGCGTCCTCAGCCAGCCCGAGCTCGGCCTTGGTGCGTGCCGAATCGGGGTGCGCGAACTTCTCGGTGTCGATGGCGTTGTGGAAGACGAGGAGCTTCTCGGGCAGCGCGCCGTAGCCCGCGAGCCACTCGGCCACGTCGGCGGAGGGCGAGATCGTGAGCGATACGTGCCGGTTGAGCCACATGAGGTATCGGCGGACCGCGCCGTGGCGCACCGCGTGCGGAAGCCACGCGACGTAGGTGTCCGAGTACAGGTCGTAGCGCGTGTGGTTCGTGAACACGAGCGGGACGCCGCTGCGAGAGTGCAGGCGCATGGGAGCAAGGCAGCTCGCGAAGGGGTGATGCGCGTGCGCGATGTCGAGCGTAGCTCATCGCCTTGCGGGCGTCACCCGACAGGCCCAAAGGCCAGTTCCATCCCGTATTGCCCCACGGCACGGCAGGCGAGCGGAAGATGCGGGAGTCGTCGTGCGCGTAGTCCCGGTCGCCCCACGTGAAGACGAGCACCTCGTGGCCTTGGCGTTCGAGCTCGGCCCGGTACAGACGGATGTGGTTCGTGACGCCGCTGACGTGCGGCAGGAACATGTCGGCGAACATCCCGATGCGCATCGTCGCTACACCACGCCGCGCAGGCCGGCGAGCAGCGAATCGCACCCCAAGGAAGAGCAGGAACGCGGCGAGGCACGCCATCACGACGCGGTAGACCTTCGGCGAGAGCAGGTGCTTGCCCGACGAGACGGCGAAGATCACCGCTCCATACCACGCCAGGTCGCCCAGTTCGTGTCCGATGAAGAACGCGGCGACTCCCAGTGGGCCCGAGCGACGAGCCCCTTCGCGACGAGCGCGGCGCCGATCGTGACCCACCACAGCAGCCAGTACGGGTTCGCGAGGCTCACGGCGGCGCCGTGCACCACCGGGCCCATGCGCGACTCGACCTCGGCGGCCTCGAGGTCCGCGACGACCGTGCCCTTCACCGCCCCGTAGAGCAGCGTGCCGCCCATCCACAGCAGGAAGCCGCCGCCCAGGATCGGACAGCGTGTTGATGACCGAGGGCTGCTCGAGGAAGTCCTGCAGTCCGAAGGCGAACGCCACGATCAGTGCGGCCTCGAGGAGGGCGTGACCTGCGAGCATCAGGAGCGCATTGAGGCGGCCGTGTCGGATGGTGCGCGTGATGGTGACCGTGAGATAGGGTCCCGGGGGCCATGGCGCCGGTGAGAGCGATGGCGAACGCCGCTGCACCGAGCGCGAGCGCCGAGGATGCCATCTCGCTCACGCGCGATCCTCCGCGTCGATCTCGACGCCGGCCAGTGCGAGCACCCTCGTGGCGATGTCGGCGGCGGCAAGCGGACGCGCCAGGGACTCCGCGGTGGCTCGCATGCGCGCAAGGCGCTTGGGGTGGGCGGCCGCCTTGCGAGTGAACTCGGCGAGCATGCGCGGATCCTCGGCGAACACGGCGGCCCCCGCGTTCACGAGCGCGGTGGCGTTCGCGCGCTCCTGTCCCGCCGCCGGGCCCACGAGCACCAGCGGAAGCCCCATGTCGATGCACTCGGCGCACACGAGCCCGCCGGGTTTGGCCAGTGCCACGTCGGACGCCGCCATCAGCGGCGCCATGTGCTCGACGTAGCCCAGAACGTGCACGTTGGTGGTACCGAACCCCGCCGAGCGGGTCTTGAGCTCCTCGGCGAACTCGTCATCGCGTCCTGTGACGACGGCGACCGACACACGGGGCATCGACGCGAGCGCCGGCAGCGAGACGGCGAGCGACTCCTTGAAGTGGCGATAGGGGCCGGGCATCGTCGAGCCTGCGACGGCAAGCACGACGGGCCGGTCGACCGGCAGCCCGAAGTGCTCGCGGGCGGCTGTCGCGGTCGTACTCGGCCGTGAACTGGAGCCGGACCGGGATGCCGGTGACCGCGACCGAACCGCTCGCGTGCCCGCGGCGCTCCAGCTCCTCGGCGCTACGCTCGTCCGCGGCGCAGAACAGCGAGATGCCGTCTCGCGGCCACAGGCTGTGGATGCCGAAGTCGGTCGCCACCGAGACGACGCGCGAATCGAGCCGGCCGCGGTGGGCGGCCCGCGCGGCGAGAAGCGCCGGCAGGGCGTGCGTGCACACCACGACCGCGGGCCGTGTCTCGGCGAGGTAGCCGTTGAAGCGGCGAAAGACCCAGGAGAGCAGCGGCATCCCAAGGAACCGGGCGACTGCCGCCGATGTGGCTGGACGACCAGATCAGATCGTAGAGTCGCGCCGAGGCGCCGGTGAACGCCGAGGTCAGGCTGTCACCCGAGGGGCGAAGCGACCCGTACGGCAGCGCGTCCACCGTCTCCACGACCACCGAGTCGCCGCCCAGCTTGCCGATCTCGCGTGCGACGGCTTCGGCTGCCATGCGGTGCCCTGAACCGACGGCTGCGTAGGCGACGACGATGCGTGGTGTGGATGCCATGGGTGGTACTATACAGCAGTCCGAAAGGGGGTTCGTGCCCTCTGACCTGCTCTTAAGGAGTGCGCGCGTGGCGCTGTCCATCGGTATCGTCGGCCTGCCGAACGTGGGCAAGTCCACGCTCTTCACGGCGCTGACGCGCAACCAGGTCGACGCCGCCAACTACCCCTTCGCGACGATCGAGCCCAACGTCGGCGTAGTGCCCGTGCCCGACGCGCGGCTCGAGACGCTCGCGCAGATCGCGCGCCCTCAGCGAGTCGTTCCCGCCACCGTGGAGTTCGTCGACATCGCGGGTCTCGTGAAGGGCGCGAGCGAAGGCGCCGGGCTCGGGCAACCAGTTCCTCGCCAACATCCGCGAGACCGACGCCATCGCCGAGGTGGTGCGGTTCTTCGCCGACGACAACGTGATCCACGTGGACGGCAAGGTCGATCCGGCTTCGGATGTCGAGACCATCAAGCTCGAGCTCGTGCTCGCCGACCTCGCTTCGGCCGAGAAGGCCATCCCGCGCCTCGAGAAGGAAGCGAAGCGCGACAAGACGATCGAGCCCAAGATCGATCTCGCGAAGCGCATGGTCGCTCACCTGGCCGAGGGTCACCGTGCCTACCGCATGGAGATGACCGATGACGAGCGCGCGATGCTGCGCGACCTTCACCTGCTCACGATGAAGCCGATGCTCTACGTCGCCAACGTCGACGAGAGCCAGGTCGGCGCGGACCTGCCCGAGATCGACGGCGTGAAGCCGATACCCGATCTGCGCCAAGGTCGAGGCCGACCTCTCCGAGCTCGAGCCCGCCGAGGCCGCCGAGTACCTCGCCGACCTCGGGCTTGCCGAGCCCGGTCTCAACACCCTGATCCGCGAGGCGTACCGCCTGCTCGGCCTGCAGAGCTACTTCACTGCCGGCGAGAAGGAGGTCCGCGCCTGGACGGTGCCGATCGGTGCCAAGGCCCCGCAGGCGGCCGGCGTGATCCACACCGACTTCGAGCGCGGGTTCATCAAGGCCGAGGTGGTCGCCTTCGACGAGTACGCGGCGCTCGGCGGCGAGAAGGGCGCTCGCGACGCCGGCAAGCTGCGCCTCGAGGGCAAAGAGTACGTCATGGCCGACGGCGACGTCGTCCACTTCAAGTTCAACGTGTAGGCCATGGTCACAGCTCTCGTAGCATCTCTGTCGGCGGCTCTCTACGGCGTCGCCGACTTCCTGGGCGGGTTCGCCTCCCGCAAGGACGCGGCACTCAGGGTCACCCTCGCCTCTCAGCTCGTCGGGCTTGCGGTGCTCCTCGGCGTCACGCTCGTGCTGCCGCCCGCGTCGTGGAGCGATCCGCGAATCCTGTGGGGCCTTGGTGCCGGCATCTTCGGCGGGGGCGGCGTGCTTGCCCTGTACGCGGGTCTCGCGACCGGAAGCATGAGCGTGGTCGGACCGATCGCGGCGGCGCTCACGGGCGCCTTGCCGGCTGCGGTGGGGCTCTCGACCGGGGCTCCGCTGCGCTGGACGGGGCTTCTCGGCATGGCGCTCGCGCTCGTCTCGGTGGTCATCGTGAGCATGTTCGCCGAGGACGAGGAGGCCGCCGTCAGCACGGGCTCCCCGCGCACCGCCATCGCGTTCGCGGTCGCCGCGGGTCTCGGCTTCGGCATCTCGGTCATCTGCTTCTCGCAGACTCCGGCATCCACGAGCTTCGCGCCGCTCGTCCTTGCGCGCTCGACGACTGTGACCGTGCTGCTCGTGATCTCGATCGTCCGAGGCGGGCGCGTGATGCCGACGCGAGAGGCGGGGCGGATCGCGTTGTTCACGGGCGTAGTCGATGCCGGGGCGAACGTCAGTCAGGTCGTTGCGCTCCGAATAGGCCCCATGGCGCTCGCGGCCGTCATCGGCGCGCTGTACCCGGTGGTCACCGTGTTGCTCGCGCGAGTCGTCTTGCACGAGCACCTTCGTGGCTGGCAGCGCGTGGGGGTCGTGATGGCGCTCGTGGCGGTCGTTCTGACCGCGCTGCCGTAGACAGCGCGCTACTGAGCGTCGGCCTTGGTGAGTTCCCAGTCCATCAGGTAGGGGAGCGAGCCGTTCGACATGATCTCGAAGCCGCCGATCGCCTCGCGCCGGTTGGTGATCCACTCTCGGCTGTACGCCGGGAGCGCTGTGGTCCACACGGGGACCACCGGCTGGCCTCTGCGCGCCGCGTAGGTCGCGGCCACGAGGTACTGCACCGTGGAGCTCGCCGATACGACCACGGGCCTGAGCGTACCTGCCCTTGCCTGCGGGTAGTAGCGCGCGTTGAGCTTGGCGGCGGCCAGCGCGCCGTCGGCCGTCGAGACCCGGACGATGCCGGGTGCGCCCGTCAGCGCCGTGGCCGAGAACGCGCCGGCGCTGCCCGCGGTGACCGCGCGCTTGGTCGCGGGACGATTCGCTTCGATCCAGCCTCGCGCGTCGGCGCCGAGTGTCGTCTCGGCGGTGAGGAGCAGCGGCACGCCCCTGGCTGCCGAGACGGCCGCCGCCGCGAGCGCCGCTCGGGTGTCGCCGGTCCTCACGAGCAGCACGTCCCCGCTCGGCGGGCACTCCCACGACGCTCGCGATTCCCGCCGAGACCGCTGCGGGTGTCGGACCGCCGATGCACGCCTGCACGCGCTCGTGGGCACGCCCGAGGCGGCGCAGAGCGCGGCAACGCTCGTCGCGTCGATGGACCCATCGACGCCCGCCAGCACGAGCTGCTGCGGTGCGAGGCGCGCGAGCTCGGTCGCGGTGCTGGCGGATGGGCCGCCCGGCTCCGTCCACAGCAGCGGTGCTCCCAGACGGGTTGCCAGTCCGGCCACGCCGGGTACTTCGGCGGCGCGGTCCGCCCGCGCGATCACGACGGTTGCCGCGCCGTTCGGGAAGTCCGTGCGCGAGACCTCGTTTGCGAGTTCGGCCGAGGAGCCGGCGACGACTCGGGGGAACCGCTTGCGGTACGGTGCGCTCGCCATCCAGGAGTCGACTCCCGTGGCGATCGCCTCGGCGATGCGGCGGCGATACCCCGGCTGCTTGAGGAGGTGGGCGTCGCTCGGGTTGGAGATGAAGGCGCTCTCCACCAAGATCGCCGGCATGTTCGACCAGCGGCACACGTAGAAGTCGGCGCTGTGAGTGCCGCGGTCACGCAGGCTCGTTGCTCGCACGATCTCGCGGTGCACCACGGCGGCGAGCCGGCGTCCAAGGTAGTCCTTGGGCGAGGCCCACGTCTCCGTGCCGCGGGAGGATCGGCGCACCGAACCGTTCGCGTGGATGGAGATGAAGAGGTCGGCGCCTCTCGCGTTGGCGTAGTCCACGCGCGCCTGCAGGTCGTCTCGGGGGATGCCTCCCACGATGCCCGTGCGGTGGTCGCTGCGGAACGACCCAGCGTCCGGCAGACGAGGAGTAGTTCCACGTCGGGGCGTCGCCCTTGCGGACCCTCGTGTCGCTCTTGCGCGTCATGAGCACGCGGTAGCCGCGTGCCAGAAGCGCGGTGCGAAGCTCTCGCGCGATCGCCAGGTTGACGTTCTTCTCTTTGAGCCCGTTGGCGTTTGCGTTGGAGTAGCGGCCGCCGTGGCCCGGGTCGATCACCACGAGCGGAGCGGGCGAGGGCGCCACCGCCCCCGCTGGTTGCGGCGACAGCGCCAGAAGGGCCGCAGCGAGCAGCGACAGGAGTGCGAGCCACCCGCACGACGAAGCGCGTGATGCCAGCGGTCCCGCTGCCCGGGTGGCGTGTCGTCGAGTTGTTCACGGGCCGGCTCTCGGTTGTGGATCTGGGGCCAAATGAGTGCGCGCAGGGCAGATAGTCGCGCCACTGCCACTATCTGCATCGGCCGCACGGGCCCCGGACTCAAGATGTACCCACGATTACGCGTGCGGCGGTTCACGAACGAGCGCGGCTCCACTAGAATGTCGGAACCGGGGGCGTGGACAGACTCGCACGCGCGATCGGGGCGAGGCTCGCAGCAATCCATCGGACCAGGCATCGCCGCAGCGTACTCGGCGGACGTCGTGCCTGGTCTTCGCGTATCTGCGACTCGGCTCGTGTGGTCCCCGCGCAGGTGAATCGTGCCGTTTGAGACGGCTTAGCAAAACGACCGAGGAGGAACCAGGCAGCATGGAGATCGAGATCGGACGTGGCAAGACCGCACGGCGCGCCTATGGCTTCGACGACATCGCGATCGTGCCGTCACGCCGGACCCGCGATCCGCGAGACATCGACATCACCTGGACGTTCTCGTTCGGCGGACGCGACTACTCGTTCCCGCTGCCGGTGCTCGCCTCGGCGATGGACGGCGTCGTCGACCCCGCCTTCGCGGTGACGATGGGCAAGCTCGGCGGCCTGGCGGTGCTCAACCTCGAGGGGATCCAGACGCGCTACGCCGATCCCGCCCCGCAGCTCGACGCCATCGCCTCGTTCGACAAGGAAGAGGCCACCTTCAAGATGCAGCAGATCTACGCTGCCGAGGACGTGAAGGCCGAGCTCGTCACGAAGCGCGTGAAGGAGATCAAGGACGGCGGCGTGCTTGCAGCCGCCTCGCTGACCCCGCAAAACGTCGAGCGCTTCATCGGCCCCGCCATGGACGGCGGGCTCGACATCCTCATCATCCAGGGCACGGTCGTGTCGGCCGAGCACGTCTCGACCTACGACAAGCCACTCGACCTCAACGCGTTCGTCGAGGCGCTCGAGATCCCGTGCATCATCGGCGGATGCTGCAGCTACCAGGGCGCACTGCACCTGATGCGCTCGGGCGCGGTGGGCGTGCTCGTAGGCGTGGGACCCGGCCACGCGTGCACGTCGCGCCGCGTGCTCGGCATCGGCGTTCCGCAGGCCACCGCGATAGCGGACGCCGCCGCGGCTCGCACTCGCTGTCTCGAGGAGACCGGCCGCTACAGCCACGTCATCGCCGACGGCGGCATGCGCACCGGCGGCGACCTGGCCAAGGCCATCGCCTGCGGCGCGGACGCCGTCATGATCGGCTCGCCGCTCGCCAGCGCCTCCGAGGCGCCCGGCCGCGGCTACCACTGGGGCATGGCGACGTTCCACCCGGACCTGCCCCGCGGCACGCGCGTGCGAGCCGGCGTGACCGGGTCGCTGCAGGACATCCTGCTCGGCCCGGCGCACCAGAACGACGGCACCCTGAACCTCCTCGGCGGCCTGCGCACCTCGATGTCCACGTGCGGCTACGAGAACCTCAAGAGCTTCCAGAAGGCCGAGGTCTTGGTCGCCCCGTCGCTGCAGACCGAGGGCAAGGTCCTGCAGAACACGCAGGGCGTCGGGATGGGTCGGTAGGCGAGAGTGACCCACGAGACCCAGCCCACCGTCTTCGTCCTCGACTTCGGCGCGCAGTACGCGCAACTCATCGCTCGGCGCGTGCGCGAGGCGCGGGTCTTCTCGGAGATCGTGCCCTTCGACATCACCGCCGAGGAGATCGAGCGCCGCGAGCCCGCCGCGCTGATCCTGTCGGGCGGCCCCGCGAGCGTCTACGCCGAGGGCGCGCCCCACATGGACCCGGCCATCTTCGACCTGGGCATACCGGTGCTGGGCTTCTGCTACGGCATCCAGGAGATGGCGCTGCACCTGGGCGGCGAGATCCCCAAGACCGACATCGGCGAGTACGGCTTCGCCGAGCTCACCGTGACCGCGCCGAGCTGTCAGCTGCTCGAGGGCGTGCCCGAGACCTCGCAGGTGTGGATGAGCCACCGCGACAGCGTGGGCACCGCGCCGCAGGGGTTCGTGGTCACCGCGCGCACCGCGACCACCCAGGTGGCGGCGATGGAGGACGCGGCGCGCAAGCTCTTCGCGACGCAGTTCCACCCCGAGGTCGCGCACACCGAGTTCGGCCAGCACATCATCAGGCGCTTCCTGCACGACATCGCCGACATCCCCGCGAACTGGACGATGGTCAACATCATCGACGACGCCGTCGAGCGCATCCGCGAGCAGGTGGGCAGCGACCGCGTCATCTGCGGGCTGTCCGGCGGCGTGGACTCGAGCGTCGTCGCCGCGCTGCTGCACCGCGCGATCGGCGACCAGCTCACCTGCGTCTTCGTCGACCACGGCATGCTGCGCCTCGACGAGGCCGAGCAGGTCGTGCACACCTTCCGAGACACCTTCCACGTGAACCTCGTGCACGTGGATGCCGAGGACCGCTACCTCGGCGCTGCTCGACGGCGTCGACGACCCGGAGGCCAAGCGCCGGATCATCGGCGAGGAGTTCTGGAACATCTTCTTCGAGGAGGCCACCACGCTCGAGGGCGTGCGGTGGCTCGCGCAGGGCACGCTCTACCCGGACGTGATCGAGTCGGGCAACAAGCACGCGGCCAAGATCAAGAGCCACCACAACCTCATCCCGTTCCCGCGAAGGCGTGCACTTCGATCTGATCGAGCCTCTGAAGACGCTCTTCAAAGACGAGGTCCGCGCGGTGGGTCTCGAACTGGGCCTGCCGGACGAGATCGTGCACCGGCAGCCGTTCCCGGGGCCGGGGCTTGCGGTGCGCATCATCGGCGACATCACGCGCGAGAAGCTCGACAAGCTGCGCCTCGCGGACGCGATCGTGCGCGAGGAGATCGGCGACTGGGACACCGAGCGCGAGCGTGTGGCAGTACTTCGCGGTGCTGCCCGACATCAAGAGCGTGGGCGTCATGGGCGACGAGCGCACCTACGAGAACCCCATCATCATCCGCGCGGTCGCCTCGGCCGACGCGATGACCGCCGACTGGGCGCGGCTGCCGCACGACCTGCTCGCGAAGATGAGCAACCGCATCATCAACGAGGTCGACGGCATCAACCGCGTGGCCTACGACATCACCAGCAAGCCTCCCGGCACCATCGAGTGGGAGTAGCGCGGCAGGGCCTCGTAGCGCCCGAATCGACCGCTTGCCGAGCCTGTGCTACCGAGCGCCCCTCTACACCCGTATCTGGGTAAGGTACTCATGCGATAATCGTGCGGCTGCATCAGGCCGCCCGAAGGCGGACCGTGACGTGAGGGAGTCGCAATGCCCGAGAACACCGAGGCGCAGGCGAAGATAGCCGAGATCCGCGAACGCATCGACGCGATCGACTGCCAGCTCGTCAAGCTGCTCAACGAGCGCGCGCAGTGCTCGCTCGACATCCGCCACCTCAAGCCGCAGGCGCACTGGGGCCTGTACGACCCGAAGCGCGAAGAGGAGATCTTCGCCAACGTCGCCAAGTGCAACGAGGGCCCGCTCTACGCCGACGACCTGCAAGGACATCTACGAAGCGATTCTTCACGTCGCCAAGGAGATGAGAGGCTGATGGCACCTCAGGATGCAGCCGCCATCGGAGCGGTGGCCACGGGCGATGCGGTGACCATCATCGCGGGCCCCTGCTCGGTGGAAAGCCGCGAGCAGATGCGCGAGGTCGCCGCGTGTCTGTCCGAGCTCGGCATCAAGGTCATGCGCGGCGGCGCGTACAAGCCGCGGACGAGCCCGTTCTCGTTCCAGGGGCTCGAGGAGGAGGGCCTCGTCATCATGCGCGAGGCCGCCGACGAGTACGGCCTGCTCGTCGTCACCGAGGTCACGGACTCGGCCCACGCCGAGACGGTCGACGCCTACGCGGACATCCTCCAGATCGGCACGCGCAACATGGCCAACTTCTCCCTGCTCAAGAAGATCGGAGAGGTGACCGCCGAGAGCGGCAAGCCGGTCGTCTTCAAGCGCGGCATGGCGTCGACGATCGAGGAATGGCTGCAGGCGAGCAACTACATCACGATGAACGGCAACGAGAACGTGATCCTGTGCGAGCGCGGTATTCGGACCTTCGAGACCGCCTACCGCTTCACGCTCGACATCACGGCGGTGCCGGTCGTGCACAACCTCTCGCTGCTGCCGATCATCGTGGACGTCTCGCATCCCGCGGGCCGAGCCGACCTCGTGCCCGGCGATCTCGCGCGCAGCGGTCGCTGTGGGCGCGGACGGCATCATGGTCGAGGTGCACCCCAACCCGCGCGAGGCGCTGTGTGACGGGCCGCAATCGCTCGACTTGGAAGGAGTTCGTTCACTCGTTGGCGAACTGCAACAGGTAGCGGCTGCTGTCGGCAAGAAGCTGGTCTAGCGTCACTCGACCGGCGGCCGCGAGATGACGGTCGGCTCGGCAGCCGGCGTACGCTTCTTGACGGGTCGTGCCAGGGGGTGCCGACTCGTACGCAGGGACGGCGGGCGGAGTGTCCGAGCGCAGCGGGCTGATGATGGTGTGCCCCTTCTGTGGGGCTGAGCACGTTCGCCGTTTGGGCACCTGCAACGTCTGCGTCCGCACCGTCTGCGAGCGCTGCGGCAACTCCCAGGTCGGTCAGGGCGGCGAGCGCCGCATCGTGCATCAGGCCTGCCTGCACGACGACGGCGACTCGTTCTCGATGATCAAGTTCGTGAAGTAGCCGCGACCGGTCGCTGGCGCGTCGTCGCCGTCGCGTTTCGCGTGCTACACTACCTCGGCTATGACACTCGATCTCTCCTCCCTCAACCCCGCTCAGCGCGCCGCTGTCGAGACCACCGAGGGCCCTCTTCTCGTGCTGGCCGGCGCCGGCTCCGGCAAGACGCGCGTGCTCACGTACCGCATCGCTCACCTCGTCGCCGACAAGCGCGTGAGCCCGGCCGAGATCCTCGCCATCACCTTCACGAACAAGGCCGCGGGAGAGATGCGCGAGCGGCTCGCCGGCATCTGCGGCGGCGGCGTCCGCTCCATGTGGGTGCTCACGTTCCATGCGATGTGCGTGCGCATGCTGCGCTACGACGCCGAGCGGCTCGGCTTCACGAGCAACTTCTCGATCTACGACGACGACGACTCGCAAGCGCCTCGTCAAGGACGTGATGCGCGAGCTCGAGCTCGACGACAAGCGCTATCCGATCAACGCGGTCCGCAACCGCATCTCCTCGGCGAAGAACGAGCTCGTGGGTGCCGATGAGTTCGCCGCCAAGGCGTTCACGCCGCTCGACAAGGCCGCCGGCCGGGTGTTCGCGCGCTACCAGCAGCGACTGCTCGAAGCCAACGCGATGGACTTCGACGACCTGCTCGTCAACGCGCACAGGCTGCTCTCGGACCACGCGGACGTGCTCGAGGCGTACCAGCAGCGGTTCCGCTACATCAGCGTGGACGAGTACCAGGACACGAACCACGCCCAGTACGCGATCACGAACCTGCTCGCCGCCGCGCCACCGCAACCTCATGGTGGTGGGCGACGACGACCAGTCGATCTACTCGTGGCGCGGCGCCGACATCCGCAACATCCTCGAGTTCGAGCACGACTATCCCGAGGCCGCGGTGGTCAAGCTCGAGGAGAACTACCGTTCCTCGGCACGCATCCTGATGGCCGCGAACGCGGTGGTCGCCAACAACCCCAACCGCAAGCCCAAGACGCTGTTCACCAGCAACGCCGAGGGCGAGATGATCTCGAGCTACCTGGCCGCCGACGAGCGCGACGAGGCCCGCTTCATAGCGGGCGAGGTCGAGCGGCTGCAGCGCGCCGAAGGCCGCCGCTACACCGACTGCGCGGTCTTCTACCGCACGAACGCCCAGTCACGCTCGCTCGAGGACGCGTTCATGCGCGCCGGCGTGCCGTACAAGATCGTCGGCGGCACGCGCTTCTTCGACCGCGCCGAGATCCGCGACGTCATGGCGTACCTCAAGGTCGTCGTGAACCCCGCCGACGAGGTGTCGCTCAAGCGCGTCATCAACACGCCGCGAAGCGCGGCATCGGCGACACCACGGTCGACAAGGTCGAGTTCGAGGCGCGCAAGCGCGGCGTGGGCTTCGAGACCGCACTGCGTGACGCGATCGCCGAGGATTGGCTCGCCGGCGCGCACGCGGGGCACGCTCCACGCGTTCGCCGAGCTGCTCGACGAGCTGCGCTCCATCGCACGGGCGACCTGCGCGACCTCGTCGAGATGATCGTCGAGAAGGCGGGGCTCATCACTGCGCTCGAGGCCGAGCGGACCGACGAGGCGCTCGGCCGCGCCGAGAACATCCGCGAGTTCTTCACCGTGGTCAGCGAGTTCGCCGCGGGGCACGAGGAGCCGGACCTGCCCGCCTTCATGGAGTGGCTCGCGCTCAGGACCGACCTCGACACGCTCGACGATGCGGCCGACGACTTCGTCACGCTCATGACCGTCCACACCGCCAAAGGGCTCGAGTACCCCGTGGTGTTCGTTGCCGGCCTGGAGGAGTCGATCTTCCCGCACCAGAACTCGATGTTCGAGCCAAGCGGGCTCGAGGAGGAGCGCCGACTGGCCTACGTGGCGATCACGCGCGCGCGCGACCGCCTGTACCTGACGCACGCGCACTCTCGCTCGCTCTTCGGCTCGACCCAGCACAACGCACCCTCACGCTTCATCGGCGAGATCCCCGCCGAGCATGTCGCGGCGTCGGGAGTGGGATCGAGCGGCTTCGGGGGCACGGGGTGGGAGAAGCGGGGCGACCGGAGGGGGACCTTCGGTCACGGGGCGGGCGAGGGCGGCCGCGTCTTCGGCGGTGGAGCCGCGGGCGCGGAGCGGCGCCGGCGCCGGACGTCCGCCGAGCAAGAAGCCCGCGGAGGTCACGGAGAGCTTCGCGGTGGGCGACTCGGTCGACCACAAGGCGTTCGGGCGCGGGCGCGTGATCGCGGTCAAGGGCGACCAGCTCTCGATCACCTTCGACCGCACGGGCGAGACGAAGAAGCTGCTGGTCGGGTACGCTCCCATCGTGAAGATCAAGCCGTAGCACCCCGGCCGCCGCGCGGCGGCGCTCACCGTAGGGCGGTAGAGGAGACACCGTGGGCCCAGTACTCGTGTTCGGCCACAGGAACCCCGACAACGACTCGATCTGCTCGGCGGTCGCCTACGCGCACCTGAAGAACCTCGTGGACGCCGAGAGCGTCTACGTTCCTGCTCGGCTCGGTGCCGTTCCCAACGAGACGCGCTGGGTCTTCGAGCGCTTCGGGCTCGAGCTTCCCGAGCAGATCGAGCACGTGCACACGCGCGTGCGCGACGTCATGACCGAGCAGGTGCACACGATCTCGCCCGACGAGCCGATGCTCGAGGCGGGCCGCCTCATGCGGGAGCACGACGTGCGCGCGCTTCCGGTGGTCGACGGTGAGGGCAGGGTCGCCGGGCTCGTGAGCCAGCGCATGCTCGCCGAGCTCTACCTCGAAGAGACCGAGATCGCGGGCTTCGCCGAGATGCCGGTGTCGCTTGGCCGTCTCGTGCGCGTGCTCGACGCCGAGCTGCTGGTGGGCGACGAGTCGATGCAGCTCGCCGGGAGCGTCCTGATCGGCGCGATGGAGCCGGAGACGGTGGCGGCGCTGCGCGAAGGCCGGCGACGCGCTCATCGTCGGCAACCGCGTGCGCACCCAGCCGCTCGCGCTCGAGGCGGGTGTCGCGTGCCTGATCGTGACCGGCGGCCACAGACCGGCGCCCGAGGTGCTGGCACTCGCTGCCGAGAAGGGCGCCGCGGTGCTCGTCACCGCTCGCGACACCTACTCGGCGGCGCGCCTCGTGTCGCTCGCGCACGCCGTGGGCGACCTCATGGAGACCGACGCGCTGCTACCTGAGCCCCGAGACCCTGCTCGTCCGAGGCCGCCGAGGACCTGCTCGGCAGCCACCACCGCGAGGCCATCGTGCTGGACGACGACGGCCGCTGCGCGGGCATCCTGACGCGCACCAACATCGCGCGCGGAATCCGGCGCCGGGTGGTGCTCGTGGACCACAACGAGGCGTCGCAGTCGGCCGCCGGCATCGAGGACGCGAGCGTGGTCGAGATCGTCGATCACCACCGGGTGGGCGACATCCAGACCGCCGGCCCGATACTCTTCCTCAACCTGCCGGTCGGCTCGACGGCCACCATCGTGGCGACCCGCTACGAGATGCTCGGTGTCGAGGTGCCGCCGCCGATCGCCGGCATACTGCTCGCCGCCGTCCTCACAGACACCCTGCTGCTCAAGTCGCCCACGACCACACAGCTCGACCGCGAGGTGGTCCAGCGGCTCGCCGCGGTCGCCGAGGTCGATCCGATGGAGCTGGGCATGGATCTGTTCCGCTCGCGCTCGGCGGGCGAGGAGTTCAGCGCCGAGAGGATCCTTCGCACCGACGTGAAGGAGTACCGCGTGGGCGATGTGGTCGCCGCCATCGCGCAGTACGAGGCGGTGGACCTCGGGCCGGTGATGGAGCGCGCCGACGACGTCCGCGCCGCGATGAACGCACTTCGCGAGCAGCGCGGATACGACCTCGTGGTGCTCATGGCGACCGACGTGGTGCGCGAGGGCTCCGAGATCTTCGCGGTGGGCAAGACGCGGCTCATCGAGCGCGCGCTCGGAATCTCGCTTGCAGAGGGCAGCGCGTGGCTGCCCGGCGTGTCTCTCGCGCAAGAAGCAGGTCGCCGCGATGCTCGTCGAGGTCGCTGGGGTGTAGGGGTTGAGCAGCCACGTGGGAGGCGCGCAGCCGGATGTCAGCATCATCGTCACTGTGCACAACGACGCGACCAACCTCGTCAAGAGCGTTGCGTCGGCAACGGGCCAGTCGTACCGCAACATAGAGATCCTGGTCGTGGACGACTGCTCAGACGACGGATCCTACGGTGTCGCTGTCGAGCTGGCGTCGCAGGATCCGCGCGTGAGCGCCATGAAGACGCCGCGCAACTCGGGTGGTCCCGGGCGGTCCGCGAAACCTCGGTATTCGCACGGCCGTCGCACCGTGGGTGATGTTCCTCGACAGCGACGATGAGTTGGATGAGCGTGCCGTCGAGCTCCTGCTCGGTGCTGCCCAACAGGACGACGCCGACGTCGCATGCGGGCAACTCGAGCGCCGCTTCCTCGAGACCGGCGAGATCGTGTCGTGGCGCGAGGAGCTCTTCACCCAGCGCCGCCATCTTCGCTCGATCAGCGAGTTCCTGGACCTCGTTCTCGACTCGGCGAACGGGCAGCTCTACCGAAGGGCGTTCCTCCAAGAACACGACCTTGCGTATCGTGAGGGCGTGGCCTATGAGGAGCTGGTCTTCAGCGCGCAGGTCTACAGCAAGGCACAGAGCATCTCCGTCGTCCCCGGCCGCGCGTACATCTGGAACGTCTACCCGCAGGACGTCCGCAGGTCGATCAGTAATCGCCGCGACGAAGCGATCAACCTGCACCACCGTATCGAGGCCTTCGATCTCGTGCTCGCGATCGCTGCCGATTCAGGGCGAGAGGGGTTGCTCGACCGCTACCGCCTCAAGTTCCTCGAGCACGATGCGAAGCTCTATCTCAAGGACCTGGTGAATCTCGACGACGACGAGGCCGAGCGCATCCTTGCGACACTCGATCCCGAGCTGAGGCGTATACCCGACCACGTCTTCCTGCGCCTCGACGTGCACGACCGCCTTCTCTACGGGCTCGCGCTTCTCGGGTCGGTCCCAGGCGTCCGTGAGATCAAGCCGGCGATCAAGGGCCACGTGTCGCTCGAGGGGCGCACGGTCGGTCAGTGACGGCCGCACGTTGTGGCGTCCGACGGTCCCGTTCCACAAGAGCCCTCGCCCGGGTCGTTGGAGTGGCGTCTTCTCGACATCACCGGAGACGACATTCTGGCTACGCCGTTTCCCGAAGTCGCCTACGCGCATCGTGTGAGGTCGATCGAGGCGCTGTCATCCGGTGCCGTGCTCGTCCGCGGGACCACCACCGACCCGCTCGGCAAGCTGTCCGCCGAGCAAGGGGCAGTTCGCGCGGAAGTGCTGGCGAGCATGGAGTCGGCCGACATCGTCCTGCGCTGGCCGGCCGTGTTCTCGGCGTCGGGTCAGCAGCGCTTCGACTGGGAGTTCGAAGTCGAATGGCCCGAAGGGCTGCCCGCCATCCGGCCGATGCGCCTCGACCTGTCCCTCGAGATGACCGTCGGCGACATGGTCAACTCGTCGCCGGTCTGGCTTCACAAGGGTGCGAAGGTGCCGCGCATCGCGCCACGGCGACTGACCGCGAGCTGGCTGCTGCGCGAGCGACTCGTGTTCTCGCGGGTGGGTGCGGGGCGTCTGACGCTGAAGATGTCCGAGGGCAGGCTCGCCGGACTCGCGCACCGGGTGGTGCGGCGGGCACCGGTCGCGGGAGGCTGATCGGTGCCGAAAGCCGGTACTCGGCGGTTCGCGCAGGCGCGGTCGGTATGTCTTTCTGTCACCATTGGTGGCGCAATGCTTGTCTGCGGCGCCGCACCGCGGATAATCGCTTCGGGCACGGAGATGTGTTCCGCGCCCGGCCACGTTGCGACCCGCACGACCGCCGGGGCAGGTGAAAGGAACTCATGCCACAGGTCTCGGTCATCATCCCGGTGCGCAACGCCGAGAGTTTCCTGCGGGAATGTCTGGACAGCGTCTTGGCACAGACGCTCTCGGACATCGAGGTGCTGGTCGTCGACGACGGCTCGGCGGACGGTTCACGCACCATCATCGACGATTTCGCAGAGGCCGATTCGCGGGTGCGTGTGCTCGTGGGGGCAGGAGCCGGCGCAGGAGCCGCCCGGAATCTCGGAGTCGAGCACGCGCAGCGGGGAGTACCTGGCGTTCCTTGACGCAGACGACCTGTTCGAACCGAGAATGCTCGAGCTCGCCTGTGCGAAGAGTGACGCCGACGACGCCGACGTGTGCGTCTTCCGTGCGTGCTACCTCGACACTGAGACGGGGCGCGTGACGAGAGCGGACAACCTGCTCAAGCCGGCGATGCTCCCGCCACGAGTCCCGTTCTCCTACCGCGACATCCCCGATCACATCCTGAACTTCACTTCGCCTGCCCCGTGGAACAAGCTCTTCCGTCGTGCGTTCGTGGCCGAGAACGGCCTGCGCTTCCAGGAACTCGTCCGCGCCAATGACTTCCTGTTCACGAAGCTCGCCCTGGTGAAGGCGGACGCATCACGATCGTCGACGAGTATCTCGTCTACTACCGGGTGGGCGTGGTGTCGAGCCTGCAGGCGAGCAACGATGATTCACCGCTGGTCTTCCACGAGGCGCAGACCGCGCTCAAGCGGGCGTTGGTCGAGGCGGGGATCTTCGACGCCGTCGAGCGAAGCTTCGTGAACCTGGTTCTGTCGAACAGCCTGTACAATCTCCACTCGCTGAGGTCGCCCGAGTCGTTCGACCTGCTCTACGCCAAACTCCGTGACGAGTACTTCTCGGACATGGGCGTTGATGGTCGCGACGAGGACTACTTCTTCGTTCGCCGCCAGTTCGAGCAGTACGCCAAGATCAAGAGGATGTCGCCGGAGTCCTATCTGCTCGACGAGCTGGCGGACTGTCGCGAGCGGGCCAAAGACGCCACCGCCAAGCTGAGGCAGATGCGTTCGTCGACCTCTTGGAAGCTGGGCAGCGCCATGACGTTCATCCCGCGAAGGCTCGCTCGCCCGCCGGCATCCCGCAGGAAGGCGGAGTGATTCTGGTGCCCGCAGTCAGTGTCATCATCCCCGTCTACAACGTCGAGAAGCATCTGCGCGCAGTGCGTTGAGACGGTGCTCGCTCAGACGTTTCAAGACATCGAAGTGATCTGCGTCGACGATGGGTCGACCGACCGTTCGGCCGAGATACTCGAGCACCTCGCCGCGCAGGACGGACGGATGCGCATCGTTCGGCAGCAGAACGCGGGCGTTTCTGCCGCCCGAAACACCGGGTTGGACAGCGCCGCCGGAGAGTACGTGCTCTTCCTCGACTCGGACGACTACTTCGAACCGACGATGATCGAGGAACTCCACGCGCAGTGCGTCCAAGACAACGCGGAGATCGCCGTCTCGAGAATCCGATATGTCTACGACGATGCCGGGGTGTGGCTCGACGCCGCTTGGTCGCTCAGGACGGAGTCGTTCCCCAGCTTCAGGCCGTTCAGCCGAACAGACGTCACGTCGAACGCGCTGTTGGCGTTCTCCTCGGCCGTGTGGAACAAGCTGTTCAGGCGCTCCTATCTCCTCGAGAACGGCCTCCGGTTCCACGATGACCTGCGGCGCGCCGAAGACGTGCCTTTCACCTACGTCGCGGTGGCGAGAGCGCGCAGGATCACCGTGGTCGACAAGCCTTTCGTGAACTACCGCCGAGGCCTCCCGGGAAGCCTCCAGGCAACGATCCACGAGCAGCCGCTCGAGATATGCCGTTCGCTCAGCTACGCGAAGAGCGACCTGATCGCGGCAGGCGTGTTCGATGCGGTGGAGCAGGACTTCGTCAACGCGGCTCTGCGCGAGATCATCTACACGCTCGGGACGATTCAGACACTGGATGCCTATCGAGAGCTGTTCCGCGCGCTCCAAGACAGATACCTCGCCGAACTCGGCATCGCTGGCAGGGATCGCGCCTACTTCGCCTCTGAAGACGACTACGAGTGGTACCTGAAGCTCCTGCGACTCACTCCCGAGGAGTACTTGATCGAGCACAGGAACTCGCTCAAGCGCGAGCTGACCGCCACCCGAACGCATTCCGCGTGGAACCGGGCCCAGCTGGCCAACTACAAGGCCGAACTCCAGAAGACGAGCGAGAAGCTCGCGAAATCGCAGGATAGCTTGGAGCGGATCCAGACGTCGCGGGCATATCGCATAGGACGAAAGCTCGCCTACGTGCCCGGTCGTCTGGGAAGCATGTTCCGCCGCACGGGGAAGGCGGAGTAGGGTGGCCGTGCTCGATAGGCTCACCGGGTTGATGCAGTTCACCAGCGTCACCTATCTGGCATTCCTTGCCCTGGCGGTCGTTGTCTACTTCCTGCTGCCGGCGGCGTGGGCGAGGGCGGTATGGCTACTCGGGCTGAGCGCACGTTCTACCTGTTGCTGTCGCCGCGTTGGTTCTGGGTGCTCGCTCTTGTGACGGTCTTCACGTACGGCGTGGGTCGCGCTTTGGGGGCGTTGCGCAGGTCGGGCTCGAGCGATCAGCCGTCCGCCTACGAGCGCCTGGTGCTCACGATCGGTATCTGCGCCGTGGTCGGGGCGCTTATCTTCTTCAAGTACATTGGGTTCTTCGCCGAGACGGGCAACGCGGTTCTCGAGGCCGCTTCGGTGGGTCTCTCGTTTCCGGTGATGCGGCTGCTCTTGCCGATAGGCATCTCGTTTTGGACGTTTCAGTCGATCGCCTACCTCGTCGACGTCTACAAGGGCATGACCGAGCCGGAACGCAATCTCCTCTACTTCGCCCTCGCGATGGTGTTCTTCCCGGTGGTCACGGCGGGCCCGATCACGAGAGTCCAGGTGCTCGTCGAGCAATTGCGCGTGCGGCACAGGTTCGACTATGGGGGCATGCAGTCGGGGCTGCTGCTGATTGGCCGAGGGTTCTTCAAGAAGCTGATGGTCGCCGACGCCCTTGCGGTCTTCGTCAACACGGTCTTCGGTCGACCCCTACCGCTACTCGCCCACCGTCAACGGCCTCGTGTTCTCCGTGGCCGCGGTGTTCTTCTCGATCCAGCTCTACTGCGACTTCTCGGGCTACACGGACGTGGTTAGGGGCTCCGCACGCCTCTTCGGGGTCGAGCTGCCACTCGAACTTCCGCGCGCCGTATTTTGCGCGCGAGGTGAGGGACTTCTGGCGGCGGTGGCACATGTCGCTGATGGATTGGCTGCGCGACTACGTCTATATCCCGCTCGGGGGCAGCCGGCGGGGCAAGCTGCGCCGCGACCTCAACGTGATGACGGTCTTCCTGGTGTCCGGCCTGTGGCACGGCGCGGGACTTAACTTCCTTGTGTGGGGCGGACTGAACGGCACGTACATGATCGCGGGCGAGAAGTTGCAGCCGGCGCGAGACAAGGTGGTGGACTGGCTCCGAATAGACCGCAACAGTGTCGGCCATCGCATCGTGCAGACGCTCATCACCTTCAGTCTCGTAACCTTCGCCTGGGTGTTCTTCAGGGCTGAGACGTTGCGGGAGGCGCTCTACATCGTGTCGAGCATGTTCTTCCCGACGCTGTGGATATTCACCGACGGCACCATGGTCCATCAGGGTCTGACGTACCCTCAGTTGACGGTTGCGCTTCTGTCGGCCGTGGTTGTGTGGGTCTTGGACTGGATGTCGCTCAGAATGGACCTGTTGGCGGGATTCAACCGGCAACCGCTCCTGATCCGTTGGGCGGTCTACTACGGGCTCATTCTCGTCGTGGTCGTGTTTGGGCAATACGGAGGCGGGTACAATGCGGCGGACTTCGTCTACTTCAGATTCTAGAGTCCGACTCCTCGCTAAGAGCGCGGTTTTCGTGCTCGGCCTCGTCCTGCTCCTTGGGGCCGTTCAGTTCGTCGTGTTCCCGCGTCACGATCGCGATCAGTTGTGGAGCGACTACGAGGCCCTGAGGCCCGGCTCGGTGGACGTACTCCTGCTCGGGACCTCCTTGGTGCATGCCAACGTCAACCCCGCGGCCCTTTGGGAGGACAGCGGGATTCGTGCCTACGCTCTGTCCGGCTCGGAGCAAAGCCTGCTGACGACGCTTCCGTACTTGCAGGAGGCGCTGCGGGTCCAGAAGCCGGCAGTCGTCGTTCTCGACCTGCACATGCTCAGCACCGAGAACTCCCCGCTGTCGGAGAACCAGAAGCGCTCCAACCTGACCATGATGCCGATGGGGTTGCCGAAGCTGCGCGCCATCAGCTCCGCGACACCTGCATCCGAATGGACGAGGTACCTCGTTCCCCTCGAGCAGTTCCACTCCCGGTGGGCCGAGATCGAGCGCGATGACTTCGATCCCCGGAAGTGGCGGAAGCATAGCGAGAACCTCTTTCTCGGCTACCGGAAGATCGACAGGATCGACCCGCAGCAGCCCTCCGGCGAGCGCAGGCAGTTCGACGAGAAGCTCTACGAGCAGAACTACCGCGCGGTCTCCGAGATCATCGGGGCTGCGGAGGACGCCGGTGCGCGGGTCTTGCTCGTGGTGGGACCCAGCTCTCGCACGAATCTGCACGATGAGTGGCTGAAGCGCCTCGAGCCCGACATCGCGCGAGACCATCCGAGCGCGCGGATACTGGACACGCCCTCGCGAGTCCAGGAGATGGGAATCGACTACGCCACGGACTACTACGATGTATGGCATCTCAACAGTGGTGGCGCCGAGAAGTACTCCGCGTGGCTCGGCCGACAGCTTTCCGAGCAGTTCGGTCTACCCCGCGAGGGCAGTGAAGACCTCGACAGCGCATGGCGTGCGGCGCTTGCCCGGTACCGACGATCGGTCGAGGACCGGTAGGCGGCCAGGCAGCCGATCCGACCCTGGCCCCGGAAAGGGATGCACATGCCGAAGGTGTCGATCATCGTCCCGGTTCGAAACACGCAGGCCTACCTGGGTGAGTGCCTTGAGAGCGCCCTAGGGCAGACTCTCGCCGACATCGAAGTCATCTGCGTCGACGATGCCAGCGATGACGAGTCCTCCGACATCCTCCGGCAGTACGCGGAGCGAGACTCGAGAGTGCGGGTGATCACGTACTCGGAGACGAAGAGCGCTTCGCAGGCTCGAAAGGACGGAGTTCTCGCATCCACCGGCGAGTACATCCTGTTCCTCGATGCCGACGACACACTCGAGACGGCTGCGTGCGAGAGGCTCTACGAGGAGGTCCGGCGACACCCGGTCGACATCCTCCACTTCGGCACGGTCATCAACGACGAAGCCGGCGCGTCGGCCGAGAGAACCGAGTGGATGAGGGGCTTCGTCAGGCCGTATGCCGGGGACGCTCGAGGGCAGCGCCATCCTAGAGGGCGCGTTCGCCGCTGACAGGCTCTACAACTTCTCGCTGTGGGACAAGCTCTACTCGGCCGAGCTGTGCAAGAAGAGCTTCGCCTGCGTGAAGGACGGGGAGTTCCCCAAAGCGAACGACAAGTACGCCTACTTCATCCTGAGCTACTTCGCTCGGACATATCGGGGGCTGCCGAGCGAGCGGCTCTACGAGTATCACTTCGGTCGGGGCGCCACGGGGCGCAACCTGCTTTCGCCTTCCGAGTTCGAGATCTACTGCTCGATGGCGCTCGTGGCAGACGCGATCAGGGACTTCCTGGAGACTCAGGGAGATCTCGCAGCACTACGACGAGGTGTACGCGAACGTCAGGAACGAGCTGCTGCAAGACTGCGTCGCTCACTGGACGCGCCACTTGGGCGCGAAGGACAAGGCGACGGGGTTCGACATGATGCTCGCGTACTGGGAAGCCGCCGAGGTGGCTGCCAAGATCGCGCAGTTGAACTGGGGCGGCCAGGGCCACGTCGCGCGGCTCCTCAAGGGCTCTCGCGCTTCCTGTCGCAGCCGGTAGGCGAGGTTCGCGTCGTCGGAACGTACTATCACCGGTACGCCAACGGCGGGGTCCAGCGTGTCATCTCGATGCTGATCCAGCTGTGGCTCGACCTCGGCTATGAGGTCGTCCTGTTCACAGACCTGCCGCCGTCCGAGCACGACTACCATCTGCCTGAGGGCGTGCAGCGGGTCGTTCTGCCCTCGTCGTTCGACGTCAAGAAGAAGACGTACATCCACCGGGCCCGGGCCATCGCGACGGCGATGGCCGAGTACGGGATCGACGTCATGGTCTATCACGCCTGGGTGTCGACCATGCTCTTGTGGGACCTTCTCGTGTACAAGGCGCTCGGAGTCGGCCTGGTCGTGCACTGCCACAGCGTGTTCTCTCAGCCCGCGAGGTCGGCGCGCGCGTACTTCGCGGACATGCCCCCCATATACGCGCTGTGCGACGCCGTCATCGCGCTGAGCGAAGCCGACCAGGCTTACTGGGCGAACTTCAACGGCAACGTGACCAGAGTGGTCAATCCTTTGGGGATCGACCCCGCGAGCGTCGAGCCGTCCGACCTTTCGGACAAGACCGTCTTGTGGCTTGGCCGGATGTCGGACGAGAAGAGGCCCCACGAGGCGCTGCGGATCTTCGCGATGGTTCGCGAGGAGGAGCCGGATGCGAGACTCCTCATGGTCGGGCAGGCGCCGGACCCCGAGTACATGGACGGCCTGAACGCGCTCATCGCGGAGCTGGGGATTCGGGACTCGGTCGAGATGTGCGGTTTCCACAAGGACGTGGCGCCCTTCTACAAGCGCGCCTCGGTCTTCCTGATGACCTCCGAGTACGAGGGCTTTCCTCAGGTCCTGTCCGAGTGCCAGGCGTCAGGCGTTCCGTGCGTCATGTACGAGCTTCCCTACCTGACCCTGACCAGGTCGCAGCGCGGCGTTGTCTCGGTCGAGATGGGCGACATGAGCGCTGCGGCGGACGCGGTGACGAGGCTGCTTCGCGAGCCCGGAGTACAGGCGGCATCTGGGCGCGGAAGCGCGGGCGAACATCGCCGAGCTGGCCGACTTCGACCTGTCCGCTACCTGGAGCGGCGTGTTCGGCGGCGTGTCACCCGACGCCACGGATCGCTGCCACTGCCCGATGAGACGACCCGCATCATGTGGGAGACGCTATTCACCCACTACCGAACGGGTGTGGCCACTCAGAGTGGCGACATGCGTCAGCTGAGGAAGGAGCTTGCCGCGGCGAAACGCCGCGAGATGAGTCTGGCGAACGTGCGGCGCTTGGCCGGTCAGGGCTCTGCGACGCGTCCGCGACGCGATTCTGCCCCGGTAGTGCCACCTGATGAAACGGCGGCCGCTCATAGTCGGCGCTCTCGTCTCGGCTGTGTGCTTCGCGGGGTTCTGGGAGCTTGCCGAGGACTTCGCGTACTCGCCGGCGGTCATCGCATTCGACCAGACCGTGAGCGTGGCGATCCAGTCGCTTCGCTCTCCGGCGATGACCGTGCTGATGAAGTCAGTGACGCTGCTGGCGGGAACGGCGGTCGTCTCGGCCGTGACGCTCGCGCTTGTAGCGGTGCTCTGGATGCGTCACCGTCGCGTGGACGCGGTCTTCGCCGGACTCGCGGTGGGCGGCGGCATGCTGCTTTCCACGATCGCGAAGGGCCACTTCGGGCGCGAGCGCCCGCAGGCAGACAACGCGCTGATAGCGCTGCCGGCCGACGCAAGCTTCCCCTCCGGGCACACGATGGCAAGCCTGTGTTTGGGTTTCGCGATCAGGCTACCTGGCGCTGCGCTCGGAGATCAGGCCCGCAGCGAAGTACGCGGTGGTCGCCGGCTGCGTGCTCTACACGTTGCTGGTGGGCGTATCGCGCGTGTACCTGGGCGTGCACTGGCCGAGCGACGTCATCGCCTCGTGGCTTCTGGGCGGCGCGTGGCTCGCGCTGCTGACCGGCGTCGTCGAGTCGGTGCGCTAGTTCGCCCGAGGCAGCGCCAGGATGAACGTGGCGCCCTCGCCGGGCACCGAGTGCAGCTCGACCGAGCCGCCCGCCCGCTCGGCCACGTTTCGCACGAGAGCGAGCCCGAGCCCGGTCCCGCCGGTCTCACGCGAGCGCCCGCGGTCGACGCGGTAGAAGCGCTCGAAGACCCGCGGCTGGTGCTCGAGGGCGATGCCCGGCCCGGTGTCGACGACCGCGAGACGCACCTCGCTCGCGTCGGCCTCGATTCGCACCGCTACCGAGCCTGAGTCGGTGTAGGCGATCGCGTTGTCGAGCAGGTTGTCGAGCGCGATGGCGAGATCGGTCGGGTCGACCACGGCGTAGACGTCGCATATCGCGCACCGCCGAGGAGTCGACCGCGAGGTCGAGCCCCTTGCGGGCGGCCGACGCGGAGTGGGAGAGCGTGGCGTTCTCGACGGCCCTGCGGACGTCCGAGATGACCGCGTCGCCCGCGGGGGTCTCGAGACGCGACAGGTCGAGCAGGTCGCCCACGAGCTGCTGCAGCCGGGCGCTCTCGGTCTCGATCTGTCGCGTGAACGCGAGCGCCTGCTCGACGTCACCGTCGTCGGCGGCGGTCTCGGCGGACTGCGCGAGCAGCCGTATGCCCGCGGCGGGCGTCTTGAGCTCGTGGCTGGCGTTGGCGACGAAGTCGCGGCGGACCCTGTCGAGGCGCGCGCGCTCCGTGATGTCGGTGACCGCGACGATCGTGCGGCGGTGCGCAGCGGTCGCCTTCGACGGGCGCGACCACGACGCGCAGGACGCGTCCGGTGGGATCGGGGTCGAGATCGACGGTCACCGGGTGGTCGCCCGAAGCGTGCTCCCGAACCGCGGCCTCGAGCGCGGCCGGGAAGCCGGCCTCCGCGAGCAGTGTGCCCTTCCAGCCGCCGCGGGGCGTGCCGAGCAGGGCGTCTGCTGCGCGGTTGGCGAGCTCGACGGTGTCGCCGTCGAACAGGACGACGGCGTCGGTCAGTCCGTTCGAGCGTCGCGCGCAAGCTGCGTTCCTCGGCCTCGAGCGCCTCGATTCGCGCCCCGACCTGGTCGCGCAGGTCGCCGAGCGCGCTCGCGAGCGCCTGCATGTCGGTGGGGACCTCCGGCACCTCGGCGGTGAGATCGCCCGAGGCCATGCGTTCGGCCGTTGCCGAGAGGCGTGCGATGGGACGGGAGATCTCGCGGGTCACCCGCACCGCGATCACGATCGCCGCGGCAAGAGCGAGCAGCAGCAGCAGCAGGCCGGTCCGTCGCGAGCGGGCCGCCATCGCCTCGATCTCGGTGAGCGGCTGCGAAACGCGCAGCGCCACCCTGGCGCCGTCGAGGGTCGCCGGGGCGGCGACGTAGAGCTCCTCGATGCCTTCGGTACGCGACACGCGACGCGCTACGCCCACCTCGCCGCTGAGGGCCTGGGCGATCTCGGGCCGGTTCGCGTGGTTGTCCATCTCTCTCGGCGAGAAGCTCGAGTCGGCGAGCACGGTCCCGTCCGCTGCCACGATCGTGAGGCGCAGATCGGTGCGGGCCACCAGCTGGCGCGCGAGCTGGTCGGCAGACGCGGAGGACTCGGAGGCGACGAGCGCCGCAGACTGCGCGACTGCCGTGAGGTTGCGCTGCTGCTGGCGGACGGCCGCTCGAGTGAGCGGCCCGTACAGCGACCACAGCCATGCCGCCGCAAACACCGCGGCGACGAGCACGATAGCCGAGGATCAGCCGCGCGAGGAGCGAGCCGGTGAAGTAGGAGGAGCGTGTCACCGATTCTCGGCCTTCTCGGCCTTGGACACCGGCTCGAAGCGGTAGCCCATGCCGTGGATGGTGTGGATGTAGACGTACTCGGACGGGTCCTCGATCGCCTGTCGCAAACGGCGCACGTGCACGTCGATGGTGCGCGACGAGGTCAGGTGCTCGTAGCCCCAGACCTCCTCGGCAAGCATCTCGCGCGTGCACAGCAGCCCCTCGCGCTTCGCCATGGCGTGAAGCAGCTGGAACTCCTTGAGCCTGCAGCTTGGCCGGCCTGCCTGAGACGGAGACCCGGAAGCTCTTGGGCTCGATCACGAGATCTCCCACCTCGATCGTGGATCGTCGGCGAGCGTCTCGCGCGCGCGGACGCGACGCAGGTTGGCGCGCACCCGCGCGAGCAGCTCCTCGGTCGAGAACGGCTTGGTGATGTAGTCGTCGGCGCCGGCATCGAGGCCGCGCACCTTGTCGCGGTCGGTGTCGAGCGCGGTCACCATGATGATCGCCATCTCCTTGCCGCCGGACCGCAGGGCCTCGGCGATCTGATAGCCGTCCATGCCCGGCAGCATGAGGTCGAGCAACACGAGGTCGGGGTCGAGCTTGTCGGCCGCCTCGAGCGCCGCTGCCCCGTCGCCTATCGAGTGCGCGGCGAAGCCGGCGCGCTTGAGTGCGTACTCGACGGTCTGGCGGATGATCGGGTCGTCTTCGACCACGAGGATCGTCGACATGCTTGTGTCTCCCTTGGCTAGGGGGCCTGGCGCGCCCATCATTGCACGCCGCGCGCGACGTGCGGGCCGAGTTTCACGAACGTTTTACATACACGCTGGTCGGAGTTTACTTCCGTGCAACCACTCCCGCGTTCGGCATCACTAGCATGGCCTCCAACGGACACCAGAGGTCCGGCGACGTGCGCTACCGGACACGGAGAAGGGGAGTCACATTGAAGAAGTGGATCGTGCTGGCGCTCGCAGCCGTCCTGGCCCTCGGGCTTGTGGGTTGCGGCAACACCAGCGAACCGGCTGCGACAGGCACTGAGCCGGCGGCCGAGGAGCTCACGGGCTCCATCAACGTCGAGGGCTCCGACACGATGGTCAACCTGGGCCAGGCGTGGGCCGAGGTCTTCCAGACCGAGAACCCGGGCGTGATGATCTCGCTCAAGGGCGGCGGTTCGGGCACGGGCATCGCGGCGCTGATCAACGGCACCGTGGACTTCGCCAACGCCTCGCGCCAGATGAAGCCCGAGGAGATCACCGAGGCCCAGGGCAAGGGCGTCGAGCCGGTCGAGACCGAGGTCGCCAAGGACGGCATCGCGGTCGTCGTCAACCCCGCGAACACCGTCACCGCGCTGACGATGGACCAGCTCGGCAAGATCTACCGCGGCGAGATCACCAACTGGAAGGACGTCGGCGGCGCCGACAAGGCCGATCGTGCTGCTCTCGCGCGACAGCTCCTCGGGTACGTACGAGTACTTCAAGGAGGAGGTCGTGGGCAAGGAGAAGGAGTACGCCAAGGCGGCGAAGCTCCTTCCGTCCACGCAGGCCATCGTGGACGAGACCAAGGCCAACCCGGATGCCATCGGCTACATCGGCCTGGGCTACGTGACCCCGGACGTGAAGGTCCTCGAGATCGACGGAACCGCGGCGTCTCTTCGAGACCGCGCTGGACGGCAGCTACGTGCTCTCGCGCGGCCTCTACATGTACAGCAACGGCGAGCCGGCCGACGTTCAGAAGGCCTACATCGACTGGATTCTGAGCCCCGCGGGCCAGAAGGTCGTCGAGGAGCAGGGCTTCGTGCCCCTGGGCAAGTAGCGAGTTGTGACAGACGCCCCCCACAAGGGACGGCGCCGCGGCCGCCCGGCACTGCGCCGGGCGGCCGAACGCGTCGTCACCCGGCTCATCAGCTTCAGCGGCATAGCAGCGATCGTCATCCTCGCGGCGATCACGGTGTTTCTCGTGCTCAACGCCTACAAGGCCATCACCGAGATCGGCCTGTGGGAGATGATCTCGGGGACCGACTGGTACCCCACGAGCGAGAACGCGTCCTTCGGCTTCCTCCCCGCCGAGGTCGGCTCGTTGTGGGTCACGGTGGTCGCCATCGCCCTGTGCATGCCGCTTGGCATCGCCGCGGCGATCTACATCTCCGAGTTCGCCGACGGGCGGGTCAAGGAGACCGCCAAGACGATGATCGAGTTCATGGCGGCGGTCCCGTCGGTCGTGCTCGGCTTGCTCGGCATCGCGCTGCTCGTGCCGAACGTCCGCGTGTGGCTCGGGCTCGACACGGGGCTGACCGCGTTCACCGCCGGCATCGTCGTGGGCATCATGTCGCTGCCCACGCTCATCTCCATCTCCGAGGACGCCATGCACGCGGTGCCGAGCGATCTGCGCACCGGCTCGCTTGCGCTCGGCAACACGCGATGGCAGACCGTCTACAAGGTGGTGCTGCCCTCGGCGTCGAGTGGCATCTTCGCTGCGGTGATGCTGGCGATGGGTCGGGCGATCGGTGAGACGATGGTCGTGCTGATGCTCGCGGGCAACGCCGGCATCATTCCCAACAACCCGTTCGTCTCGGCAAGGACGATGCCGGGCACGATCGCGGGCGAGATGGCCGAGGTGGTTCAGGGCGGCCTGCACTACTCGGTGCTGTTCGCGATGGCGCTCGTGCTGTTCGCTCATCACCTTCGCGATCAATCTCGCCGCCGACATAGTGCTCGAGCGCCAGCGCAAGAGGTGGCGCCGATGAGACGGTCCAGCGCCAGGGTCAAGCGCGCGCGGGCGGTCGAGTCGGCTGCGAAGCTCGTGACAGGCTTCGCGGCCTTCACCGTCGTCGGTCTCGTCGTCTTCATCATCGGCTACATCATCGTGCGGGGCATCGGCTCGATCTCGTGGGAGTTCCTCACCGAGAGCCCGCGCATGTTCATGACCCAGGGTGGCATCTGGCCCGCCATCTGGGGCACGATCCTGCTCACGTTCTGGACGGCGGTGTTCGCACTGCCGATCGGCATCATGGCCGGCATCTACATGTCCGAGTACGCCAAGCGCGGGACGACCACGCGCGTGATTCGGCTCGCGATCACGAACATGGCCGGCGTCCCCTCCATCGTCTACGGCCTGTTCGGGCTCGCGCTGTTCGTGCTCACGATGGGGTTGGGTCGCTCGGTTCTGGCCGGGGCCCTCACGCTCGCGTGCCTCACGCTTCCCGTGGTGATCACCGCCACCGAGGAGGCCTTGCGCCAGGTTCCGCAGGATCTGCGGCAGGCCTCGCTCGCGCTGGGCGCCTCGCGCCTCAGAACCACGACGCGCGTCGTGATCCCGGCTGCGGCACCTGGCATCGTCACCGGGTCGATCCTCGGGCTGTCCCGAGCGGCGGGCGAGACCGCGCCCATCCTGGTGACAGCAGTCGCCTTCTACGCGCCCGTCCCCCAGACGGTCTTCGACGAGACGATGGCGCTGCCGTACCACCTCTACATCATGGCTACCCAGGCCGTGAAGCCGGCACCGGACATCGTGTGGGGCACCGCGCTGGTGCTGGTCGTCGGCGTGAGCGTCATCAACCTCGTCGTCGCCGCATGGCGTGCTCGGCAAAGGAGAAGGATCAGATGGTAGAAGTGCCCAGCGTCATCACCGGGGCGTTCGAACTGCAGGACGTCTCGGTCACGTACGGATCGGAGACGGCCGTCGCCGGCGTGAGCATGCGGATCCCGTCCCAGGCGGTGACCGCGCTGATCGGACCGTCGGGCTGCGGCAAGTCCACGCTGCTGCGCTGCTTGAACCGCATGAACGACGAGTTGGGCAACGTGAAGGTGGGCGGCCGGATCCTGCTCGACGGGGTCAACGTCAACGACAAGTCGGTCGACCCGGTCGAGCTTCGGATGCGGGTGGGCCAGGTGTTCCAGAAGCCCAATCCCGTTCCCGATGTCGATCTACGACAACGTCTGCTACGGACCGCGCACCCACGGCATCCGCGGGCGCGCCGAGCTCGACGCGCTCGTCGAGGAGTCGCTGAAGCGCGCGGCCCTGTGGAAGGAGGTCAAGGACTCCGCTCAAGAAGCACGCGTTCGAGCTCTCCGGCGGCCAGCAGCAGCGGCTGTGCATCGCGCGCGCGCTTGGCGACCGAGCCCGAGGTGCTGCTCATGGACGAACCCGCGAGTGCGCTCGACCCCATCTCGACCCAGCAGATCGAGGACACCATCGCCGAGCTCAAGGACTCGGTCACCGTCGTGATCGTCACCCACAACATGCAGCAGGCGGCGCGGATCAGCGACCAGACCGCGTTCATGCTGCGTGACTCGATGGAGCGGCCCGCCGCCCTGATCGAGATGGGCGACACCAAGACCATGTTCACGAACCCGGCCGACAAGCGCACAGAGGCGTACATCACCGGTCGCTTCGGCTAGGCGCGGCCGCGCAGGGCCCGGAGCACACAGAAGCGCTGCCACGAGGTCTCACGGCGGCGCTTCTGTGTCGTCCCGGCACCCCGCAGGATGTCGGGAAAAGCCAGGACGCGCCTGAGGGGGGTTAGGCGCGTCCTGTCGTTGCCAGAGGGGCGCTTCCCGCCCGAGGGGGGAGGGGTAGGCGGGTCGCCTCGCTCTGCCCCGAAATGAGCAACGGGTGTGCCATATCGCGGCAGCCGATGCGTATGATTCGGGGGCACCTCCGCATACTCTCCACAACCCTGCAACAAGCACCCGGGAGCCTCGATGAATGACCTGGCCATCCGCCGAGCGACGCTCGGAGACGCACGCTCGATCGCCGACATCTACAACCACTACGTCGCGAACTCGACAGCGACCTTCGACACCGAGCCCAAGTCCGTCGGCGAGCGCATCGCCTGGCTCACGGAGCACGGCGACGCCCATCCCGTGCTCGTGGCCGAGGTCGACGGTGCGGTCGTGGCATGGGGCTCCCTCTCGCGGTTTCGCGAGCGTCCTGCGTACCGGCACACGGTCGAGATCGCCGTCTACGTCGCGCCGGAGCACACGGGGGCCGGCATCGGCCCGGTTCTGACCCGGGCCCTCATCGAGGCGGCTCGTGCGGCCGGGCACCACGTGGTCGTGAGCCAGATCGTCTCGGAGAACCTGCCGAGCATCAAGCTCTCCGAGCGGGCCGGCTTCACGCCTGTTGGTACCATGCATGAGGTGGGCCGCAAGTTCGACCGCTGGCTCGACGTGGTGGTCATGGAGCTGGTGCTGTAGTTCGCAGGCGATGGGGGGCTGGGCGTGGAGACAGAGGCTGTCGAGTCCCGAGACGAACAGCGTGCCCTCGAGCGGGTCGCCGGCAACCTCCGCCGCTTCCTGCACCAGGAGACCACCGGCGCGCTGGTGCTGCTCGCTGGCAACGGTGATCGCTCTCCTGATAGCGAACTCCGCTCTCCATGCCGCGTACGACGAGTTCTGGCATACGCTGGCGGGCTTCTTCGTGGGCGACTTCGGCTTCGAGCAGTCGCTCAAGCACTGGGTCGACGACGCGCTCATGGCGGTCTTCTTCTTCGTCGTTGGACTCGAGATCAAGCGTGAGTTCATCGTCGGCGAGCTGTCCACGCTTCGTGGCGCCGCGCTGCCGGTTGTCGCCGCGATCGGCGGCATGGTCGTTCCGGCGGCGATCTACGTCGCGCTGAACGCCGGTGGCCCGGGCGCGGCGGGCTGGGGCGTGCCGATGGCGACCGACATCGCGTTCGCGCTGGGCGTGCTGGCCCTGCTGGGGTCTCGGATTCCCGACTCCCTGAAGGTGTTCCTCACGGCACTCGCGATCGCGGACGACATCGGGGCGATCCTCGTCATCGCGCTCTTCTACACCCAGCAGGTCTACGGGGCCTGGCTGCTGTTCGCGCTCGTGCCACTTGCCCTGATGGTCGTGCATGAACCGCATGGGCTACGACGAGCCGCTCGGCTACGTCGTCCTCGGGGTGGTCCTGTGGTTCTGCGTCTTCAACTCGGGCATCCACGCCACGATCGCCGGCGTGATCGCGGCGTTCGCCATCCCCGCGAGCGCGAAGCTGTCTCCGCTGGCGTTCACCGAGGTCTGCCGGCTCAACGTCGACGAGATCGAGGCGCACGAAGTGCCCGGTGCGCACACGCTCGAGGACGACGACCAGCAGAAGGGCCGCGCTCAGGATCCGGGACGCCGCCATCCACAGCACCGCGCCGCTGCAGCGACTCGAGTTCGCGCTGCATCCCTTGAGCGCTCTGGTCATCCTGCCGCTGTTCGCGCTCGCCAACGCGAACATCACGGATCGTCGGATCGCGAGGGGCTGGGCGTCCACGCGGTGGCGGCTGGGCGTGTTCCTCGGGCTTGTGGTGGGCAAGCCGCTCGGGATCTCGCTGGCCGCATATCTGGCGGTGCGGACGGGGCTGACGGACCTGCCGGCCGGCGTCACCTGGCGTCACATCATCGGGGCGGGCCTTCTCGGCGGCATCGGCTTCACCATGTCGCTGTTCGTCGCCAACCTCGCCTACCGAGTGGCCGGAGTGGAGAACGAGGCCAAGATCGCCATCCTCGCTGCATCGGTTGTGGCCGGGGTTCTCGGCTACTCGTGGCTGCGCTTCGCGACGCGCCCTGCAGCCAGCGTAGACCGCACCCGCGATCTCGCGGACCTACTCCACGGTGCCGAAACGCCGGCTCCAGCCGTGCCCGACGATCGCGGAGTTGAGCTGGTCCGCGAGGCGCTGCCGCGTGTAGGGGCCCGGAGGCAGGTTGTCGACGATGGTGCGGATGTCGTCGCCGACGTCGAGCGCTTCGGCCCGGATGACCACGTCGAGGCGCGACACGCGTCTGGTGTCTCGGAACAGGGAGTCGAGCAGGCGGCCGAGAAGCTCCCGGTCTTCCTCAGCCACGCGAGCCGAGCCACTCTCGAATCGTGCTCTCGACGCTTTCGCGGCCGGAATCGACGACGGCGCTGAAGCGCACCTCCGCCGCGTCGAGGCCCGCGAGCGCCGCGGGGACGGCGCCGCGCTCGGGCGCCATCTTGGCGACGCGGCCCGACCAGCTCCACGCCGGTCATGCCGGCGTACTCGGAGGGAAGCGGCTCGCCGTAGCCCACGCCGAGCAGCGCCTTGAGCACGTCGGCTCCGAACTTCGCCCAGTGGGCCGTCGCCACGACGAGCACGGGGTTGTCGGCCCTGAGGCGCTCGGCGACCTCCCACGCGACGGCGGTGTGAGGATCGAGCAGGTAGCCGGTCTCGTCGAAGACGCGCTTCACCGTCGCCAGCGAGTCGTCGTTGGTGACGTAGTCGCCTGCGAGCACCCCGCGGATCGCCTTGAAGGTATCGGGATCGACTCGGAAGCTGCCCTCGCTCGCGAGTTGCTCCATCCACTCGCGCACCTGCTCGGCACTGGACAGGTGGTAGAGCAGGCGCTCGAGGTTGCTGGAGACGAGGATGTCCATCGATGGCGAGGGGGTGGTGACGAACTGGCGCTGCGAGATGTCGTAGAGCCCCGTCGCGATGAAGTCCGCCAGCACGTTGTTCTCGTTGCTCGCGCATATGAGCCGCCCGATGGGCACGCCCATCTGCTGCGCGTAGTAGCCGCCCAGGATGTTGCCGAAGTTGCCGGTGGGCACGCACACGTCCATCGGCTCGCCGGCCTTCACGCCGCCGCTCGCGACCATGTCGGCGTACGCGCTCGCGTAGTAGACGATCTGCGGCATGAGCCTGCCCCAGTTGATGGAGTTCGCGCTCGAGAGGCGCAGCCGCTTGGCCGAGTGCAGCCACTCGGCGAACTCGGCGTCGCCGAACGCCTCCTTGACCGCGCTTTGGCAGTCGTCGAAGTTCCCGCGGACCCCGAACACCGCCACGTTCGCTCCGTGCTGGGTGACCATCTGCTTGCGCTGGATGTCCGAGACACCCTCGGCCGGGTAGAACACGACCACCTTCGCATGCTCACGGTCCGCGAAGCCTTCGAGGGCGGCCTTGCCGGTGTCACCGCTCGTGGCCACGAGGACGAGGAAGTCGTCCGCGATCTCGCCACGCTGCTGCCCGCGCTTCACGGCCTCCGAGAAGAACAGCGGCATGCACTGCAGCGCGATGTCTTTGAACGCGCTCGTCGGGCCGTGCCACAGCTCGAGCACGTGCGTGTCGCCCGCGACCTCTTCGACCGGCGCGATCCGCGGGTCGTCCCACTGGCCCCCGTACGCTTGACGCATCAGCGTGTCGATGCGCTCGGCAGGCAGGTCCACTCGGAACCTCGAGAAGATGGCTGCCGCGCGACGCCAGTACGGCATGGAGGACAGAGCCAGGATCTCGCTCAGGCTCAGGTTGGGCAGCGCTTCGGGAACGAAGAGGCCGCCTCCCGGCGCCATGCCGGCGATGATGACATCGGTGAACGTGGGGTGCGCGGCGGTGCTGAGTCCGCGCGTGTCGGCGTATCGAGTGACGATCTTCATGCGGCTGATTCTACCGAAAGAGGGACGGAAGGGTCGCCGCCGCCCTACGGAACCGTTGGCAGCGTGCTGGGTGTCATCCCCTGATCGGTTCCGGGCACGGTTCCGGGAAGCCCGCTCGGAACGGTACCTGGGACGGCGCCACCGGTCGCAGGAACGGACCCCGGCAGGTGCGCCTTCGCTCTCACCCGGCACCCACACCATGCGCCCGTCCTTGAGGCGATACACGGTGCCCACGGGGATGCCGGTGCCCTGGGCCTGCGCGCTGGTCGACTTCAGGCGATCGATGCGCTGGCCTTCCTTGGTGATGATCTCCATGTTCGCCGTTCCGGGGTTCTTCACGATCGTGACGCTCTCTTCGGACAGCAACTCGTTGAGCCCGAAGCCCGTCATCGCCAAGACGAGGAAGCCCACGCCGATAAGGATGGCGACGTCGAACAGGTTGCCCAGGTACTCCATGGGGTCGGGCTGGTTGTCGCCAAGCCCCGTGCGAGAGCGCATGAACGCCAGGCGTCGTCCGCTCGAAAGGAAGCGCCCCGCAGGCCCGCTCGGCGTCTCGTTACCGAACATCCGCTCTACGCCCCGGCCCGCTCGAGGACGTACTCGAGGTCGCTGAGATCCTGGGTGTACGCCCGCTCACGGGCGAGCGAGACAAGAAACGCGATCAAGCCGATCAGCAGGCCGACGACCGTGGTTGAGAAGGCGATGATGAGGTTGGCGGAGAGCGTCTTCACGTCGCCGGCGGCAAGGGCGACGAGCGCCGGGCTGATGGGGATGAGGGTGCCCATCAGGCCCAGGATGGGGCCGATGCGGATGAAGATCCGAGTGCGGTCAAGCAGCCTGGCCGCGACCTGCTCGGTGTCCGTGAGCACCTTGAGAGCCCGAAGTCGCGTCACGCCCTGTGCCGAGAGCGCGTCGACAGCTCCGACCAGGACCGGGCCCCAGTTGAACCGCGCGAGGGCGTCGCCGACCTTGACCGAGTCATCGGCGCTTGCGAGTTCGAGTGCGACCGCTTCGATGTCGAGCCCCTGCCGGGCCTTGCGGCGCTTCCACGCCTCCCAGCTGTATGCGCCCGCCTGGTACACGATCCAGATCAGCGCGAACACCTCGGCGAAGAGGACCGGGTAGAGCAGTATGGTCGCAACGGCCTGGATGATGCGCTGCGGGTTGGACAGGAAGAACCCCACCCGTTCGGCGAAGCTGCCCATCTACACACTCCTTGTCAGGATGGACTTCAAGGCGCTGAGCGCGCCGCTTGTCGCTTGTGACAGCGTAGTCGAAGCGAGCCCCAGACTGTAGACCGTCGTCAGCAGCAGCAGCGCGGCTGCCGTGCCGGCGGCTTCGATCGGCAGTCCGCCCAGGCCCTTGGTGTCCTTGGTCGCGCCGGCTCCCGTCACCCGCTGCATCAGGAAACCCGCGTAGACCGTCGCTTGTGCGACGCCGGGCGTGGCGCTGCCTTGCGGCAGCGCTCCGGCAGCGCCGGCGGCCTTCGCTGCCGCTGAGGTCCCGGTGGCCGGTGCGTACGGGCCGAACACCAGAGGGCCTCCGTACAGGGCGGAGGTGTTCGTTCCTCCGGTTGTCGCCGACTTGGGGACGATGTTGTACGTGACCTGTACCACGTTGAGCTGCGGGGTCACGTAGCGATTCGAGGTCGACAGGTCGGCGCGGACACGAAGGCTCGTCGCCAGCAGCCCCGTCGGGAACGTGATGGAGGGTCCGCCGACGGCACGCCAGGTGCCACCATTGACCGAGTACTGGAGCTTGACGCCCGTCTTGTCCGGCTGGACCGCGAACGCGTCGATCCGTGTGATCTGCTTGGTCACTCCGGGCGTACCCAAGTCGAGCGGGTCGGTAGTGTAGCGCCCCGAGCTGGCGGTGCCGATCTCGATCAGCCGCCTGTTCGCCTGATCGGCGATCAGCGTCGTGCCCTTGGAGGTGACGAAGGCGGTCTGCGGAGACGACAGCGCCCCCACCGATCCGATGCTCGTCGTATCGATGCGCTCCGCTTTGCCCTGCGAATCGACCTTCAGGAGGCGTGCGTTGTCGCGGTCCACGATCAGCGTGGTGCCGTCTGTCTGGCGCTGAGCGGACGCCGGGCCCCTCAGGTGGGACATGTCCGAGCCCGCTTGGCCCGACTTGCCGAACTGCCACACGGTAGACCCGGAGGGGTCCACCTGCAGCACGCGATGCCCGCCGGCATCGGCTATGAGCGTGTGTCCGTTGGACAGCCGCTGGGCCTGCATCGGGCCGGCGAGCCTGCCGGTGCCGACACCCGACACCCCGTCCGTGCCGTAGCGCCACACGATGCTCGAGGCGGAGTACCCGTTGTTGGGTTGACTCGCGTCGTAGTCCGAGGAGCGCACCTCGATGACGCGGTAGCCGCCGTTCGAGTCCACGATCAGGGTGTTGCCGGCGCCGGTGCGCACCGCGTACACGGGATCGACGAGCCGACCCGCTTCAAGCCCGGCAGTACCGTCGCCGTAGCGCCACACCACCCTCTTCGCCGAATCGACTTCGATCACCGATCCGGAACCGCGGTCAGTGATCAGTGTGTGACCGTTGGACAGCCGCTGTGCCGAGTACGGGGCCGCAAGTGACGAGTCGTTTCCCGAGCTGTAGCGCCATACGACCGACCCGGACGGGCTGTACTCGACGACGGCGCGGCCGTTGGTGTCCGCGACGAGGGTGTTGCCGTTTGAGAGCCGCTGAGCCGTTCGGGGGTCGAACGAGGGGGAGCTGCCTTTGAACTCCCAGACCTTCACGCGGTCGAGCAGGATGGCGTACTTGGAGTTGATCTTGGCACTCACCAAGCCGCTGCCCACGGTGCCGCCGAACTTCTTCGAGCCGCCCTCGGACCACGTGTAGGCGGCGTGCGCTGTCACCGGCGCGGCGACCGCAAGCATCACGGCCGCAACGGTTGCAGCGACGAGGACTCGCGTGCGTGCGAGCGCGCGAACGTCGGCGGTGGTGTGCATGTGGGGTGACACTGGAGTCTTCGTATTCCCTCGGCTCGCATGCCGGTTGCCCTTGCGGCCCCCGGGGGTGGAGCGCCGGTCTTGCGGCCGACTCTCCGCGCACGTCAGAAGCATGTATCGGTCCATCTTCGCGCGTACTGGATTCTACCGCCACACGTCCACAGAAACCCCATGCGCGGACGGTTCGGCATGCGATGGTGAACTGCCGCGAGTCTGCCCGTCGCCGCGCCTTTCACTCAGGGAGCCAACTCCTCGGCCAGCATGTCCATGAGCAGGTTGTCGTGCCAGGTGCCGTCGGGCCCGAGCTCGTAGCTTCTCGCGACACCGATCGGCCGGAAGCCCACCTTCTCGTAGACGTGTATGGCCCGCTGATTGGTGGCGGCCGGATCGATCGTCAGGCGGTGGTGGCCGCGCTCGCCGACAAGCCACCGGGCGAGCGTCTTGAGCGCGCTCGTGCCCACGCCCCGCCCGACGTTTCCCGCAAGCAGTCCGATGTCGATCGAGGCCGCATGGTAGCTGGGGTCGAGCTGCTCCTCGAACGCGATCACACCGGCGGCCCGTCCTTCCGCTTCGATGACGAGCACGTGGTAGTCGGGATCGTCGAACCACTCCATGATGGTGTTCGCGTCATCGCCCCACCATGGGCCCGCCTCGGGGTCGGACGCGAGCGCGGACGCGAGTTCCGCGATCTCGCCTGCGGCAGGTGGTCTGAGCGTGACGCCCGGTCCCTCGATGGTGGGCAGATCGTTCAGCGGGGGGTGCATGGCGGTCTCCTCGGTTTGGCTGGTACGCTCTCTTCGGTAAGTGACTACCCTCAAGGGGGGCGCGTGAAGTACGTGGTGATCATCTTGGACGGCGCGTCGGGGTGGCCGCTGTCCGAGCTGGGAGGCAAGACGACGCTCGAGGCGGCGTCCACGCCTCATCTCGACGCCCTGGCGCGCACCGGTCGCGTGGGGCTGGCACAGACGGTACCGGAGGGCGCTGAGCCCTCTTCGGCGGCCGCGTGCACGTCGATCCTGGGCTACGACCCGGTCGCCGACTTCGTGGGCAGGGGCGCGATCGAGGCTGCGAGCATGGGCATCGAGCTCGCAGCAGACGAAGTCGCTTTGCGCCTGAACCTCGTCCACATCGCCGACGGAGTGATGGCCAGCTACTCGTGTGGCCACATCACCACGGACGAGTCCCGTGAGATCGTGGCCGATCTTGCCGAGGCGCTCGACGACGAGACGTTCCGCCTGTATCCGGGGGTCGCGTATCGGCACATCTTGGTTGTGAAGGGCGCGCCCGAGGTGCTGGAGGGTGTCTACACACCGCCGCACGACATCTCCGACAAACCGGCATCGCCGCATCTGCCGAGCGGCCCCGGCAGCGAGATGCTGCGAGCGTACATGCAGCGCGCTCGTGAAGTGCTGCTCTCCAGCCGGACCAACCTGAGGAGAGCCGAGGCCGGCGCGCTTCAAGCTACCGACGTCTGGCCGTTTTGGCCCGGCGTGAGACCCGCCGGGATGGTTCCCTTCTTCGAGAAGCGAGGAGTCCGCGCTGCGATGACGAGCGGCGTCGATCTGCTCAACGGCCTGGCCGTGCTCGCGGGCATCGAGCGTCTGGAGATCGCAGGAGTCACGGACGGGTCCGACACGGACTACGCCGCTCAAGCCGCGGGCGCGCTCTCCGCTCTGGCCGACAACGACCTGGTGGTCATCCACGTGGAGTCGCCCGATGAGGAAGGTCACGCCGGATCGGCCTCGGGCAAGATCGCCGCGATCGAGGCGATCGACCGCGAGATCGTGAAGGCGGTTCGGGCGTGCACCGAGGAGCTGCGCATCCTCGCGATGCCGGATCACCCGACGCCCACCGCGCTCAAGACCCACGTTGGCGAGCCGGTTCCGTTCATCGTGTGGGGGCCGGGCATCGAGCACAATGGGGCGCTGTCCTACGGCGAGAGTGCCGCGGCTGCGACGGGGCTGGTGGTCGATCCCGGACGACGGGTCATGGACCTGCTGCTCGGCTAGAGCGCACTACCGGCGCCGGTCAGATCTTCCCGGCGAGCACCCTTCCCAGCGACTCGGCCTTGTCGCACTCCCAGATGTCGAGCTCTGGCCTGACCCACGTTCCCGAGACGGCGAGCGACCCGATCGTGCGGATCCCGCCTGACCCGAGCGACCTGCGGAGTTCGCGCATCGGACCGGTGTTGTAGCCGAAGAACGTGGCGATCGGTTCGGGGGCCGCGGTGGCTGTGATGATGACGGCCCTCTTGGCTGCACGGGCCTCCGGGGTCCGGGGGACTTCGGCTTCCGAGAACCCCGGCAGGCGCAGCTGGCCGTCGGAGGCGAAGTAGCTCGCGAGCCGGTCCAGAATCGCCTGCATGTGTCGCTCGGCCTTGCGGAAGTAGGAGGGGACTCCGAAGATCACGCCGTCACAAGCTGCGATCTTCTCGGCAAGATCGGGCAGATCGTCGTCGATCTTGCAGGTGCCGGTCAGTCGGCACATCTTGCAGCCGGTGCAGAAGCGTATGTCGTACTCGGCGAGACGCACTCGCTCGACGGTCGCGCCTGCGGCCTCAGCCGAACAGGCGGCCAGTTCGACCGAGCGGCTGAGCGGTCCGCGCCCTTGGCTCGCGTCGATGGCGATTATCCTCACGCCCAACCCCTCTCGTCAGGCCGACTCCATAGTACGCCGGCTCATGCTCCGGACAAGTGCTCTTCGGCAATCACTTGGGTTGCTTCTGGCAGCGCGCCGTGCTCGATCGCTTCGAGGCAGTCATCGAGCCAGTCGATCGCCGTTCGCTCTCTGGCAAGCGCTCCGTCCAGCGCCGTCTGCCGTACCACCATCGTGCGAGCGGGAAGTGAGGCGTCGGAAGCCAGGGAGTCCGACCGGTCACGCAGGGCCTCGAGGCGCTGCTGGTGCTGCGCTCTTCGGTCCGCGATGAGGGCGGCGAGAGTCTCGTCGTCAAGGCCGGCCCCGAAGTACAGCTGAAGCGCGAAGGGGTCGCGGGGCAGCGGCAGGGGCGCCGAGGACGAAAGCCACCGCGCTAGAGCGTCGCGCCCCTCATCGGTGACGTCGTAGACAAGGCGGTCCGGTCGCCCCTGCGAACGCCTGCGGGCGCGCGTGATCAGGCCGGTGGCCCTGAGCCGATCGAGGGTGCGGTAGATCTGCGCCTGGTCGGCGTTCCACAGAAGACGGGCGTCACCGTCGAAGCATCTGACCTTCAGGTCGTAGCCCGACCGCGGCCGCTCGCTCAGGAATCCGAGTATCGCGTACTCGAGTGACACCGTTTGTTGCCCCCATGTCGATATAAGACAAAACATATAATGGAGAAGACATATATGAATTGCAAGCATCGACTCGACATTGAGGCAGCTCGAGAAAGACGCAGGTAGAGGACGTCGAGAAGGGCCTCGACCAACGGTCGAAGCCCTTCTCGTGAGGCAGATACGCGCTATGGGGTGCCCGGCAGTAGCCCGGGCGGGCGACTAGAGGATCGCGAGGTAGGAGTCGGACTCCCAGGGCGTCACGCGAGTGCGGTAGTCGTGCCACTCCAGCCGCTTGTTGCGGATGAACCACTCGAAGACCTGGTCCCCGAGGGCCTCCCTGACGAGTTCGCTGCGCTCCATCTCGTTCACGGCCTCGTTCAGGCTTTCCGGAAGCTGGCCGATGCCCGCGTCAGCGCGCTGAGCGTCGGTCATCTCGTAGATGTTGTCAGCGACATCGTCGGGGAGTTCGAGCCCCCGCTCGATGCCGTCGAGTCCGGCCGCGAGCATGACCGAGAAGGCGAGATAGGGGTTGCACGCGGGGTCCGGTGAGCGGAGCTCGATGCGGGTCGCCTTCTCCTTCCCGGGCTTGTACATGGGAACGCGGACGAGCGCGGAGCGGTTCCGATGCGCCCAGCACATGTAGACGGGCGCCTCGTATCCCGAGACCAGCCGCTTGTAGGAGTTGACCCACTGGTTCGTGACGGCGCAGATCGCGCGGGCGTGGTGGAGCAGGCCCGCGACATAGGCCTTGGCTGTCTGCGACAGGTGGTGCTCGTCGGCTGGATCGAAGAAGGCGTTCGAGCCGTCTTTGAAGAGCGACTGGTGCACGTGCATACCCGAGCCGGCCTCGCCGTACATGGGCTTCGGCATGAAGGTGGCATAGACGCCGTTGAGCTGCGCGATCTCCTTGACGACGAGGCGGTATGTCATGACCTTGTCGGCCATCCGGATCGCCTCGTCGTAGCGCAGGTCGATCTCGTGCTGGCTCGGTCCGACCTCGTGGTGGCTGTACTCGACCTGGATATCGAAGTTGCGCAAGGCGCGCACGGTCTCCTTGCGTAGGTCCACCGCAAGGTCCCGAGTCGTCATGTCGAAGTAGCCGCCGTGGTCGAGCGGCTGTGTGCTGGCGTCGTCCTTGAAGTAGTAGTACTCGAGCTCGGGGCCCACGAAGAAGTCGAACCCCATGGCCTTCGCCCTCGCGACGTTTCGGCGCAGCACCTGCCGAGGGTCACCGGGGTACGCCGACCCGTCGGGACGCACCACGTCGCAGAACATCGTGGCCACGAGATCGTCACCTTGACGCCACGGCATGATCTGCAGAGTCGCCGGATCGGGCATCGCGACCATGTCCGACTCTTGGATGCGCGCGAAGCCCTGGATGGAAGAGCCGTCGAAACCCATTCCCTCGGCCATCGCGAGTTCGAGCTCGTCGATGGTGATCACGAACGTCTTCAGAAAGCCCAGAACGTCGGTGAACCACAGGTGGATGAACTCGACGCCCTTCTCGCGGATAGCCTCGACCGCTCGGTCGCGGTGCTCGGTCATGACCCCTCACTCTCTATCCCTCGGCGGTGTGCCGAGTCCCCGGAGATTTCGACCTAGTGTCGCATATGTTTCGAACATGTTTCGTTCGACTGCTACCATGCACGAAAGGCAAGGGGGCGACGCTCGCTATACGAGAGCGCGCATCAAGGGAAGGGGTACGCGTGAATCTCCAGTGTCCTGGCGGCAACGACGCCACTCAAACCTCGAACCGGTCCAAGAACGTGGTGCCCGGCTCGGGCCTGTGTTCCCGCTGCACCGACGGGTGCCGGGGCAACTGCGAGGTGTTCAAAGCCTCGTTCCGCGGCCGGGAGGTCATCTATCCGGGGCCGTTCGGTGAGGTCACCGCCGGTGGCGACAAGGACTACCCGATCGACTACTCGCACCTGAACATCATGGGCTATGCGCTGGGGGCGCAGGGACTGCCCGAGGGTGTCGTCGGGCGATCCCGACAACACGCTCTTCCCGATGGTCGACACGGAGACCGTGTTCGGTGTCGAGAACAAGGTCAAGATGCGCGTGCCGATCTTCACCGGCGCGCTGGGTTCCACGGAGATCGCACGCAAGAACTGGGAGCACTTCGCGGTCGGCGCGGCCATCTCGGGCGTCTCGATCGTCTGCGGCGAGAACGTGTGCGGCATCGACCCCGCGCTCGAGCTCGACAGCAAGGCAAGGTCGTCAAGGCGCCGGACATGGAGCGCAGGGTCGAGATGTTCCGCCGCTACCAGGAGGACGGCTACGGCGACATCCTCGTGCAGATGAACGTCGAGGACACCCGCCTCGGCGTGGCGGAGTACTGCGTCGAGAAGCTCGGCGTCACCACGATGGAGCTGAAGTGGGGCCAGGGCGCCAAGTGCATCGGCGGCGAGATCAAGGTCAACTCGCTCGACCGCGCGCTCGAGCTTCAGAAGCGCGGGTATCTCGTGACCCCGGATCCGTCGGACCCGGCCATCAAGGCGGCCTTCAAGGACGGCGCCATCCGCCAGTTCGAGCGCCACAGCCGTCTCGGATTCGTGGACGAGGAGGGCTTCTACGCTGAGGTCCAGCGTCTCCGTGACCTCGGCGCCAAGCGCGTCACCCTGAAGACCGGGGCGTATCCGATGCGGGAGCTGGCCATGGCGCTCAAGTGGGCCAGCAACGCCAAGATCGATCTGCTGACCATCGACGGTGCGCCCGGCGGTACCGGCATGAGCCCGTGGCGCATGATGCAGGAGTGGGGCGTTCCCACGTTCTACCTGCAGTGCATGACCAACGAACTCGTCGAGAAGCTGGCGCAGCAGGGAGCCTACGTTCCCGACATCGCCATTGCAGGCGGGTTCTCCACCGAGGACCACGTCTTCAAGGTGCTCGCCCTCGGCGCCCCGCACACCAAGGCGGTCTGCATGGGTCGCGCGCTCATGATCCCGGGCTTCGTGGGCAAGAACATCGAGGTCTGGATGAAGGAGCAGGATCTGCCCAAGTCCGTCTCGGCGTTCGGCGGCACCAAGGAGGAGATCTTCGTCACCTACGAGACGCTCAAGGCCAAGTACGGCGCAGAAGTCGACAAGTTCCCGCTCGGGGCGATCGGCATCTACACGTACTCCGACAAGATCAAGGTCGGGCTGCAGCAGTTGATGAGCGGAAGTCGCAACATGCGCCTGGACACGATCACGCGCTCGGACCTCATGTCGTTGACGCGTGACGCCGCCGAGATCTCGGGGATCCCGTTCGTGACCGACGCCTATCGCGACGAGGCGATGCGGATCATCGAAGGGTAGCGACGGCGAGAAGCCGCCGAGCATCGTGCATGACGGGCCGCCGGGAGTTCCGGCGGCCCGTTCGGTACCATGGCAGGAAACCCCGAAGGAGGCGTCGATGATTCGAGGCGACAAGGTCGTTCTGACGGCGCTCGACCCGGCCAATGCCGAGCAGGTCCGCGGCTGGGTCAACGATCCCGCCGTGAACCGCTACATGCTGACGGGCCACGTCCCGCTCACGTCCGCCGAGGAGCTGGAGTTCTACCGCCGGGCGGAGTCCTCGCCGTCGCTCCAGGTCTTCGAGATCCACACCGCCGAGGATATGCGGCTCATCGGAGTCGTCGGATTCGAGGGCTTGGACCTCAGACACCGCCACGCCGAGCTCGGCATCATGATCGGTGACGTCGGCTACCAGGGGCGGGGGTTTGGCCGCGACGCGCTGCTGACGATGATGCGCTTCGGCTTCGACACCCTCGGGTTGCACCGAATCGCCATCAAGGCGCGGCAAGACAACGAGCGGGGACTTCACCTCTACCGCGCGATCGGGTTTCGTGAGGTCGGGGTCGAGCGCGAATGCGACTTCGCCGAGGGCGGATTCCACGACGTGATCTGCTTCGACATGCTCGAGTCCGAGTATCGCGAGCTGTACCCGCGCGAAGTAGCGCCGCCTACTCGCCGAACTGCGCCTCGTACAGCCGTGCGAACGCACCCTCGGCGGCGAGCAGGTCGCCGAACGGCCCCTCCTCGACTATGCGTCCGTCCTCGACCACGATGACACGGTCCGCGTCGCGAACCGTGGAGAGCCGGTGCGCGATGATCAGCGAGGTGCGGCCTTCCAGGATGTTGCGCATGCCGCGCTGGATGAGCAGCTCGGTGCGCGTGTCCACCGAGGACGTCGCTTCGTCAAGCACGAGGATCGCCGGGTCGCCAACGATGGCGCGGGCGAACGCGATCAGTTGGCGCTGTCCCGTTGAGAGCAGGACACCCCGCTCGCCGACGGTTGTCTCGAAGCCCTGCGGCAGCTCGGCGATGAAGTCGGCGGCTCCCGCTATCGTCGCCGCGGCACGAACCTGCTCGTCTGTTGCGTCGAGGTGGCCGTAGCGGATGTTCTCGGCGATGGTGCTCGCGAACAGGAACGGCTCCTGCAAGACGATGCCGAAATGGCTGCGCAGCGAGGTGAGACCGATGTCGCGCACGTCTCGGCCGTCGATGAGCACGCTTCCCTGCGTCGGGTCGTAGAAGCGGCCCGCCAGGCTTGCCAGCGTCGTCTTCCCGCCGCCGGTCGGACCGACGATCGCCACCGTCTCTCCGGCGTCGATCGTCAGCGTCACGCCGTGAAGCACCTCGGGACCGGTGCGGTAGGCGAAGCTCACGTCGCGGTACTCGATTCGACCGCGCATCTTCTCGACGAGCTATCGCGTCGGGCGAATCGGCGACGAGCGGCTCTGTGTCGATCAGCTGGAAGACCCGCTCTCCGCCCGCCAGGGCCGACTGCGTCTCGGAGTACAGCGACGAGAGCTGCGTGATCGCGTTGAAGAACTGGCGAGCGTAGTTGAGGAACGCCACGACGACGCCGATCGTGATCAGGCCCTGTGCGGCCGACCAGCCGCCCAGAGCCGCCACGAGCGCTGTCGCCGCGGTCGAGATCACCGACAGCACGGGCGAGAACGCCGAGGAGACCGTGGCGGCGCCGATGTTGGCGTCGCGGTTGGTCGCGTTGCGGCTTTCGAACTCGACGCGGTTTCGATCGGTCCGGTTGAACGCCTGCGCGACCTTGATCCCGCCGAGCTCCTCGGCCAGCGTGGCCGACACGTCGCCGATCGACTCCTGGCGCTTGCGAAACGCCCGTCTCGCGACGGTGCCGAAGAGCGTCGTCACCGCCAGCATCACCGGGACGACGAGCAGCGTCACCAGCGCCAGCTGCCAGTTGACCCACAGCATGAAGGCGAGCGTGGACACGAGGGCGAGCGAGGAGGACAGGAGGCGACGGAACCCCTGGGCCAGAAACGAGTTGATCTGCTCGATGTCGTTGATGAGCCGGCTCATCAGGTCGCCGGACTCGACGGCCTCGAAGTAGCCCACGTCGAGCTCGGCGATCTTGGCGAACACGTCGCGCCGGACCTCGTAGAGCGCCAGCTGGCCGGCGGTACCCAGCGCGAGTATCTGCATGCGCTGCGCGAACCAACCGGCCAGCGTCGCGCCGACGAGCAGCAGCGCGGGAACGGTGAGCACCGATGCGTCGCCGCTCCCGGTCGCCTCCACGGCGACGTCGATCAGCCGGCCCGTCAGCGCCGGCGTGGCGGCAACGGCGGTCGAGGAGACGACGAGCCACGCGACACCGGCGGCCAACTGCGGCCGGTGCGCGAGCAGATACCGCAGCAGCCGGAGCTGCGACCGCCCGCATCGCCTGGGGCTTGTCTTGCTTCGCGAGCGACCTGAGCGAAGCCCCTCCGGGTCCCGCCATCAGCGCTCACCCCCCGAATCGGCGATGAGCTGGCTCGAGGCGATCTCGGCGTAGAGGCAGGAGCGCTCGAGGAGTTCGTCATGGGTACCGACGTCGGCGACCGCACCTTTGTCCAGGACGACGACCACGTCGGCCCTGCGCGCCGTAGCCAGGCGCTGGGCGACGATGAACGTGGTTCGGCCCCGCATCAGGGAGTCGAGCTGGACTCTGATCGCCGACTCGGTCTTCGAGTCGACCGACGAGGTCGAGTCGTCCATCACGAGGATGCGCGGGTCGATCAGTAGCGCGCGGGCGATGGCGATGCGCTGCCGCTGGCCGCCGGAGAGCTTCACGCCCCGTTCGCCCACGAGGGTCTCGTATCCCTGCGGCAGATCGACGACGAAGTCATGCGCCTGGGCCGCCCGTGCCGCCTGCTCGACCTGCGCGTCCGTGGCTTCGGGCCGACCGTACGCGATGTTCTCGCGGATGGTGCCCGAGAACAGCACCGAGTCCTGCATGACGAAGCCGATCTGACCGCGAAGCGACGAGAGGGTCACGTCTCGCACGTCTCGACCGTCCACGAGCACGGTCCCGGAGGTGGCGTCGTAGAAGCGCGGTACGAGGTTGACGAGCGTGGTCTTGCCGGAGCCGGTCGCCCCGACCACGGCCACGGTGGTGTCGGGCTCGACGACCAGGTCGATGCCCGCGAGTGTCTCGCTCGTGGTGCCGGGGTAGCGCAGGTGAACGCCTCGGAACTCCACGCGGCCTTCGAGCCGGGGGAGCGTGGCGGCGTCTGGGAGACTCGCCGACGTCTTCGGGTGCGTCGAGGATCTCGAAGAGCCGCTCGGCGCTCGCGCTCGCGCGGGCGATCTGCTGTGCACCGAATCCGAGTACGAACAGCGGCTGCAGCAGCAGGAACAGATAGGACGTGAACGCCACGAGCGAACCGACCGTGAGCGTTCCTCGGACGATCTGCACGCTGCCCGCCCACGTGACGACGACCGACGCCGATGGTGCCCACGCTGAACAGCAAGGGGAACGCGTTCGCTACCACGCGCCGGACGCTGAAGCCCCTGATCCAGCAAGTTCGCGGTTGGCCGAGTCGTAGCGCTGGATCTCGTGTTGCTCGCGTGCGAATGCCCGCACCACTCGCACGCCCGCGACGTTCTCCTGAAGCACCGTGTTGAGTGCGGCGAGCCGCACCTGGAACTCGCGAAACATCGGGCCGAGACGCCGCACGAACACGAAGAGCACTGCGATAGTGGTGGGCAGGACGAGAAGCGCGACCACCGAAAGGCGAGGGTCGAGCCGCAGCAAGAAGACGACGGCTCCGACGAGCAGCAGAATCGCCGAGACCGCCTGCACGAGCCCGCCTCCCACGAACTCGCGCACCAGGTCCACGTCGCTTGTCACACGCGTGATGAGCTGGCCGGTCTGCGCTCGATCGTGGTAGGCGAACGAGAGTCGCTGGAGCTTGTCGAAGATCGTGTTGCGCATGTCGAACGCGGCGCCGTGGCTTGCCCTTGCCGAGAAGTAGCCTTGCAGGAAGCTCGCGAAACCACCTGCCACGGCGAGCCCCACCAGCATCAGTGACGTGTTGAGGATGACCTGAGGCTGGTCGCCGGTGATGCCGACATCGATGAGTCTGCGCAGCAGTTGTGGGCTGAGCAGATCGGCGGCCGTGGCCGCGAGCACCGCGACGATGCCGCACAGTGCCCACAGCCAGTAGGCGCGCACGAATCTCAACGCTCTTGCGAGGGCAGACGACACGAGAAGGCGACCCCGGTTCGATGTGGAGCGGCGCTCGGGCACCAGCCCGGCTGAGCGCGCTTGCCGCAGCACGATTCTACCCGAGTGCAGCTGCCGGCTCCCGTGCGCGAAACGACCCGGACACTGCCGGGCCGTTTCGCATGCCAAGGAGGGAAGGGGTATGGCGCGGGGCGGCGCCAAGTATGGTCGCGTTACGCGCGGAGGATGGTGAGCATCCGGCGGTATTCGTCAGGGGTGATGTCTCCCGAGGCATAGCGGGCGGTGAGAATCCGCTCCGCCTCCTCCAGCGGAGAGCGAGGCACGGCGGAGACCGAGCCGGCGGGGTGAAGCTCGGCGGTCTTCACGATGGACCACGCGATGAAGACGGCCGCTGCGATCACGATGAGAATGCCGATGCCCATGAGCCCGCCTCTCTTTCTTCCATCGGGTGTCGCTTGCCGGTTCGCTGTGTGACAACGCGCGTGCGCGAACCCGATGCAGTGAGTGTCCCCCCGCGCCACGAAGTCGCGGTGGACCCCGTATGGAGAAGCAATGGAGGGAGAGCGCCTTCGTCCTGTATGCTGTGGAAAGGTTCGTTCATCAGATCGCGCGAGGGGACCTCCGATGCCGGAAGAGCCCACCGAGAGTCAATCGCCCGAAGCGCAGAGCCGCCAGGACCGTGGCTGGCTGTTGTGGGTCGCGCTCGCCATCCTGCTTCTTGTCGTGCTGTGGCTGCTGTGGGACTACCTCGGGAACGCATCCAAGTCAGCGGATGTCGTATCGGTCACACGTAGTTCGGGCGCCGCTACGCCTGCTCGGCCTGTGGCCGTCCCCGAGCCGGAGGAGCTCGATGCCGTCGAGGAGGACCAGGCGGCGTCCGTTCCCGATGTGGTGGGGCTGATGACTTCGGACGCGGTCGGGACGCTGGACTCCGGCCGGCTACGACACGTCAGTCACCAAGGTATACAGCGCCAGCAGGCCGAGGGGTGTCGTCTTCGAACAGGTGCCTGCAGGTGGCGCGGTCGTCGACCCGGGCACGACGGTGCGTGTTCTGGTCTCGGCGGGCTCTCAGCCCACCGCCTCGGTCAAGGTGCCGAACCTCGTGGGGCTGAAGAAGTCCCGTGCCGTCGACAGGATCGAGGCGGCGGGGCTCGATCCCAAGGTGATGACGCAGCCACGCCCGAGCGGCAACGGCGTCGTGTTCCAGCAGTCGCCCAACCCGGGCACCATGGTCGCTTGAGGGCTCGAAGGTCTTCATCCTCGTGAGCGCGTCTGACGCCGGTAGGTCGCGCGAGTCTCTAGACCTCGCTCGGCTCGGGTTCCACGAGCGGCTCGACGGCGCGCGCGTCGTCCTCGGCGCTGAGAGCGGGGCGGCGCGGTGGCAGCGTGGGAGCCGCAGTGGTGAGTGCGACGCCCGCGATGATCACGACCATCCCGACGATCACCGAGACGCTGACCGGCTCGGCCGGGACGAGCCCGATCGACCCGGCGGCCCATCCGGCGAACACCGCGATCACGGGGTTCACGTAGGCGTACGTCATGACCTTGCTCGCGGGCAGGTGGGCGAGCGCGTAGATGAAGGCGCTGAACGCGATGCAGCTCCCGAAGATGGTGAGGTAGGCGAGCGCCGCCGCTCCCTTCGGCGTGAGGTCGAGCCGTGACCACTCGCCGAGCACCGTCCCTATCGCGATCGTCACTCCGCCCGCGATGAGCATCTGATACGCGGTGATCACCATCCCGTCGGCCTTCACGGGATGGCGCTTGCTGTAGATCGATCCGGCCGCCCACAGCCACGTGGCGAGTATCTGGATCGCCACGCCCAGGAACTCGCGCGGGCCGGCCGATACGCCGGTCAGTCGCGGCAGACAGCAGGATGGCGAGACCGGTGAAGCCGACACCCAGCCCGAGCCACCCCATCAGGCCGGGGCGCTGCATGTCGGGGAACGCCGACTCGGCAAGCGCGATCCACAGCGGCAGCACCGCGACGATCAGCGCCGAGAGGCCCGAGGGCACGAACTGCTCGGCGACGAAGGTCCCGTACTGGCCGCCGACGAGCAGCAGCACGCCCACGATGGCGACGATTCGCAGGTAGCCGCCCCTGATCTTGAGCGACGCGCCCCGTGCCTTCGCGAGGGCGAACAGGATGAGGCCGGCCGGTACCAGCCGAAGCCCCGCGAAGAGCGCCGGCGGCAGGTCCGCGTCGAGCCCCACCTTGATGGCAAGGTACGTCGTCCCCCACACCACATAGAGCGTGAGCATCGCGATGACGACCTTGGCGCGCTGCGACACTTCGACCTCCCGGCTCGGCACGAGGTCACAGTGTAGGACACGTTGCTCGCGGGAGGGCACGGCGGGTTGGCGAACCGCTACACTGGAGCCATGCAGTACTCATACGACTATCCGAGACCGGCGCTGTGCTGCGACACGGTCGTGTTCAGCGGGCCGGCGAGCGCGCGCAAGGTCCTGCTCGTGAGGCGGGCGTTCGAGCCGTTCAAGGGCTGCTGGGCGCTGCCCGGAGGTTTCGTCGACGAGGGGGAGCGCCCTGTCGAGGCGGCCCGCCGCGAGCTTGCCGAGGAAGCCGGGATCATCTGGGAGGGGCCCATGGTGCCCGTGGGTGCGTTCGGCGACCCGGGGCGTGACCCTCGGGGTGGACCGTCTCGGCGGCCTACCTTGCCGACATCGGACTCGAAGAACCGCTGGTCGCGGCTGGTGACGATGCGGCCGACGCGCGATGGTTCTTCGCCGACGAGCCCCCCGCCGAGCTTGCATTCGACCACGACGAGATGCTCGCCGCTGCTATGTGGCGGCTCAGGTGCCTGTAGCCCCGTCGCGTCGATAGGGCTCGATCGAGAGGGCATGCGGTGTACTTCGGCTACGAAGCGATGTGGACGTTCACGTTCGTCCCGATCGCGTTTGTGTTGGTGATGGTGGTGGGCGTCGCACTCGGACTGGTGTACGCGGTGGGTGCGGCACGCGGCAAGCAGGCAGCGGCGCGCTACACGCAGGCGTGGACGATCGTGCTTCATCGTCGGCTGCGCGGCTCGACCTGGCCTACGCGGTTCTCTCGGGCCAGTGGGCGGCGTTCATCTCGGCGTACGGCTGGACTCCCGTCATCGAGATGGGCCTGCTCGCTGCGATGTTCATCGCGGGTATGTGGATGATGGCGGCAAGCTACGTTGGAGAGAAGCCGCGCCAAGGTCGCGGCGCGGGCGAGCGGGGAGACGATCGTACCGATGCCTGACGTGATGAGACGACTCGGCACCGAGATGCTCGTGCTGGACGGCGCCATGGGCACCATGCTGCAGCGCGCCGGCATGCCCGCCGGGGAGTGCCCCGAGCTGCTCAACGTCACCGCTCCCGAGATGGTCGGGCAGGTGCTCGACCTGTACAAGCTGGCGGGCTCGGACTGCTGCATCACGAACACCTTCGGGGGATCCGCGCCCAAGCTCGCCGAGTACGGGCTCGCCGACCGCGTCGAAGAGCTCAACCGCGCTGCGGTGCGTATCGCGCGGCAGGCTGGTGCGCCGCACATCCTCGCGGACATGGGGCCCACCGGCCTGGTGATGGAGCCGCTCGGCCCGGCGACCTTCGACGAGGTCTTCTCGGCGTTCGCGCAGCAGGCTGCCGCGCTGGCTGCCGAGAACCCCGACGCCATCTTGATCGAGACGATGACCGACATCGCCGAGGCGCGCTGCGCGGTGCTCGCCGCGAAGAGCGTCACCGACCTGCCGGTGTGGGCGAGCTGCACCTTCGGGCTCAACGGTCGGATGGACCTCTCCGGCACCGAGCCCGAGACCGCCGCGGTGATCCTCGAGGCGGCGGGCGCCGACGCCGTCGGGCTGAACTGCGGTCTGGGCCCCGAGCAGATGCTGCCTCTCGCCGCGCGGATGGTCGGCGCGACTCTGCTGCCCGTGATCGTGCAGCCCAACGCGGGGCTGCCTCACCTCGATGACGACGGTCGCACGGTCTTTCCGGGCACGCCCGACGAGATGGGCGCGTTCGCCTGGGCGGCTCGCGAGGCGGGCGTCGCGGCGATCGGGTCGTGCTGCGGCTCGTCCCCGTCGTTCACCGGCGCGATCGCCGATGCCATCGCGGACCGGGACGTCGTCGATGTGGCGGATCGCGGACTTCGTCGGGACCGTGCTCGCGGGGCCGCGCAAGATCGGTGGTGATCGGCGAGGGCCAGCCGCTGCGCATCATCGGCGAGCGCATCAACCCGACCGGCAAGCCGGCGCTCAAGGAGTCGTTGCTTGCCGGCTCGATGAGTGTGGTGCGCTCGTTCGCCGCCGAACAGCAGGAGGCGGGCGCCGACCTGCTCGACGTGAACGTGGGCGCGGCCGGGGTGGACGCTGCCACCGCGCTGCCGGCGGCGGTTCTCGCGTGCGTCGCGACGAGCGACCTGCCGCTCGTGATCGACACGACCGACACCGACGCTCTCGAGGCGGCGCTGCGGGTCTACCCCGGGCGCGCGCTCATCAACAGCGTGAACGGCGGGGCGGAGTCGCTCGACGCGGTGCTGCCGCTTGCCCGCCGATACGGCGCCGCGGTAGTCGTGCTGGCGCTCGACGATGCCGGGATTCCCGACGCTGCCCCAGACCGCATGGCCATCGTGGAGCGCGTGCGGGCCAAGGCGCGCGCGTGGGGGCTCAGTGACGCGAGCCTCGTGGTGGACGCGCTGGTCATGACCGCGGCAACGGATGCCGAGGCTCCGGCGGTCACTCTCGACACGGTGCGGCTGGCGCATGCGGCCGGGCTGTCCACGGTGCTCGGCGTCTCGAACGTCTCTCACGGCCTGCCCGACAGGGCGGTGCTGAATGCGGCGTTCGTCGAGGCCGCCGCAGCGGCCGGTCTGGACGCCGCTATCGCCAACCCGGGCGACCGCGTGGTGATGCAGGCGGCCGCGGTCGTGTCTCCGGCTCGAGTCGCCGGGGACCCGATCGACCCTCACGGCGAAGCATGGCCGGCGTGGCAGGCCACCTACGCTCAGGCGCTGGTCAAGGCATCCGCCGGGGTGCCCGCAACCGTGGCGCCGGCGGACGAGACGGCTGCGGCAGATCCCGCAGCCGAGCTCGAAGCCGCCGTTCTGCGCGGTGACGCCGAGGCGGCCCCGGCTCTGGCCGACGCCGTGATCGAGGCCGGCACGGCCGCCGAGGACGTCATCGGCAGCGTACTCACGCCGGCCATCCAGAGGCTCGGGGACGCGTATGGCCGAGGAGAGGTGTTCCTGCCGCAGATGATGGTCGCCGCCGAGGCGATGAAGGCGGCGGTCACTCAGAGTCAAGGAGCGCCTGCCCGAAGGGGGAGCCGGCTCATCGGCGGGCAGGGTCGCGTTCGCGACCGTCAAGGGCGACATCCACTCGATCGGCAAGGACATCTGCGTCTCGCTGCTGGAGAGCCAGGGTTTCGACGTCGACGACCTCGGGGTCGACGTTGCGGTCGAGCGTGTCGTGTCCGCAGCCCAAGACGCTGACGCCGTCTGCTCTGTCGGCCCTGATGACCACGACGCTGCCCGCTATGCGCGACACGGTCGCGGCCGTTCGCGAGGCGTCTCCGGACGTGCCCGTGTTCGTGGGAGGCGCTGTCGTCACCGCCGAGTGGGCGGAGTCTGTGGGCGCGGGCTACTCGGCCGACGCACCCGGCTGTGTCGAGGCGGTCCGCCGAGCCATCTAGCAGGGCGGATTCCGCTCTTCGCCACTCCCGCGGTCGCCTTGCCGGGGCCATGCCGCGGCCGGTTCGCGGTGTGCTCCGTACGATTTGGGCACTCCGGAACTCACCTATTGTGCGCTCCAGCACTAATGTGACGCACGTCACCTGTCGATACTCCTGTTGCTCAAGCGCGACTGAAGCAAGGTCGCGCGCGCGCAAACCGCGCCCGGAAGCGCAACAGGAGGTGGAAGGTGAGAAGGAGCAGAGCCGAGTCTCGCGTGGTGGCGATGTGCCACGGCGCCGTCCTCCGTTCCGTTGCAGTCGTGCTCACCGCCGCCCTTGCGCTCGCAGGTGCTCCAACCGCTGCATTCGCTGCCGGCCCGGGGCTTCGCACCACGCGGGTCTCGGGTACCGCGCTGTCGCCGACGAACGCGGGTTCGTACTGGGGTTCGGCGAGTTCGGGGGCGCGCTTCGTCGCCTTCCAGTCGTACGCGTCGAATCTCGCCGCAGGAGGCGGAGCCGGGGCGGACGTGTTCGTGCGCGACACCCGCTCGGCCCAGGTGCTGTGCGTCAGTGGGACGGGCACGAGCGCTGTGCCGAACGGCTCCTCGGTGTGGCCTTCGATCAGCGGCAGCGGTCAGCTCGTCGCGTTCGCTTCGAGCAGCACCAACCTGGTCGCCTCCGACACCAACGACTCGTGGGACGTCTTCTGTCGCAGCCTCACCGCGACGAGCGCCGTCCCGGTGAGTGTCTCCAGCGCCGGGGTGCTGGGCAACGGCGACTCGAGCAGCCCGGCGCTGAGCGCGGATGGCCGTCGCGTCGCATTCGTGTCCGCGGCCTCGAACCTCGTCGACGGCGACAGCGGTTCGTACGACGACGTCTTCGTCCGGGATCTCGTCACGGGCGTCACGACGCGAGTCAGCGTCGCTCCGGGTGGAGTCGAGGCGAACGGCCACTCGAGCGCGCCGTCGATCAGCGCCGACGGGCGCCGGGTCGCGTTCGTGTCCCGGGCGAGCAACCTCGTAGCCGGCGACACCAACAGTGCGGCCGACGTGTTCGTCGTCGACGTGGCCACCCTGAGCGTGTCGCGCGCGAGCGTGCGGGCCGCAAGCACTCAGGGCAACCTGGGTTCGTACGCACCGTCGATCTCCGGCAACGGCGCGTTCGTCGCGTTCGAGTCGCTCGCCACCAACCTCGTGTCCAAGGACAGCAACGAGGTGCGCGACGTGTTCGTGCGCGATCTGAACGCCCGAGTGACCGTTCGCGCGAGTGTCAGCTCCACCGGGCGCCAGGGAAACGCCGAGTCGCGCGAGCCCTCGCTGTCCCACAGCGGTTCGAAGGTCGCCTTCAGCTCGTCGGCGAGCAACCTCGTCTCCAAGGACACCAACGGGCGTGCCGACGTGTTCGTACGCTCACTGAGCTCCGGGAGCACTATCCGAATCAGCCGCCCGCCACGCGGCCAGGCCAGCGCCTCTTGTGGTGGAGTGGCCATGGCTCCCGATGGTTCGCGGGCGATCTACCACTCCACAGCCTCGAATCTCGTCTCCAAGGACTCCAACCGTCGCAGCGACGTGTTCCTCGCCTCGTGGGGGTCGCGTGTCTACGAGCGCGTGCAGGGAGAGTCCGTCTACACCACCGCAGCGCAGGCATCCAAGCACGCGGCGCCCTTCGGCGCCCCCGCCGTGGTCGTGGCCAACGGTGCCGACTGGCGTGCTGCCATCGCCGGGTCCGGCCTTGCGGGCGCCGTTCGCGGACCGCTGCTCTACACCGGCTCGGCCTCGCTCCCTGACGTCACGCGCGCGGAGATAGTGCGTCTGGGCGCGCGCCGGGTCTACATCGTCGGCAACACCTCCGCGGTCCCGAGCAGTGTCGCCAGCGACTTGGCGAGCATCGTCGGTACCGCGAGTGTCGAGCGCGTCGGGTCCGGAGACGGCTACGCGGTCGCCAACGCCGCCGCGGCGCGCACCGCGAGCCTGAAGGGGGCGAGCTGGAACCGCTCGGTCCTCGTGGTGAGCGGCGCCAGCTACAGAGCCGCGATCGCCGGCGTTCCGCTCGCCGCTTCCGCGGGTCGCCCGGTGGTGTTCGTCAACCCGAAGACCCGGGCCTACCGCCTGCCGTCCGGCACGAGGTCGGCGATCATCCTCGGCGGGGCGAAGTCGGTGCCCTCGTCTGTCGAGCGATCCATCAAGCGCAGGCTCGGCAGATCACACGTCACCCGGATCGCCGCCAGCGACGTCTACCGCACCGCCAGCGCGATCGCAAGCAAGAGCGTGAGCATGCGGCCATAGCTGGGACGGCGCTGTCGTGGTCAACATCGCGAGGCCGACCGAGGCGATATGCGGTGCGGTAGCGGCGGGGCGCATCGGCACTGTCGTGCTCTACGCGACCCGGTCCAAGCTGCCGCACGCCACGCGCACCCGGCTCGCGGCCTCCCGCTACCGGATCGAGAACGTGCACGTGATGGGCACCACCTCGTCGGTCAGCTCGTCGGTCTTCTCGGCGATCAAGAAGGCGCTGGGTGGCTGAGATGGTGAATCGGCAGAACTATCTCGGCGTGGATCGCCCGCCAGCTGCGTGGCGTGGGCTCGCTGGCATCGGCGGTAGTCATCGTCGTGGGCGTCATGGTGTTCGCCTTGTACTCGCTGGGCTCGCCAGGCGCAGAAGAGACGACGATGGCCGCGCAGGCGCATGCGGGTGCGACCACGAAGCGGCGCGGTCGAGCAGGTCGTGCCCTCGAAAGCGCCCGCACTCTACATCCGCGCTGCGACCACGCGGCCCATCGTGCTCACCGCCGACATCAAGACGCACGGATGGAAGAACCGCGGCCAGCGAGTGGTCGACGCCGAGATCAGCCGCATCGAGCGGACCGCGCAGCCGACCACTGCAGCGAGCGATGCTGCGGTCAATCCTGAAGGTCAGATCACCGAGCAGCTCGCCGGGCAACGCGTGCTCGCGTCGGTCTCTGCTGCCGCGGCGGAACTGCTGCCCGAGCAGGGAGCCGCCACTGTCGCCTTGGTAGTCACGCCCATGGGCGAGACCGCCACCCTCGTCATCGACGAGGTGATCGCCGCGGATGGCGTCGCCCCCGCTGAGATCGCGGCGGCGTCGAAACCGGGCGAGATCCGGGCGAGCACGAACGCCGCTATGCGCGCCACCGCGACCTCACCGCGCGTGCTGTCGCTTTCGCGCTACTGGGGTTCGGCCGGAACCGTCGTCACCATGACGGGCCAGCACTTCGGTCGCGTCGCCGGTGCCAGCTGGGTCACCTGCGGCGGCGTGAAGGGCAAGCTCGTGAGCTGGAGCGACACACGCATCGTCTTCAAGGTGCCGTCGGGCATGCGCAAGCAGGGCTACGTCGGCATCGTGAAGAGCAAGCGGCCGTCGAACGGGCTGTACTACTCGCCATTCAACCCGCCCGTGATCACCAGCATCACGCCCCGGGAAGGCGCCCCCGGCACGACCGTCACGCTGAAGGGTCGAAACTTCGGCAAGAGGCAGCGGGACGGTTGGGTCACGTTCGCCGGTTCGACCGCCCAGGTCGCGTCGTGGAGCGACACCGCGATCAGCGTCATCGTTCCGCGCGATGCCACCAGCGGGTACGCGGGCATCATCGCGCACGGCATGACCTCGAACGGCGTCTTGTACGGACCACTGGGGGCGCCGCTGGTCACGTCGGTCTCGGCGCGGGTCCTGTTGCCCGACCGCACGGTGACACTGCGCGGACGTGGCTTTGGCGCCAAGCGCGGCACGGTCGTAGTAGGCGGCGTGCGCGTCGCGCCCGATTCGTGGAGCCCGACCGAGGTTCGCTTCACCGTGTCGCGTGACCTCAAGGGTGGCTACGTCGGCGTGGTGCGCGGCGACACGTGGACCTCCAACGGCGTGTGGGTGTCGTGGGCGCCGCGGCTCGACTCGGTGTCGAGCTGGTGGACCAGGCCGAACGGCGAGCTCACCCTGACCGGCGTCGCGTTCGGTGCGACCCAGGGCGATCGCCGTGTCTACGTCGGTGGTACCGAGATGGCCGTCACGAGCTGGTCCGACTCCACGATCACGGTTCGTGTGCCATCGAGCGCTCCCTCGGGCTATGTGGGCGTGGGGACTCGCAGCGCCTGCTCGAACGGGATCTGGGTGCTCGTGGAGACGCCGGCCCACATTACGTCCGTCTCGCCCTACAACGGGGTGAACGAGGGTGACACCCTCACCGTCCTCGGCTCGGGATTCGGGAGCCCGCGTCCCACGAGCCGCGTGCTTCTTGGCGGCACGCTCGAGTGTCCGATCGTCTCGTGGAGCGACACCCGGATCCAGGTCCAGGCGCCGTCGTTCACCGGGACCACCTACCTGGGCGTCTTGAAGCACGGCGTGAGTTCCAACGGTATCTGGCTCACTCCGAGGGCGGGGAGGTAGGGCGCGCGTGCCGGTCATCGACCTGACATACCTGAACTACCTCATCGCGGCAGTTGTCGTGTACTACATGGCGCTGTTCGCGCACCTGACCGTACGCCGCATGTTGCGCTCCAAGATGGTCGACTCCGGCTACCGGCCGTTCTTCTTCATCATCATCCCGGCGCACAACGAAGAGGCCGTCTTGGCCCACACCATCGACTCGCTGCTACGCCAGGACTACGAGCACGCCGCCATCATGGTCATGAACGATGGCTCGAAGGACGGCACGAGCGCGATCGGGCACGAGTACGCCGACAAGTACGATCGCGTGATCGTCGTGGACCGCGGCCCGGACATCGCCGGCAGGGGCAAGGGCGCGGTGCTCAACCACGCGTTCGAGATCATCCGCGGCATGGTGAAGGAGGACCTGCCGCTACTGGCGGGTCGCGGCGAGGACGACATCGTCATCGCGATCACCGACGCCGACGGCCAGCTCGAGCGCCAGACGCTCTCGGCGGTGGCGCCGTACTTCGCCGAGGCGCGCGTAGGCGGGTTGCAGATAGGCGTTCGGATAGCCAACACCGCCACGAACCTCCTGACGCGGATGCAGGACATCGAGTTCGTCGGGTTCTCGGCGTTCGTGCAAGAAGCGCGCGACGCGTTCGGCTCGGTGGGCCTGGGCGGCAACGGCCAGTTCACGCGGCTCTCCGCGCTCGTGTCGCTTGGGTACGCACCGTGGACGGACTGCCTGACCGAGGACCTCGACCTGGGGCTGTCGCTCGTGCAGCGCGGCTGGCGCATCCGCTTCTGCCCCACGGCGTACGTCGCACAGCAGGCGGTCCACAACCTCAAGCTGCTCTTCCGCCAGCGCACCCGCTGGGTCCAGGGACACTACCAGTGCTGGAGACACCTGCCCGATCTGATGAGGGCCAAGAACGTGCCGCTGGGCACCCGCGTGGACCTCGCGCTCTACCTCGTGCTCGTCATCTTCGTCGTGCTCGTCACGTTCGGCATGGTCCTCAACGTGCTTGCCACCCTAGGGGTGCTGGTGACGTACTCCACGGCGTTCGCCTTCGTCCCGGCCGGCGCGGCGCGCAACTCGCTCATGCTGCTGCTCTCGTTCGGGCCGCTCTGCGTCTTCCTGCTCACCTACCAGGCACGCACTCCGGCGCCGATGCCGGTGCGCTGGCTTCCCGCCTACGCGATCGTGTTCGCCGCCTACACCTACTCGTGGATGGTGGCGACCGCGTGGGCATGGACGCGGATGATCCTCAAGCAGGGCTCGTGGGCCAAGACCCCACGCGTTGGCTCGGAGTCGGCCGTCTGATGCGCCCCGCCGCCAACATCCGCCGCACCGCGTCGTGCTGCTCGCCCCGCTTCGAGGGGGGTGCCGGCCGATGAGCCCGTTCGAGCGACTGCGCGGCGCGCACCTGACCGCCCACCCCGTGATCGAGGACCTCGTCTTCAGCGTGCTGTCGGTGATGGTTCTGGTCGTGGCGATCGTGGCGGTCTGCATGCCTCAGGAGGCCAGGGTCACCGCGGCGATGGCGGCGACGCTGCCCGCCACGAAGAACCACGCGGTCTTCTACGGCACGCTCGTCGACCAGAGCGGCGCGCCGATCTCGGGCGCATCCGTGGTGATAAAGGACGACGGCGGGGCGACCATGGCGTCGACCACGACCAACGCGAACGGGGAGTGGGACGTGCGCTTCAAAGACGAGCGCAACATGCCCAAGACCTACACCGTCGTGGTCACGGTGACCATCAACGGTCAGCCGGTGACCGGCTCGACTCAGATATCGGCCTACACGTCCATGAAGTGGGGGGTGCAGCTGGTCTTCGCTCCGCCTTCGAGCTGGACGTTCGTCCCGCTGCCGGGGTACTGATGCATACCGCCGAGAACACTAACGATCTCACGCTGCGCACCGTTCGCCTGCGGGCGTTTGCGATCCTGTCGCTGTTCGTCGCAGCGGTCACCGCGAAGGTCTGGGTCGTGCAGGCGACTCGTGCTTGGCGGGGGCAACGCCGCCGGCATGGCGCTGAATGCGGCGTTCGTCTTCGTCGTCCTGGCGATCGTCGACCTGTTCTTCGCCGACATGCGTTTGCGCGCCCTGCTAATCGCCGATGTGGTGATCTCGACGCTCCTGCTTGGGATAGTGCTCTTCAACTCGTACTACGGCGTCCTGCCCGCCCGCAGCTCTCTCGAGATGATCGGACAGGCGGTCGCGGTCGGCAACGGCGTCATGTCGCTGGTCAACCCCCTGTTCCTGCTGCTCTTCGCCGACATCCCGCTCTTCGCGGGTTGGGCCGTGCGCTACTGGCGTCGCGGGCTCGACCCGCTCACCGGCAGGCGTCCGGGCGCGTTGATCGTCCCCGGTCTGCGCACGCCCTACGTGTACCAGCGCCGGCTCGTCTACGTCGCCGGCGTCGCGGCGGCGGTCGTCTTCGCTACGAGCGTGCAGGGCGCACGCGCCAGCTCGGATCTGGGCGACAGCCGCACCGTCGCCCACGAGCGCGGAGTGATGGCCTACGCGACGGCTACCGTGTTGGGGCCGTCCCAGGCGGTCGAGACGGCGGTCGCGGCGCCTCAGATGCAGGCCCGTATCGACGAGCTCACGGGCGCCCAGACGGGCGATCCCCTGGCGGGCTTCGTCCCCGGCTCCGCGGCCGGCAAGAACGTCATCATCATCCAGGTCGAGGCGCTTCAGTCCATTGCCGTCGGGCACTCCGTGGACGGCGAGGACGTGACCCCAAACCTCGACGCGCTCATCAAGGACAGCTGGTACTTCCCCAACTGCGTGTCGGGTGCGGGTCTCGGTACGACGGCAGACGTGGAGTTCGTCACGAACACATCGCTCTACCCGCCGAGCGATGTAGGCGCATCGCTGGGGTGGTCGGACCGCGAGCTCGCGTCGATGCCGCGCATCCTCAACGCACAGGGCTATGAGTCCTATACGTTCCACACGAACACGGCGGGCTTCTGGAATCGCAGTCAGTTCTACCCCGCGATCGGGTTCACCCGCTACTTCGACAGGTCGTACTTCGGGACCGCCGACAAGATGGCGTTCGACTCGTCAGGCGATCACGTGCTCTTCGAAAAGACGCTTCCGCAGTTGAAGCAGGCTGCGGAGGCCGGGAAGCCGTTCTACGCGCAGGTCATCACGATGTCCTCGCACTTCCCGTTCAGAAACGTGCCGAGCGACCGTCGCAGACTACGCCTCGAGGCCCCGTACTCGGGAACCATCACGGGCGACTACCTCACGGAGATCCACTACGCGGACGAGCAGATCGGGTACTTCATCTCTCAGCTCAAGCAGGCGGGGCTATGGGACGACTCCGTGGTGGTCGTCTATGGCGATCACTTCGGTCTGCCCGAACCCCAGAGCGAGAGTGAGGCCGAGGCTCTTCGCGCGCTGGCAGGTCATGACTACAACAAAGCCGACAGGCTGATGGTGCCCCTCATCGTCCACCTCCCTGGTCAGAAGGCGGGCACCCGAGTCGCGACGCCCGTCGGTCAGGTCGATCTGGTTCCGACTCTCGCCGACGCACTGGATGTGGACCTCTCCGGCGTCGTTCACTTCGGTCGCAGCATCCTTCGTTCCGGCAGCAGCGTCATCTCGGCGGGCGGTCTGGTGGGCCAGGGCGGCTACGTCGACGAGTCGGTGTTCGCCATCCCGGGAGTGACGGCTCGAGCAGAGCCAGGTGTTCGATGTGGAGACCCGGGAGAAGTTGAGCGCCTCGATGGCAAGTGAGCAGAAGTTCGAGGACGTCAAGGAGCTGCTCCTTCTGTCGCGGGAGTATGTCGCCTCGCTTCCGCTCCGCGAGGACTTCGACCCCGACGCTGAGATATCGTTCCCGAGGAAGCGCTGACGCGCGGCGTGACACAATAGCGGTGGAACCGCGACTGCAAGGGGAGACGATGTCACGCAAGCGAGTAGTCGTCGCGTTCGGCACGCGACCAGAGGCCATCAAGATGGCGCCGGTGGTGCACCGCCTGAGCGAGCGCGAGGAGTTCGACGTTCGCGTCGTGGTCACCGGACAGCACCGTGAGATGCTCGATCAGGTGCTCAACCTGTTCGAGATCGTGCCCGACGCCGACCTTGAGGTCATGGGTCACCGTCAGTCGCTGGATCAGCTGACCGGGCGAGTGCTCGCTGGCATGGGGCCGGTGCTCGACGAGATCGCGCCCGATGCGGTGATCGTTCAGGGCGACACGACCACGACATTCGCCACAGCGCTCTCGGCGTTCTATCGCAAGATCCCGGTGGGACACGTCGAGGCCGGGCTTCGCACCGACGACATCTACAGCCCGTACCCCGAAGAGATGAACCGGCGGCTCACCTCGTCGCTGACCACGTGGCACTTCCCGCCCACGTCGGTCTCGGAGGCGCGCCTGCTCGCCGAGGGAGTCGATCCGGCCCGCGTCTGGGTGACCGGCAACACGGTGATCGACGCGCTGTTCGAGGCGCTCGACAAGCCGTTCGAGTTCGAGCCCGGTCCGATCGCCGACGCGGTCGCCAGTGGTCGGCGCATCGTGCTGATGACGGCGCACCGCCGCGAGAACTGGGGCGAGCGTATGCGCAGCGTGTGCCGTGCCGCGCGCCGGCTGGCCGAGGAGCGGCCCGACATCCACGTGCTGTTCTCGGTACACCTCAACCCGGAGACGCAGGCGGCCGCGAACGAGATCCTCGGCGGTGTCGAACGCGTGACCCTGATGAAGCCAGTCGACTACCTCCCCTTCGTGAACCTCATGAAGGCGTCCACGCTGATCCTGTCGGACTCGGGCGGCATGCAGGAGGAGGCGCCCTCGCTGGGCAAGCCCGTGCTGGTGCTGCGCGACTGCACCGAGCGTCCCGAGGCCGTCGACGCGGGGACGGTGCGGCTGGTGGGCACCGATGCCGACGCGATCGTGGACCAGGCCGGTCTGCTGCTCGACGATCCGGCCGAGTACGACCGGATGTCGCAGGCGAGCAACCCCTATGGCGACGGAACCTCCGCGCAGCGTATCGCCGAGGTGCTCGCTCAGCAGTTACTCTAGGGACGTGCGGTCGCCCTAACCTGCCGAGAAGCGCCGCGTCGCCGCGCGTCCTCGTCGCATCGAATCACGAGGAACAACAGATGATCATCACCAAGCCCCGCGACTGGAGTCGCATCAAGCGCAACCTCGAGAGCATCGGGGCCAAGCGCGTCTTTCTCATGGGCTGCGGACAGTGCGCGACTGTGGCCGGCACCGGCGGCCAGAAGGAGCTGCTCCAGGCGAAGGCCAGGCTCGAGCAGGACGGCTACGAGGTCACCGGCTGGGCCGTTGGCGAGGTCGCCTGCCATCTGGGGGGCACCAAGCTCGAGACGCGCAAGAACTTCGGCTCGGTCGACGCGGCCGACGCGGTACTGGTGCTCACGTGCGGCGCCGGCGTGCAGACGGTGGCCGACAGCGTGAACAAGCCCGTCTTCCCCGCGCTCGAGAGCGCGTTTCTCGGCACGGTCGTACGACACGGCGTGTTCGAGGAGCGCTGCCAGACGTGCGGCGACTGCGTGCTGGACCTGACCGCCGGCATCTGTCCGGTCACGACGTGCCCCAAGGGGCTGCTCAACGGGCCGTGCGGCGGGATGTGGAACGGCAAGTGCGAGGTGCTCGCCGACCGGGAGTGCACGCACGTGCGCATCCACCGGCGCCTTGCCGAGCAGGGGCGGTCGAGCAAGTCGTCGCTGCCCCCCAAGGACTACTCGGCCAAGCGCGGCCCGGGCTCGCTCAACATGCGCGAACAGCGCAAGGGCGGCACGTCGTGAGTCGGCTTCGGGACGCGCTGGAGGCGGGGGAGTTCGTCGTCACCGGCGAGGTCGCGCCGCCGCATGGCACCGACTACTCGGCGATGCTCGACAGCGTTCGCGTTCTGGGGCCGCATGTTCATGCGCTCAACGTCACCGACAACCAGGGGGCCACGCTGCACCTGAGCTCGATGGCGGCCTCCCGCAAGATCCTGGACGCGGGCGTCGACCCGATCTTCCAGCAGACGTGTCGGGACCGTAACCGGCTGGCGCTGCAGTCCGACCTGCTGGCGGCCTGGACGCAGGGGCTCGAGAACGTCCTGATCGTCACGGGCGACGACCCCAGCGGCGGCGACCACCCCGAGACCAAGGGCGTGTTCGACCTCGACTCCACGCAGCTGCTCGCGGTCGCCAGGGGGCTCAACGAAGGCCACGACATGACCGGCGCGGCCCTGTCGGGCGGCACCGACTTCCTGCTTGGCGCGGCGATGTTCCCGGAGGCCGAGCCGTGGGAGATCCAGCTGGAGCGCACCGTCTCCAAGATCGAGGCGGGCGCCCGGTTCTTCCAGACCCAGGCCGTCATGGACGTCGAGAAGTTCGCGCGTGCCGCGCAGGACCTGGCACCGTACGGCGTGAAGCTCATCGCGGGCGTGCTCCTGCTCAAGAGCGGGCGCGTCGTCGACTTCATCAACGAGCGGCTGGCCGGGCTGATGGTTCCCGAACCGATCGGGGCCCGCATCAAGGGCGCCGCCGATCCGCTCGCCGAGTCGATCGCGCTCGCGACCGAGCAGGTGCGCGAACTTCGCGAGTGTGGCGCACGGCGTCCACATCATGCCGCTCGGCGCGGACGACGCGGTTCCGCGCATCCTCGAGGGTGCCGGGCTGTAGGCGGGCCACGCGCGGGCGGCTGGTTTCAGCGCGATGCATCGGTGCTAGACTACGGCGCACATCTGTCATCTGATTCAGTGCATCTTCGGAGGATTCCATGCGTATCGCGGTACTCGGCGGCGGTCCCGGCGGCTACTCGGCCGCCTTCGAAGCGGCTCGGCTCGGCGCCGACGTCGTGCTCGTGGAGCGCGAGCGTCTCGGCGGCACGTGTCTGAACTGGGGATGCATCCCCACCAAGACGATCCTGCGCTCCGCGCACATCGTGGGGGACACGCGCCATGCGGCCGAGTACGGCCTGAAGGCGTCGCCCGCGACCGTCGACACCGACGCGCTGCGTGCTCGCAAGGAAGGCGTGGTCGACGAGCTCGTCGGCCAGATCGAGGGGCAGGCCAAGCGCCTCAAGGTCGAGGTCGTCATCGGCGAGGGGCGGCTCACCGCGCCCAAGACGATCGAGGTCGCGCCGCCCGACGGCGAGACGCGCACGGTCGAGGCCGACGCCGTGATCCTCGCGACCGGCTCGATACCCGTCCTGCTGCCCTCGATCGACCACTCGCTCGACGCGGTATGGACGAGCGACGAGGCGACGGCGCTGCACGCGATCCCGTCCGAGGTGCTCATCATCGGCGGCGGTGTCATCGGGCTCGAGTTCGCCGACGCCTACGCGAACTTCGGCTCGGCAGTGCACGTGGTCGAGCTGACCCCGAGCGTGCTGCCGGGCAACGACAAGCGGGTCCAGCGCGAGGCCCAGAAGGCGCTCGAGGAGCTCGGCGTGCGGTTCTACCTGGGTGTCGCGGTCGACAGCGTCGCGCAAAGTGGCGAGCGGGTTGTCGCGACACTCACGGACGGGAGCACCATCGAGGTCGACGTCGTGCTCTCCGCTCCCGGTCGTCGGCCGAACGGGCTCGGGTTCGGCTTCGAGGAGGCCGGCATCGAGATGGACCGCGCCGCCGTCAAGGTCGACTCGCTGTACCGCACGAGCCAGCCGGGCGTCTACGCGATCGGCGACCTGATCGGCGGGATGATGCTTGCGCACGTCGCCGAGGCGGAAGGGGAGGCGGCCGCTCGCAACGCCGTCGCCGAGCTCTCCGGCAACGAGCCGACCGCGAGCGTCGACCTTGCGTGCGTGCCGGCGGCGGTCTACACCGAGCCGGGCATAGGCGTGGTGGGCATGGGCCGAGACTCGGCCAAGGAGCAGGGGCTCGACGCGATCCAGGCGGTCATGAAGTTCGCCGGCAACGGCAAGGCGCTCGCCGAGGGCCACGCCGAGGGGTTCGTGCAGATCGTCGCCGAGAAGGGCACGGGCCGGATCCTCGGCGCGCAGATCGTGGGCCCCGGCGCCGCCGAGCTCATCCAGGAGATCAGCGTGCCGATGAGCGCGGGCATGACGGTCGCACCAGGTGGGCCACTCGGTCTTCGGCCACCCGACGCTCTCGGAGGTCATCAAGTTCGCGTGCCTCGAGGCCGCGGGCAAGGTCTAGCGCGGTCCGGCGGTACGCGAACCGGAGCGTGGTACCATCGCGCCCATGACCCCGACCCGAAACCAGAAGCGGCTGCTACGCACACGGCACGGCCGAGAACACGCGACGCCTGCCGGCGTGGCTGCGGCGCCCGATCGCGCGCACGGGCACGTACGCCGAGGTCGACGGCGTGCTCGCGGAGCTCGACCTCAACACCGTGTGCCAGAGCGCGAAGTGCCCCAACCGGGGGGAGTGCTTCAGCGAGGGCACGGCCACGTTCCTGATCATGGGCGATGCCTGCACGCGCGACTGTCGCTTCTGCGCGGTCGAGTCACGCGCGCCGCTGCCGCTGGACCCCTCCGAGCCGCGGCGCGTCGCCGAGGCGGCGCGGCGCATGGGGCTGACGCACGTCGTGATCACGTCGGTGACGCGCGACGACGTACCCGACGGAGGGGCTGCGCACTTCGCCGAGACCATCCGGGCGGTGCGAGACGCCGCTTCCCGAGGCCGCGATCGAGGTCCTCACGAGCGACTTCGCGGGCGATCTCGCCGCCGTCGACGTGGTTGCCGCATCCGCCCCCGACGTCTTCAACCACAACCTCGAGACGGTTCCGCGGCTGTACCCGGTGGTGAGGCCGCAGGCCGAGTACGAGCGCTCGCTCGAGGTGCTCGCGCACGTCAGCGGTGCCTTTCCCGAGATCCCGACCAAGTCAGGCCTGATGCTGGGCCTCGGCGAGACAACGGACGAGGTGCTCGCCGTGCTCGGCGACCTGCGCGAGGTCGGGGTGAGCATGCTGACGCTCGGGCAGTATCTGAGGCCCAGCCCTGCGCATCTGCCGGTGGCCGAGTTCGTCGAGCCTTCCGCCTTCGCCGAGCTGGCACGCGAGGCCTACCGCCTCGGCTTCAGCGCGGTCGCGAGCGCGCCGTTCGTGCGCTCCAGCTACCATGCGGGCGAACTGTCGGAGGAGCGCCACGAGGACTAAGCGAGCTGCGTCGGTCCTGCCTGTATGGGAACCCCGGCGCGGTCTCGCCCCGCACCCTTCGCCTCGTAGAGCGAGCCGTCGGCCGCAGCGATGAGTGTCTCGGCAGTCACGCCTATGCCGCCGGGGATGTAGGCGCCGCCCACACTCACCGACAGGATCACCGGTTCGCCGCCCGCGACAAGAGGTGTCTCTCGCACGGCGCGCGCCATACGCTCCATGAGACGGGCGAGGTCGTCTTGGTCCGCCTCGGGAGCGAGCACCACGAACTCGTCGCCGCCGAAGCGCCCCACGATGTCGGAGGTGCGTACGGACGCAGCGATGCAGTTCGCTACGGCCACGAGCGCATCGTCTCCCGCGGGGTGGCCGAACGAGTCGTTGATGCGCTTGAAGTAGTCGATGTCCACGAGCGCGAGCGCGAGCGGCCTGCCGTACCTCGCCGACCAAGCGAGCCACTGGTTCAGGTGGCCGAGAAACCCTCGTCGGTTGTACTGCCCTGTGAGCTGGTCGAGGGTCGCCAAGGCGGCGAGCCGCTGCTGGTCCTGATACGCCCGCTGCAGCGCGCGTGCAAGGAACGCCGAGAGCCCTTGCTCCGAGTGGCGGCGTTCGATCGCGTCGATGATCCGCAACACGTGGCGCGAATAGGCCTCTCGGGCCTCGATCCTCCCGCCGGGTTGCATCAGGTCGGTCAACTCGCCGAAGACGGAGTCGAGCATGAAGAACTCCATGCGGCCCGCAAGGTCGAGCATCTGATCGGTCGTCAACGACTCGAAGCGCTCGGGAACCGCACGCTCGACTCCCTCTCGGACCTGTGCGAGCCGGACGAGGATGTCGTGCTCGTCCAGGATGTCGGGAACCAGACCGCCCTCCCACGCAGTGGTGAGCTGCGTCCACCACTCGACATGTTGCTGCTCCTCTTTCGACATCCGGGAGAAGACGGAGTGCAAGTCCGCGTCGTGCTCACATGCCCTCGCCATCCCGGCGTATACCTCGCACGCCGTGCTGTCGAGCTCGACGCAGAGCCGGAGTATCTCGCGCACGCGCCCTCCTTGAGCCGTTGCGGCTTCTCGCTTGGATTATTCCCCAAGCGGCGGATGCTCGTGGTAGCTGGCGGTCCGAAAAGTGGACTCCGGGAGTGACATGAAACGAGATGAATGTGGCACAATACCCCTAGGGGGGTCGCCTGGCGACGAGCCGGACGGTCTTCTTCATGGATTGGTGGGGCACCGGCTCGGTGGTTAGCCGGTGCCCCACGTGTATGCCGGCTCCTTCGGGCTCGACCCGTCCTGATCGGGTGTCAAGACGCCGACGCTTGGCAAACGGGCATACATACACACGCCAGGGGGGAGACAGTAGTGGTCAAGAAGATCGCAGCCGAGTTCCTCGGGACGTTCTGGCTGGTGCTCGGCGGCTGCGGCGCGGCCGTGCTCGCCGCCGGGGTGCCTGAAGTCGGTATCGGCTATCTGGGGGTCTCGCTCGCATTCGGCCTCACAGTCGTTACCATGGCCTATGCGGTCGGCGCCATCTCCGGCGGCCACTTCAACCCCGCGGTCTCGCTCGGCCTATGGGCCGGCGGCAGGTTCGCGCTTCGCGACCTGGGGCCCTATTGGGCATCGCAGATCGTCGGCGCGATCGCTGCCTGCGGAGTGCTCGCCACCATCGCCAGCGGAAAGCCGGGCTTCTCGGTCGTGCAGTCGGGTTTCGCCGCGAACGGGTACGGCCTTCACTCGCCGGGCGGGTACGGGTTGTGGGCAGGCATCCTCGCCGAGTTCGTGGCGACGTTCTTCTTCGTCCTGGTGATCATGGGCGTGACCGACGCGCGCGCACCGAAGGGTTTCGCGCCGCTGGCTATCGGCCTGGCACTCACGCTCGTCCACCTGTTCACGATCCCGGTGACGAACACCTCCGTGAACCCGGCGCGCAGCATCGGGCCGGCGATCTTCGTGGGGGGGTGGGCACTTCAGCAGTTGTGGATGTTCATCGTGGTCCCGCTTGCGGGCGCGCTGGCGGCGGGGTTCGTGTATCGGCTGCTTCTCGACGAAGCCGCCTAGCAATCCCGGTCGTCGCGGCGGTCTGAGCGGCATACAATGGCGGGGGAGCACGGGGCAGCGGTCTTGTCGACGCTCGGAGCCGTTCAGAGAGGGGCACTGCCGTGGATAGCATCGACGAACTCGACATGTACGAGGCCGAGAAGCGCCTTGCCCTGTACAACGAGTACCGCGACGCGATCCGCGTGTTCCAGTACTACGTCGAGACCGAGCTGAGGGCGTACCTGTGCAACGGTGTCGAGGTCGAGCCGGTGCCTGCACCCGGAGGAACCTACTTCACGGTCAGCCTCACTGACGCCTGGATCTACGAAGCGGAACGCCCGCAGCGCTTCGTGCCCTCCGTCGTGATCTACGAGGTGGGCCCCGTTCACGTGCAGCGCCTGCGCACCGACGAGCAGTAGCGCGCGGGCCCGGCCGATGATGGGGAGCGCGCCTGCGGACTTCGAGAGCGCCAAGGCGCGCGCTGCCGAGCTGAGCCGGGAGATCTGGCGTCACGCGCGGCTCTACTACGTCTTCGATGCCCCGGAGATCAGTGACGCCGCGTACGACTCGCTCGTGCGCGAGCTGCAGCAGATCGAGCTCGCCTACCCGGAACTCGTCACTCCTGATTCGCCCACCCAGATGGTCGGCTACGCGCCACCGGCTTCGTTCGTGCGCGGCACGGACGGCACCGAGCGCGTGCTCGCGGCGTTCGAGCCGGTCGCCCACTCGAGCCGGATGTACTCGCTCGACAACGCGATGGACCTCGAGGAGCTCGACGCATGGCTCGCGCGCGTCCGCGAAGCGGTGGGCGAGCGCGCGTGTACCTTCGTCGCCGAGCTCAAGATCGACGGCTCCTCGCTCGCTCTCACCTACGAGAACGGCGTGCTCGTGCGTGCCGCCACTCGAGGTGACGGCACGACCGGCGAGAACGTCACCGCCAACGTCCAGATGATCCGCGACGTGCCGCTGCGGCTTGCCGGTCGAGGTCGACCCGGACTGGTCGAGGTCAGGGGCGAGGTCTACCTGCCGCGAGCGAGCTTCGAGCGCCTCAACGCCGAGCAGGAGGCTGCGGAGCTGCCGCTCTTCGCCAACCCGCGCAACGCCGCCGCCGGCTCGATGCGGCAGAAGGACCCGGCGATCACCGCCGGGCGCGATCTGGCGACGTTCGTCTACGCGATCGCCGACCCACGTGCGCTCGGGCTCTCGCGCCAAAGCGAGGTGCTCGAGTGGCTTCGGGCGGCCGGCTTCCACGTGAACCCGGACGTCGTCTCGTGCGCCGCGCCCGAGCAGGTCCGCGAGTTCTGCGACGCCGCACTCGGCATGCGCGAGTCGCTGCCCTACGAGATAGACGGCGTGGTGGTCAAAGTCGACCAGCTCGCGCTCCAAGACGAGCTGGGCTACACGGCCAAGGCGCCGCGCTGGGCGATCGCGTACAAGTTCCCTCCCGAGGAGAAGACCACGCGGCTTCTCGACATCCAGGTGAGCGTGGGCCGCACCGGCGTGCTCACGCCCTTCGCGGTCTTCGAGCCGGTGAAGGTCGCGGGGTCGACCATCCAGCGCGCGACGCTGCACAACGAAGACGAGGTGCGGCGCAAGGGCGTGCTGATCGGCGACACGATCATCGTGCGCAAGGCCGGCGACGTCATCCCCGAAGTCGTGGGCGCCGTCGAAGGGCTGCGTGACGGAGACGAGCGCGCGTTCGTCATGCCCTCCGACGTGCCCCAGCTGCGACGGACCGGTCTGGCGCGAAGAGGGTGAGGTCGCCGCACGATGCACGAACGTCGCGTGCCCGGCGCAGCGCCACGAACGGCTGCTGCACTTCGCCAGCCGAGGCGCGATGGACATCGAGGGGCTTGGCGACGAGATCGTCGGACGCCTGGTCGCGGCGGGCATGGTGAGCGACGTGGCCGACTTCTACCGGCTCGAGCTCGAGGCGCTCGCCTCGCTCGACATGGGCAGGCTCAAGCAGGACGGCACGCCGGTGGTGCTCGGCCCGGTGGTCGCCGAGAAGATCCTCGGCAACATCGAGGCGTCGAAGCACGCGGCCGCTCGCGCGTCTGCTCTTCGCGCTCGGTATCCGACACGTGGGCTCGACCGTGGCAGAGGCGCTCGCTGCCGAGATCCCGAGCATCGACGAGTTGCGGGAGTCTCCTGCGGAGACGACTCTCGGCGGTCGAAGGCGTGGGGCCGGTGATCGCCGCGAGCGTTCGCGCGTTCTTCGACAACCCCGACAACCTCGAGGTCATCGAGAAGCTCCGGGCGGCGGGTGTCTCCCTCGCGCAGGAGCGGACCGCGCCACTGCGCGATCAGACGCTCGCGGGCCTCACCTTCGTGCTCACGGGCGCGCTCGAGCGCTTCACCCGCGACGAGGCCGGTGCGGCGCTCAAGGATCTCGGCGCCAAGGTGGCATCGAGCGTGAGCAAGAAGACGAGCTACGTGGTCGCCGGCGCGGAGGCGGGCTCCAAGCTCGACAAGGCCGTTCAGCTGGGCGTTCCGGTCCTCTCGGAAGCTGAGTTGGTCGAGGTGCTCGAGAGCGGGCAGCCGCCTGCGCATGGGCGTGCCGAGTGAGCGACGTCGCGCCGCAGGCCGTAGGAGCGGGATGGAGGCTGGCAGCCGCCCAGCACTCCGCCGAGACCGCCTCTCGCAGCCGGCGAGCCGGCCAGCGCTGACGGTTCGCCGCCGCTCACAGGCGTTGCGTGGTCCCTGCCCATCGCGGCGCTGTTCCTCGGCGCGATCGTCGCTGTCACGGTGGGCGCCTCGCTGCTCGCGGGCGCGGTGCGGTCGCTGGGTCTGAGCGGCCCGGCACTGACCTTGGCCCTCGGCGCGCTGCTCTCCGTCGGCTACGCGGGGATCCTGGTCGGCGTGTGGTTCGTGGCGCGCAGCCGCCAGGTGCCCTTCGCCGAAGCGGTGGGTATCCGCCCGGCGTCGGCGGGCGCGTACCTTGGCGGCGTCGCGCTGGCGGTGCTTCGCCGGCAGGGTGGCGGCGGGTGCGTGGGGCCTGGCCCTGCAGTACTTCGACATCACCCTACCCGGTCCCGACATCGACCCGTCACGGCTGTTCCCGCCGGGTCCGGCCGGCATCGCGACGGCCTTCGTCGTGGCCGTGGTGCTCGCACCGCTGACCGAGGAGATCCTGTTTCGGGGAGTGCTCCTGTCCGCGCTCAAGGCGCGGTGGGGGACCGGCGTCGCCATCTTCGGCTCCTCGGCGTTGTTCGCGGGCATGCACGTGAGCCCGTACGCGATCCCGCCCGTGTTCGTGCTCGCGCTCGTGTTGGGCTGGCTGTTCGTTCGGACACGCTCGCTCACCGTGTGCATCGTCGCCCACTCGGTGTTCAACGGGGTCGGGCTGGCAGCTCTGTACGCGCTCAAGTCGGTCGGTGTCATGTGAGCGGCCTCTTCGAAGCGAAGTCCCACTGAAGCCCGTCGGTACTCAAGCCGCCGACGTGCCGAAGGTCGTCGTGGGTTCTCGGGCAGAGGCCAAAGCGCTGAGGACCATCGCCGAGCAAGCCGAACGTGACCGTGCCGCATCGGCGAAGGCCTCGGCGAAGCAGGCGAAGCAGCAGACGCTTCTGGAGCGACACGCCGAGACGGTCGCGGCTGACGGCACCGCACCGTGGACGCCTGTCGATGCCGCGATCGTCCTGGCCGTGCTCGTCGCCGGAATCGTGCTCAAGCAGCTCGCGCTGGGTTCGCGGGTGGTCGAGGTGATGCCGGCGAGCGGCTCAGACCGGCGCGCGCGCCGTCGTTCTCGGCGGCTTCTACACGCTGCAGCTCTTCGCGCTGATCTTCGTGGCCCACCGCCACGGGCTCAGGCTGTCCCAGGCGTTCGGCCTCAGGCGCCTCGGGCGGTCGATGACGCACCGTCTGGTCTCTGTCGGGCTCGTGGTCGGCCTTCTGCTTGCGACCCGGGTGGCGGCTCTGCTGTGGGGCGTGATGTCGGCGGCGGCGGGGTGGGGTCCGCCCGTGCGCGGGGAGTTCACGGAGGTGTTCGGCACGGGCGGCGGCGGCCTGCTTCTCGCCGTCCTGATGGTCGTGCTCGCGGGCCCGTTCGTGGAGGAGCTCACCTTCCGAGGAGTGGTTCTCGGTGCAGCGGGTCCGCGGTGGGGGATGTGGCCGGCCATCGTGGTGTCCGCGGCGCTGTTCGCGTTCGCGCACGTCACCGCGTGGGCGGTCGTGCCCACCTTCGTTCTCGGCATCGCGCTGGGGTGGCTCGCGTGGACGCGCGGATCCGTGTGGCCCGCGATAGCCCTGCACACGCTGTACAACGGCGTCGTGGTGGGTGCCGTGTTCTGGCTCGTGAGATAGCGCCTCATCGCTCGCTGCGGCCTGGCTCTTTCGAGATGTCGCGTCGGGTATGATGTGTGCCGTTGCCGCGCATGACTCCCGCATTCGGCGAGAGTGCGCCCGCACCCATACGAGAGGACGGCCGATAGATGGCCCTTTCCGAGTCAGAAGTACGCCACGTGGCGATGCTCGCGCGTCTCGCGCTGACCGACGAGCAGGTCGAGACCCTCGCGCGTCGAGCTCAACTCGATCCTCGGCCACATCGACACGATCCAGCAGCTCGACCTCGAGGGTGTCGAGCCCACCGCGCATGCGATCCCCGTGGTCAACTCGACGCGTGCCGACGAGCCGCGTCCGGGCCTGTCGCGCGAGCTCGCGCTTCTGAACGCACCCGAGGCCGAGGCCGGCGCGTTCGTCATTCCGCAGATCGTGGGCGGCGGTGACGAGGCGTGAGCGAGCACATCGACCTCTCGGCCTTCTCGGCCCCCGAGATCCGCGGCAGGCATCATCCGCGGCGACTTCAGCGCCCGCGAGGTCGCCGACTCGGCGTTCGCGCGCATCGATGCGCTCGACGCGCGCGTCCACGCGTTCAACCAGGTGACGCCCGAGCTCGCCTATGCCGCGGCCGACAAGGTCGACGACATGGTGCGAAGCGGCGCGAGCCCGACGAGCTGCCGCCGCTGGCGGGCGTCCCGGCGGCGTTCAAGGACAACATGAACCTCGTGGGCACGAGAACGACGTGCTCCTCGAAGATCCTCGCGAACTACGAGAGCGTCTACGACTGCACCGCGGTCGCGCAGGCTCCTGCACGCCGGCGCACTGCCCATCGGCAAGCTCAACATGGACGAGTTCGCGTTCGGCTCCTCGACCGAGAACTCCGCGTTCGGCCCGACGCACAACCCGTGGGACCTCGACCGCGTGCCGGGCGGCTCGTCGCGGCGGCTCGGCGGCCGCGTGAGCGCGGGGATGGCCACGATCACGCTGGGAAGCGACACCGGCGGCTCGATCCGCCAGCCGGGCGTCGCTGTGCGGCGTGGTGGCGATGAAGCCGACCTACGGACGCGTCTCGCGCTACGGGTGCGTCGCCTTCGCGAGCTCGCTCGACCAGATCGGCCCGTTCACCAAGACGGTCGAGGAGTGCGCGCTGGCGCTCAACGCGATCTGCGGCAAGGACCCGATGGACGCCACGAGCATCGATCGGCCCGCCGAGGACTTCACCGCCGAGCTCGAAACCGGCGTGAAGGGCCTGCGCATCGCCATCGTGCGCGACATGCTCGAGATGGAGGGCCTGGCGCCCGAGGTCAGAGCGGCCACGCTCGCCGCCGCCGAGAAGTACGCGGAGCTCGGCGCCGAGGTGGGCGAGGTCGACCTCCCCGCCGCGCAGTACGGCCTGTCCGCGTACTACATCATCGGACCTGCCGAGGCGTCGTCGAACCTCGCTCGCTTCGACGGCATCCGCTACGGCCACCGCGTCAAAGACGCCGAGGACGTGCTCGACCTCTACATGCGCTCGCGCGCCGAGGGGTTCGGTCCGGAGTCGATCCGCCGCATCATGCTCGGCACCTACGCGCTGTCCGCCGGCTACTACGACGCGTACTACGGCCAGGCGCAGAAGGCGCGCACCGTCATCATCAGCGACTTCGCCAAGGCGTTCGCCGACTACGACGTGCTCCTCACGCCCACCTCGCCGACGACGGCGTTCAAGATCGGCGAGAAGGCGGCCGACCCGCTCGCGATGTACCTCTCGGACTACTACACCATCCCGGTGAACCTCGCGGGCAACACGGCGGTGTCGATTCCCGATCGGGCTCGGGCGAGGACACCGGGCTGCCGGTGGGCCTGCAGCTCATCGGCGACGCACTTCGCCGAGTCGACGGTGTTGCGCGCGGCGGCGGCGCTCGAGCGCGAGCTCGCGTTCGACGCCACGCCTCCGACGGTCGGGGCGCTCGCCTAGCCTCCAGGTCCGTGCCGAGGGAGCCGGGTCGTCAGGGCGCCTCGAGCCTCCTCGTCGGCCGGCGGTCGACTGCTTCATCCGCCATCTCTCCGGCTCGCCGATGCCTTCGCTCATACCGATGGCGTAGTCCCCTCATCCTTTCGGATGAATCTGCTCATCCAGCGGTGCCCAGTGGGCTTCTGGGCGGCCTATCGTGCCTTTTCGGTGGTAGGTTCGGGCATGTCCTCCATGATTGCACGGGACCGACCGAGTAGGCCCGAGGGGGGCGCGGTCGGCCTCAAGGGAGGGGGCGTTTCGGTGGCTGTGCACACAGGCGCGAAGAAGGGCGTATTCCGCACGATCCCCTTCGTGAATCTTCAGCGCCTGCACCAGATGATGGGCAGCTCCCTTGACGCCGCGTTCTTCAACGTGGTCAAGGACGCATCGTTCACGATGGGTCCCGAAGCTGGAGGCGTTCGAGGACAACTTCGCGGCCTACATCGGCGTGCGAAACGCGGTGGGTGTGGGATCGGGTACCGACGCGCTGCACTTCGCCTTGCGGGCGTGCGGTGTCGGGCCGGGCGACGAGGTCATCACCGTCGTCAACACCTTCGCCGCGACCGCCGAGGCCATCCTGATGGCCGGCGCGACCCCCGTCTTTGTCGACGTGGTCGAAGACACGCTGCTGATGGATCTCGATGCGGTCGAGGCGGCCGTCACCGAGCGCACGAAGGCCATCATCCCCGTGCATCTCTACGGTCAGCCCGTGGACATGGACCGGCTGATGTCGTTTGTCCAGCCCCGGGGCATCAAGGTCGTCGAGGACGCGTGCCAGGCCCACGGTGCCAGGTGCGGGAAGTTCCGCGTCGGAGGCATCGGTGACGTGGGGTGCTTCAGCTTCTATCCGAGCAAGAACCTCGGCGCGCTGGGTGATGGCGGAATCGTCACCACCGACGACGACGAGATCGCCGAACGGGTCCGGCTGCTGCGCAACCACGGCGAGGAGGGCTCGTCACGGTTGCACGTCGAGTCGGGCTACTGCTCGAGGCTGCACACCCTCCAGGCGGCGTTCCTCAACGAGAAGCTGCCCTATCTCGACGAGTGGAACGCCCTGAGGATGCGCGCGGCTGCGCTCTACGACGACATGCTGGACAAGGCCGACGTCGTCACTCCCGTCCGCGCCGATCGCGGTTGCACGCACGTCTACCACCTCTACGTGGTCCGCGTTTCGGACCGCGATCAGGTTCGGGCGGAGCTCAGCGAGCGCGGTATCCAGACCGGTATCCACTACGCGGTTCCGCTTCACTTGGAGCCTGCGTTCGCGGACTTCGGCTACTCGGCTGGAGCGTTTCCGGTCGCAGAACGCGCAGCGGCCTCCATCGTCTCGCTCCCGATGTATCCCTACATCGAGTTCGATGAGGTGGCCCGGGTGTGCGAGGCCGTGGAGGAGGTCACCAGTGCCTGAGCTCGAGCGCGACGAGCAGCGGTGCCGCTACGGCGTCGGCCACGCAGAGTCAGTCGACTCCGCGCTACGAGAGCACCGGCGCGGCCATGTCCGGATGGCCAAGCGCATCGCCCTTGCGGTGAAGCGTCTCGCCGACTTCGTGCATCGCGGTGTGCGGGCTGATCGTGCTCTCGCCGTTCCTGCTGCTCATCGGGCTGATCGTGCGGCTGGAGTCGTCCGGGCCCGCCCTCTTCCGCCAGGAGCGTCTCGGGCAAGAACGGCGCGCCGTTCACCTTCTACAAGTTCCGCACGATGGTGGACGGCAACGATCCCGACGATCCACCAGCGACTACGTGCAGCAGCTGATCACGCAGGGCCCGAGGCCGCCAAGGGCGACACCGGCTCGTTCAAGATCGGCAACGACCCGCGGGTCACGCGGTTCGGCCGCATCCTGCGCCGCACGAGCGTCGACGAGCTGCCGCAGCTGCTCAACATGCTGCTGGGCGACATGTCGCTCGTCGGACCGCGTCCGCCGCTTCGCTACGAGGTCGAGCTGTACTCGGCTCGCGCCATGCGGCGGCTCGAGGTGCAGACCCGGGTATCACGGGCCTGTGGCAGGTGAGCGGTCGCTGCCAGACGACCTTCGACGAGATGGTCGATCTGGATATCGAGTACGTGGACAACTGGTCGCTTGGCCTTGACGCAAAGATCATCCTGCGCACTATCCCCGTTGTGTTCGGACGAAAGGGTGCTTGGTAATGAGCCCAGACAACCTCACCGTAGCTCTCGTTGGATACGGCTACTGGGGCCCCAACCTGCTCCGGAACTACATGGAGCTGTCCGGCGTGTCGGTCAAGTGGGTCTGTGACCGCGACGCCGGCAAGCTGGCCAAGGCGAAGATGCGCTATCCGACGGTGACGGTGACCGAGGACTACGGCGACGTGCTGCGCGATGCCGAGGTGGACGCGGTTCTGATAGCCACGCCGATCTCCACCCACTACCCGCTCGCACTCGCGGCGATCGACGCCGGCAAGCACGTCTTCGTCGAGAAGCCGATGACGGCGAGCGAGGCCGAGGCGCGCGCGTTGATCGCGGCTGCCGAGGCGCGCGGCGTGACGCTGATGGTGGGTCACACCTTCGAGTTCAGCTCGCCGGTTGTCACGATCAAGAACCTCATCGACTCGGGCGAGATCGGCGACATCTACTACGTCTCGTCGAGCCGGATCAACCTGGGGCTGCACCAGAAGGACGCGAGCGTCATCTGGGACCTTGCCCCCCACGACTTCTCGATCCTGTTCGACTGGCTGGGCGAGGAGCCCGAGCACGTCTCGGCGGTGGGGCGTGGCTGCGTGAAGTGCGACATCGCTGACGTCGCATTCGTCACGCTGCGCTTCCCGAGCGGTGCGGTTGCCGAGGTGCAGCTGTCGTGGCTGTCGCCGGTCAAGCTGCGCCGCACGCTTGTGGTGGGCAGCAAGAAGATGCTCGTCTACGACGACACCGAGAGCGTCGAGAAGGTCAAGCTCTACGACCACGGCGTGAACATGACGAACCCGGGCTCGTTCGGCGAGTTCCAGATGTCGTACCGCACCGGGGACATCGTCTCGCCGCACCTGGACGCCTGCGAGCCGCTCGGTGTCGAAGCGAGGCACTTCGTGGATAGTGTTCGGACCGGCAGTCGGCCGAAGACCGACGGTGCGAGCGGCCTGCGGGTCGTGCAGGACGCTGGAGCGCGCCGAGGCGTCGATGTGCGCCAACGGGAACCTCGATGAGTCTGCAGCACGTCTGCGCCGCAGCCGTCGATTCCCGGGACTTGAACTCGCCGCGTTCGTCCCGTCCGGCTCCGGCCCCGTGCCGCGTCCCGCGATCTAGAAGGGTCGAGCCACGTGCCACCGCACGACACCCGACTCGCAGACGACCTACCCGGGCGTCGTCCTCGGGCGAAGGCACGGTTGCCGAGCCACCTTGCGTCCTGGGCAAGCCGCCGCGCGGATGCGAGGTGGGCGAGCGCCAGCTGGTCGTGGGGGCCGGCGGGACCATTCGGCAGTTCACGACCATCTACGCCGGGACCACGATCGGCGACCGGTTCCAGTCGGGGCACGGCGTGCTGATTCGCGAGGACAACGTCATCGGCGATGATGTGTCGGTCGGGACGAACGCGGTGCTTGAGGCGGGCAACCGCATCGGCAACCGCGTGCGGATCCACACAGGCTGCTTCCTTGAGCTGGTGACCGTGGAGGACGACGTCTTCATCGCGCCTAACGTCGTCTTCGCCGACGATCCGCATCCGCCGTGTCCGCGCTACGAGGAATGCGTCGGGGGCGCCGTCGTGAAGCAGGGTGCGCGGATCGGCTCGAACGCGACGATCCTGCCGGGCGTCGTGATCGGCCGCGGCGCGCTTGTCGGTGCCGGGTCGGTGGTGGTTGCGGATGTTCCTGACGGCACGGTGGTCGTGGGCTCGCCCGCCAAGGTCGTGAAGCGGGTCGACGAGCTCGTGTGCCGCGCTGGTCTGATGGAGCGGCCCTACGGAGCGAGTGTGGAGTAGTGCCGAAGCTCCGCGGGGTCCACGGAGCGTTCGGTCAACGCGAGGTGGTAGTCCTTGCGCGCTTTGTCTGCGCCTATCTCACCCGGAACTATCTCGGCCGACTGCGAGCATCGCTCGGTGCCCCGTAGTCCGGGATCACCACGACGCGCCAGGCACCCCTCTTGCCAGCCTTGAAGGTGGCCGAGTAGGTCCCCGCAGTGGCGGTGGTCCGGCGGAAGCTGGCGCCGACGGTCTTGCACCGCGACCACCTGCCGTTCACCTTGCGGTAGACCAGAACCCTCATCTTGCTGGGAGTCTGGCGGTACCAGCGTCCAGAGACCGTGATCTTGCGTCCCGCGCGGAATCGCGACGAACTTCTGACGGACGGCTTCCCGACCGTGGGGTATGTGGAGACCGTGACTGAGCTGGATCCAGCCGCCTGGTGCTTCTTGTCCCCTCCGTAGTGGAACCAGTAGGTGGCCTTTGACGCGGCGCCAGCGGCAGCACGTACGTGCCCGTCGCCGCATCGAATGAGGCCATCCCCTCGTAGTTCCATCTGCCGGCCACACTCCGCCATACCGTCACGGGGCTGCCACCGGGGATCGGGTCGTCGTTGAGGACAACCTGGCACGAAGTCGAACACCCTGGCGGGCCGGGATCTTCGTCCGCGAGGCGGAACCCGATACGCTGGTGAGCGCCCAGAAGTCGGGCTCCGGCAGGATCATTGAGGCGTGCCGGTCTCGCGACCGGCGACCGCGTCGCCCGCTCCGCTGCCGCAGGTGCGACCACCACTGCGATTCTGCTCAGGGCCACCTTGCGCACGCGATTGTAGGCGCGCACTTCCACGGTGTGGGTACCCGGGCACAGCGCTCGCGGCGTCCCACACTCGCTCGTACGGATAGGTCGTGTCCTTGCCGATGTAGGCGCCGTCGACGCGGAACTCGACCTTCGCGATGCCCGTAGCCGGTGTCGGTGGCGTTCGCCGAGATCTGGACCGAGCCGGACACAGTGGCGTTGTTCTGGGCGACGTGATCGACACCGTGGGAACGCTGTCAGCCGACGCCACAGTGACCGATCCTCGGAGACGGCCGTGTTGCCCGCACGGTCGTAGGCCTTGGCCTGGATCTCGTGCGCACCCGAGCGTCGCGTCTCGGGCGCTCCATGTCTGTCCGTAGGGAGAACTTGTGTCACTGCCGACGAGCACGCCGTCGACGAGGAACTCGACCTTCGCGACGCCCGTTCCGGTGTCGGCGGCGGTCGCTGCGATGCCCACCGAGCCAGAGACCATCGCGCCGTCGCCGGGAGAGATCGAGGGTGTGGCGGGAGGTGTCGCGTCGGGGGTCGGCACCGTCACGTCCACGCTCGAGACCGCGGTGTTGCCCGCCGCGTCATAGGCCGTGGCGGTGATCGTGTGGGCGCCGGCCGTGGCGCTCGTCGCGTCCCAGGTGGCCGCGTAGGGCGCGGTCGTGTCGGAGAGCACGAGGGTGCCGTCGACCCTGAACTCGACCCGGGTCACGCCGACGTTGTCAGAGGCCGTGGCGGCGAGCGCGACCGAGCCCGAGACCGTGGCGCCGGCGGCCGGCGCGGTGATGCGAGACGGTCGGGGCGGTGGTGTCGGGCCGGTCGGTCACGCTCACGCTCGAGACCGTGGTGTTGCCCGCCGCGTCATAGGCGGTGGCGGTGATCGTGTGGGCGCCCGCCGTGGCGCTCGTCGCGTCCCAGGTGGCCGCGTAGGGCGCGGTCGTGTCGGAGAGCACGAGGTTGCCGTCGACTCTGAACTCGACCCGGGTGACGCCGACGTTGTCCGAGGCCGTGGCGGCGAGCGCGACCGAGCCCGAGACCGTGGCGCCGGCGGCCGGCGCGGTGATCGAGACGGTCGGTGGTGTCGGTCGGTGTCGGGCCGGTCACGCTCACGCTCGAGACCGTGGTGTTGCCCGCGGCGTCATAGGCGGTGGCGGTGATCGTGTGGGCGCCGGCCGAGGCGCTCGTCGCGTCCCAGGTGGCCGCGTAGGGCGCGGTCGTGTCGGAGAGCACGAGGTTGCCGTCGACTCTGAACTCGACCCGTGGTGACGCCGACGTTGTCCGAGGCCGTGGCGGCCAGAGCGACCGAGCCCGAGACCGTGGCGCCGGCGGTCGGTGCGGTGATCGAGACGGTCGGGTGCGGTGGTGTCGGGCGGCTGCGTCACGCTCACGCTCGAGACCCTGGTGTTGCCCGCCGCGTCATAGGCCGTCGCGGTGATCGTGTGGGAGCCGGCCGAGGCGCCCGTCGCGTCCCAGGTGGCCGCGTAGGGCGCGGTCGTGTCGGAGAGCACGAGGTTGCCGTCGACCCTGAACTCGACCCGGTCACCCCGACGTTGTCCGAGGCCGTGCGGCGATGTTCACGAGGCCGGAGGCGACCGAGCCGTTGGCAGGTGAGGTGATCGAGACTGACGGCGGGGTGGCGTCGGACCCGCGGTGGTGGAGAGCAGGACGATGCCGTCCGCGGCTGCAGGGTGACCTGCGTGACGAGGCTGCCGTCGTTCACCGTCGGCGCCTGGGTGCCCCTGATCTTGCGGAAGGTGCCGCCCAGGCTGACGGTGTGGGCGACGGTGTCGGGGTTCACGAGCGCGGTGCCCCCGGCGTAGTCGCGGCGCCACACGTTGGAGCCGACCGAGTAGGCGGCGCCCGTCGGCTGGCCGAGATAGCCCCTGCCCGCTCCGGCGTTGTCGTACTCGTCGAACCACGGGAGGGATGTTGTGGAACCCTGGAATCCCCGCGTATCCACCAGCGCCCCACGCGAAGTACCCGTCAGCCAGAAGTGCGGTGCAGAGGGCGTAGCGCATGTTTGTGAAGTTGGCCGAGCTGTGATTCACGGGGTAGTTCATCACTGTCGTGTAGTTCGGGGCTGTCCCGCTTGCGGCCCACGCGAAGTAGTCTGAACCCTCTGGCTGGTCGTCACGCCAGTGGTCCCATACCAACTGATTCCATCCCGGCACGTCGTATGGGTCGCCGTCGAGTTTGGTGCTGGTGTTCAGGAACGTCTCAAACAGGCACCCGTTCATGTCGAAATTCGTAAGGTTCCCATTGGGGAGTAGAGAGTAGTCACTGCTCACCGCATGCCTGAGCCGAGTGGACAGGTCGAGCATCCCCGTATTCCACGCAGTCTGGAACGCAGTGGACTCGACCCCGTCTCGAAGCCCGTCGTTGTCCCTGTTCGGGTCTATCGACCGCGTAGAACCGTTAGTGCTGCGAATCCACATGATGTCTATGTCCAACACGTCGATGAACGCGCCGTCCCAATCATGGGCCGGTCATCCCCATCCTGTCGCAGTTTACAGAGAACATCCTCGACATTGAAGAGGTGCGCATCAGGATGTTCTCCATCTTCAGGGACGCAGGGCTTGCGGTTTTCCGGAACCCGCAGGATGCCATCGCCTCCATCGACGGATACCTGAAATGGCGGTTGCGGTAGCCTCGCGACCTTTGGTATGGAGTTACCTGCCCGGAGGGCACATACTACCCCGGGGTGCACAATAAGAGGTCCGCAATGAAATACCTGGTAATGGGCGCAGGCGCCTTAGGGAGCGTGTTCGGGGGATTGCTCGCAGAACGCGGCCATGATGTAACCTTTGTGGGCGCGGACGACCACCTGCTGGCCATGCAGAAGCAGGGCCTTACCATCACCGGCATCTGGGGAGAACACAGGATCGGCTCCATAAAGGCTTATTATGGCACCAAAGACCTCTTTAGGGGCCTATGATGTGGTCCTGCTGTCTGTCAAGTCCTACCACACCGCTGCGGTCATTACCCAAACACTGCCTTTTATCCATGAAAAATCTCTAATCTTTTCAATCCAGAACGGTCTTGGCAACTGGGAGGCCATCGCACAGGCCGTGGGTTGGGAAAGGACAGTTGGGGCCCGCGTCATCTTCGGCGCCGAGATTGAGTGTCCGGGCACTGCAAAGGTGACGGTCTATGCCGACAAGGTGCTTTTAGGCTCGCCTTCAGGGACTGCCCCTGTCAACATAATAGAAAAGGTCTGTGACCACTTCAACGATGCAGGCATCCACACCACACTCTGTGATACGATCACGTCCTTCCTGTGGGGCAAGGTGCTCTACAACTGCTCGCTGAACGCTCTGGGTGCCATCTTGAACGTTCCCTACGGCCGTTTGCAGGAAACCCCCGAGGTCATGGAGACAATGCGCCGGATCATTGCCGAGATCTTTCTGGTTGCAGACGGCAAAGGGGTGAAGCTCCCCTATGAAAACGCCCAAGCCTATTATAAGACCCTCACAGAGTCACCACTCCCACCCACGGCAACGCACCGCTCCTCCATGCTCCAGGACATGGCAAAAGGCGGAAGGCTCACCGAGATCGATGCCCTCAACGGCGCCATCAGCAGATACGGCCGCGAGCAGGGCATCCCCACGCCGGTCAATGACGTGCTCACCGCCATCATCAAGGGCTTCCAGGTTTCTTCCTGAAAAGGTCAAGACAGATTTTGCGTTTGAATGTACCCATAAAATCGCTATGCATATTAGGCGGCCTTAAGCATAGGACTCATAGTGAGCATGGAATTGTTTTTAAACCCAGATTTTGCATTTAGGATGTGTAAAAACTTAATCCGTTAAAATAAGTCATCTTGCAGCCTTAGGAGAATGCTGATTTTCCCGGTCCTTAAAGGCTGCAAGATGACTTATTTTAACGGACCTATTCAAAACATTTTAGATCACGATTGAGTCTTATGCTTAAGCCACTCATGAAGCGCATAGAGTGCTCATGGGCACTTTCAATTGCAAAATCTGGGTTTAAATAGGGATAGGGTTTCACATCTCTCAAACGCATAATCTGGGTTCAAGGCACCTTGAGCGAATTCTTGATCTCCTGATACTGTTCATAGGTGAAAGAGTCTGATCTGCATGGCAAGATAGTGTTGTTCTGATACAGGGGTTCTTCTTCTATAGAATACAGGCTTGCCCTTTTTGCTTCCTAGCAATACATC